>JBMFQR010000020.1:0-35317 GCA_049968515.1 Brevinematia bacterium
TAGGGAAAAACGGAAGGTTAAAAAATTTTTTAAAAAAATATTGAAAAAAAACTTGACAAATATAATAAGATAGGAGGGGTTATGGCAAAAGCAAAGGTCTTTTTTACAGATCTTTCGACAAGACCGGGTAAAAATCTACTTGATAAACTCGAAAACCTTGTAAAGAAAGCAGGTCTATTGAATGTAGATTTTGAAAAAAAGTTTACTGCTATAAAGATACATTTTGGTGAACCGGGTAATCTTGCCTATATAAGGCCAAACTATGCTGGAAGGCTTGTGAAACTTCTTAAGTCCAGAAAGGCTTATGTATTTCTTACGGATTCAAATACACTCTACAAAGGTAGGAGATCCAATGCTGTCGATCATATTGAAAGTGCATTTGAAAATGGGTTTAATCCTCTGAGTGTGGGCTGTCCTGTCATTATTGCAGATGGCTTAAAGGGCACAGAATATCAGGAAATTGAGATAAACCAGAAACATTGCAAAACAGCAAAGATAGGTTCAGCAATAGCCAATGCCGATATTATCATATCTATGAATCACTTTAAGGGACATGAGTTGACTGGTTTTGGTGGGGCTATCAAGAATTTAGGAATGGGTTCTGGCTCTATAGGGGGAAAGCTTGAAATGCATTCAAATGGTCAGCCTAAGATTGTTTTAGAAAAATGCGTTGGTTGCAAAATGTGTGAATTGAACTGTGCACATAATGCAATAAAGGTGAATAATAAGAAGGCAGTCATAGACTACGCATTATGTGTTGGTTGCGGTCAGTGTGTTGCAGTATGTATGTATGATGCTGCCCAGCCAAGATGGGATTCAAGGGGGGCACAGGAGAAGATAGCTGAATATGCACTCGCCGCTTTAAAGAATAAGGTTGGCTTCCACATTAATTTTGTGATGAATGTTTCTTCCAACTGTGACTGCTGGTCTCATAATGATATAGCCATTGTACCAGATATTGGAATTCTTGCTTCATTTGATCCGGTGGCTGTTGATAGGGCATCTGTTGATCTTGTTAACTCAGCACCACCAATAATTACAAGCTGTATTGGGGAAAAATACAATCTTGCTGAAAATAAGGACAAATTTACTCTTGCCCAGCCACATACTGATTGGAGATTAGGACTTGATTATGCAGAAAAAATAGGTCTTGGCACACAGGATTATGAATTGATAAAGGTAGAATAATCTAAGTATAACAGTTAAAAGTCTAAAGTATAAAAATGAAAGATTTTTCGTTTAGAGGTCGTTTTTCAATTTAAGAAGGAGAAGCTATGGTTTTAAGATTATCTTTAATGATGTTTTTACAGTTTTGCGTGTTTGGTTCTACTCTGCCAATTTTCTCACTTTTTTGGAAGGATCACATCCATCTTTCCGGGAGCGAGATAGGGATAATATTTTCCCTTTCATCAATATCTTCCTTGATTTCTCCAATGATTTCAAGCTTTATAGCTGATAAGTATATCAGGGCAAAATATATACTCTCGTTCTGTAATTTTTTTATGGGTATTATGCTTTTAGTCTTAAGGTTTCAAACAAATTTCTATGGAATATTTTTCTCTTTTTTAGTTTATTCAATACTTTCAGGTCCTGTTATTGGGCTTGTTAATGCGATATCTTTTCATACTCTTTCCGATGAAAGAGAAAAATTTGGAAATATCAGGGTTTGGGGAACAGCAGGATATATGTTTGTAGGTGCATTTTTCAGCTTTGTATACTTAAATCTCCCCGGAAATGGAGGCAAGATTGGAGATTCCTTTATTCTTGCGGGTTTGTGTGCCATTCTTTTATCATTCTTTGTGTTGACACTACCAGATTACAGGATGAAAAAACCAGCAACTTTACAGGATTTCTTTCCTTTCGATGCCTTAAAGATACTTTTTAGCAAAGAAGTTTTAATAGTTGTGCTTTTGCAGTATGTGATTTTCATGGCAGATAGATTTTATTTTCTTTCCACTGCTCCATTTCTCTCGTCAATTGGAATTGCAGAAAAGTTCATAATGCCCATTATGAGTCTCGGGCAATTTTCGGAGTTGTTTGCAATGTTTCTTGTCGGAATTTTACTTCCAAAAATAGGGTATAAAAAATTATTTACATTTGGCGTGATAGCAGAATTGATGAGATTTAGCAGCTACCTGATAGGCAATCCAAATATTATACCAATTTTTGGGGTGGCAATTCATGGCTTTACCTATGCCTTTATTTATGTGACTGTGTCCATATTTCTCGATGAAAATTCAACCATAAAAACAAGAACTGCACTCCATCAGCTTTTCTCAATGCTTGTCTTTGGTGTTGGCGGCTTTTTCGGAAATATCTTTGCGGGAAGAATTATAGATTTCAGTTCTCATAACGGGGTTGTAAATTACAGATTGTTGTGGTTATTTCCGGTTATAACTGTTGCCATAGTTTTTTTGCTTACTTTACTTATCTTCCCTGTAAAAAAGAAAGAGAGTGCTTATGCTGATTGATTCACACTGCCATTTATTCCACTGCTATGAGAAAATAGACAGCGAATTGGTAGGAAGGCTTGAAAACCAATTTGCCTATCTTATTAATATTTCTATAAATACTGAAGAAATGGAAAAGGTTAAAACCTTCAGAATGAACTCAAAAGTCATTTTGAATGCAGGGGGTATTTATCCAGAAAAAGCAAGGTTTTTTGATGATAAAATGAAGCTTGAATTTCTTAAACTTTTTGAGGAGATTAAGCCAGTTGCAGTTGGGGAGGTTGGAATAGATCTTCACTGGAATTATGGGGATGTTAGAACACAGGAAAGACTTTTCAGATTCCAGATAGAGTTTTCCATCGAAAGAAATCTTCCACTTATAATCCATTCAAGGGAAGCCTTTGAGGATACATTCCGTATTCTGAAAAGCTATGATTTCAAGAAGCCTTTTATATTGCACTGCTTTGGATATGGTGAAAAAGAGGCGGAGAAGTTTTTGAGTTTGAATTGCCTATTTTCATTTGCTGGAAATATTACTTATCCCGGAGCAGAAAATCTAAGAAGCGCTCTTAAAATTGTCCCTCTCGATAGAATTTTACTTGAAACCGATGCTCCATATCTTTCTCCCCTGCCTCATCGTGGTAAAAAGAACACGCCTTTCTATATTAAAGATACATATAGATTTGTGGCAGATTTTTGTAAAATTGAAGCAAATTTACTTGAGGAAAAGATTAAAGAAAACTTCGTGAGGGTTTTTAATCTGTAAACTTTTTTATCTCTAATTCGTCCTATCTTTCTCTCTCCAAAACAAGTTAGAGATTGACAATTTAAAAGTTTATTTTATAATCTAATTGCTATCACTTGATTCTGATTTGTATACTTTAAAAATTTTGATGGAGGAGGAAATAAAAAATGACAGCATTAATTATTTTGATTGGAGCTATATTTTATATTGTTGCATATTTTACCTATGGTAAAATGCTTGAAAAAAAAGTGGTCAAACCAGATGCAAAAAGACCTACCCCGGCAGTAAAGCTATGTGATAACTGTGATTATGTGCCTGCAAATAAGCTGGTGCTTTTTGGACATCACTTTGCCTCAATTGCAGGAGCAGGCCCTATACTGGGACCGGCTATTGCTATTGTGTGGGGATGGTTGCCAGCACTTTTATGGATATGGATAGGCAACCTGTTTATTGGAAGTGTTCACGACTACCTTTCACTTATGGCATCAGTAAGGTATGATGGTAAATCTGTCCAGTGGACAGCCGGACAGCTAATGGGCAAACAGACAAAGTATATCTTTGAACTTTATGTTTATTTTGCAATGGTTCTCATTATTGCTGCATTTATGGGCGTTTTTGGTGCTCTTGCTTCAAAGAGTCCTGAAATTCTTACTGTCTCTGCTCTTTTCATCATTGTTGCTTTAATAGAAGGCTTACTACTTTATAAGACAAAACTTCCATTCTGGTTATCTTCCACAATAGGGGTTTTACTTACTATTGGCACAATTTTAGTTGGTTTTTACTGGCCTTTCATTAAAATCCCTGATATAAAGACGCTCTACTGGTTACAATTTGTATATATAATTATAGCTGCAGCATTACCGGTATGGATTTTGCTCCAGCCGAGAGATTATCTAAATTCATATATTCTCTGGGGTGGAGTAATTCTTGGCTCAATAGCTGCTATTGTTTCTTTTAAGGGTTTTAGCTGGCCGGTCTTTACAAGCTTTTCAGCAAAAGTTATTGCAGGTCAGCCTTCACCATTCTGGCCTACAGTACCGCTTGTTATCGCATGTGGAGCACTCTCTGGATTTCATTCGATTGTGGCATCCGGCACATCTTCAAAGCAGCTTGATAATGAAATGAGTGGTATGTTTGTAGGATATGGCTCAATGTTTATGGAAGGAATGCTTGCGACAGTTGTCATTGCTTCAATTGCAGCATTCGGAATCGGGATATTTGAAAATCTGGCAGATAAAATCTCGATGGCAGGTTTTGATCTTGAAAAGATCAAGTCAGATGCCTTTGCTTTTGGCCAATTTGGAGCTGCCATCATAAATCATAAAGATATCGGTATAGGTGGAGCTTTAGGGCTATTTACGAAATCCTTCGGACAGATGCTTGGTAAAATTGGTATTCCTGTAAAGATGGGAGTAATATTTGGTGGTCTCTGGGCTTCGTGTTTTGTACTTACCACACTCGACACTACAAACAGAATTGCAAGATATGCGTGGCAGGAAATATTTGAGCCTCTTAAAAAGGTCTCCGGGATAGTTTACAAAATTCTTACAAACAGATGGGTTGCATCCATAATCTCTGCTTCACTTGGACTTTTCTTAATAATGAAGGGTGGTAATGCATATACGGCTCTCTGGGCTGGATTTGCAGGTGCAAATCAGCTTCTGGCTTCCATTGCAATGCTAACAGCGGCAAACTGGGTTAAGAGGGTTCAGAAGGTAAGTGGTGGTATTTTTGCTGCTGTGCTTATACCGGCGCTATTCCTCTGGATTACAGTTTTTGCTGGGCTTATATGGTATCTCATTAAGATTATACCTGCTTCTGATGTGGCAATAAGGGGAATTTTAGCTGGATTTATAGTTGTTATGCTTATTCTTGATATTCTTCTTGTTGTTAACTTTTTTATTTCCCTTAATAAGGAATATAAGGAAGAGATTTCCTGATTAAATAATATACGGACAGTTGCTCGGAAAGTCTAAACTTTTCATTCTGAGCTAAGCAAAGAAAAGAATATGCTATTTTCTAATAAGCTTGTGTTATTATTATAAATTTGACAAATTATTTTAAATTCGCTAACATAATAAAAAAATGAGGAATGATGTTATGTTTTTAAAAACAATGTCTCTTTTAAACCTTTCAATAATCAGGCAAGTCTTTCGCTGCATAGTTCATTACTATACCATATATATATAGATAATTATCAAGTTAACCTTTTATTTCTGGCGATAGAATTTGTTTTAAGGCTCAAGGTTTATTTTAGCGGCTTTACGTAACATTACAAACCAAGGATGAGAAATAGCAGATTTTATCAAAAAATTAGTTTTATGGAGGAGATATGAAAAAACATATAAAGTTTATAATGTTAGCTATATTTATAGTGATAAGTTCTGCAACAACAAAATGTGGTGGGGGTGGCAGTAATAATGAGCAAGATAGATACGAAACGGTATTTGTAAATGATTCAAGTGAAGGAAACATGATGTATTTTGTTAACCAGGGTTTAGAAGGAAGATGTGGATACGCAAGCTCGGCGATGTATATAAGAGTAATTGGTAGGGCTTTTTATCCATTCCTTGATGATATTGTAAACTTTGGAACAAAAACTTTAAAATTATCTTCAGAAGGATTATATTCTTATCAAATGACGAATCTATGTGAAAGCTTTATGAAGAGTAACTTGAGTAGATATAGTGGAAGAGGAAAGGTTCTAATGATAGAGGATCGCCAGCCAATTTCCTATAATGTATTTCAAAAACTATCCAGATCTTTAAATATTTCTACAAGTTCCAGAATAGGAGTGATTATCGGTTTCGAAAACTGGCAGAATACAACAACTGGAGGAGGACATGCTGTTTATGGATATGGTGTTAAAAGAGTGGTAGGTGACAACTTTAACTACGATAAAAACATAAGTGTATATGTTGCCGATCCCGCAGGTTTTAACGATCCTATAGAACATATAGAGAACTTAAAAAAGATGATATGAACAGATGGCTAGCTACACTGGTAATTTACGATGAAAGAGCTAACAATGTTAAGTAACTTTCAAGGGAGGAATAAGTCATGAAAAAAATAATATTTATTTTATTTGTGTGCATTACAACACTTTTTTCCTGTATGACGGGTAAAGTGAAGACAGAGTATTCTGTAGAAAAAGAAAGTGAGGATTTTCTGGAACAATTTTCTGATATAAGGCCATATCCAAATGTTATTTCAGAGAGAGAAGCAATGAGGGGTGTTCTGGATGAGATAAGTGGTTCATCTTATGAGACAACTATGAAAGTTGTAAAAGCACATCCAGAAGCTCAAAGTGCAAAACCAGTTATTGTACTTGTCGAGGACTACTTTTCACCAGCAACAGAAGAATACCCATATTTTTACTATGTAGCAGCTGTTATTAAAGAAAAAAAAATAGTGGCTGAGGGATATTCTGTTGCAATGGCAGACAAAGAAGATAAAGGGAAAGTTGGAGTTCTTTCATATTCTTTGAAGAGTAATGATGTATTGTGTCAGTATATTTCAAGAGAAGAGGCGGTAAGTCTTTTGAGAAATAAGCTTAATATACCTTCTACAGAGAAGTTAGAAGTAAAAGCTGTGATGATACCTGGTACGAGACCTCTTTCGCTTGAATGGGGATGGGCCATAAAGACTTCGAAAAGATATAAAGCCATCTCTAAGGATGGGAAAGCTATTGAGACATCTGTATTCTGGATACAGGCTCAAAAGTTTGATGAGGATGCGAAGAGGCTACAGGATTATTACAATGGGATAAGAGAGGTGCTGTCAAGAATGCCTTTTATCTCTGCGTTGCAATATGATATATTTGATGAGAATATAGCAAGAATGATGAGAAGAAAAAGTTCTTTTAAAGCTGCTGTAAAAAGTGGAACTTTAAAAGTAGATATGGTAATTTTAGAGACTCAGCAATAGATTGAAATAGATGGAGAAGTAAAAGCTTCTCCATCTGTGATGTTTTTATTATGGAATTATAAAAGGAGATGGAATTATAAAAGGAGACAATAGAAAAAACATATATTTTATTATACTTTTAGTTTTAACTTCCTGCTCTATCTACAAACCTCACAACTTTGATGAGCCAGTTTTGTTAAACTCCGAGCAGACAAACCTGCCGGCGAATATAATTTCTATTGAAAAGGGGAAAGAATTAATCATACAGGATATAATTGATAGTGGATATGCCTTACCGGATAGGATGGTATTAAGAGAGCATCCATACATGAAGGATATTGAATGGGGGCCTGTTTTGTTTGTGGAGAATATAGGAGACACAAATACCTTTCGAGATAAATACTATTATGTTTATTATGGTAAAATGCCAGATGGAGCAGTCGTTGCAAATCAGGCTTTAAATGCTGAGAGAGGAGAATTTTCTTTTGGAGGACTTATAGAGCATAACGAAACGAACAAGGTGTATATTCTTTCCCCGGAAGAGGCGAAACATTATGCAATAAAGGCATTGGGTGTTAAAGAGGAATTAACGGTAAGAGCAACATTCTACTTTGACTGGGACTCTATGAATTATGATCCAACTTTTTGCTGGAAGTATGAAATAAAAGCTAAAAATAATAAATCTATAAAGACTGACAAAGGAGAGTTTAAAGCCTTATACATTGATCCCTATATCAGAGGATCATCACCTGAAGCCAGACCGGATAATGGTGTGAACAGGTTTTCTGGTAGCAGGATATATGCTCTTGTAGACAAAAAGGTCAAATCTCCACGAGACTCAGAAAAGACATTTGTAGGGATTGAGAAGTAGAAATGCAGGTGGGTTGTCCGGGAAAAGATTTAGGCTTTCGGACAGCCCCCTGTGAATCATTGGAAAATTTTATGAAGTTTTCAACTATTTTAAAATTGATAGAAAAGGGCTTAAAGGATAGAGCAACTAGCTTAATTAAAAGTGAATTGGAAGAATATGAAAATATATTCTGTATGCTTGTAATGGGGGTTTTTTCAGGCCTGCCCTATCCACCAACAGGATTGATTTTGAGACTTCTGCCACATATGGAGAAGGAATTAAAGGTAATGCTACAAAAGACCGCTACACTCGATGATGCTTTTTCTCAAACTATTGGTAAATTTGATATTGATTAGGAGCATAAATTGAGGGTATATTTTTTTACTGGCAAGGGAGGAACTGGTAAAACTACCATCTCGGCTGCAACTGGTGCTGGTATTTCAGGAAGAGGCTTTAAGACATTGCTTGTTTCCCTTGATCCTGCACATAATCTTGGCGATGTCCTGAAAATAAAGATCGGTGACAGAGTAGTAAAGGTAGAAAAGAACTTTTTTGCGACTGAAATCAATATTGAAAAAACCATCAAAAAATATCTTTCTTCACTTAGAGAGAAAATGAAGACTCTCTTTAAATATTTATCTGTTTTGAACCTTGAGAAATATTTTGATATAATTAAAATCTCTCCGGGAATGGAAGAATACTCCATACTTGAAATCATAAAAGATTTTATAAGAGAAAAAAAATATGAGATTATTCTCTTTGATATGCCTCCCACTGGCATTACATTAAGAATTTTTGGAATGCCAGAACTCTCAATATTGTGGGCAGAAAGGCTCATTGAACTTAGAAAAAATATAATTTCGAGAAAGCAAATGATTGAAAATGTAGAGGGATTTAATTTTTCTAATGAGAATGAAGACCCGGTGATGCAGGAGCTATTGAATTATAAAAGAGAAATGGAAGAATTAAAATCATTCTTTTCCTCAGAAAATTGTTCTGTAAACATAGTTACAACACCTGAAAAGATTGCACTTTTTGAGACTGAAAGGATTTTTAGCCTTCTAACAAAACTCAAAATAAAAATCGATACTATTTATATTAATAAGATAATAAGGCTGAAAAATATTCCCTTTGAACTTGAAGAGAAGATAAGAGAGCAAGAGGAGGTTATTTCTGCAATAAAGGATAAAAGTGGAAGAATTAAAGAATTGCCACTTATAAGGGAAAGCCTTACAGGAATGGAAAAGTTAAAGGATTTTTATGAAAATTACTTAAGGCAGGGAAAAAATGAACATATCGGGTGACTTAATTCTTTTAATAATAGTGATTTCTGGTGTTGCAATGCTCCAATTCTACAGGGGCAGAAAAATCAATTTAGCAATAATGAAGTCTCTGGCAAATGGCTTTGAGAAAAGCCTTGATATTAAAGACAAACTCTATACATGGATTGGGGGCTATTCTGGCTTTAAGGCAGATTATGAGATGAAGGATAAAACTATAAGAAAAATCGAACTTACACTTACTCTATTGCCGAGACAGAGTTTTTTCTGGCTACCCTTTTCATTTCTTTTGAGAAGAGGGGACAGGCTTTATATCGTAATAAAGCCAGAGATAAAAATGATAAGAGATGTACACATAATAAAAAGATTTTTCTATCCTTTCGGGGCTGGCATTAAGGAAAGAAAGGCTTTAAAAAAGGATTCATACGAGAGGAAATTCTATTCTCTCTATGAAGAAGAGGAAGACGTTAAAAACTTAATGAAAATAGTGGAAAGCTCTATCGATGTTAAAAGATTAAGGCATATAGCCATTGTTAAAGAGACAAATGTACTATACTGCCTGATAAAACCAGATCCATTAAAGACGCCAGCGGAATTAAAGAAACTTGTTGAAAACTTTAAAGAAAATGTCCGATGCTTTATGTGATAAAAACAATTAAGCAGAACAAAGCCATCCTGCTCAATTGTTATTTTTATTTATACCTTACGACAACAAAATCGTAGTTTGTACCGTTATATATAAAGCCTCCAATTATAATTTTTCCATCTGCCACATCGCAAGCCTCATCATTGCCAGGTCCCAAAGGTGTAATAATTATTCCATTGCTTCCGAATGTTGTATCAAGAGTGCCATTTATATTGTACCTCACAAGCGCAATATCATTGTTAGAGCCATTATAGCTGTATCCAGCGACTATAATTTTTCCGTCCTGTTGAATTGCTAAACCTCTGGCAACATCATCCCCGGGACCTATTGAAGTGGTTACCAATCCATTTCCATTTGTGCCGAAAGAACTATCCGGACTTCCGTTTGAGTTAAAGTATAAAAGAGCAAAATCTCTATTATTGTTGCGACAATAGCCAGCTACTAATATTTTGCCAGATTGAATGACAATAGCATTGGGTCCTTCATCTGAGGAAAAAGTAATGTTCACTTTGCCATTAGTTCCAAAAGAACTATCCAGAGTTCCATCAATATTAAACCTGGCAAGACAGAAACAACGTGTAGTGCCCCCACCAGCCTCTATTTGAGCGGCAATGACAATCTTTCCATCGGACTGTATTGCCACAGCTGATGCATTATCACTAACATTTGCAAAAGAAATAGTGTTCCTGCCATTATCACCAAACGTTGTATCCAGAGTTCCTTGATTGTCATAACGTGCCAGAGAAAAATCATAAAAGGAAGCGTTAAACCATGATCCTCCTGCAACTACAATTTTTCCATCGGACTGAATAGCCGCATCAGCCACCCAGTCGCAACCTCCATATATATCCGATACAACTTTGCCATTGACACCAAAAGTATTGTCGAGAGTGCCATCTGTGTTAAAGCGAACTAGTGCAAAATCGAAAGAGGGACTGGCAAATCCTGCGACAACAATCTTTTGATTCTGGAGTACCATCCCACGAATTTCATCCCTGTCTCCCCTTATGTCAACAATAGTTTTGCCACCTGTTCCAAACGAAGAATCCAGACTTCCGTCAGTATTATAGCGAACTAAAGCAAAGTCATTGGAAGTGGAATCATTATTTGTGCTGTTGTTTACATATCCTCCCAGTACAATTTTTCCATCTGATTGGATAACCAGCTTGTAGGCATAATCATCATAGTCACCCACAGGTGTTATCGCTATTCCTCCTGTTCCAAAAAAATCGTCAAGAATACCTGAAGGAGAAAAAACTGAAGTCTGACTTGATGATGAATTTCCTACAGATGAGGAATTTCCAGTAGAAGATGGATTTAACTGACATCCACAGGCAAAAAGCACCAGAAAGATTAAAATTAGCCTTTTCATAATTTTTTACCTCCTGTTTTCTTTAAAATTATAGCAAAAAGGCTTAAAAACCATCCTATACTTTTGGTACAAAGTGAAAAAAATTTTTTTGGAGAGGATAAAATTTTAGGGAAAATTTTTATTCTTTACTTTAATAAAACGAAGTACTTCGTGTTATTTTTTGATTTTTTGGTTTTCTTTAATTTATTTAATTATAAATAAAAGAGATAAAAATTGCTATAAACGAAAATTCTCGCCTTTAATTAAAAGTTAGTTAACAATAAAATTGTAAATAAAATATACGAAGTATTTCGTGTTTTTCTTCTCTGATTTAAACCTGATTTAAAACTACTTTTCCTTCTCTCCTTCTTCCCTCAAGCAAATTCATCAGTTCACTTCGGTTTTTCACATCGAATTTTTGATAGATATTTGTGAGATGATATTTTATTGTTGAAATGGTAAGAGAAAACTGATAGGCCATTTCTCTATTAGTCTGCCGTTTTACAAGCATTCTTAACATTTCCATTTCTCTATCAGTCAGTTGATAATTCTTTTGTAAATTTATCGGTATTTTTATTTCTACCAATTCATCGAAATAAAGCTTTCTTATCAGAAAATTTAGATTTATTGCAAACCATATTAGCATAAAAATCGGCGTAGATGGATATCCAAAGCCAAAGATTTTACGAAATTCTGTAAGATTATTAAGTAAATAATTTAAAAATGCCACAGGGAAATAAAAACAGAAAAAAATAAAAAGGTTCTAAGATATATTTTAATCTCTTTCTTTTTTACACTTCTCCTGTAAATAATTAAAACTGTGAATAGAACTGCCATTGCATAAATGAGTAACAATTCCATTATACTTTTTGTAATTTTATACCATAGACTTCCATAGGCAAAAAAGTAAGACGAAATATAGGGGATTATCATAAGACTGAAAATAATAAATATTATTTTCTGATAAAATGGCAGCTCCTTTCCAGCAAGGTGGTAGGCATAGCGAGGAACTGTATAGAAAAAATATGGCCAGAAAATACACCACAGAATATTGTAAATATTAACCAGAAAAGAGGGAAAAAAGATTTTTAGCCCCTCTTCATATATGTTAGCAAACTCCAGAAAAAGAAAAAATTCTGACATAATCATTATATGAAAAAGATCTCGATAAATTTGCTGCTTATGTCTCATAAAAGCAACAAACGAAAGAATTGCGCCTATCATAACAAAGCCAAAACAGAAGAAGGTTACAAAAATCAAAAAATGGTTCATACAATCATAAACCCTGTTTTTCTGTATCAAAAATAATTGTGTAAGGTCCCCAGTTTATAGATTCCACGTCCATCATTGCCTGAAAAACACCTGACTTTGTGTTAACGCCGGCTTCATTGAATTTTTTTACTGCCATTTCGTAAAGTTTTTTTGCCTCATCTGCTACCATAGCTTCTGAGAAAGAGGGTCTTCGCCCTTTTCTTACATCTCCATAGAGTGTGAACTGGGAGATTAAAAGTATCTCCCCTCCTATATCCTTTACCGAATATACACCTTCTTTTTCGCCATCAGGATAGAGTCTCATTTCGGTAATCTTCCTTACAATTAAATCCAAATCCTTTTCCGTGCTGTTTTTGCCTATCCCAAGATATACAAGAAGCCCATTGCCAATCTCATTCACTTTTTTACCATCTACACTTACACTGGCTTTTTTCACTCTTTGAATCACAGCCCTCATAATTTTTTTCCTAACCATTGCAAAAATGTATAAAGAACTACCCTCAGTTTATATAATAACATATGTGGAGTAAATTTTTCAAGAAATAATATTAAGATTGTAATTTAAAAGAGATATTTCTCTAAATGTGCCGAAAGGTAAGATACTTATTTCCAAAAAATCCGACGAGAGTATATAAAATGTTTCCAGAGATGTATGCCATTACTGGAGTTAATCCTAATTTGTCTTTAAGAAATAAAGTAAAGAAGTACTGAACTGAAAAGCTTATAATAAATACAAGAAAAAAGAAGAAGATTTCGATGGATCTGTATTTTTTACTTTTAAATGTCCAGAATTTATTGAACAGAAAACTATTTATTAAACCCAAAATATAACTGATTACATTTGAAATTCTAAAATCTACTTTGAAAAAATAAAAAAGCGAAAAGAAAGTTATCCAGCTTACAAGGGTATTCATTACACCAACAAGCGAAAACTTTATACCCTCAAATAATGTCTTTTTAAGAGCAGGAAATTTATCCAACAAACACTTTATAAACGTCATCTTTATCTTAAAGAAAGGTCATCTCACCAAAAGAGAGATGTTTTTCTGGATGTATTTTCTTCCCTCAAGATCCGTTAGCTCTACGGTAAGAATATATTCACCCTGTGTTATAGGCAAAGTAAAGCTAAATCTGCCAGAATTATATGTACCATTAAGCTCACTAACGAGATTTCCATTCTTTTCCTTGCAGAATAGCTTCACACTATTTATATCAACTGCTCCATTAATATCCCCATCTATATAATAATACTTACCGCTGCCTATATCCTCAAACTCTATGCTTTTAACAAGCTGGACATAGTTTGTACCTTTCAGATCACCATATTGATTTCCGCTCATATTGGAGGTTCCAGAGCAAGCTACAACAAAAGCCAGAAGGAAAAATAAAAATATTTCCTTTAGCACTTCTGCCTCTTCCTTATCATTTTCGTCTTTATTATAACAGATAATAAGAAAAAATCAAGAGTTTTTTCATTTTTCCCTCATCTACTTGCCTGAAATGTTCGATAATAATATCACGTTGAAGCATTTTAACCTCCTTGCCTCTGCCAGATATTTTCGGCATGCAAGGAGGTTTTCTTTTCTTAAACTTTTCCACTTTCAAACTTTGAGTTATATTTCCACTCTCATTATTGTAACAACAATTTTTCCCTTATCTACTTAGTAGTATAAATAGAGCTAATATATTTTTTGGTTATGTTAGATTTATTTTATTTTAACTTAAGTAGTTAGTTTAAGTTTTTAAAGTGTAAAAGTTGTGAGAAACGTGTTTGAATTAGATATTTTATTTTATTATAAAGGCTTTTGAAAAGAGGGTACACTATTTTTTTGTGTTTTTTAATAAAAATTTTTTACTTTTTATATAAAAGAAATGCACAAATAAATGCACATTTTTCTGAAAATTCCGAAAATATATTTAACAAGGTATGGGATATGAAGATAAAGAAGAGATTTTTTATACTAATTTTTCTTTTCAATCTTTCTTTTTTTTATGGGAGTGTTTATATAAGTGGGTTGAAATTAAGTCAGATAAATGAAAAAATTTTAATTGAATGGTTTGCTAATACAAATAGTTTTGATTTTCTTATCTTTAAAAATTATTCAAATGCTATAAAAAATAAATCAGAAATAAAAACCTCAATACTTATTGCTTCAAATAAATTCATAGGGGAGAAAGTTGATAATTTTTATCGTTATAGTTTTATCGATACGGAGAATGAATACAGTAAAAATCTTTTCTATATTATCCTTCCCGATAGGGAATTAAAAGAGGGAGATTTTGCTCCCAATATAAATTTTAATCTGAAACCTTTTGTTCTTAAGGAGATAAAAAAAATCGAAATAGAGAAAATAAAGAACTTATTTGGTAAAAGATTTTTTGAAAGCATAATTCTTATCTGGGATGTGGAAGGTGTTTTACCTGAAGAGGAGTTAATATTTGATATTTACAGGGATGTCTTTCCAATCACTAATGTAGATAATTTAAAGCCATACATTACAAACATTAAAGATTTTTATTTTGAGGATTTCAACATTGATTATGATAAAAGTTATTATTATTTTATATCGCTGAATAATAATAAGGATGTAGATGAAAAAAGTACAATTGAAGTTAGTTCTATAATGAATTTATCGAGTACAAATATTAAAATAGAGAAAGAGATTTTAGAGAGAAGAAAAATAAAAGCAAAGGATTTTCTGGAAAAATTTAAGAAGGGGAAATAAAAAATGAGAAGAGAAAGCCTTGCATTGTTTATTGGTGTTTCAATTTTTTTATTTTTTCTTTTAACATTTCTCTTTTTTGATTTCAATAACTTTAAGGAATGGTTATCAAGAAGCTTCTCAATCAGTAAGAATAAGATTTCTTTCACCAACTCAAATATTACTAAAGAAGTGGACAAAGAAGTTGAAATAATTAATTCAATTAATCTATCCCTCGAATTAAAGGATTATGATAGGGCTAAAGTGAAGATAGATACCTATTTTGAGAATTTTTCCCATAGTACAAATATCTCGAAGGTATATTTTCTTGCAGGTAAGCTTTTTTATGAAATAAAGGATTATGATAGGGCTATAGCTTTTCTGGAAAAGTCCCTGAAAAATGAAAATAGCTGCAATTCTGATATTGAGCATGAGGGGATACTTCTCATTTCTAAACTCGGAAGGGAAATAGAGAGGTTTGATCCAGTGGTTTTTGGTATATTGAGTAAGTATGCAAGGGCATACAGGAGCGAAGAAATAGCAGTTTCGCTTGGATACCAACTTATCTACGCAAGGGCCTATGATGAGGCTATAAAGATTTTTAGCAAATTTCAGGGGGAAGAGGCTTTGATTGGGCTTGCAAGAGCATATATTGAGAAAGGGGATTATAAAAATGCTATAAATAGTTATATACGGTATTTTGATGTGGCAGATTCTTTGAGTGAAAAGTTTTATAAAGTGAGGGCAGCATTTCTTAAGCAAACTTTATACTATGCTGATAAAACTTATGAGGCTAAAAATTATAAAGAAGCCTCTTACTATTATGAACTTCTGGCGAAAACCTTTCCAGATAGAGAAGAGTCTGATGTGGCACTTTTGAAGATTGGTTTGATTTCAATTCAAAATAAGGACTATACCAATGCTATTTCTTTTTTAGAAAGGGCATTGAAAAATAAGCCTACAAATTCAAATGAAGAGTCTATGTATTATCTTGGAGTTTCTTATTATTCAGCTGGACAGAGGCAAAAGTCATTTGAAACATTTGTGACCTTTTTAAATACCTTCCCCACAAGTAGCAGAACTGATAGCGTAAAAGAGTGGCTTGAATTAATAAAAAAAGAGTTTTAGTAGGTGCCTTCTTTATAACTATAGTTTTTTGTTACTAATCCGATAGATATTAAGACAGGGATGTTTTAAATAAACCAAGGAGGGTTATATGGAAGAAGCTTTAATGAACTATTTTAAGAGGCTTTTAACAATTCTACAGAAGGAGCATGATGCGATAGAGCTTGTTTTGAAGCTTGAGAATGAGAAGTATGATGCCTTAAAATCTGTAGATGTTAAAAAACTTATGGAACTTAATTCTCAAGAAGAAGGGCTTTTAGAGCTTCTTAGTTCAACAGAAAAGAAAAGAAAGGAATTAATAGTTTCTCTTTCAAAAGAATTCAACCTTGATAAAAACCTTTCCTTAAATGACTTAATAGAGATTTTTAATGAAAAGATTGATAATGATTTAAAAGTTGAAATTATAACTTTAAAAGACAGAATAAAGCACATTTCAGAAAGATTGAGGGCTGTAGTGAGAGAAAATGAAGAGCTGATAAAGTCAAATATGGAGATTATTAGCCTCACGTTGAGCTTTGCAAGCAAGCATTCTCTTTATGAAACCTATAACCATAGAAATAGAGGTGATGGGGTTTCAAAAGTTTACCTTATCAATAGCCTTGCTTGAAAAAATTAAAGAGAGGTGAACAAATGTTATCGACATTTCACGGCATTGAGACCGGTAAAAAGGGTTTAATGTCGAACAATATGGGGATTCAGACCACAGGACACAACCTTTCCAATGTGGAAACAGAGGGATATTCGAGGCAGAAGGTTAATCTTGCCACCACCCTGCCTTTATATGAGCCGAGTGCAAATAGAGTAGAGATGGCAGGTCAGATTGGAACGGGTGTAAAGGTTGAGGATATTCAGAGAGTAAGGGATCAGGCCATTGATGACAGAATAAACTTTGAGAAGGGCGGACTTGGTTACTGGGAAACAAAACAGAAATTTTTACATCAACTTGAGACTATTTTTAATGAGCCGGATAAGCCAAATTTGAGGACAGTTCTGGATGATTTCTGGGAGAGCTGGCAGAAGGTTGCAGCAGATCCTACAGAACAGGCTTCAAGGCTTGAATTGATACAGAGGTCGGAGCTTCTTGCCAAAACAATGAATCACACATACAATTCTGTTTATGACTTGAGGGAGAATGTTAATCTACTTGTTGAACAAAGGATAAACGAAATAAACAACATTGCTCGTGAAATAGCTACCTTAAACATCCAGATTGTTAAGTCTGAAGCGATGGGAGACAATCCAAATGACTTATATGACAAAAGAGATTTACTAACGGACAGGCTTTCTAAAATTATAGATATAAGAATTGAAAGAAATAACAAGCACGAGCTTATTGTTTATATTGGCACAGAAAACCTTGTTCAGGGTGGAAAGGTCCACGAGGTTAAAGGGGTCGGGAATCCTGAAAATGATGGCTTACTTGATGTTTTATGGGATGATGGAAGAAAGGTTAAACTTGGAGCTGGTGAGCTTGCAGGGCTTGTTGATGTAAGAGACAATGATTTAAGAAAGGCAATTCAAAACCTCAATTCCCTTGCTGTGAACCTGACTGATTCAGTGAATGAGGTTCATAGAGATGGATTTGGGCTAAATTTGACAACCAACAACAACTTTTTTAAAGAAATTCCCCTCTCTCATTTTGCCAATGGCAACTATGACTTTAATAATGATGGAGTTGAGGATGGAGTTGCAATTTTCAGGGTAAGTGGGACGGAAAGCCTTGATGAAAATACTGTTATAGGGAGTGCTGGTTTTTTAAATTTTGGTCCGGCAAGATATGGTGGAGAGGATATAGTTGTCCAGTATAATGCCAATGATAGAATCAAGGATATAATCGAGAGAATAAATCAGTCAGATGCTGGAGTTGTTGCATACCTTAATCATAAGGGACAGTTTTCTTTGAAGGCAAAAACCCCTTCTGATTCAAGATTCCCTGCTTTTGTAATAAGGCATATTGAGGATAGTGGCAATCTGCTTGTGGGAATTACCGGAATTCTTTCTGCTTCAGGTGCGAATGGAGCATTTGATTACAGAACGACCGGAGATGTTGTCAAGTTTAATGTTCCAGCTACAAATATTGCTTTAACCTTTCAGAAGAATGCGGGAGCATGGTTCGGGCTTGATGATAAGATATTAGCAAACACCGATAACATTGCTGCTGCTGGAGGAATTGACACAACCGGTGATGGAGATATTGATAGAATTAATGGACTCGGGGATAACAGGAATGCACTGAAAATTGCCGAATTAAGACATAAAAAGATAATGATAGAGGATAGATCCACAGCCGGTGATTTTTTGAAGGCAATGATTGGTGATTTTGGCACAAGGTCTGAGGCAGCAATTGTTAACATGGATAAGAATAAAGCTGTAGTTGATAGTCTTGAAAATTTAAGAAAGCAGATTAGTGGTGTAAATGTTGATGAGGAGCTTTCAAAGATGATAATGTATCAACATGGCTATAATGCTTCTGCAAGAATTATAACAGTAATTGACAGAATGATAGAGACCTTAATCAGGATGGGCTCATAATTTTAAACATGGAGGTAACAAATGAATCCGAGAGTAACGCAAAGTTTTATTGTGAATGATTTTAATGCAAATCTCAAATCGAGAATGAATGAGCTTCAAAAAACGCAGAATAAGCTTGCAAGTGGTTATAAAATAAATCTTCCGAGCGATGATCCTGTAGGGACTATTCTTTTTATGGATTATGAAAGCAGACTTAAAGAAATATCTACATACCAAAGAATTGTGGAAAATGCCCAATCGAAACTCAATCTTATAGATTCCTCTCTTGAAAGTGCAACAAATATTCTCCAGAGATTGAGAGAGCTTGCAATTCAGGGAGCAAATGGTACATACACAAAAGAGGACAGGGAGAAGATGGCTGTTGAAGTTGACCAGCTTTTGAGAGAACTGGTTCAGATAGCTAATATGTATTACAAGGATACCCCACTTTTTGGTGGAACAACTGTCGGTGGAGAGCCGTTTAAGGTTCATTTGAAAGTGGATGAGCAGACAGGCATAGAATTTCTTGAGGGAGTAAGATATTTTGGTAACAATCAGGCTGGCATTCTTGAGGTTGACAGAGGAGAAAAGGTTGATGTAACACCACCCGGCAATCAGATATTCTGGGCTGATAATATGGAAATTTATTCCACTCTGAATGTTTCAGGTTATGTGGCAGAGAGAGATTCTAAAATTCTGGTTGATGGTGTTGAAATAAGTATTAATGCAGGCGACAATATAGAGGCTATTGCCAATAAGATAAATGAGGCGGGTCTTGCTGTGAAAGCAAGCATTGAGACAAAGGATGGCCAGAGCTATTTTGCACTCGAAACAACCTCTCCCCATCAGATATCCCTTCTTGATTTAAATGGTGGGAGTGTTTTACAGGACCTTGGGATTATTGATCATGGTATGTATCCGCCAAACAACTATTCTGCTGCTGCTCGTGTTTATACCGGTAGTATTTTTGATGTTATGATAAATTTCCGCAAAGCCCTTCTTAATGATAATGTTTTCCAGATAGGTGGTACTGCAGTGATGGGGGTTGATAATTCTCTTGGCAATTTGTTAAAATACAGGGCTCATGTTGGCAGTGTTTATGCAAGGCTTGAAAATATTTATAATAGACTTTCAAGTGATAATGTTTATCTTGAAGAAGCAAAGCAGAATACAATAGCTACTGATATTGCAAAGGCCATTACTGACCTGAAAATGCTTGAGTTTTCTCATGATGTTGCCTTAAATGTTGGGGCAAGAATTTTACCTAAAACATTACTTGATTTTTTGAGATAAAAAAGTGTTAAATTTTTTGAAATATTTTTGATTTGACATTAAATTATAAATGCCTTAAAATTGGAGGAGGCGGTGGAAACTATAAAAACAAAAGCCTATGGTGAGATTCAGGTAGAAAGCGACACGGTTATATTCTTTAAGAGAGAAATATTAGGATTTGAGGGATTCAAGTATTATTATCTTATTGAGATGGGAGATTTGCCTAATTTTTTCTGGCTCCAGTCCAAAGAGGAACCGGAGCTTGCATTTATAGTTATAAACCCGAGGCTCTTTAAGCCGGATTATGTTTTAAACATAGATGCCGCAGATCTTGAGCTTCTTGAGCTCGAGGATAATGATGAGCTTGTTGATTTTGTAATAGTTAATATTCCAGAAGACATTACAAAAATGACAATGAATCTCTTAGGTCCCATTGTAATAAATGCAAATAAACGTATTGCAATACAGGCAATTTCTTTGAGTAATGATTATGGTACAAAGGTGCCGGTATTTTCGAATGTGGAAATTTCACAGATCAAAGGGGAAAAGTAGGTGCTGGTACTATCCAGAAAAGAAGAAGAATCCATCATTATTAATGACAACATTGAGATAAAAATTATTGGTGTAAAACAAGAGCAGGTTAAAATTGGCATTATTGCGCCAAAAGATGTTAAGATATTCAGAAAGGAAATCTATGAGGAGATTCAGAGTGCAAATATTGCAGCTGCAAGTTCAACAGATAAGATTGCCGGCTTAAAACAAAACTTAAAGGAAAGGTTAACAAAGAAGGGGGAGAAGCAAAAGAAAAATGATAAGTAAAGAAAAACTTCAGATGCTTGAATATTATAACAGAGGACTTGAGCTTTACAGAAATAGACGTTTTGTTGAGGCTAAAGAGCATTTTTTAAAGTGTCTTTCTATTGTCCCGGACGATGGTCCTTCTTCTATTTATATAGAGAGATGTGATTATTTTATTAAAAATCCACCCCCCGAAAACTGGGATGGTGTTTTTGTAATGACAACAAAATGAAAAATTTTTAAGGAGGATAAAAAATGCCACAAAATGTTGATCCTTACAGAGATTATCCTACTCAAACAACTCTTTCAACAAACACTATTTTTGATGGAGTAATGAGATTTAATAATTCTTTGAGAATCAATGGAGAGTTTAAGGGGAAAATAGAAGCACAGGGGCTTCTTGTTCTTGGACCAAACTCAAAAATCGTAGGAGATATAATTTGTGACGAGGTTATAGTTGGTGGAGAGGTTAGAGGGAATATAACTGCAAGAAAAAGGCTTGAGTTACTTGAGACAGCAAAGCTTTTTGGCGATATAAAAACCGCGAAACTTAAGATTGCGGACGGAGTGATTTTTGAAGGCAAGTGTGATATGAGCCTTAAGTAAAAGACTTTTAGATTTTTTTGTTTTCGGAAGGAGGAATCTATGCTCGAAGTTGAAAAAAAGAAAGATGTTGTGATTATTAAAGTATCGGGTAGACTTGAGATAAATCAAGCGCTGGAACTCGAGGATCTTATCAATAATCATATTGCGAATGGTTCAAAGTTTTTTGTTTTTGATCTGGGGAATGTGCACTACCTATCTTCGAGTGGCATCAGAGTTTTTATTGCCACCTTAAGACAGCTAAAAGAAAATAAAGGAAGAATGGTACTGGCAAATCTCAGTAACAATGTAATTAAGACTCTTAAGATCGTCGAGCTTGATAATTTATTTGAGATAATCGATGATGTTGATGATGCAATTAAGGTTTTTGAATCAGGAAAGTAGATGTACAGTTTTTTTTCTGGTCTGGTAGGACTTATTTTTTTTGTAGGAGGTGGTTCCTTCTGGTTTTATCATAATCTTATGAAAAGAAAGAGGCTACTGAAAAACCTTCTTTCCTTACCAAAGGGGAGAAGGTTTTTTTGGTATAAGCTTAGAAAGAATGGTTTTCGTGTAAAGGATATAAATGTTACGAGAAGGTTGAAAGTCTGCATTAATGGGAAGGAGGATGTTTCATTTTTGAAGCTTGATTTTTTAGTGAAAAAAGATGGCAAAAGTTATGGTGGCTTGTTTGCTCCAGATGTTATTGAGAAAAAAGAGATGATAAAGCTTTATTTTGTTTATTCTGCTATTTTTAATCTAAAAGGGGTCTTGTTTTATAACGAGGTGACAAGGAGCTTTGTGAAAATTGAAAGATAAAGCTTTAAAGAAGAGAGTTCTTTTGCTTGGTGCGACTGGTTCTATTGGTACATCCACTCTTGATGTTATAAAAAAATATCCTGATGATTTTGAGCTTGTTGGTGTAAGCTGTCACAAAAACCTTAAAAAACTCGAAGAGATAATTGATGGGTTTGGAGTAAAGTTTGTTTTACTCAGTCAGCAGGATTTTAATCTTGAAAAAAAGTATCCTGATGTGAGATTTTTTTCTGGTGAGGATGGGCTAGAAGAGTTAATATTTGACAGAAGAATAGATACTATTGTCATAGCAATCTCAGGTATAGCAGGTCTTCTCCCCACAATTAAAGCCATTCAGAGCGGTAAGACAATAATCTCCGCAAATAAAGAATCTCTTGTGGCAGCGGGTGAGTTAATTAAGGAATTATTGAAGCAACATAATCAAAGAATTTTGCCGGTTGATAGTGAACACAATGCATTGTTTAATCTCATTTCAAGAATTGACAGAAAGTACATTAAAAAGATTATCTTAACTGCCTCCGGTGGTCCTTTTTTTAAGAAGGAAATTACACGTTCAATCTCTATAAATGATGTTCTTTCTCATCCTACCTGGAATATGGGAAACTATATTACTGTCAATAGTGCCACTATGATTAACAAGGGATTTGAAGTTATTGAGGCACATTTTCTTTTTGATTTTGATTATGATAAAATTGAGGTTTTTATTCATCCCCAGTCTCTTACTCACGGGATTGTTGAGACTATAGATGGAAGTTATTTTATGGTGACATCTCCGAATGATATGAGGTATCCAATAGCTCTTTCTTTGTTCTATCCGGAAATTCCGGAACAGAAGTTTAAACCACTGAATATTTTTGAGAAAAGCCTTGAGTTTTACAGGGTTAATCACAAGAAATTTCCACTACTTAATTTCTGCTATGAAATGGGAAAAATGGGAGGGCTCGCACCAACTGTCTTGAATGCGGCCAATGAATTTTATGTTGAATCCTTCTTGAAAGGATTAATTTCTTTTATTAAATTACCAGAATATATAATAAGTGCAACCCAGAAGTTCATAGAGAAAGAAAAACTTCCTACTCATTATACCCTTGAGGATGTTTTTGTAGTTGATAGGGAGGTGAAAAAATTTTGTAAAGAATTAATTTTATAGAACCTCTCCGAATACCTCTCCAAATTCTTCAAGCCCGAAAGGCTTATAGAGAATGGCATTTACACCAATATGCTTTTGTTTTTCTTCTGAATCATATCTGTTTTTGTGTGTGATAATTATAACCTTTAAAGAAGGATTTTTAGCCTTAATCTTTGAAATAAAGCTTTCTATCACCCTGTCCTCAACACCACTTGTATCAATGAGCAGGTAATCATAACTTAACTCCGCTGTAATGGTATTAAAATCCTCCTCTGTAAATCTCTTTTTCGTAAGGAAATTTGCCTTCATTTCAAAATAAATAAATATCTTCTTTAGAACACCTAAAATTGCAGGGTCATGTTCAAGGACAAGCACATTTGATTGCTTTTTGATTTGACCGGCAGCCTTCCTGTTTAAAAGTATTTTCTCCTCAGAGGCTGGTAAGAAAATCTGGAAAACTGTTCCAACCTTTTCTCTCGAGTCAACTTTTATGAAACCATTGTGATTGCTGATAATGGAATTAACTATTGAAAGTCCCAGACCTCTGTCTTTGCCTTTCGTTGAGAAATTGGGGTCAAAAATCCTGTCAATCAAATGTTTTGGAATGCCAACTCCATCATCCTCTATGGAAATCTTAACATATTTTCCACCTTTTACTGAAAACTGGTTCTTTTCGGGTATTGTCTGATTGCCAATATTAACGATTATACTACCCGAACGGGATATAGCCTCTCTTGAGTTGACCAGTACATTTTTTATTGCCTGAGCCATAAGGGAGTGGTCAAATTCGACATTCCAGAGATTTGATTCTGCTGAGATTGATGTGTGAATGTTACTTCCTCTGAAAAGCAGATGAACAACCTCTTCAACAAGTGCTTTGATATCTCCTTTTTTCTTCAATGGTATACCACCTTTTGAAAATGAAACAAAATCACCAATTATGTTTTTTGCTTTGATTGAGGCATTTTCTACATCCACAAGATATTCGTAGAGGTTTTCATCACAATTTGTTCCCTTTATAAGATTTATACTTGCAAGGATTGTGGTTAGCTGGTTGTTCAGGTCATGTATAATTCCCTCTGAAATCAGCCCGAGTGTCTCAAGATTCTTTTTTTTAGATATTTCATCCCACATTCTTTTTTGTAGAGTTACATCTTCAAAAATAAAGGCAATACAATATACTCTTTCATTTATGTCAATTATGGGGACAAATTCATAATTCATTATATAGGTTCTTTCTGAATTAGAAATGAGGGTTGACATATTCTTTCTTAATCTTTTTTTCTTTGAATAACATTCGGAAATAAGGCTGCCGAAGCTTTTTTCTTCTCCATCTGAAAATCTAAGATATTTCTCAATGGGTGTATTTAAGTATTCAATATCACCGAATTCGAGGATGTATTCGGCAATCTTATTTGAAAAAAGTATACACCCTTCCCCATCCAAAAGAATTACTCCTTCTTTTACACTATTTAAAATATTGCTTTTTATAGATTTTTCCCTTGCAATTTCTCCTCTTAATCTTTTCAATTTTCTTGTTGCAATCTCATTATTTGAGATTAGAAGGTATATTTCTATTATCTGAAATAAAAGATAGCAGAAAAACTCGCTGTTTAAAAATTTTTTGTAGACAAAAAATAAATTTCTTAAAGAGATGTCTTTTATTTCTGGTGTTGAATTGTTTAGAATAACAATAAATTGAATTTTGCTATCTTCTACAATGTTTTGAATTTTATCAATTAAATTTGTGTAATTTATATTTTCATCAACAATTATCAGAGGGATGTCCTTCTCACTTGTTGCAATTTCGATGAGCTCTTCTTCATTGTTGGGATATATCATTTTAAGTGGAATGGGCAAGTTTATATTTTCTATCAGGGATGAAAGGAAAGCATTTTCATTTTTTGTAAAGATTATAACGTTGAGTTCTTTTTTATCTCCGTATAAAGGAAAATTGAATTCCATAACTCCTCCCTGAGGTATAGGTTTAGTTTATAATAAAATAAAATTTTGTCAACAGAAAATTTGTTTATTTTTTTATATAGGGGTTCTTCAAAAAAGGTGAAACTTGTTGTTCTTAGCGAAGCGAAGAATATGCAATTATCTAATGGCATCAAGATATTCTTCATTTTATTCAGAATGACACTTTTTTGGACAATTCTTAATTATCGATTATATAAAGAAGTTATTTCTTTTAGAAATGTTATTGCTTTTTCATCATACATTTCTTTTTTACTTTTCCACTGCCAGTTACCATATGGATTGCCCGGAATGTTCATTCTTCCACTGCTGTCAATCAAAAAAATATCCTGAATCGGAATAATGACAAATTTTGCAACTGACATCCATAAAAGTCGAATAATCTGTAATGTTAGTTCTCTGTCATCTTTTTCAAATAAGTTTAGATATGACTTCAGAAAGTTCTTTTTCTCTTTTGAAAGCCCCATTAACCAGCCTAACAAAGTGTCATTGTCATGTGTCCCTGTGTAGGCAACAAAGTTATAGCTTACGAAGTTGTGGGGAAGATGCTCTGATTTAGTTCCATCCTCAAAGCCAAATTGCAAGACCTTCATACCAGGAAAACTGAATTTTTCCCTTAACTCAATAACATCCGGTGTAATTATTCCAAGGTCCTCTGCAATTATTGGGAGCTCGCCGTGGCTTTCTTTTAATACATTAAACAGATCTTCTCCGGGTCCATTTTCCCATTTTCCATTTATAGCAGTTTTTTCTCCATAAGGGATTGCCCAGTAACCACAAAATCCCCTGAAGTGGTCTACTCTTATGTAATCAAAAAGCTCAAATGAAATTCTGAAGCGGTCTATCCACCATCTGTATCTATCAAGCTTGATTTTGTCCCATCTGTATAGAGGATTTCCCCATAGCTGGCCTGTTGCACTGAAATAGTCGGGAGGGACTCCCGCAACCTTAATGGGAAGTAGGTTTTCATCAAGCTGAAATATTTCAGGATTAGCCCAGACATCAGCACTATCGGGTGAAACGAAGATTGGTATATCGCCTATGATTTTAATCCCCTTGCTATTGGCATAGGATTTCAGTTTTTTCCACTGGCTGAAAAATATATACTGAAGAAACTTGTGAAACTTTGCTTCATTTTCCAGATCTGCCGGGATATGGGTTAAATTCTTCCTTTGTCTTAGATTTTCGTCCCATTCGTACCAGCTTTTGCTATTTAGTTTTTTTAGTGCCATAAAGATTGAATAATCATCAAGCCAGAAGGCATTTTTATCACAGAAGTCTGTAAATTCATTATTTTCATTGTTTAAAAAGGCTAAATAAGTCTTTCTAAGCAGGGGAAATTTAATTTCATAAAGCCTTCCATAGTCGATTTTATCATTATCAGAAGCAATTATATCAAGCTCTTCTCTTTTAAGATATCCCCTTTCAACTAAATCCTCAAGAGAGATTAAAAGAGGGTTACCGGCGAATGCAGAAAAAGACTGATAGGGTGAATCTCCAAATCCAGTTGGATTCAATGGCAAAATCTGCCATAATTTTTGGTTTGCTGCTACAAGGAAGTCAACAAATTCATAAGCTTCTTTGCCTATAGTTCCAATTCCATATCTGGAGGGTAGAGATGTTATGTGTAGTAGTATTCCGCTTTTTCTTTCTATTTCCATACTTAATCCCCGAAGATAAAGTCAGCTTTTCTTCCGCATTTATTACATTTTTTTTCTGAAATTCCCACAATGTTTATGTCATAACCATTTCTCTGAATGAGTAGATTTCTGCATTTTGGACAGTATGTGTTTTGTGATTCCATAACATTTCCAAGATAGACATAATTGAGGAAATTTTTTGCAATCTCTTTAGCCTTTCTTAAAAATTCAATATCGGTTGGTGGTCTGTTGTACTTGTATGCTGGATAATATCGGGAAAAGTGAAAGGGAATATTTCTGTCGAGTGAAGAAACCCACTTTACAAGATTTTCTATTTCAGTAAGATTGTCATTAAATTCTGTCACAATGAGAGTTGTTATTTCCACATGTTTTTTTGCTTCTATAAGTGTGTTTATGAAATCAAGTACTGGACTAAGTTTGCCTGTAAGCTTTCTATAGTTTTCTTCACTGAAGGCTTTTAAATCAACATTGGCTGCGTCAATCAGGGAAAGAATTTTCTTTAATGGCTCTTTTTCGATATATCCGTTGGTCACAAGTACATTTTTGTAGCCATTTTTCTTTAATCTTTCTGCTGTTTCAAACACAAACTCATACCATACAATGGGTTCAGAGTAGGTGTAAGCTATACCGGGAAGAATATTGTAATTGTAAAGCTTTTGATTTTTCATTAGGGAAAGAAATAAGTCTTCAGGTGACATATTTGGTTCTATTTCAGTGACTGTGAACTCATCAAAAAATCTTGACAGATGACTATTCTGACAGAAAGGACATTTCAGGTTACAGCCTAATGTCCCCACAGAAAGTATAACTGAACCCGGATAATAGTGATAGAGAGGCTTTTTTTCAATCGGGTCAATTGCCATTCCCTCTACAACGCCATAGTTTAAGGTGTACAGAATTCCATCAATATTCTTTCTTGCCCCACATATCCCGCTTTTACCCGCAGAGATAAGGCAGTTATGAGGGCAGAGGTTACACCTTACAGCTTTATTGTCCAGTTTTTGATAGAAGGAAGCCTCTTTCATAGGTTAGTCCTTATTATTTTGTAAAATAAAAAGTTTTTTCTGTCGAAAACTTCATAATTCTTTTAATAAAGCCGCAAAACAACAGGTGGTCCTTAACGGACACGTCCCTTCGGCAAGCTCAGGGCATAGCCTGTGTCCTTAGTAAGGCAATAATGGCATATAAAACTAGAAATCTAAGGCCTTGTTAAAATAGCCACCAGCAGAGGCGGAATAAAACAAAAAAAATTAAAACTACTCCACTTTGTATTTCTCAATGTCCTTCTGAAGAAGATTTATTGCCTCAAAGCTAACCTCAAAGGAATAATAAATATTTTTGAAGGCTTCTACTATATATTTTATACCTTTATCAAGATCCTTTTGAATTACTGAGAGATTTTCAGCTGTTTTGTTCAGGTTGGTTACAAGTTCTTCCAGTGAGGAGTGGCTTTCTCTCATTATCTTTGTGTGTTCTTCAAGTTTTGATGTAGTGTTCAATAAAGTATTCAGCTCTTCAAGTCCAGCTCTTGCAGTATTTGTTTCCTCTGTAACAAGGCGGTTGATTTCATTAAATTTTATCTCATTGTTTTTAAATTCTTCCATTAGATTCTGGAAGTTGTTTTTAAGTTCATTGGAGACCTTCAATCCTTCAGAATTCTTTTTCTTCATTTCCTCCATAAGTGATTTTATATTTCTTGTGGATTCTGAGGTGGATAAGGCAAGTTTTCTCATTTCCTGTGCTACAACGGCAAATCCAACACCGAATTCTTTTGCGTGGGCAGCCTCAATTGCAGCATTCATTGCTAAAATTCCAGATTGCTCTGCAATATCTTCAATCATTTTAGCTATCTCACTTACATTATCTCCTGTGGACTGAATTTCAACACTTGATTTTAAGGTTTTTTCTACATTCTGACTGCCTTCACTTATTAAATTTGAAAGTCTGTCAATAAAGCCCTTCATTTCCGATATTTTTGATGAAATCATTTCAATTGAGTTCCACATGTATTTTATGCTTTTTGCAGTATTTTCGACAGAGACTGTCTGTTCATTTATAAGATTTATTGAATCATCAAGCTCTGATACGAAATTGTGTGCAACATTTATTCCTGATCGAACAATTTCTCCCTGTACACGTGCCATATTTTCAATCTCTTTCATCATTTTTGAGAGATCATCTATTTTTTGATTGCATTCTTCAAGGGAAAGCTTTGTTCTCGATGAATTTTCAAAAACTCTTTGAGAAAGCTCTTTAATATTTCTTACTGTCGAAACAAGCTTGTTTAGAAATTCGTTGAACCTTGCACTTATCTCACCTATGTCGTCAAAACTTACAATCTTAATTCTTTGCGTGAGATCCATTTCATCCTTTGTGAGTAGTTTTAATTGTTCATAGATGTTTTTTATGTTCTTACTTATTTCGTAAACTATTATACCATAAAGTATAATCACGATAATGAAAAGGATAAAAAGAATAATTATAACCTTTGAAAAATCAGATATTAGAAACTTACTCAATATTTCTTCTTTTACCAGTTCTTTTTGGTATATATATTTATCGCACAATGCCTTAACTTGCTGGTAAAAAACAACCCCGGTAAATGATACGAGAAATATGAAGAAGATGAGACCACTGGTGAAGAACCTAAAAGAGGAATTAACCCTGTGAAAAGATTTGAGTTGTGAGAAATCCACTATATTTAGTCTTAATTTTGCATCTATCATAACAAGATTAAGAACCCTTGCCGCAACAATTCCGTTTAATATTCCCCATGATATAGCAGTGAAGAATCTTGAAATGAGATTATCTATTTCAAGGGGGTGTCCTTTGATAATGTCAAGGGAAAAATTGAAAATAAGTCCTAAAACGTAGGCTATTGCGCCAACAAAAAACAAGAAGTTTGGAATGTTGTTGAATGCTTTTTGTGCCTTTAGTAATATTTTTTCTTTAACTTCTCCATTTTTTTCCTTTTCAATCAATGCTTTTTTGATGGGAAGGTAGAAAAAGTATACGCATAAAACAGCTAAAGGAGAAATGAGAAGTGTAACAATAATCATCTTTCTGTAGAATTCAAATGTTACTTCAGTCGAAAAGTTCATTACTACAGGGATGAGGAAGGTATATACTACATTGCAGAAAAAAATACTTGCAAATGTTGCCAGTATGACCCTTTTGGTTATTTTTGACACAAAGTTCATTTTTCCCCCTTAATCTGAAGGATATCGTCATTATAGCTTCAAATCTTTAGTAGTGTGAGTTGTCATCGGAGACAATGTGACACTACTAAAAAAATTTAAAACTCATCTAAAATTTTACAAAAGTAGTATATTTTGCTAAAATAAAAACAGGGAGAAAAGTATGAAGAAAATCTTTGCTTACATTATAATTACTGCTTTATTTTTGTCAATAAATTTATTTGCACAGGAAGAAAGTAGTGAGGAAAAGAAACCTCAAACCACAGAAACCAAGAAAGAGGAAGTAAAGAAAGAAGAGAAACCTGCAGTTCAGAGTGAAGAGCAGAAGAAAGAAAAGGTGGCAGAAGAGCGTAAGATTGAGGAGACTGTACCTGAAGAGAGCAGTTCCTCTCGGGTCGCAAGACCGGGAATATTTTTTAATGAGAAAAAGCTACTTGAGTTAATTGAGACCAATCCTAAAAATCCCCAGCCATATATAGATCTTATTAAGTACTACACATCAAAGGATATGAGAAAGGAAAGATTGAGAATAGCTATAAAATATATCCAGAATATTGGCGGAAGTGCATATATGTACCAGATAATTGGTGATGAGAACCGATTAAACGGGGACTTTTCCAAGGCTTTAATTTCATATCAATATGCTCTAAGGCTTAATCCAGTAAACCATGCTGTTTACAACAGGCTTGGTCTTGTTCATCTTAAGCTGGAAAATTTTAATCAGGCAGAGGCTGCATTTAAGGCAGCAATCTTTTTTGGTGAGGGTGAAAATGCCTACACCAGGTCTGTTTATTATGGTAATCTTGCACTCGCTTATGAAAGTATGAATGACATTGAGAATGCGAAGAAGTATTACAAGATGTCTTTAAAATTCAATCCCTTAAATCAATCTGCTTCGGAAGGCTTAAAGAGAGTTGAGAAGTAGATTTCTATTCTTGATTTTTTATGATTTCTTTTCTAAAATAAATCATTATGTCTGAAAATTTTATTTTAAGTCTTTTGAAAGATTTAACCTTAAGCAATATTGACTTTGTAGTTTGTGGTGGTATAGCTTGGGTGCTTCAGGGCTGTGAAAGGACAACTTTTGATCTTGATATTGCTGTATCTTTCGAGGTTGAAAATCTTAGAAAGATTGTGAAGTTTTTTAAGGAAAATCCAGATTTTGTTCCCCGTATTCCAGAACCCATTGAAAAATTAATGGATGAAAACGCCGGAGATAACTGGATTAAAAAAAAGAATGCCTTTTTATATACCCTGGTGACAAAAGATGGAATGTTTCAGGTGAATATATTTCTGCAATATCCTTTAGATTTTAAGACATTGAAAGATAACGCAGATATCTTTAAATATAGAAGATGTTGAAATAAGAGTTTCAAGTAAAGAAGATCTTATAAGGGCAAAAGAACAAATCTCTCCTTTGATAGAAAAGGACATTTTAGATATAAAAGAGTTGAAGAGGCTTATATATGAAGAAAAAGGCGGATTCGCTTTTTGATGGGCATCTTGAGAAGAGTCTTAAAGATATGACCCCGGAAGAAAAACTTCTTTATATTTCAAGACAGATCCACTTAAGACATTGTGTAAAGAAGTTTGTAAAGAAGAAAAAGACAGATTTTTAAAGGTGGCAAATTTGTTAAAGTATCTAATGATTTTTTTATTATCCTTTTCTTTTCTAGCTTCCTATGAAGGATTTGTCAGAACAAAGGGCAAGATTCTTATAGATGCAAATGGAAGAGAGTTTTTCATAATTGGCGTCAATCTTGGTAACTGGCTTCTTCCAGAGGGATATATGTGGCAATTTTCTTCAACTACTGTGGATAGACCACGAAGAATAGAAAAGATGATTGTTGACCTCATAGGCGAAGAAAAGGCTAAAATTTTCTGGAAGAAATATAGGGATAATTATATTACTGAAAAAGACATAGAGCTAATTTCAAAAATTGGTTTCAATGCAGTTAGAGTTCCCATAAATTGTAGGCTTTTTATTGGAGAAAATTCTACAAGTCTTAAAGAAGAAGGTTTTTATTACCTTGATAGACTTATAGAATGGTGCAAAAAATATGGTTTATTTGTTGTAATAGACCTTCATGCCGCTCCCTGTGGTCAAACAGGAGCAAATATTGACGATAGTTTGAATGATAAACCAGAGCTTTTCCTTAATGAGAATTATGAGAAGATGACAGTTTATTTGTGGAGAGAGATAGCATATCGCTACCGTAATGAAAAAGCTGTTCTGGCTTATGACTTATTAAATGAGCCCCTTCCAGCAAAGGATGAAAACCATACCTTATATAAAGAACTTGAGCCACTGTACAAAAAAATTACAAAGGCTATAAGAGAAGTGGACAAAAACCATATTATTACTATCGAAGGAGCAAACTGGGCAACTGATTTCGGTGTATTTGGTGCACCTTTTGATTCCAACCTGCTTTATCAATTTCACAAGTACTGGAATAAGACTGATGAGGAAAGTATTAAACCCTTTCTTGAGTTTAGAGATAGATACAATGTGCCTGTATGGTGTGGAGAAACAGGTGAAAATAATAACGAATGGTATAAAGAAAATTTCAAACTTCTTAAGAAAAACAACATAGGCTGGGCTTTCTGGCCATGGAAAAAACTTTACGCTTTCAATTGCCCTTATTCTATAAAATTTCCGTCTGGCTGGGGAAAGATTATCAATTTCGCAAGATATGGGACAAAACTCTCTCAAGAAGAAGCAGAAAAAATATTTGCCAGTTTTCTTGAAAATCTTTTGATTGAAAACTGTGATTACAACGAACCTGTTGTAAAAGCTATATTTTTTTAAGTTTTTGGATTTATATGATATAATAAATAATATGTTTTGTAAAAAGTTTAACTTTTACAAAGTAACAAACTATACCTTAGTAACTGTCACAGTGGAAAAAACACTCTTCAAAACACAATTTCGCAGTCAAGGTTTAATTCCCATTTTTCGCCATAAAGCATAAATTCGCTATATTCATCGCCAAAGGTTATAAAGACCTCTCCACTTAAAGTTATATTGCCGATATTATATGAAATAGAATTGTAAAATCTTCCACTTAAGTCAGTGAGGCTCAAGAGAAAAAGAGAAGCAAGGTCAAAATTTTTTAGGCTCATTGAGTAAATCCTCAACATTCCATAGTGCTGTGAGAATGATAAATATTCCTTTTTCCCCAGTATACTTGCAGATATACCAAGATTGCCTGATGAAATGGCATTATCCGCATTATAATTTTTCACTGCATCCTTTAAATATGACTTATAGCCATTGAACTCCTCCACTGTATAGCCACAGCCATTATAGAAATACTCAAGCATTACACCAAGATTTTCATAAACATAGTTTAAGCCACTGGCAAGCTGAAGTTTATTACTCACTTCTGATTCTTTAGCGTTATAAATATCACCAACATAAGGATAGCTCTCTTTTTCAATATGATATGTTTTATTTCTCTCAAGAAAAGCAAGGTCAATATGAAAAGTAAGAAAATCATTTAGCTTCACCGAACCATAAAATCCAGCGTTAATAACTTTTTGATAAGCCCCGACAATGCCAGCATCCATAAAGTCAAGGCTATGTGAGTAGGAAAGGAGATATATTTCATCCTGTCCCTTTGTAAAATATCTTTCTAAATTTTCGTTTGAAATGGATATTTCCGGAAAATAATAAAATGAGAAGTTGCCAATTTCAGAAAAATAAGTTGCCCCAAAAAGCCAGAATCCATCTTTAAACTGTATAGCCTCTTCCTTTGATTTCCCACCATCAGCCGAATACTTTAACAAAAAATCCGAAGGAGAGTATAAAAATCCCTTCCCCTTTAAAATTCTCTTTTTACCCAGATCAAGGTAAAAATCCATAAAATTGACACTCACATAACCTTCAAGAAGGCTATTTGTAAAATTTCCGTTTGTCTCAAATGGCACTATCGCCATATCGGAAATTTTAATCCTGAAATTTTCAAACTTATACCCACTCTCACAGAGTAGTTTAAAATTTGCATCAAGCCCGCCATTTATCTTGAATATATTGTCTTTATTCCATACAGCTTCTTTCACACTAAAATGTTGCTCTTCAAGTACCAGAAGGCGATAGTTAAATTCAGAATAACCTGATGTCACAATCATTAAAAGAATTAACAAAAAATATCTTTTCATAATGAACCTCTTTTCATACATTACACTCTTCTGCACCTACGATTGTGATGACAATCCACTGATTTAACCATTGACGCTTGTTCTCATAAAATTACATTTCCATCAAAAATTCAATGTTGAAATACTTATCCGCAACCATCTTTTCTTCCATATTCAAAAACTCTATGACAGAGTAATTATCCTTTTTTATAGCATCATATATGGTAATTTTAGAAATTCTTTCCTCGCCGCCAAGCGTCTTCAATTCTGAATAATAAGCTGTCTTTAATTCTTTACCGGAAAGGGAGAAAAAAGTAGCTTTAATGGGAACGAAATTATCCTTTTTAACCCACAGAATTATAGAATGATATGTTGTTCCTTCTGTCTTTGCTACAAGTTTTAAGATATAAGAATCACCTTCTTCTCCAAGAAGGCTTGCATTATAATCCTGCGAAAATGTTAACCTTGCCACATCGCCATTTGCCACATCTCCCATAAGCCTCTGTGAGGGAGAGAGTCTCACTGGCTTTGAGGTATTTGGAAATATCATTAAGACATCATTTCCAACCATAAGCATCTTTCTCCCCTTCCATTTTGCCGGTGAGGTAAAATAAACCATAGATTTTTTACCCTTCACGTAGCCTTTCATCTCAAGGCTTTCTACAATTTCGTCTTTGCTATATGAAGAGACTTTTAAATCTATAAGAAAAGAACTAGAAGGTCCTCTCCATTTATCAACAAGTTTTAAAATATCTTCTGGTGTAAGTGAAAAAGATTTTACAGAAAATAATAAAATCATTAGCAGAAAAGATTTTTTGTTCATAAATTCCTCCTCCTATGATAAAAGTCAAATTTTATCTACTCCAAAAAAGTATTCAAGCTGCTTTTATAACGAAATTAGAAA
>JBMFQR010000021.1:0-31340 GCA_049968515.1 Brevinematia bacterium
TATCAAGCTCCCGCTACCATTTATCGGCAAGCGGGAGCTTTTTATTGGATATCCGCTATTATCATACCATCTCCTTTTCTTCTGTAGCATATCCTACCAGAACGGCGACGGTAATACGTTTTAATAATAATAATATTATAACACATTTTTTGTTTATTTTCCTTAATAAAAACTATTTTTTTACCACACAAAAATATATGAAATTAATTCTGTGAATATTTTATTTGATAAAATTTCAACTTTGGTATAAAATAAATGTTTAAAGTATATTATCAAATAGGAGAAGAAATATGTCATTTTTGCTTATTGAAACAAAGGAGGTGGAAAACTTTTTCCCAATTACTTCTACAAAATTTTTATGGGACGTTAGCTGTGGTATTTTTACTCCTCTCGAGAGATATGAAAGGCATTTTCACTCTGTTAAAGTATATTCACCGAGATTTGAAAATGCTCCATATTCTTTTTTGAGTGAAGATCTAAAAAATAAATACACAATTGATGAAAACATACACACTGTGGTAAATCCTCAGTTTATTCCGTATGAAAACCTTTCACCACAGATTAACAGACTTGGAATAACAAAGGATGGTAAGTTTGTCTATCTGCGTACAGAAAGTATAAGTTTTGAAACGATAAAGCTTATTGCTGATAATGAGATAGAATTTCTCACAAGAAAATATAAGGTTAAAGAAATAGAAAACGGTACATATGTTAATTCTTTTGTGGATCTAATAAAAAAGAGTCCGGAACTTATAGAGTATGAGACCTATCTCATCAAGAATGATGGAAATTTTGTATCTCCCAGCAGCAATGTTTATATCGATAAAACAGCAAAGATACAGCAATTTGTATCTCTTCAGGCGAATGATGGGCCTATCGTGATTGACAAAGGAGCATTGATAAGATCTTTCTCAATAATTGATGGGCCTGCCTATATTGGCAGAAATTCACTTGTAGAGAGTGCGAAAATAAGATCCGGGACAACAATAAAGCATACCTGCAAAATTGGTGGTGAGGTAGAGGCTTCAATAATTGAGAGCTATTCTAACAAGCATCATGAGGGATATATTGGCAATTCCTATGTGGGTAGCTGGGTAAACATTGGAGCAATGAGTACGACAAGTAACCTGAAAAACAATTATGGCAAAATAAGACTTCAGCTTGAGGATAAGACCATTGAGACAGATTCCATAAAATTTGGCTCTGTCATATGTGACTATGCCAGAATAGGGATTGGCATAATGCTTAATACTGGAAGTATTGTAAGGGAAGGAGCAAATCTTATTCCGGGTAGCAATCCTAAGAAGTACACTCCACCATTTTACTGGAAGGAAGGTGAAAGATATGAGGTGGAGAAGTTTATTGCCACACTTAAAACAATGATGGAAAGAAGAAGTTTAAAGATGAGTGAAGCCTATGAAAAATTCATTATGGAACTCTACAGGAGAGTGTTAGCCTGATGAGAGGGGATGTTGACATAAAGAAATTTTTCTGGCTGAATGTTTTTGCTATCTCCATAAGTGAGTTTTTCTGGGGACTTGGCCTGCCAATAATTCTTGAATCAACCTTTGTGCCACTATTTTTGACAGAGACTGGTGCGACAAATTTTCAGATAGGACTTACTGGTTCAATCTTCAATATATCAATTGCTATTTTCCCCTTCATTTCAGCATATTTTGCTTCAAAGCTGGAGTACAAAAAGGCTATAAATGTTTGGCTTCAAGTTATACCTTCAGTCGCAATTATGCTTCTTGGCTTAAGCTATATTATATATACAGGTTCAAGGTATATTTACTCAACCTTTATATTCTTCTACTCCTTGTTTTCAATCGGTATTGCATTAAGTTTTCCTGTCTGGCAAAACTATGTGGTGAAAATTTTTGCTCCGGAAGACAGCATAAAAGGTATGTCATTTATGATGATATCCCAGAATGTGGCAAAGGTAGTAAGTGGATTTTTGCTTTTATTTTTTATCACACATTATGGAATAAATAAAGGCTCGGCCGGAATAATCTTTCTTTTCAGTGGTTTTGTGTTTCTTGTGGGTTCGCTCTGCTTTTTTCTGACAAAAGAACAAAAAGACAATATTGCTTCTTTTTTTGACCACACACCCTTGAAATTTTTATATATCACCTTGAGAAATATATTAAAAAACAAAGATATAATCTTTTTCTTTCTTCAGGATATAGAATTTACAATTATATGCGTTGTTGCAGTTTTTTACGGAAAGTATGCAGTTGAGTGGACGGGTATTTCTGCTTCTGTCATAGGTGGAAAATTTGTAATAATTATGTTTATAGGTGCGGTTACCGCAAATCTAATTCTTGGCTTTACAAAAAAATATAATGTGAGAATAAAATACTTGCTTATAAAATTAAGCTCAATTCTATCTTTGATACTTCTTATTTCCTCAAAAAGTCTTATTAATTTCTATGCTATAAGCTTTTTGATAGGTTTTTCAAAGTCTGGAAGATTTAATCTATATGGTCCCGTGGTCAAATGGCTTGCACATACTGAGGATGCAAGTGCTTATTATGCAATGCTTTCATTCTTAATGCTGCCAATTTCTGTAGGATTGCCAGCAGTAAGCGGTCTGGTTTTAGACCTTCTTAAGAATTTTGAAGACAAAAGCTATATATTCCTTTTTGGAATTTTTTTGATTCTTACAATTTCGACCCTTTTTTCATTTTTTAAAATTGACTTTAAATCAATGCAAGATAAAGAAAATAAGTGATTTGCATTGCTTATTCTTTATGGTAACTTTATCAGATCAAGATAGGTATTTGTTGATAGGTTTGCTTTTACGACCCTTCCTGTATCTGAGTTTTTTAGCACAAGGGGCGGCATACGATAGATTCCCCTGCCATTTATTACATATCTGATGAATGTATTGCTGTTTATTTCCACTCTTTTTATTGTGTAGGCATTGAAATTAGTTTCATTTGGGTTCAATGCGAGAGGTCCAACGGCATCAAGTGCTGCTACAAAATTGTATTCTCTGCCATTATATCTTATCTTTTTTATATATTCTGGTAGCCCGGGAGAAATGTCTCCATTTGGATAACATATCTTATTTATGGAAGTAACCCTGTAACCAAGATATGCCTCAAAAAACTCCATTGCTTTCCCGATTTCAAAATTCACAAGTTCTGGATTTTTCTTGAATAATTTTCCAAGAGATCTGTGATTTTTGGTGTGATTAACAATCTCAAATCCATAGTCTAAAAGCAAATTAAGCTTTTTACCAACATACTCTGGTTGCAAGAATGGCACATTTTCAAAGTCAATGCAGAAAGCTGCATTGAGCTTAAATTCCGGATGATTTCTTGCAAAACTTATCATTATTCCAACTGCACAGTCTGGGTCTATAAGTATATTTCCCTTTTCATCATTAATAAAATCAAACTGGCCAAAAGTGGCGTCATCAAAAGTAAGAACATAAAGTCTTGCACCCGGACTTATTCTCCTTATTTGCTTTGTTTCCCCTTTCATCAGAGAGAGATACTCATCGAGAGAGATGTTTCTGAAGCCGTTTTTGTAAAGCATTTCTAGATGTGTCCTTAATTCATCCGACGTCACGAAAAAGCGGGAATTCTTTTTGTCCTTTATTACTTTCTTTGTCAGGATGTAATTGGAAAAAACATAGGGGGATTCGATTATGTGATATTCAAGTATGGGTATTCTTCCGGGAAGATTTTCCAGTATTTCATCAAGAGAATTAAAACCAAACTGATTAATAAAAGCCTTATCTTCATTAATTTTGAATTCTTCAACTTTTTTACCGAGGAAAGAAAGGACTTTTTCGTTTATCTCATCCTCAAAAAGAAGATATTGTGAGATTAATATAAGGGAAAATATAAAGATAATTATCAAGAAGAGTAGATTTCTTCTAAAAAATGAGATTTCTTTCAAATATAACTCCTAAAACAGATTTTGCAGGGTAAAGTTTCCTCTTGATAGCTTTCCCCAGAATGAGTAAAGGATTTCTGTAATATTATCGTAAAAAGAGAAGAATATCTTGAAAAGCTGTTTTTAATGTTAACAACTATAAAAAACCATTTCCTCAGGAATTGTAGCTAAACAATTCCTCAATCTGGCTTATTGAAAGTGTCTTAAAAATCTCTTCTGGCAAATCAATTACATCTGAAATGATCTTTTTCTTTTTTAACTGAAGCTGTCTCATTTTTCCCTCTACAGTTCCTTTGGTCAAAAGACGATAGGCAAAAACAACACTTTTCTGTCCAATTCTGTGAAGCCTGTCTATAGCCTGTGTCTCAACGGCTGGATTCCACCAGGGATCTATAATTATCACACTATCAGCCCCTGTTATATTCAATCCAACTCCACCAGCCTTTATAGAGGCTAAAAGTATCCTTTCCTGCGAGGTGTTGAAATATTGAACGAGAGCTGGTCTATCTTTTGTCCTGCCATCGAGGTAGAGATATTCAATATTTTCAGAGTAGAGTTTTATCTTTAAGAACTTCAAAAACTCCACAAACTGGCTGTATACTACAACCTTACGATTACTATCCATTATCTCATAGATTAGTTCCATTAGAGCCTGAAGCTTAACAGAAATTTCATCCTCATCAAACAACTCATTGTCAATAAGACCGGGATGGATACATACCTGTCTCAATCTTGTCAAAGCAGCAAGGAAATCGATGTAGCTCTTTTCAAGCCCTTTTGTTTCAAATATCCTAAAGAGCTTTTCCTTCATCCTGTTTAGAATTTCAAGATAGATAATCTTCTGTTTTTCGGTGAGTTCAAACTCAATATCCTGTTCAATCTTTGGTGGTAACTCTTTCAACACCTTATCTTTTGTCCTTCTCAGTATGTATGGGGAGACAAGCCCCTGAAAAACCTGAAGAACTTCCTTTCTATTTTCATAGCCATCTTTCAGTATTGGGTTCTCAATGTGTTTTTTAAACCATCGGTGATTGCCAAGATAGTCTGGCATTATAAAATCAAATATAGACCATAATTCAATGGGATAATTTTCAAGCGGAGTACCAGTCAAGGCAATTTTCATTTTTGCATTTATTTTTTTAACACTTCTTGTTCTTTTTGCATCTTTATTCTTTATGTGCTGTGCTTCATCGAGTATACAGAAGACAAATTTAATTTTTTCATAAATTTCTTCATCCTGCATTAGAAGATTGTAGGATGTAATAATGATTTCATAGTTTTTAGCCTCGGAAAGTATCTTTTTTCTCTTTTCCTTGTTTCCATCGACGACTACAAAACGGAATTCTTCACCAAAAAATTTTTTTATTTCTTCTGCCCAGTTATTTACAAGCGCAGATGGTGAAATGATAATACTTGGAGTTATCTCTTTCTTTAGAAGGTAAAGAAAAGAAAGTATCTCGAGCGATTTTCCAAGCCCCATCTCATCTGCAAGAACACCACCAAACCCATACTGGTGAAGAATGTAAAGCCAGTAAACCCCAGTTTTCTGATATTCCCTCAATACTTTTTTTATCTTGTCAGGGAGATTAATACCATCTATCGTAAAGCCATCTTTTTTTATCTTGTATAGTTTTTCTCTGAGCTCATTGAGTTTTTCTGGTAATTTGAGAGAAAATCCCTCTGATATGCTAATAATTAGAGGGATAAATTCCTTTCTTACATAGCCAGAATCCTCTTTTTTTATTAGATTTATTCTATCAAGCAGGGATTTCATTCTTTTAATTTCGTCCTGAGGAAGTGAAATGACAATGTTTCCTTTTCTGATAAATCCCTTCTCTATAAGGAGCCTCATTTCTTCAATGGTTAATTCATATTCTCCAATTGAAATTTTGAAGTTGACACTAAGCCAATCATTTTCTGTTGATTCATCAACATTGACAGAAAGATTGCATGACTTGTCGCTTAGTAGATTTGAAATTTCACCATTTAAAAGGAATGAAACCTTGCTGCCAAGCTCCGGTAAAATTTTTGTGAAAAGAGTTTTTGTATCAGAAGATATTATTTTGTCGTGCTTTATCTCATCAAGCAATCTAAAGAAGTTTGCCTGAACGACTGAATTTACTGACTTCAGTCTTTCATATAATTCACTTCCACTTCCAATTACTGCAATTTTATTTTTTTCAAGCTCTATGACCAGATCCTCATTAAAAATAAGTTTCTGTCTTAAATCATCAAAGCTTATTTTAAGATTTATGTCTTCTTTTTTAACAAAACAGAAAAGCTCGAACTGATCCTCGTTCTGAAAATAAATATCTAAAAAAATCTTACCATCAGAAACATTTATTATCTCTGGAAGAGTAATATACTTTTCGATTTCCTTTTTTAATTTATTATTTGAGTAGATTAATTCCTTTCTTATCCCCTCATCTATATAGTATGAACCCTCTTCAAATATCTCTGTAATCACATTCTGTGAAAGGATGTTTTTTACTGGATAAACTATACCTTTGACATCAATTATGAAGTAATCAGAAATTGCAGGCAAAAGATAAAGATTTTCAATATTTTCAACAGAGATTCTCTGGTAATTATTTATGAAGATAAATCCTAAAGAAAACTCTTTTTTTCTTAAAGAAAGTTGCTTCTGCCCCTTTTTAGTTTTTAAAATCGGTTTGAAATGGAAAATGTTATAAAGAAAGGTTGTGTCAATAGGTGTTGAAATAACAATTGAGTGAGTATTTATATCCCTGAAAAGAATTCCCTTTGAGTTTAAAAGATAATAAAAGAGCTGCTTTTCTATCCCTGAAAGCCTTTTTGTATTTACAAGCAGATCAAAACCCCAGAAACTGCTGTAAGAATTCTCTCTCAAGCATTCAAGAAATTCTTTTTTTGCCTCTTTAAAAGTAATAACAAGTTCATTAATATGTCTGTATGAAGACTTAAATTCTAATATGATTTTCAATCTTTTATACCTCTTTTTTGACTTTGACAGCCAACTACTGGCCTTATTTATTATAAAGCCAAAAGTTTTTTTGTCAAAAGTTGAAGAAAAGAAAGACAGACTGCTTTCTGGCAGTCTTGTGCTATGCTACCTGCCTCAAGTTTTCCCTCCACAGCTTGCCTCCTGCAAGCACAAGTGGTGAGAGCATTGCCTGAAACATATTTTTTATTTTGTATATAAATAGAAAGTTATCAGATACCTCATTTAAGAATAAAACAATTTATTTGATAAAATTCAATAAACTATTTATGATAATATATATGTAATATATGTGAAGGAGGAAATTATTGCAACTTGATTTAACAAGTCTCAAGAAGGCTATTTCTTCCTTAAGTAAGGCAATTAGAATTGCTGATGAGATTGATGAGAAAAGAAGAGACGAAAGAGAGGTAATAATTGCTGGGGTAATACAAAATTTTGAATTTACATATGAACTTTGCTGGAAATTTATGAAAAGATGGCTTGAATTAAACACAGGAGATACTACTCTTGACGGTGCTCCAAGAAGACAGCTTTTCAGAAGAGCAGCAGAAGCCGGATTGATTGATGAAATTGAAAAGTGGATGGAATATCATTATGCAAGAAATCTCACAAGCCATACTTATAACTGCAGCGAAGCTGAAAAAGTTTTTGAAATTTCTAAAAAGTTTATTATAGATGCAGAAAGATTACTTTTTATTCTGGAATCAAAAAATGATTAATCTCACAAAGAAAGAAATGAAGACAATTTTTGAAATCCTCGAAAAGTTTGTTCCAGACTTTGAGGTCTGGGCGTTTGGCTCAAGAATAGAGGGAACTAAAAAGAAATTTTCTGATTTAGATCTTGTAATTATAGGAGAGAAAGAAATAGATATTTATACGCTGGGTAGACTAAAAGAAGCATTTGAGGACTCAGATTTGCCATATAGTGTTGACGTAATTGACTGGAATAGAATTCCCCCTGAATTCAGGAATATAATTTTGAAGAACTACGTTGTTATAAAAGGGAAACAAATTTTTCATTCTGGATCGTAAGAATTAAGCCTTTTTATTTTGATTCTATTAGCTTGGACATTCCAATGGTTCTTAACGCATTAACAAGTGTCATTACATCTTCCTCTGTGTTGAAATACCCAAAGCTAACTCTCAATGTTCCAGAAGGAAAGGTTCCTAAATGTTTGTGAAGCAGAGGTGCACAGTGAAGCCCGCTTCTTACTGCAATATCAAACTCTGTATCAAGAATGGTTGCAACATCTAATGGTGAATAATCTTTAAAAGTAAGGCTTACAATTGCTGGAGAATTATCATCTTTTGAAGTAAAAATTTTTATTTCCTCAAGCATTGAGATTTCTTTAAGAAAAAGGCTTTTGAGCTGATTTTCTTTTCTATGGATTTCATTCAGGCCGGTTTTCTTGATAAAATCAATGCCTGCATTAAGGCCAAAAACACCGGAGGTATTGAGTGTCCCTGCCTCAAGCAAATCAGGAAGATTCTCAGGTTGATATGGATTTTCTGAGTCGTATCCACTTCCACCTGCCCTCAGAGGCTTTATTTTAATACGCGGAGAGATTAGCAACAAACCAATTCCAGTCGGACCATACAGAGACTTATGTCCAGAAGCAGCAATAATATCAATCTTCATTCTTTTCTGATCTACCGGAATAACTCCTGCACTCTGGGAAGCATCAACAAGAAGGTAAGCGTCCGAGTTTTCTTTTATGATGTGTCCCAATCTTTCGATGTCTTGTGTATAACCGGTAACGTTTGAGGAGTGGTTAACGATTACCATTTTTGTCCTTTCGCTTAAAGAGTTTTTAAGGCTCTCTATGGGGATTTTTTCATCTTCCGGGATGAGGTATTTTACCTTTATACCTTTTTCATCCTTTAGGTAGTTAAGAGGTCTTAATACAGAATTATGTTCGAGTATTGTTGTTATTACCTCATCATTTTCCTCAAGAATGCCTCTTATTGCAATGTTAAGAGAATCAGTTGCATTGTAGGTAAAGACTACATATTCCCGGCCATAGCCATTAAAAAAGTCTGAAATATTCTGTCTTGTTTCTTCGATCAGCTGTCCTGTTCTAATGGAAAGCTTATAATCCCCACGATGAGGATTTACGCCAAAACTTTTGTAAAGTTCGGACATTCTTTCATAGACTTCAGCCGGTTTAGGAAATGTTGTGGCTGAGTTGTCCAGATATATCATTTTTTCCTTTTATCCCCTGACTATGGCAACCTTTCCAGTCCTTGCCATTTCTAATATACCATAATTTTTCAATAAACCCACAACCGCATCGATCTTTTTTGAATCCCCTGTTACCTCAACTGTAATGGTATCTGGAGAAATGTCTACAATCTTACCTTTAAAAACATCGGCTATTTCTATAATCTCTCTTCTTCGTTGCGAGTCTATTGAAACCTTCACCAGAGCCAGTTCTCTGGATACATAGTCAAGAAATGTCACATCCTTTACTTTTATAACTTCAATTAGCTTGTTCAATTGTTTCTTAACCTGATCGAGTATTTTTTCATCCCCTTCCACTACAATGGTCATAACGGAGATAGTTGGATCTTCAGTCTCTGCAACAGAGAGACTCGAAATGTTAAAACCCCTTGCCGAAAAAAGCCCTGCGATTCTGGCTAAAACACCAAAATGATTCTCAACCTGTACCGATAATGTATATTTCATTATGCTAACCCTCCTATCATTTGTGTCAAATTTGCCCCGGCTGGAACCATAGGGAATACATTTTCCTCTTTTTCTATCCAGACATCAAGAAGAGCAGGTCCATCGTATTCAATCATTTCCTTTAATGCTTTTTCGAGTTCTTCGTTCTTTGTAACTCTTTTTCCCCAGAAACCATATGCGTCGGCAATCTTTAAAAAATCAGGATAGTATGCACACATTTCACCCCTTTCATTTGTTTTAGCAAGACACACTCCGGAATATCTTTTGTTGTAAAACAATTCCTGCCATTGTCTTACCATCCCAAGATAAGAATTATTCATCACAACAATCTTAATCTTAATGTCATGGCATATTGCAGTTGCAAGCTCCTGAATATTCATTTGTAAAGAACCATCTCCTGCAACTGTAATAACAACTTTGTCCGGATATCCCACCTTTGCACCAATTGAAGCGGGAAGTCCATAGCCCATTGTTCCGAGACCACCAGATGTCAATAATGTACGTGGATGTTTAAAGGTGTAATATTGAGCAACCCACATCTGATGCTGTCCAACTTCAGTCGATATTATTGCATTACCTTTCGTTATTTCAAATAGCTTTTCAATGACAAATTGAGGCTTGACAAACTCTGAATCCTTTTTATAGGTTAAAGGATAATTTCTTTTCCATTCCTCAATCTGCGAAAGCCATTCTTTTATTTTCAAAGGTTTTGCATCCTTTAGTAACTCTACCAAAACCTCCTTCACATCCCCCACTATAGGGACATCAACAACAACGTTTTTACTGATTGAGGATGGGTCTATGTCTACGTGTATTATCTTTGCCTCCGGCGCAAACTCATCAAGCTTTCCTGTTACCCTATCATCAAACCTTGCCCCTATGGCAATAATAAGATCAGAGTTATGCAGTGCATAATTAGCAAAGACTGTCCCGTGCATTCCCGGCATCCCCAGATACAGCGGGTCATCATAGTCTGCAGGATAAGCCCCGAGTCCCATAAGAGTTGATGTAACAGGAATGCCTGTTTTTCTCACAAATTCTGTAAGCTCCTGTGAGGCATTGCCTAAAATAACTCCTCCTCCATAGTATATAATTGGCTTTTTAGCCTTGCTCATTAATTCAAGCGCCTTTTTAACCTGACCTGTATGCACCTTAACCCTGGGTTTATAGCCTCTCAACTCAACCTTTTCTGGATAGTTAAACTCAGCCTTTGAGGTCAGAACATCCTTGGGCAAATCCACCAGCACAGGGCCGGGTCTGCCGGTTCTTGCGATATAAAATGCCTCTTTTATTATCCTTGCAAGGTCATTAACATCCTTAACCAGAAAGTTGTGTTTTGTAATTGGTCTTGTAATTCCAGTGATATCTGCCTCCTGAAAGGCATCACTGCCAATCATTGATGTAGAAACCTGTCCTGTGAGTGCCACAATTGGTATGGAATCCATATTTGCAGTGGCTATACCAGTTACGAGATTTGTTGCACCTGGCCCGCTGGTAGCAAGGCAGACTCCAACCTTACCAGTTGCACGTGAATATCCATCGGCAGCATGTGCTGCTCCCTGTTCGTGTCTTACATGTACTAACTTTATATCTTTTTCTTCATATAATACATCAAAAATAGGGATAACTGCACCACCCGGATAGCCAAAAATAGTATCAACACCTTCCTTTTTAAGGCTTTCAATTAGAATACGTGCACCAGTCATCAACACTTTATTCCTCCTAAAATTATTTTGTAGCTACATAAATACAAGCACAGGAAGATAAATAATTGTGTAAAAGCCCTCATCTTCCTGAAACCTTGTAAGAGATTAGAATATTAGTATGAAATAATATTGAAAAAAAATCAACTCTTTTTCTTGACACCTTCAAGCAGGACTGATATAATATTAGGGAATTTTTTTTAGGTGGGGAAAATGAAGACTATTGTTCCGAAAAATTCAGAAGTTAAAAGAGAATGGTTTCTTATCGATGCCAAAGGTAAGCCACTTGGTAGGCTTGCCTCTGCAATAGCAAAGATTCTTATGGGTAAGAATAAGCCAACCTACACACCATTTCTTTTGACAGGAGATTATGTGGTCGTGATAAATGCAAAGGATGTAATACTTACAGGGCGAAAAGAGAAGACAAAGATTTACTATCATTATTCAGGTTATGTTGGTGGAATGAAAGAAACCCCCTTCAAAAAGATGATAGAGAAACATCCCTGTTTTCCTATTGAAAAGGCTGTAAAGGGGATGCTTCCCAAGAACAGGCTTGCAAAGAAAATGTTGAAGAGTCTTTTTGTGTTTCCAGGGGAAAATCATAATTTTGCCAGTAAGCCTTTAAAGAAAATAGAGCTTTAATCAGGAGAGTAAAGTATGACAAAAATATATGCAACTGGTAGAAGAAAGACGAGTGTCGCAAGGGTCTTTTTGATTCCGAGTGGGAAAGGTAAGATTTTAATAAATGGTAAGGACATAGAGAAATATTTTCCTGCAAATTATGTTAATACAGTGAAAGAACCTCTCGTAATTACAGAAACTTTAAGCAAATATGATGTGTATGCCACTGTAAAGGGAGGAGGACTTACCGGTCAGGCAGAAGCTTTAAGACATGGTATTTCGAGATGTATTGATCAGATTGACAGAGAAAGATATCATAAGATATTGAAGAGTAAAGGTTTCCTCACAAGAGACCCTCGAATGGTTCAGAGAAAGCACTTCGGTTTAAAGAAGGCAAGAAAAGCGCCTCAGTACTCAAAGAGATAATCATACAAAGGCTGTCTACAAGGCAGCCTTTTTTTGTATAAAAATTTTATAGCGGTTGATAAAGGAAAAGTAAATTTTATGAGAGATGTGCAGAATGAAAAAGACTTAAGGAATATTCCCATAAATAAAGTAGGTGTAAACAATGTCAAATATCCCATAAGTGTGATTGATAGAAGCGGAGCAATCCAGCACACTGTAGCTACAATAAATATGTATGTTGATCTGCCGCATCATTATCGTGGAACCCATATGAGCAGATTCCTTGAAGTTATAAGCAGACATAGTGTTAATCTGAATTTGCATAATCTTGATGCCATACTGAAGGATATAAAAAAGCTATATGAGTGTGAGGTTGCCCATCTCGAAATTGCATTTCCCTACTTTCTTAATAAAAAAGCCCCTGTTTCAAAAATTGAATCGCCTCTTGAGTATGAATGCAAGGTCGAATGCGAACTTGACAATTCTGAAAAGCTAAAGCTTATTACACAGGTAAAGGTCCCGATTCATACCCTTTGCCCGTGTTCTAAAGAGATAAGTGAGTTTGGTGGACACAATCAAAGGGCTGATGTAATTATAAGAATTAAGTCAAGCAAACTTGTATGGTTTGAGGAACTCATAGAGATTGCTGAAAAGAGTGCATCTGCACCTATATTCAGCCTTTTGAAAAGAAGAGATGAAAAGTTTATTACTGAGACAGCCTACAAAAACCCTAAGTTTGTTGAGGATGTGGCAAGAGATGTGGTACTTCAACTTAGAAATGATAAAAGAATAAGCTGGTATTCTGTAGAGGTTATAAGTTATGAATCCATCCATAAACATAATGCCTATGCCTGTATTTTAAAGGAATAATTTTATGAGAGTTGAATTTAGAAATATATCAGCTAAAATTCCATCAAAAAAGACTGCCCTGAAGAAGGAAAACATTACCTTTTCAGATGTTTTAAAGGCTATGGAAGAAGATGAGACCTTACAGATTAAAGATGTAGAGATTGAAAATCTAAGTCATGAAGATATTCAGAGTCTTGCAAATCTTATTGAAAAGCTTGGCAATGACCTTTCTGAAAATCCCACACTGGAAAATTTATATTCTTATAAAAAGGCTATAAAGTTATTGATGGAAATGTTAAAGAGGAACTTTGAGACAAAAGAAACCATCTCAAGAGTTTCATTTTCAAAGCAAAAACTCTACAAAACCATCGAGGTAATTGATGAGAATATCTCAAAGATTGGAGAGCTCATCCTTGCACAGGAGAAAAATAGAATTTCCTACCTCAAGCTTGTAAACAACATAAAAGGTCTTATAGTTGACCTGATATTGTAGAAATTTTTGCTTCATTTTTGTAATTGGGATTTTTACAGAGGGTTAAAAAATCTTATCTTATTCCTCACCTATTGTTTGACAAAGACCTCTTCTGGAGTTTCTATAATCTGCAGCCCTTTACCCTTAACAAAGTACAAAATGTAATGTTCACTGGCTATCTTTAAGGTGGCCTTGATGACGTTTTCCAGTCTGATCTTTGTCTTTGGATGAACAAAACTTCCATATCCTCCAGTGTAGGTCAAAGAAATATTTTCTCCAAGTATTATAGGTTTGTTAACTTCAATGCTGGAAGAAAAAACAAGTGGAATGTCGTCAAAAACCCTTTCGTAAAATCTATCTTTAAGGCTGTAAAGATATATTTCCCCGTCATAGTTTACCCAAAGGGTTAAAGTATAATCGTCCTTTTTCCCATTTATAGAAAAACTGCACCTCCACAAGAGCCAGACACCACTTTCAATATCTTCCGAAATCTGGATTGTTTCAAAAAAATCAATCCTGTTTCCTTTATCCGATAAAAGTGAAAAACTATAATTCAGTTTGACTGGGAAAAGAGAGACATTCGGAAAAGAAATCCCCCATAAATTTACAAAGAAGACTAAAAAAAGGCCAGTAGAAAGAAAAAATTTAACCCTCACTCTCATGATACTCTTCTATTTCATTTTCTATACTTTCAATGGTAGAACTTGCAAGCTGGGAAGTAAAGTCCTTTCTGTCACTGAAAATTGAAGAATATTTTTCATAAACCTCAAAGGTCTTCTCTTTCTGACCTGAATGCTCATATATTTTCGCAAGAAGTATAACGATTCTCGGATCATTGGGGAATCGGGTAAGATAGTCCTCGCAAAGCTGTATTGCCTTTTCCCAGTCTTTCTTATCCATGCAGATTCTTATAAGACCAATGACAGCATATCGGGAAGGATTTTCATTCATTATCTCTCTATAAATCTTTTCAGCCTCATCAAACTTAGAAAGCCTTGAGTAGCAATCTGCAAGTCTTGTTGCAATTTTTTCGTTCTTTGGGTCATTATTATAAAGCTTTCTCCAGTACTTTAATGCATCTCTGTATCTTTTCTTACCTCTAAGTGCGTCGGCAATCCCATAAAGGGCATAAAAATTATTTCTGTCAATTTCCAGTGCCTTCTGATAATAATCTATTGCCTTATCAAACTGCTTCCAGTTTCTGTAGATATTCCCCACCATCGTAAGAATATTGATAAACTTTGGATTGATTTCAAGAAGTATCTTCCAGTATTCCAGTGCCCTGTTATATTTCTTATGCTTATAATAAAGATCCCCGAGCCCCATCAAGGCAAACTTATTTCTCGGGTTTATGTTTAAAGCCATAAGGTAATACTTCTCGGCATTTTCAAAGTCGTTCTTTTTTCTGTAGGCATCTGCAATTCTTGTAATAACAAGATAATCATTTGAATCAAGTTCAAGAAGCTTGAACCAGTAGGTCAATGCCTTGTCCCAGTCTTTCAATCCTCTGTAACTGTCAGCAAGACCTGAAATTGCTGACTTAAAATCGGCTTTCAGCTTCAAAACCTCTTCATAAACAGGGATAGCATCCTCAAAATAAAGCTGTTCTCTCAAAGAATCAGCATATCCAATTTTTGCTTTTACAAGCAGCTCTATGTCTGGATTTTTCTCCTTTTGTAAATCATTAATTATTTCAGAAAAAAGTCTCTGGCTATCCTCGAACTCCTGTTCTTTTAATAAACTATAAGCCTTTTCAAGCTTTTCACTTAAATTTGACATTTCATACCTCCAAAAAATTAATTAATTCAACCAGCAGACCAGCCCCAGCTCATAAGGATGTGTAAGGTTGGGGTTATATGGCACCGCCCTTATGGTAAATTCATATCTACCACCATTTTCAGGTTTAAGAAGGGTCTTAAACCTTGCTCTGCCATTTTCAAGCACTTCTTCTAACTGCATCGGACAAACAAGATTATCTATAATGATATTTCCTCTATCATCAATCTTTCTGTAATAAACCTCAGCCCTTATATCCTCACTCTTTATGCCACCAAGCCTTACAGTTGCTGAAATCTCAACTCCTTCAGATATTGTTGACTCAATAAAATCCCCTGTTGGACTGACTGAATCAGGTTCAATAAAAACAGAATTCCACAGGCTTGTTATATAATTCTTCCAGAGAGCAACCTCCTTTGCAATCCTGTAATTTTCCTTTTTGTAGTTTTCACTCTGAATCATTGCTGGCACATACATTTTTGTAGTATATTCTTTTACCATTCTGTCGGTACTGAAATTGGGAATTACAGTTTTCATTGATTCTTTCATTCTTTTTATCCATCCTGAGGGGATACCCCTTCCGTCTCTCTCATAAAATAGAGGCACAATCTCTTTTTCAAGCTTGCTATAAATATCAAGTGCATCTTCTTTGTCCTGAAGCTCACTGTCAGGATAATCCACATCCCTTCCGATTGACCATCCTGCCAGAGAGTTTTTAAAATATGCCTCTCTCCACCATCCATCAAGTACGCTAAAGTTTATGACACCATTGACAGGTCCTTTCTGCCCGCTTGTACCACTTGCTTCAAGCGGTCTTCTTGGATTGTTAAGCCAGATATCCACCCCTTGTATCAGATACCTTGCAACATTCAGGTCATAATCTTCCACAAAGAATATCTTTCCCTTAAAGCCATCCTCTTTTGCAAGATCGAATATCTGCTTTATGAACTGCTGTCCGGGTGTGTCTTTCGGGTGTGCCTTTCCAGAGAAAACAATCTGAACAGGCATTTCTGGATTATTGAGTATTTTTTTTATCCTTTCGATATTCTTAAATATTAGAACTGCCCTCTTGTAAGTGGCGAAACGGCGCGCAAATCCTATTGTTAAAATGTCTGGCTTCAACAATTCTCCAAGCTGATCCTCTATCTCAACATAGGAAACTCCATGCCTTATCCATTCCTCTTTTGCCCTTTTTCTAACAAACTCTATCATTCTTCTCTTCAGCTTCTGATGTGCAGCCCATAGTTCATCATCTGGAATTTCATCTATCTTTTTGAAGTATTCAGGGTTATTCAGGTTGTCTCTCCAATTATGACCTAAGTATCTGTCAAATAACTCGGAAATTTCTGGCGCTATCCAGCTTTCGGTATGGACACCGTTGGTAATGTGAGTAATTGGGTTTTCCTCTGCTGGCAGATGTTCCCAGACTTTCTGCCATAATTTTCTTGAGACATGACCATGCAACTCACTTACTCCATTGGCTCTTCCTGCCAGTTTTAAAGCTAAAACCGTAAGACTGAAAATTTGGTAACCATGGGGATCTATCTCTCTGCCGAGTTCCATAAACTCATTTTCATTAATTTTTACACTTTCCCAGTAATTCTTGAAATATTTTGCCTGAAGTTGCAAAGGAAATGCATCATTACCAGCTGGTACAGGAGTATGGGTAGTAAATACTGTGTTTGTTCTTATATAACTTAAAGCCTCATTAAAACTAAGTCCTTCTTCCAGTACAAGATTCTTTATTCTTTCAAGTCCTGAAAAGACGGAGTGTCCCTCATTCATATGCCAGACATCTGGTTTATAGCCGAGTTCTTTTAAAGCCTTTACACCACCCATTCCCAGAAAGATCTCCTGGGTTATTCGCATCTCCTGGTCTCCACCATAAAGCTGTGATGTAAACCACCTATCCTCAGGCCTATTTTCTGGTGTATTTGTGTCAAGCAGTATTACTTCAATTCTACCAACTTTCACCTTCCAGATATTTGCATAAACCTTTCTGCCCGGAAGATCAACATAAATCTGAACTGGTTTGCCATCCTTAAAAACCTTCTGTAATGGCAGCTGGTTGAAATCAAGATTGTAGTATACTGCCTCCTGCCAACCTTCTGAGTTTATCCTCTGATTAAAGTAGCCCTGCTTGTATAAGAGGCCGACTCCCACTAAAGGCACTCCAATATCACTTGCACTTTTTATATGATCTCCAGCAAGAACTCCCAGACCACCTGAGTAAATTGGCAGTGACTCATGAAAGCCATACTCAGCTGAAAAATATGCTACAAGTTTATCCTTACATTCCGGGAAGTTTCTGCTAAACCAGGTGTCTTTGCTATTAATGTAGTTGTCAAATGAAGATATTACCTTTTCATATAAAGATAGATAGCTTTTATTTTCGCTTGCCTTTTGTAAGGAATTCTGATCAATCTCGAGGAGAAACTTTACAGGGTTATGATAAACTCTTTCCCAGAGGATTGGGTCTATCTCAATAAACAACCTCTGTGCACTATAGTTCCATACCCACCATAAATTAAAAGCAATTTCCTTTAACCTTGAAATGGAAGAAGGCAACGAAGGTTCTATTTTTAATGTGCCTACGTATCTCATTTAAATTCCTTTTATATTAACTTCAAAAAAGCCCACTTATTTCTTTATTATCAGGCAAACTTTTTATATATAGTAAAACTTTTCACAGAGTATAACAATCCAATATATTAATTTTAATAAATATTTTTCAATAAATCAATTAAAAATGAAAAAAATTTTTCTGGATAGTTTTCAATTTTTGTAAAGGAAGAAAGATGGAGTGCTTTTTGATAGCTCCGGTATTGTTAAATTGCATAGCTTAGGTTGAAAAAAAAATAACAATAAGTTAAAATCTAATCGGAGTAAAAAGATGAAAAATATACAATTTTTAGATTCTTCGGTTTCAAAACCGATAGGTCCCTACTCAACTATGGCAAAGGTAGGCGGTTTTTTATTCCTTTCAGGACAGATTGCACTGGATGCTGAGAAAGGAGAATTGAAAGGGGATACTATATCCGAACAAACAGTGCAGATATTAAAAAATATTGAAGTTATAATTTCAGAGGCTGGCTATTCAAAGGAGAATATCTTTAAATGTGTGATTTACTTGAGGAATATGAAAGATTTTAATGAGATGAATGAGGTTTATAAAAACTTTTTCGGAAGCCATAAGCCTGTGAGGACTACGGTAGAAGTGTCAAGCCTTCCCCGAAATGCACTTATAGAAATAGAAGTTAGTTGTTTTAAAGAAGAGGAGAAATAAAATGGGAAAGACAAGATTAATCAGAGAATTCTTTGAGTATGTGAAACAGAACAAAAAGCTATGGCTTATTCCACTGCTTATACTGCTTGGAATAATAGGTTTGGCAATAATAGTCTCACAGTCACAGGCCATTGCACCTTTTATTTATTCTCTATTTTAATAAGTTATGCTTAAAATTCTTGGGATTTCAGCATTTTATCATGATTCAGCCGCCGCACTTGTAATTGATGGCGATATTGTTGCAGCTGCACAGGAAGAAAGGTTTACAAGAAAAAAGGGAGATGCAGACTTCCCGATAAATGCTATAAATTACTGTCTTAAAGAAGGGGGGCTTGAGGTAAATCAGCTTGATGCAATTGTATTCTATGACAAGCCGATTGTGAAGTTTGAGAGAATAATTGCTTCTTATATACACAGAGCTCCAGCTGGCTTAAGATCATTTCTTCAGGCAATACCTATTTGGCTTAAATCAAAGCTATGGACTGAAGATGAGATAAAAAGAAGACTTGGATACAAAAAAGAGATATTTTTTACCTCTCACCACCAGTCTCATGCAGCAAGTGCCTTTTTTCCCTCTCCATTTGAAGAGGCTGCAATTCTAACAGTTGATGGGGTGGGGGAATGGGATACAACCACTATAGGCTATGGAAGGCAGAATCAGATAACTTTGCTTAAAAAAATATGCTTTCCTCACTCTCTCGGGCTGCTTTACTCCGCATTTACATACTACTGCGGCTTTAAAGTAAATTCTGGAGAGTACAAACTTATGGGACTTGCACCTTATGGTAAACCAGTATATCTTGATTTAATAAAAGGTGAGCTTATAAAAATTGCTCCAGATGGTTCATATTTAATTAATGAGAAATTCTTTGACTACATTTCTGGACTTAAGATGATAAATAAGAAGTTTGAAAAACTATTTGGCAGAAAAGCCTTAAATCCAGATGAAACACCAGACCAATTCTATATGAACATTGCTGCCTCAATTCAGGCCCTTTTCAATGAAATAATGGTTCTTATAGCAAAGGAAGCAAAAAGAATAACATCCCTTGATAATCTTACAATAGCAGGTGGAGTGGGGTTAAATTGTGTTTCAAACTCACACATTTTAAGAGAGGCTGAATTTAAGGATGTATGGGTTCAACCTGCGGCTGGTGATGCTGGAGGGGCACTTGGTGCAGCCCTTTATGCTTATTATTCTTACTTTAAAAAGCCACGAAAGATAATTAACAAAAAGGACTTTCAGAAATCTTCCTATCTTGGTCCTCAATTTGATGACAATGAGATTGAAAAGACACTGCTAAAATACAACGCAAAATATCATATTCTGCCAGTAGACAGATTAATTAAAGAGGTGGCAGAGCAGATAGCAAAACAGAAGGTTGTTGGTTTTTTCCGTGGAAGAATGGAGTTTGGTCCGAGAGCACTCGGCAACAGATCAATACTTGGAGACCCGAGATCTGAAGATATGCAATCAGTTATGAATCTTAAGATAAAGTTTCGTGAATCCTTCAGACCATTTGCTCCATCGGTAAAACTGGAGAGAGTGGGAGATTTTTTTGAGTGGGATAGAGCGTCTCCATATATGCTTTTTGTTGCAAATGTGAAAAGAGAGCTACTTACAAATATAGACACTACTGGCAGGACTGGTCTTGAGCTTCTCAAACTCAAAAGATCAACTCTTCCAGCAATTACACATGTTGACAATTCAGCAAGGATACAGACAGTTTCATATGAAGACAATTCTGTTTTTTATGATTTAATCTCAGAATTTGAAAGGATAAGCGGTGTTCCTGTTTTGATCAATACATCCTTTAATGTCAGGGGGGAACCAATAGTTTGCACTCCAGAGGATGCCTATCTTTGCTTTATGGGAACAAATATGGATATTCTTGTGATTGAAAATTTTATACTTTATAAAGAGGAGCAGGATAAAAATGTGGAGTTATCAAAATGGAAAAGCACAATAACGAAAGATTAAAATTAAGAAATTTTGGTATTTCATTTTCTATAGGAATGACACTTTTATTCACAATAGGAATAATAAAGAAATTCAGTTTGCCATTTTTAATTATTATTGGAATAACTGGGATATTTCACATTTTTTCTGTATTTAAACCAGAATTCTTAAAATTTACAAACTACATTACTTCAAAGCTTTTTTTCCTAATAGGCAGTATCATAACAAACCTTTTTCTTATTTTATTTTTCTACCTTGTGTTTACTCCCTTTGCAATAATATTAAGAATATCAGGTAAGGATGAGATAAAAAATAACTCAAAATTTCCTCACTGGATAGACATAAAACAGGAAGAAAATAATCCAGAAAGGATAAAAAAACTTTATTAAATATGGAGAAATATATGCATGAAGGAAACATAGAAATAATAAAGGAATTTTTGGAAAAGTTTATTGAAATGAACATAGGCATAGAAATGAGCTTTAAATTTATAACAGCTTCCATTGAAGTTGGTTATTTTAAAGATGCCTATAAAGGTACAGATCTGGCAGGATCATATTTTGGCTTTCTTGCATCCCTTTCGGATTTTGAAGGAAAGAAATTTTTCAAAATACTTGAAATCTTTGTCTCTATATTGAGCAAAATTGTGATATATAGACAACCACCTGATTTTGAAGCTTATAAAGAGATTGAGAAGCTATCACTAAATGAGGACATTGATATTATAAATATGATAGCCACTATACTTATATATCTTCATAAGATATGTAAAGACACCACCTTTTATTCAATCAATTTCAATCAAATATACTCAACGGCGGAAGAGCTTGAAGAGCTTTCAGTTTCAAAACTTAAAAAATCATTGCCTCTACATATAGATAGAGAGATCTTTGATGCCAGAATAATTCTTATATTTATTGCTCTATCCCTCTGGTTTGGTTTTTACTCCCTCAAGATGAAGATTTCAGAAAATTAAGTTTTGTCATTGGCTGAAAGATTCTTCATTCAGTCTATTTTTGCAAAAAGATGAGAAATTAGTTATAATTTTAATATAGATGTTAATAATGTGGGGCTTTAAGTGATTATAAAAAGTGTAATGTTTTTCTGGTAGCGTTAAGCTTTTGGGATTTGTAAATCAATAAAAAGGCGTCTTTAATGAAAAAGCTTTTCTTATTTCTTTTTTGCTATGTTTTTGTAGTTATATCTCTTGCTCATACAAAAGGTTATAAAGAATACTACAGTGAGTTTTCGTTTAGAAACTGTGTTGTTTCTCTCCTTGATAATACCAACCTTACCGAAATCGATTTCTACATTCTGGCAAATTCTTATAATCAGATGAAAGATTATTCTAATGCAGGAGTTTTCTTTTCTAAAATTACTAACAATCCTTTCAAGAATGAGCTACTCAGAGATTTTTTTCTGTATGGTTATTTTGATTATATAAAAAAGACGATGGTTTTTGAAAAATTTCCTATCAAGGATTATCTTTTTCTTTCAAACTTTTTAAAAAATTACTCCAATAGTATTTTTTATAAAGAAATGGAAGAGACTTATCTTGCTTTGCTGTGGAAGGGTGGCTATTTTGAAAGAATATTGAGTATAAACACAGAGAATAAGATTTATCCACTAATTGCAAATCTTATTCTGACAAATCTTAATGTGCTTGATAACAACAGACTTGAAACTTCTCATATTCAATATCTTGTAAATTATTTTGATCTAATAGATTCTAAGGTAATAGAGAAATTCAGCCAGAAGAATTTAGAGGATATTATTTTTTATCTCTTAAATAGAAACAAATATAGTGAAGCAAAGAAGATGCTTGAGCTATATCTCTATCGATATGGAAATTATGATTTTTATAACAGAAATATAGCCTATTTGAGCTATAAGACTGGAGAAAAGATAGAGGCTATTAATTATCTTGAGAAATATGTCAGGAATGGAAGGATGGTAAGCTGGAAGAGCTTTCAGACGCTTTTAGATATTTTGTTGAGAGAAGGTTATGTTGACAGAGCATATGAACTTATAAAAAGATATAAGGATTTTTATGCACCTGTTTCTTATGCCTACTGGATTAAGATTTCAAAGAAGTCAGATAAGTATCAGGAATTATTTGACTGGTTCAAAAGAATTTCAAAGAGGGTTGAGCTCTTACCTGAACAGAAAAAAGAGATCTTTAGGGTTTTACTCAGAAATGATATGTCGCTGGCTGTAAGAATGTTAAGTTTAACTTCGGTTGATGAAAAGAATTATTATTACCTTTATGTTTCGGCACTTATTGATTATCATAATGATAGAAAGAAAAGTGCCTACAAGAAATTTCTTGAAATTGTATTAAATTATCCCTTTACTTATGAATGGATGATAAGTCTAAAATATGAAAGAGAATTAAGAGAGAAAAATTATGAATGGTTCAGACTAAAACTGAGAAAAAAGATAGCCTCTCTAAGAGAGAAAAGTAGTTTTTCTAAAAATGATTGCTTATTTGTAACCTCTCTTGATTTTGTAGAGCTTCCCTTGAGCGATAAAGTAAAGGCAAAATTGAAAAGAAAGTCTAAAGAGCCTATTTTGGAGTTAAAAAGAGAATTAAAAGAAAGACTTAAAACTGCAAATGCAGAGTTTAAAAAATTCTTTGAACTTGAAAGCAGTATTCCAGATTTTATGTCTTTTGAGAGAGTTTTGTTAATTGATAAAATTATTGGATCAAAGAAAAATTTACTTTTTTATAATAATTATGATTTCTTGAAGAATAAGGGATTGTCTGACTTTTCTGTACCAACTCTCAATTCTTATTTTGTAAGTTTTTTAGATGGCAGGGAGAATCTTTTCCTGCTCGACAAAGAAGAGTTAGTGAAGGTTTTTCCTACAAATTATCTTGTTGATATTGAAGCTGTAGCTGGCAATCTCACAAATTCAATACTTGCACTTTCACTTTTAAGGGAGGAAAGTCATTTTAAAAAGGATGCCATTTCACCGGCTGGTGCGATTGGGGTTGCACAACTTATGCCTGCTACTTTTAATATTCTTAAGGAACAGCTTAAAGTAGAAGCAAATATATATGACTTTCAGGATAATTTTAAATTAGGACTAATCCATTTTGATTACCTGTTGAAAAGATACAACAACCGGGTTTATGCTTTTGCTGCCTATAACTCAGGTGAAGCTAATGTTAATAGATGGATAAAGAGATATAGATTGCCTGATGAGTTATGGGTGGAGTGCATTGAGTATAATGAGACTTATTACTATGTAAGAAAGATACTTTTCTCTTATTTTATGTATAGTTATCTATTATCTGACAGGATTACAAATTTATAATATATTTTGGCTTATTTTACTCCATTCAGTATCAGGGGTATTCCGGCTGCATTGGGGCTTGTCGGCATTATAACAAATGTTGTATTTGATGAACCTGCAAGTTCTTTGTATGCCTGTATTGCTTCATGTTGCAGATAAGCCGGTGTTAGTGTTGAATTAATTATCTTTTGTGCTTCGGCAAGTCCTTTGGCTTCGATGATTTTAATTTTTGCTTCTTCTTCAGCCTTTTGTTTCTTGAATGCCATTGCCTCTGCTTCTTGCTGGGCTTTGAGCTTCATCTGGATTGCATCTTCTACTTCTTTGGGAAGATAGATAGCTCTTATAAGAAAGCTGTCAATTACAATGCCTTTTGGCTTCAATTTTGTGGAAAGAATATTTTCTACTTCTTTTGATACCTCTTCTCTTTTAATGGAGTATATTTCATCAGCGTTATACTTGCTGATAACATTACGAATTTCTGTCCTTATTACAGGAAGCAGAATTTTTTTTACTAACTCATCAAGATTTGTGGCATAAGAAGAGTATACCTCAGGCATCATTGATTCATTTAGCCTGTAGAGCGTTGTGCAATCAGTCTTTATCATAAGTCCATTTATAACTCTTGCATCTATGGCGTCTTCTCCAGCAAGAGTGAGTTCCTGCAATCTTGATGGGAATGTAATTATTTTGACGTAAGGAGGAACAAGATTCAAACCACTTCTTAATGGTTTACTTGACACATTGCCGAGAAATATATAGACACCTGTATAACCTGCAGGAATTACAACCAATGAGGATATTATAAGCAAGATAAACCCACCTAAAAACATCAAAAAAGCAATAATCCTGCCGCCCTTTTTAAAAAGTGGCTTGATGAAAAGTATTATTGAGAGCAATATAATTAAAATGGCGATTATGAACTTAAGCATATTTTACCTCCTGAGAGTTAATTTTACAATTTTATTAAAATATTTGCAAATTTAATAAAATAATAATAGCGTTGCCAGAGGCAACGCTATTATTTCTGTTTGAAGTTCACTATTGGCGGGATTTAAATCTTTCCTGCCAGCCCGGCTTTCGAGGAGGCATTCTGTCTTCAAATCTTTCGAGCTTTTCTATGAATTCTGATAGCTTTGCTTCGTCCTTTTCGAGGTTGTCAAGCCATTTTTTTGTGTAGTTAGAGAACTCTTCTCTTCTTTCTTCATTAAGTTTTTTGAGTTTATCCATCGTCTGCTGATTTATGTTTTGCAACTTTTCTGTTACATTGTAGATTTCCCTCATTGTTTTTACTATTTCCTTTCCATACGTTTTGTCAGACTTATATTTTTTAGATAAATCTTTTAGCTTGAAGTATAAATCTCTCCTTTGATTCTGTAGCGAGTTTCTCTCTTTTCTTGACTCAAGGTATATATCCTCCATCTTTTCCCTGTATTTATCGAGCAGCTTTATTACCTCCGGATCTGAATAGTCAGCCATCCAGAAGAAATCGTCAGGACCTCCTCCCTGTGGAAATCTTTCCCCGGGCCCCATTCCTTTTGGTCCCCATGCCATAGAAAACCCTGTTATGGCAATCATACTCATCAGTGTAACTAAAAGTATCTTTTTCTTCATAATCTCTTCCTCCTTTTTCTCTACCGGTAGAGTTAAAATTACATTTCAAGGGCAATGGTGTAGAAGTACTCAAGGCTATCTGTGCTTTCCATAACTGAAGAAGTACTATTTGCATATGAGCCTTCAACAAGATTGCCTTTTTTTAAAGGATTAAAGAAAAGTAGCATTCCAATAAGTATTGCAGTTACAAAACCACCTACTAAAAATAGTCTTTCAAACCTCATCCTTTTACTGGAAATTCGGTTAAATAACTCGTCTCTTATGTCAACCCTTTCTATAACCTTTATGTTTTCTTTTAGAAATTCTGTCATCTTTAGATATTTTTTGCAGGAGTCACATTTTTCAATGTGCTCTTTTATTTCAAGTGGCAGTTCCTTTTTTACATAAAATTCGTCTATAAAATCAATTACAAAATCACATCTTAACTCTTTCATTTTCTTCCTCCCATCTTTTCAAGATTTTTAATTTTGCTCTCCTGTAATGAGACTTGGCTGTCGAAAGGTTCAGTTGTAAAATATCTGCAATCTCATTTAACTTCAAGTCTTCTCCATCTTTTAAAAGTAAAACCTGCTTTTCAATATCTTTCAGTTTTTCAATTTCATTTCCAAGCCATTCATTTTTTTCTCTCTTTGTTATAATCTCTTCAACTCCGAGATCCCGCGGGTCAGGATCATTTTCCCTTAAATCTGAAAAGAATATTTTTTTCACATTGTTTAGCATCAGACTTTTTTTTGCTCTGTTTACAGCAACCCTTACAGCATAACCGACGGGATTTTCCATTTTTGAAACCACCTTCCACCTCTCATACACTACGACGAAGCTTTCAATCAGGATATCCTTAGCAGTCTCAATGTCTTTTACATAGCCTCTTATTATTCTGTAAATCAGGTTCTGGTTTGCCTGAAAAAAACTATCAAACTCATCCTTTATCTTTTCATCCATCCGGCAAATTTTCCTTTTTTGTCTTTAATTAGATAAGTATAATTTTAATGAAAAGGTTTCAATTTTATTAAAAAAAATTTATTGTTAATGGATAGATACCATTCGTAAAGTCTATCAATTTATCAGGTTATAGAAAACTTAATTTCCTTATCCTTTAGCTTAAAGACTAAATTTTTCATTCCACCTTCAAAGCCTTTTTTTATTTGTTCAAAATAGACTTTTTCCTCATCAATTGATAGCTTTATGAGATTGTAAATTCCTTTTTCGTAGTCAAAGCTTATTCCATCATCCTCATAATAAAGAAATTCACCTTTGCCCGGAAATGCTTTTATGTAAAGGGTATCATTTTTGCTTTCTCCCACAAAATTTTGTGGCTTCTGCATTGGAACTAATGCTCCTGCTCTTGCAAATAATAAAACTTTATCGATGGGGGCATCTTCTTCTATGTATTTTCCCCCTTTATGGAGCTTATAGTCATAAAAGTTGTACCATTCTCCCTCAGGTAAATATAAAACTTTCTTCTTTTCATTTGGCTTGTAGACTGGTACTACAAGAAGAAATGGGCCAAACATAAATTCGTCTTCAACTTCATAAGCTTTTTTATCAGTTGGAAATTCAAGAAACAAACTTCTCATAGGAGGAATGCCAGTTTCCTTTGCTTCGTAGAAAAGCGAGTAAATGTAAGGTATTAAGCTATATCTTAATTTTATGAATTCGGAAATAATCCTTTCGTACTTTTTCCCGAATGTCCAGGGTTCCTGCCTGCGGGTATTCATTGCAGAGTGATCCCTGAAAAAGGGATAAAAAATACCGAGTGCCATCCATCTTACGAAAAGCTCCTTTGAGTTCAGACTCTTCCAGAATCCACCTATATCCTCTCCAACGAAGGGTACACCTGAAAGAGAGAGATTCTGCATTGTTATTATTGACATAAACATATGTTGCCATGTGCTTTGATTGTCTCCTCCCCAGACAGCAGAGTATTTCTGTATTCCACTGAAACCAGATCTTGTAAGTATAAATGGCCTTTTAGAAGGCTCATATTTCAACATTCCCTCAAATGATGCCTTGCACATCAAATATCCATAAACATTATGAACTTCAGCGTGGGATCTTTCCTTATGTTTTACATTTTCGGGAAGTGTTTTCATTACAATCTTTTTTATTTTCTCAGCAAGCAAATCCGTTTTTGATAGGACAGGGGGATACCTGAGTTTAAGGAAATAAAATGCGAATCTCATCATTGAGTAGTCATTTTTCGTGAGAATGGCCGGCTCATTCATATCATTCCATATTCCGTTCACGCCGTTTTCAAGCAAGAATTTCTGCCTTTCTCCCCACCATTTTCTTGCTTTTTCATCTGTAAAGTCGGGAAATACACATTCACCCGGCCAGACATAGCCTGTCGCAGGTTCCCCATTCAGTTTACAGAAAAAGTCATTCTTTTTTCCCTCTTCATAAACATAGTAACCATCTTCTTTTTTAACACCCGGGTCTATTATGGTAACAATCTTAAAACCATCTTTTGCAAGACTTTCATTCATTTTTTTGAAATTTTTAAATTTCTTATTGTCAATTGTAAAGACTTTGAATTTATCCATATAGTCTATGTCTAAATAGATTACATCACAGGGTATATTTCTTTTCCTGAATTCAGAAGCAACCGTTAAAACCTCTTTTTCACTTTTATAGCTCCATCTTGACTGGTGAAAACCGAGTGCCCAGAGGGGTGGTAGATTGATTCTACCCACTATAATTGAATATTCATTGATTACTTCTTTTGGAGAAGAGCCATATATAAAATAATAGACAAGCTCACCTCCTTCAGCAGTAAAAGAGTAATAATCTCTATTTTCTTTACCCAGATCAAAGTAGCTTCTATAGGTATTGTCGAAAAACATTCCATAAAAGTAGTCTTCTGATGAGGCAATGAAAAATGGATGACACTGATAGAGCGGGTCTGTGTCAAAAAAGTGATTTGGATCGTCGGTATTCCAGTTTATCAAAAACTCTCCTTTTTTATTAAGCCTTCCCCTTCTTACTCCAAAGCCATAAAAACCCTTTATGTCAAGCATTTTTTTATAGCAGTAGATGCTGTCACCAGTTTTCAAATAGCCCTTTCCTTCAAAATCTGAATGTATCAATTTGTTTTGCTTATCATAGATTTTCACGGAGTTTTCTACTTCAACCCTTAGAAATTTGGTTTCTAAGATGTAAACAGGGCCATTCTTTTTTATCTCAATTGCGAGAGGTTTAAGTTCATTTTCAACAACAAAGGATCTGTGATTGAAATTATCATTTTTAGAAAAATGGAACTTCAGTGTTCTTTCGGTTATTGCTTCAAGCTTAAGTTTTTCATCATTAAATGGAATTATATTCATAAACTTTTTCCCCGAGGAATTTGCCATCTTTTTTCTTAAAAAGTATAACTTTTTAATGAAAAGGTGTCAAAAAAGTTTCTTGTTGAGAACTATCCACTTCAAAACTTTCAGAGAAGCTTTCTATAAAGTTGAGAATAGTTATTTTTTAAAAAGTTTGCTTTTTAGTCTATTTAGATATTTTATTATTTTATTCAGAAGTACATCATTTTCAAAGATATACTCTGTGTTTATGTTTTCCATTTCTGTCCCTATCGTTATATCAATCAATGCAGATTTTTTTGTCCCTACCATCTGGGAAGGATATACACTTCTATGACCGGTCATAATAAAACTTATAATGGAGGCTATGGCTCCATAAGGTGCGTTGTTATTTCCAAACAATTCTATAAACATTATACTTGCAGCAATTGGTGTGTTTGCTGCACCGGCAAGGAGGCTTACCATCCCAATTGAAGCAAAAGTTGCTTTATCAAGATGTAATAGACTGGCGATAAAACTTCCAGCAGTTGCTCCAACAAAAAATATTGGAGTAATTATTCCTCCACTTCCACCAAAGTTCAATGTGATGCCTGTAAAGATTATTTTCATTATAAATGCGTACCATATAACATTACGTCCGTTCAGTGCATTTTCGATTGTCTCCAGACCAAGGCCTAAAAACTGCTCTGAAAAAATAAATGTCAAAATCACAAGTAGTATTCCGCCGATAATTCCCTTTAATGGGGACCAGATTTTGATTTTCTCAGATAAAAACTCAAACAATTTTAATATCTCTATGAAAAAGAAAGAAACAAGCCCAAAAAATATTCCAGCTACAATTATATTGATGAGAACTGTTTCATTAAAATCGAAAGAAGTGTTTAAATGATGATAAAAATAAGTTATTCCAAATCTTGAAGAAACCTGAAAGGAAACCATTCCGGAAATAAAAGAAGGCAGGAGTACCTCATATAACATACTTCCAACAACAAGCACCTCTACACCAAAGATTGCCCCTGCTATCGGGGTGCCGAATACTGATGCAAATCCAGCACTTATTCCACATATTACCAGTTTCTTTCTGTCTCTATCATTAAATCTGAATAAATCAGCAAAGAGTGATGACAAACCAGCACCAATCTGAGCACTCGGGCCTTCTTTTCCTGCAGAACCCCCGAGAGCCAGAGTAACTATTGTGGCAATTAGCTTTACCGGGACAACCAGTGGGTTTATTTTGCCATTATTCTTGTGGATAGCTTCTATAACTTTTTCTGTTCCGTGTCCTTCGGCTTCAGGAGCCAGATATTTTACGATGAGGATGGTTAGAAAAAAAGCTAGAGGTAAAAAGAAAAAATAAAACGAGAATCTACCTGTAAATTTTATGCTTATATTTAATAGTTTTAGAAACACAGTGGTTGAAAGTCCAACTATTATCCCGATTATAGTTGATAATACAAGCCATTTAATTGTGCTGTAAAGCAAAAGAAGGCTTTCATAAAATCTTTTTTTCATAATCTATACCCCCTAAGATGGTTTATTAGATAGATTTTCTATACCCAGTCTTTAAGCCAGTAGTTATAATTAGTTGTAATGATATTTTTAATTTTTTGGTGAACAAGTGCAATTACAAAAAGAATAAGAGGAAATGACAAAAGAAGATAAACGGGATGTAAGAAGTTATTGATGTAAAAATCACTCATCAAGCTATATCCATTAAGTTATTTGGTTTTTGAAAATATGGGACTGTCCAAAAAGTTACATTTTAAAGTGTTAATCTTCAAACTCAATATTCTCACAGATGGCACTGGTTTTCATAGATTCAGTATCCTTTGTCAATCCGTGCGAAAAATCGGATTTAAACAACAGGCCATTGTTAAACAAAAAGCTTCGTCTTTAATCTCCAGCTTCACTATTATTTCCAACTTTAAACTTTCAACTGTTTTTTATCTTCTCTACCTCTTCAATACTTAAACCAGTTACATCTGCAATAAACTCAATGTCAGAACCTCTCTCAAGCATCCTTTTTGCTGTTTCAATGGCTTTTTTATATTCTCCCTTGCTTAAACCTTGCTGTAAACCCTGCTGTAAACCTTGCTCAACACCTTTCTTTATCAATACTTCTGCTGTTGACATAGCTACCTCCTCTCCCTCCTTTTCTACACTCTTTAAAATAAGCCCAACCTTCTCCGGCTCTACATCTGTGGCATTAAATAAATATAATAAAAACGTCCTTATTATTTCAACCCCTTCCTTGCTCTTAAATAACTCCCTGACATTGCTGAAAATATCCCTTATTATTACCTCAAAATCTACCTCAACATCAAATATCTTCTTCAGCAATAAGATGGCTGATTGTACAGCTTTACTCTCTATCACACTATCTATTATAGCCTTGTCTTTAAGCCTGTTCAAGTCTTTTAGAATATACTTAAACTTCGGAATATAACTTATTAGCTCTTCATCAATGGATTTTACAT
>JBMFQR010000022.1:0-31232 GCA_049968515.1 Brevinematia bacterium
AGAAAGTATTTTACACCACTGGATAATAGAGGTATGAGAAGGGGATAGAGAATATTTAAGATAAATTTTTTGAGATATCTCTCTTGAAGAAAGTTTAAAGTGAAAATATAAGTTAAAGGCATAGGCTATTATGTGGAATGGATAGCGGAAGAATTTAGGTATTTTAACATCGAGGGAGATATCATTAGAAAAAGGTTTGATAGGAATGGATGTTGTATATCTACAGTTAGGCCTTTTAGAACAACGAAGTTGTATAGAGTTTTTATTACGCTTACGCAAATGTAGTTTTGAACCACAGATAGGACAATTGCCGTAATTATTGGATTTAGACTTAGACCTTAAAGGTCTATAATGAAGATATTTATAATTATAACAAAGAAATAAAAGTATTTCATATATGAGATACTTTACAAAACCCTCAAGCTCAGGGGGAAAAAGCTGGGAGATAGTAGGAACTGCTGGCTTTACACCTGGAGAAGTTCAGTCTCTCACATTAGACATCGATAGTGATGGCACTCTATATGTTGCCTTTAGAGATGATGCTAATAGTGGTAAAGCCACAGTAATGAAATTCTCACAGAATTGAGACAAAGGGGGCATTTGTGTTGCCCCCCTCCCTCTATTTTTTAAAATCTCACCTTTTTCTGCCGAAAATTAAGATTATAAGAGTATATAATTTATAATCTTCTCCGGGGATATGAAATTGAAAACTGATAAAATTCTTCTCTTGCTATCATTTTTTCTGCTTACCTCAATGTCAATTGAAGAGGCAAACTTTAACCTCGCAAAAAAATGGTATGATGAAAAAAAGTACGAAAAATCAGCAAAAGAATTTGAGGAAATATCAAAAAAATACCCATTCTATGAAAATTACAACTCGGTGTTGTACTATGCAGGAAAGTCTTATTTCTACATAAAAAATTATGATAAGGCTCTTTACTTTTTTGAAAAACTTTATCCTTTAACAAAAAACAACATAGAGAAAAGACAGGCCTCATTTGAACTTGCTAAAACTTATTATTTCAAAGAAAACTATAAAAAGTCAATCCAATTTTTTAATGAATTTATTACAAAATATCCAGACTCACCTGTCATCCACGCTGCTCTGTACTATCTTGCAAATGCAAACGAGAAATCGGGCAGGATAATTGAGGCAGAAATGCTTTACTATATGTTAACACAAAATTACCCCCAGAGCCCATATTATCTTTCTGCCAGCAAATCACTTGAAGAGATTTCAAGAAAAAAAAGAGGGATACTGGCAAGGGAAAAACTGGCTGATAATAAAACCAACATTACAATAATAACCAATTACGAAACACTGCCTATAATAATCACAAACGTAATTTACCTTACAAACAAAGAAAAAATAGAGGAAACCAATATTCTTGTACTCACACAGAATACAATAAACATAACATTAAAAACAAATCAAGAAAAAAGTGAGTTTTATGAAGATGAGGATCTGCTTAACGCCCTGAAAAAAGAAAATCTAAAGGGAGAAGAGGAGTTAAAAAGATATCAGGAGATAATTGAACTAAAGGGAAGGCTTTTGAAAATGAAGGAAAAACTCCTTGAAGAAAAAAAAGGAATGGTAATAGGTAATGAAGAAAATAATTAGTGTGCTATTTTTGATGCTATTTTTTGATTGTATTTATTCCGGAGAAACAATTTCCTTAAATGGAAAAAAGCTAAATTTTATCCTTGATACTTCAAGATGCAGTTTCTATATAGAAAATCCCTATCCTGTCGATAACCGTTCTAAATTGCTCCTTTTCAGGGACACACCTCCAACCTCATATATAAGTCTATATATTGATGGAATGTTTTATAGACTCAATGAGAAAGACCTTAATATGAAAGAAGCTTTCTCCCTTTATGATAATTATATAATGGGAGAATTTGTAGCAAAAAACATAAAAATAACTATTTTTTTCATACTTACAAATCTTGGCAGAAGAGGATTCGAAGATACACTACTATACATAATTAACTTAGAAAATGCAGGGACAAACTCACATAATCTTGATGTAAGATTTCTGTTTGATACAGTTTTAGGAGAAGAAAGGAAATCTCCAGCCTTATTCACTCTCGGAGGAGAAAAGATAGAAAGCGACAGAATTTTTGAAGAGGGGACAATACCTGTCATTTTCAGCGGGAATGTGGACACTCTCGATATGGAATTCAGAGATGGACTTTACATCTATCCTGCAATAAACAACTTTAATCCAAAAAGACTCATTGTTGGAAACTGGAAAAAGCTTAACACAATGAGAAATGTTTTTCTCCCAGAGCCGAGAGCAAGATTCAGATATAATCCATACTCCAATCCCGATGCAGCCGTTTGTACAATTTATAGATTTAAACTCTCCTCACTGGAAAAGCTTGCATTTGGATGTGCACTAAGCCTCGATAAAATCCCTGAAGAAAAACTGAAATTCAAGCTTGAGGACTTTATTCCTCAAATCAGTTCGATTGCAAAGACTGAAACAAAAGAGAAAGAAAAGGAAACCGAAAGTAAAATCACAAATATTATCCCCTCTTTAGATACGAATGAAATAAGCGTTTTGAACGAAAAACTTCTCCTTTACAAAAAACTCAACGCATTGATTGATAAAATTGAAGAAAAATTCTTTTCAACTAATCTAATGAAAGAAGAAGCTAAAATATCCCAGCAACCCCCACAAGCTTTTGTCGTTATTACAAATATTGGTGGAGTTGCTGATACAAATCAGCTTGAACTTCTAAATAAAGAGATAACAAGACTTCAGAATGCTTACGAAAATAGGCTTAAAGAATTACAAAACCATTACGAAAGTAAAATTAAAGAGAAAGAAAAAGCGAATGAAAAACCGCCAAAAAGCAAAAAAGATATTGACAAAAAGATAGAACAAATAGATAAAAGCCTCCTACTTTTAGAAAAGCTTATGAAATTTAATGTAAGCTCCCTTCCAGAAGATAAAATTTCTGAACTGAAAAGCAATATAATTGATATAGAAAAAGAAATAAATAATAATCCAGAATGAACAAATATTTAGAAAAAATAATTTTCTTGCACTTTTTTTGTTTAAATTTTATTATTTAAATAACCACTTTAAATGAGAGGAGAGATGAAAATAATTACAGTTTTACTTTTATTGCTCTTTTCTGAATTCACATATTCCAGTGAACAGGATTATATTAATGGCATTGAATACTACAAAAACAAAAAGTTTCTTATGGCTATTGGAAGCTTTAAAAAAGTACTCGAATCGGGAAAGCAGGATGAAAAAATCTACTTCTACCTTGGAAATTGTTACGCTTTCATAGAAAACTATGACAAGGCACTTGAAAGCTTAAAAATATCAGGGGAACTTGCAGAGGATTTGAAATTTAAGTCTATTGTAATACACAATATAGGATATGTATACTATCTTAAAAAAGACTACAAAAAATCCATAAATTATCTCAATCAGGCATACCAGATTAACACAAATCTCAATCAGGTCTTCTGGTACAAAGGAATGGCATATTTCAAGCTAAAGGATAAGGAAAACACAATCAGTGAATGGGAAAAATATCTTGAGCTTGAGCCCGATGGAAAAGAAAGTGACAATATAAGAAAGGCACTTGCAATTTTAAAAGCGAAGGATTTTAGCTTTGAAAAGGATGAAGGAAAGATTATGGTTGAGATTTCTTCCGGAGAAAAAGGAGGAGAGAAGATAGAAGTTATGCCATTGATAGATGTTGAGGGCGTACTTGAAGAAATTAAACCAGAGGATAAAGGTAAACTATCTGATGAAGCACTTGAAGAAATTGAAAAATAAATTTTAAGGAGATGGTATTATGAAAAAGAAAAAAAAATCAAAAAAAAGCCTTTTAATCTTACTTTTTGCCCTTTTATTACTGCTTGGAGGAGGGGTATCAACCTACTTTTACTTAAAGAATCTCAAAAGTAAAAATTTCGAAAGATATCTTTCCCTTGCAAATGAATATCTTGAAAATGAAGCATTTGAAAGGGCTCTTGATTATCTTGACAAGGCATATCTTTTGAATCCCAGAGACAAAAGGGTTGAGGAATTAAGAAAGAAAATACTTGAGATGATGCAGAAAAAAGGAATGGAAGAAAAACTTGAAAAGAAAAAAGAGCCAGTTGTAAAAGTCACTGTAGTCGCTCCAGAGGAAAAAACTAAAAAAAAGCAGGAGCCGATAACTGAAGAAATAGAGAAAAAGACAGATAAAAAAGCTCTCGAAAAGGGAAAAGAGAAAAAGGGTATGGAAGTGCCGGAAATAAAACCCCAGGCTGGTAGCGAAGGAGAAGCTAAAAAGCTCATTGAAGAAGGAAAGACCCTTCTAAAACAAAACAAGCCAAGAGAAGCTCTCGAAAAATTTAAAAAGGCAGAAAAGCTCGACAGAAAAAACGCTGATGCCATAGGTTATCAGGCTTTATCTTACTACAAAATGAACAACATAGGAGAAGCCATAGACAAAACCAGAGAGGCATTAAAAGAGGATCCGAATAATGGCGTTGCCCATTTTGTTCAGGGAAATATTCTGTATGACAAAAAGCTTCCAGATGAAGCGCTTGAGGAATTAAAAGCTGCAATTAACGGGAATTATGAAGATGCTGAAGCATACTTTCTTATGGGGGTAATATACTACCTAAAAAAAATGTATCTTGAGGCAAAAGAAAAATTTGAGAAGGTAATTTCTATAGACCCTGATTTTGCCAAGGCTTATTACAACCTTGGACTCACATATTCTGCACTAAAGAACGACAATGCTGCACTGAAAAGTTTTCAGGAGTGCCTTAAAAGAGACCCCCAGAATGCAAAAGCACTTGTAAATATTGGCTCTATTTATTACTCAAATAAGCTTTACGACAAGGCTGAAAAATTTCTCGAGAAAAGTGTTGAGGTCGACCCTTCAAATGATAGAGCCTTTGTAAAGCTCGGTAACACCTATGAAGAAACCGGCAAAAAAGTAAAGGCACTTGAGGCATACAAAAAGGCTTGTGACTTAAACCCACAAAACTCACTTGCACTTTACAATCTCGGAAGGATGTACGCCCTCCAGAACAAGCATGTTGAAGCCACAAAGTACTATGAAAAGTCGATTGAGGTTGATAACACATTCTATCCAGCTTATCTCAATTTGGGAAATAGCTATCTTGAACTAAAAGAATACAAAAAGGCAGAAGAAGTATATCAAAAGGCACTTGATTTCAACAAGAATGACTTTAACGCCTATATTGGTCTTGGTTATCTCTATCTTAAACAGGAAAATTACGAAAGCTCATTGAAAAACTTCAAGAAGGCAGTTGATATAAATCCACGTTCAGACATTGCATACAAGGGAATGGGGGATGCGTACTCAAAGAGTGAAATCTATGACGAAGCCATCAAGGCTTATACAAAGGCAGTAGAGTTATTTCCCGCTGATGTCGAAACAATGGCGATAATTGGTGACATATATCTAAAGCTTAAAAATTTTGAAGCCAGTGCGGAATGGTATGAAAAGGCTATAAAACTTGACAACAAAAACCCTGATGTTTATTTAAGACTTGGTGAGGTCTATATAAAGCTTAAAAGAAATAGTGAGGCAAAAAATGTTCTCACAACTTTGAAAAACAAATTCCCGAATTATAAAAATATGGCAAAGGTTGACGAATATCTCTCAAAGTTGTAAAATTATTATAAAATTAATCGGAGCAAAAAATGATTGAAATTATCGTCATAAGCGGATTGATAGTGGGACTTGTCGGTCTCGGAATAATATATGTAGTGCAAAATCTTATAAAACCCCACAAACTCGACACCATAAAATCAATGCTAGAAAGTGGAAAATATCAGGATGCAATAAATGCACTCAATGCAATTCTAAAGAATGATGAATCAAACCCACTTGCTCATCTTTATCTTGCGGAGGCTTATTATTTAAGTGGAAGCTATGACCTTGCCCTTGTAGAGTACAAACAGGTTATTTTCACTGGTAAATTTTCAAATTCAGCCACTGAAAGGGTTATAAGAAGAAGGCTTGCTGAGATTTATATGAAGTTCAATCAGCTTGAGGAAGCACAGAAGGAATATATAATACTATCAAAGATAGAACCACACAATGCTGAATATCTCTACCAGATAGGCAACATATTTTATTTAAGGGGTATGAGAGAGCAGGCTATAAGCTACCTTGATAAGGCAATGAAAAGTGGAAAAAATTCTGCCGATGTTTATTTTTTGATGGGTAAAATATACTATGAAGTAAGCCGCCCTAATGAAGCTTTAGCAATACTTACAAACTGCGTGAAGCTCGACCCAAAACATTCAGAGGCTCATTATTATATAGGTCTTATCCTTAAGTCAATGAACTCATATGGAAAATCTATTCAAGAATTCGACATCACGGAGCAAACAAAAGACTTAAGTCTAAAAATTAAGGCAATATATCAAAAAGGACTATGTAAAATGGAAATTGGTGATCTCGAGGGTGCAAAGGCTGATTTTGAAAGAGGTTTAAAGTACTCATCAGAGGAAAATAATACAACCATAGCCATAAGGTATGCTTTAGGGCTTGCCTACGAAAAAGAAAGAAGGCTTGTCGAAGCTGTAGAGCAGTGGGAAAAGGTTGCCCAGTTAAGGCCAAATTTTCAGGATGTTCAGCTAAAACTTGCCCAGTATGAGGACTTAAGGGTTGATGACAAGCTAAAAGACATTCTTACCTCAACACCAACTACCTTTGAAATTATAACGCAGAATCTTTTAAGAAATATTGGCTATGAACCACTCGAAAGCACAATGATTGACGATGACAACATTGAGATTGTCGGGATGGAAAAGAGTACAAAATGGAGAAATGTAAGGGGTGGAAAGGTACTTGTAAGAGTCTCAAGAGACAATGAGGATGTTGGTGAAGACCAGATAGCTACTCTCGTAGAAAAGCTGAAATCTGTTCATGGCATAAGAGCTGTATACATCACCACCGGAAAATTTACACCACAGGCACTTAGATATTCTGAAAATAGACCTGTTGATCTTTATGATAGACAGAAACTAACTGGAATATTCAAGCAATTACCAAAATCATAAATAACTTAAAAATATAATGGAGTAAACAATGAAAAAGTTTATATTTTTAATTTTAGCAATATCTTGTAATGTTTTTGGAGTGGATGAGAATGTAAGGCAATACTGGAAAAAAACACTCGAATATGGTGTCTCCTCTCAGAGAATATCTGTAATAAAATCAATAGAGGATAACAAATCAAAAGAAGATTACCCGTTAATTGAAAAAGCATTGCTTGAAGATATAAATCCAGATGTAAGGGGTTATGCAGCTTATAGCCTTATAAACTTGAAGGTTGCAACTCCTGAATTATGGGTAAAAGCGTTAAAAAATGAAAAAGATAGTGAGGTCTTGAGAAAGATTGTTTATGGTATCTCGGAGCTTAAAGTTAAAGAAGCGGGTCCGGATTTATTCAATCAGCTTACCAATAGAATTGATAATACAGGAGAAACAATTCTTATAGCAACAATAATAAGAGCACTTGGGGAAATTGAGTACAAAGCATCCTCATCTTACCTGCTTGGGATTATCACAAACATTTCCTACCCAGTTGATGTAAGAAGTGCATCGATAATCTCCATAGGAAGCTTTGGGGACGAAGCAAACATACCCCTGCTTGAAAAGATTCTCTCCAATCCTGGAGAGCCAAAAGAACTCCGTATGTATTCCGCCTATGCAATCGGCAGGACTGGCTCTCTCAAGGCATTCGATATTCTTTCCCCATACATTGAAAATGAAAGAGAAGACTTGAATATTCGTCTTTGGGGAATAAACGGACTTTCATTCGTAAAGAGTGAAAAGTCAATAAAGAAGTTGATAGATTTTTCAAAGGTGGATAACGTAAGAATAAGACTTGAAGCAGTAAAATCAATGTCAAAATTTGAAAAGAATGATAAAATTATTGAAATTTTAAAATACAAGGCAGAATACGACCCGGAGTTTGCGGTAAAAAAAGAGGCAAAAAAGGCATTACAGAATATGGGGATAGAGTTAACCAATAAGTGAGTGTTACAATGTGTCATTACACTTTAGCTCTGGATTAACTGAAATAGAAAACCCCACCTTCAAATATTGGCTGCCATTTATTTCCGGGAATGTTCTTCGCAAGACCCATTCCTCTTCTCTCTGAATGTCCCATTTTTCCCAGTACCCTGCCATCAAGACTTGTAATTCCCTCCACAGCAAAATATGAGCCATTAGGATTATAGGGCATATTCATAGCTGGCCTGCCCTCCTCATCAACATATTGTGTGGCAATCTGTCCATTCTTTATCAATTTTTCTATTAAGTCGCTATCTGCCACAAATCTCCCCTCTCCGTGAGAAACAGGAATGGTATAAATCTCTCCCACCTGACACTTCAAAAACCATGGTGAAAGATTTGAAACCACTTTAGTAAAAACCATCTGTGAAACATGTCTGCCAATTTTATTGAATGTAAGTATTGGTGAATCGATGGCCAAATCCCTGATTTCACCATAAGGAACAAGTCCTAATTTTATCAATGCCTGAAATCCATTGCATATTCCCAAAACAAGCCCATCCCTTTTGTTTAAAAGATTCATAACTGCATTGGAGATTGCAGGATTTCTGAAAACAGCCGCAATAAATTTCCCAGAGCCATCCGGTTCATCACCAGCACTAAAACCCCCGGGTATGTAAATAATCTGACTTCTTTCTATTTCCTTAACAAAAATATCAATTGATTCTTCAATGTCTTTCGGTGTCATATTTACAAAAACTCTTACTACAGGTATTGCACCAGCCACTCTGAAAGCCTCAGCGGATTCATATTCTGTATTCGTACCAAAAAATACCGGAATAAAAACCCTCGGTTTCGCAATTTTAATTTGTGACTTTCTTTTATGCTCTGTCTCAAATTTCAGTTCCTTAACAAAATTGACCTCATCTTCTGTCTTATAAGGAAAAATAGAAGAAAGAGTCGATAAGCTCGATTTTATCACATCTTCAAGAGGAATTTCAATATTATTTACCCTTATTTCAGGTTGAGAAATAGTTTTTCCTATTCTGTAAATCTCAATTTCGTCTGTGACAATTTCTTCTTTTGTTTCCAGAACAAACGACCCATAAAGGTTTCCATAAAGCCATTCATCTAAAATATTAATTTCAGCCAAAAACCCAATTTTATTACCCATACACATCTTGCTTATGACTTCAACAAGACCATTTGCTTTCACACTTGAAGCAGAGATAATTTTTCCCTGTATATTGAGTTTATGAACAAAATTGAAAAGCCTTTTAAGATATTCAAAATCAAAGAGATTATTCTCATCCCTTTTAGCAGGAAGAAAATACACATAATTATTGGCAGACTTAAATTCTAAAGAGAGAATATCTTTAACATCGGCAGTGCAAACTGCAAAGCTTACCAGAGTAGGAGGAACATCAAGATTATTGAAACTTCCGGACATACTATCCTTACCACCAATGGAAGGAATTTCAAGCTCAAGCTGTGTAATCAAAGCTCCCAGAAGAGCTGAAAATGGCTTGCCCCATCTTACAGGATCATCATAAGGCTTCTCAAAATATTCCTGAAAGCTCAGTCTTATCCTTCTATAATCTCCTCCTGTGGCAACAATCTTCGCAACAGACTCAACTATTGCATAAATTGCACCCACAAACGGGGAATAACTCGAAATATAAGGATTAAATCCATAACTCATTATGCTGACAGTGGTTGTATCTTTCTCTAAAGTAGGAATTTTTGCCACCATAGATTCTGTTGGGGTAAGCTGGTACTTTCCACCAAAAGGCATAAGAATAGTTTTAGCTCCAACAGTACTGTCAAACATCTCAACAAGCCCTTTCTGTAATGCCACATTAAGGTCAGTCAGTACTCCCAACCATCCAGATCTTAAATCCTCAGAAAGATTTTTGAGTACAAAGGGAGATTCTTTTTTATATACACTTAATGCTCTTACAGATGTATACTTCTTCGCACCATTGGAATTCAAAAAGGTTCTTTTGAGATTGACTATTTCTTTGCCTCTCCAGTACATTTTCACCACAGGTTCATCTGTAACCTCTGCTATAATTGTTGCATTTAAATTCTCTTTTCTCGCTTCTTCTATAAACTTCTGTGCGTCTTTCTTACTAACTACAACTGCCATTCTTTCTTGCGATTCAGAAATCGCAAGCTCTGTACCATCAAGCCCCTCGTATTTTTTGGGAACAAGATCCAGATTGATCTTAAGACCTTCTGCAAGTTCACCTACAGCAACTGACACTCCCCCCGCTCCAAAATCATTGCACTTCTTTATAAGCCTTGTTACCTCCCTTTTTCTGAAAAGCCTCTGTATTTTCCTTTCTTCTGGTGCATTTCCCTTCTGCACCTCTGCCCCTGCTTTAACAATGGACATCTCATTATGTGCCTTTGATGAACCTGTTGCCCCACCGCATCCATCACGGCCTGTTCCTCCTCCAAGCAAAATGACAACATCGCCAGCCACTGGCTTTTTCCTTACCACATTCCTCTGCGGAACAGCACCTATTACTGCACCTATTTCCATCCTCTTTGCCACATAACCTTCATGATAAATCTCTGATACAAGCCCGGTAGCAAGTCCTATCTGATTACCATAAGAACTATAACCCCTTGCAGCCTCAATTGTTATCTTTCTCTGTGGAAGCTTTCCGGGAAGTGTTTTCTCAATGGGGGTTCTCGGATCTCCACTCCCTGTAACCCTCATAGCCTGATAGACATAAGCCCTTCCGGAAAGAGGATCTCTAATAGCACCGCCTATACATGTTGCTGCACCACCAAAGGGCTCTATCTCAGTAGGGTGATTATGTGTCTCATTCTTAAACTGTAAAAGCCATTTCTCTTTTTTCCCTTCAACATTTACATCAATCTTTATACTGCATGCGTTGATCTCTTCCGATAGATCAAGATCCTTTAGCTTACCATCCGCCTTTAACTTTTTCATTCCAATTGTAGCTATGTCCATCAAAGAAACGGGTTTATCTTTACTTACTTTTTTCTTCACTTCAAGATACTTAGAGTAAGCATTTTCTATCGCAGGTTTGTAACATCCTTCATCTATTTTAACTTCTTTTATTTCTGTAAGAAAGGTGGTATGTCTACAGTGATCAGACCAGTAAGTATCAACTATCCTCAACTCTGTAAGCGTGGGATTTCTCTCCTCGCCTTTGAAGTAATTTTGGCAAAACAAAAGATCATCCTCATCCATAGCAAGTTCAAGATTTCTTCTCAAGCTGGACAATTCCTTTTTATCCATCTTGATAAAGTTACTTATCTCCGGAACTTCTTCCGGCAAATGGACTTCTTCTCTCAAAGTTAGCGGTTTTTCCAGTGAGGCAAGTCTTGAATCTACTGGATTTATAAGGTATTTCTGAATCTTCTCAAGCTCATCCTTAGTGATTCTGCCATAAAGAACAACAACCTTTGCAGTCTTAATCAAAGGTCTTTCCCCATGGGTTATGATCTGAATTGCCTGTGCAGCAGAATCAGCTCTTTGATCATACTGACCCGGAAGATATTCCATTGCAAAAATTGTTATATCTTCTTTGCTATCTATAGAGTAAGGTATTTCTTCCTCATACAAAATATCAACCGGTGGCTCTGAGAATATTGTATGCTTTGCCTTTAAAAGAGTTTCATTATCTATCCCTTCTATATCATATCTGTTGAGTAACTTAAGAGCTTTGACACTTTTTATGTTAAGATATGTATTTATTTCATGAAGTAATTTCTTAGCCTCAATTGCAAATTCTTCTTTTTTCTCAACATAAATCCGAATTATATTCTCACCCATCAAAAATCCTCTCTTTTAAATTATAGCATATTTTTTCAAATTTTGCTTTTTTTAAAAATTATCAATTTCAACTTGACAAATAATGAAAAGTTATTTAACATTTAATTGTTATTTTCAACTATTTGTAAGAATATAAATAATTGGTGTTGAATTTTTGCTTTAAATTTGATAAAAAATTAATTTTTACATTGCAATTTTTCCCTTTAAAAATCCGGGAGGTTAATATGTTAAAAATTCTGCTTATATATAGAAAAGATGAGGATGTCGAAGAATTAAAAGCCAGCCTGAAATATGAAGGGTATGAAGTAACTGTAGAAGAAAATGCTCAAAGTGCATTTGATGCAATAAAGAAAGAAAAATTTGCAGGAGTAATAATTGATATTGACTCTGTGGGGGAAGATGCAGGTTTTGAATTTATAAAAAAAGCAAGGAAACAGGATTTTGAAGTTATTTTAATAACCCTCTGTTCTTCAAAAAGCCTTCAGGATAAAATATATGTGTTAAACATAGGTGCCGATGACTACATAGAAAAACCATTTTATGAGGATGAAGTAATAGCAAGGCTAAAAGCACACATAAGAAAGGTAAGCTATCTAAAGGAAGGAAAAAATCTTGCAACTATAGTTTATTCAACTGATTCCGAAGCATATGTAACCATAGGAAAAGCCAGGGTATATTTTGACAAAATGCTCATAAAGTTCGATGACGAGGAAGTATACCTTACAAACAAAGAAGCAAGCATACTGCAACTTCTTTACAAAAACAGGGGAAAGGTTGTATCGAGAGAGACAATGATGAAAGAAATATGGGGTGGAGAAGGATTTATAACTGAAAGAGTTATTGATACAAATATTGTTTCCATAAGAAAAAAGTTAAAAGACACGGGGGAAAGACCAAAATATATTAAGTCAGTTTTTGGAACAGGCTACAAGCTTATGGAAGAAGAATAGATAATATCTCACAGGTCTGGCATATGAATAGACTTTTGTCCCTTATCCTGCTTTTTATCCCTATTTTTCTATACGGTGCCCCCATTATTAGAAACCCACAGCCTGTCGAAATGGGAAAGATTTCAACTGGTTGCTTTTACGAGTTAACAAGCACAAATTCAATCCTCAGGAACTCTTCTGTTTCACTCGGTTATGGAATATCAGAAAAAATGGATGTAGAGCTTTTTTTGTATGAGAAAGGGCTGGTCTTTAATCTAAAACCAACACTAAAAGAAATAGACCCATTTATAGTAAGCGGCGTAATGGAAGTGGGCATAGATTTTGTCCTTAATTTTTACTGGGGGTTAGCAATAATGATGGACTTAAGGCTTTATGATTTTTTGAATATCTTTGCTGGTGCAAAGGGAAGATTTCCAGCAAATCACTATCTGGATAATACAATGAGAGAAGAATATGGATTTCAACTTTTGCCGTTTCTTGGCTTTGAGTTATTCAGAAGGTTTAATCTTTCCTTTATCTCTGAAGGTGGTTTCTCACTTTCTTGGAACAATAGACTGCCTTCATTCTACCTTTCCTGTGGCTTGAGATATAAATTTTAGTTAATTCTCAAGCGAGTAGACGACTATATTTATTCCCATTCTTATCGCTTCTTCTCTCTTCTCTGGGGGATCATTATGTACCTCAACAGGATCCCAGCCATCCATTATGTCAGTATTGAAGGCATAAAAAACTGCAAGCCTATCTCCAAAAAAGATTCCAAGTCCTTCAGGTGGACCACCATCATGCTCATGTATTTTTGGAATACCAGACTGAAAATGATAAAAACAGTGATAGATTCTATGGCTGAATGGTATCCTTACAAGAGGTTTATCGGGAAAAATCTCTTTCATTAATTTTCTAAATGATTTATCCATCCCATAATCATCATTTGCAAATAAAAATCCACCATTTTCAAGAAAAATTTTTAAATTTTTCTTCTCCACCTCTGAAAGCTCAACAGGTACATGTCCGTTCAGTATAAGAAAGTAGTGCTCAAAAATTTCAATATCTTCAAGTGATAACTCAAAAATCTTCTCATTTACATTTATTGTAGTTCTTTCCTTTAATTCCTTTAAAAACAAGCTTACTCCTTTTCTGGCATTATAATAATCGCTCTTTGGATATTTTATCAACACAACATCAAATGGAAATAAAGGCCTTAAAAATGAAGAAAAGATGAATATAAGGACTAAAATTCTACCCACTTTCCCTCTATCATTAAATCAAAAGGTTTAAATTGTCCCTTATAGCTCATTCTGGAAATATCTTTTATATAATATCCGAGATAAAGAAACTCTTTGCCCAGTTTTTTTGCAAGTTCAATTTCTTTAATAATACTAAAGATACCTATTTTTCTCTTTCTGCAAGCAGGATCATAATAAAAATACACTGAAGAAAGTGCATTTTCACATTCATCAACAAGCCCGACTCCTATAAGTTTATTCTCCAGAAAATAGTCCATTTCAATCACATCCTTATAGCCGTAATGAATGCATTCCATTTCATCAAAAAGCTCTTTATTTGTAGCCTTTGAATTATGAATTACTCTCACATAATCTGAATAAATAAGGAACTTTTCAAGATTTATTTCTGACTTTTTTATCTCCACCCTTATATCCGAGTTTTTCTTTATTATTCTTCTCTGGGATTTATCCGGTTTAAAATCTCTTACTCTTACCCTTAAAGGCTTGCATTCACTGCATCCCTCACAATCATTTTTGTAAAAAATACTCTTTATCCTTCTAAAACCCTCTGGTAAGAGAATTGAATACACACTGGATAAAAATTCTTCATAGTATACAAAGGCTTTTATTTTAGAATTTCTATCCCTGAAATAGGGACACAAAAACTCTTCATCAGTAGAGAAAAATAAAAAATCCTCAATCTCTTTATAGAAAGAATTTCCCGGTTTCATAATACTACCACAAAAATTCAATTTTAACTACTACATCAGGCAAAGGATTTGTGAAATTGTAATCAAAGACCATAGATCTTGAATTTTTCCATCTGAAGAATTTATTCTTGCCGGATATCCAGTAATCGTAAAAAATAGTGTAATAATTTTCAAGTTTCTCCTCTGTTTTTGAAGATAAAACATTAAAATAAGCAATATTGTTCTTAATTTCGACAAAATTAGTTGTGCCCGGGCTTTCTGTCTTTAAATAAATTCTATAAAAGTCCGGAGAAAATAAATATATATTATTTGAGAGCGAGCTGGCTTTCCATTTTATAATTTCTATCTTTTCAATCTGATACAGAGAGAAAGTATAAATTTTCTTTGTATCATCTTCGCTATTGGTAACAGAAATAAGATCAACATTTGAAAAAATCAAAACCCTTTCTTTATTTTTCCCATCAGAAAAATACAATCTTGTTCTGACATAATAAACAAAAGAATTTGTCTTCATTTCGGAAAATGGGTCTTCAATTTGGGGTATTTCGGTGGAAAAATCTTCATTTATTTTCGGAGATTCAGGCTCTGCAGGAAGATCAACAGAAAAGGACATCCTAAAAAGGAGTAGGAAAAAAAGTACTTTTTTCATTAACTACTCTCCAAATCTTATATCAAAAGAAACAAAATTAACTCTTTCTATCTCCTCTAGTTTATATCTGACATCTTCAACATACGCAAGTCTGGGTCCCTTCCAGAGAAGCTTTAAAAACTCTTCTATATCTTCACCCCTTCCTTCAGCCACAACCTTCACACTTCCATCCCATTGATTGGCAACCCAGCCTGTAATATTAAGCAGGTTTGCATTGGTTTCAACAAAATATCTGAAACCAACCCCCTGAACCCTTCCAATTATTGTCGCTTCAAGTCTCTTATATCCCATAACCTACTCATATTGAATTTATTTTATTCTTCACCATAACCTATTCATATTGAATTAATTCTGTTTTATATGAAACTACTTTGTCTCCATGAAAGCTATCCACAAGATTATAAACATTCTCAAGAATACTCTGCAGGTATGAACTATCACCTGAAACTGCAGCAACTGCAAGCTGTGCCCTGCTATTTATCTCTTCTGAGGTAGTGATTTCAGATACACTCACGTTAAATTTCTTTCTTATCATATCCTTCAAGCTTCTCATAACATTTCTTCTTTCCTTTATGGTTTCCACATATGGAATAACCATATCTATCATAAGTATACCCACCACCATAAACATCTCCTGTTTTATAGTTCAAATTTAAAAAAAAACTTTAGTTCATATATTTTGAGCGACTGTTTTTTTATAACCTGTAGACTCTAATAATATTTTAACTTATTTTTTTAATTTTTCAATTTGTTAAACAAAAACTTTACTTTCGAGGGTAAAATAGAAATCTCAAAATCAGCAGCCTTAAAAATTTCCCCATCTATATGTGCAATCATCTCTGTTTCAGCCTTTATTTTAAGAGAATCAGACTGAAAATATTTCACAAAAGGAAGGCTCAAATGCTCCCCCTTTAAGCCCTTTGAAAGGTTTTGAACTCTCTCGAAAATACCGGTTTCCTTTATCACACAAACATCAAGAAGCCCATCATCAATTTCTGCATTTAATGTCAGGGGAACCCCTCCCCCTGTTGTTTTGCCATTTCCAATAGATATAAGAAAAACTCTTTGCAGTGGAAGAAAGTCTTTTATCTCCATCTGCCTTGACTTATAAAACACTATATTCTTAAAAATCTGAAAAAGATATTTCGCCTTTCCTCTCAAAAATAAAGATTTGTTATAATCAAATGCCACCTTGGCATCAAACCCTATTCCAACTGCATTGGAAAAATATCTGCCATTACAAACACCAATATCTATAGCTTTTTCTTCTCCATTTAATATCCCATAAATGTATTCCTTTCTGAATGGTGGTTTAAAACCGATGTTTTTAGCCATATCGTTTCCACTTCCAACAGGCAAAACGGCAATAATTAAATCTTTCCTGTCCACAATATGTTGTAATGCTTCATTTACTGTCCCATCACCACCAAGCAGTAAAAGCCTTTTAAATCCCTCCTTTACCCCACTTGATAAAAAATCTTCGACACATTCTTTTGAAGAGGATATCAACACACTGTATTTGACACTATTCTCATCAAAAACCTTTTTCACCACACGCAAAACTTTCAAAGGCTTCCCATTTCCAGATAGTGGATTTACAATAATTAAAAAGTTGTCATTCATATTAGTCTTCCAGCATAACATGTTAATCATTCTTCAGTAATAAATCAAACTATTTATAATACCAATAGTTATAATAACCATTCCTATATGTAAAAATGGCTGCCAGAAAACCTTTCAGGCAGCCTTTATTTAACTTAAAAGTTGGTATTACAAACCAGCCAATCTCTTGTAAGTAGCATATCTTCTCTTTGCATCCTCTTCTGCAGCTTTAAATAACTCCTCTGCAGTTTGTGAAAATGTTTTCATCAATGAGGCAAACCTTACCTCTCCAAGCAGAAACTCTCTAAAGTTTCCTGTTGGCTCTTTTGAGTCAAGCTGAAATGGATTTTTACCTTCTTTCTCAAGTCTGGGGTCATATCTCCATAGATGCCAGTAACCACATTCCACTGCTCTTTTCTCCTCTTCTTGTGATTTACCCATTCCAGCATAAAGCCCATGGTTAATACACGGTGAATAAGCAACTATAAGAGAGGGCCCTGGATAGCTTTCAGCCTCGATTATAGCTTTCAAAAACTGGTTTCTATTTGCTCCCATAGCCACCTGTGCAACATAGACATAACCATAGGTCGTAGCCATAAGACCAAGGTCCTTTTTCTTAATCTTTTTTCCACTCGCTGCAAATCTTGCTATAGCAGCTATCGGAGTGGCCTTAGAAGACTGACCTCCAGTGTTTGAATAAACCTCGGTATCTAAAACTAAGAGATTTATATCTTCACCTGAAGCAATCACATGGTCAAGACCACCATAACCTATATCATAAGCCCATCCATCACCACCAATTATCCATATGGATTTCTTGGAAAGGTATTTTTCAAGCTCTTTTATTTGATTTAAAGTGGGTGAGGATTCTTTCTTCAGAAGCTCTTTTATCCTCTCTGAAACCTCAACTGACTTCTGTCCATCTTCTCTAACCTTCATCCACTCTTCAAATGCCGCCTTAAGCTCTTCCTTCACGCCTTCTGCAATAGCCTTCTGCATAAGCTCCTGAATATAGTTTCTGATCTTTTTGTGTGCCAGTGCCATACCATAGCCATATTCTGCATTATCCTCAAAGAGAGAGTTTGCCCATGCAACTCCCTTCCCTTTTTCACCAGCTCTATAAGGTGTAGCAGGTGCTGAACCACCATAAATGGAAGAACAACCCGTTGCATTTGCAACTATCATTCTTTCTCCAAAAAGCTGGGTGATTACTTTAATATATGGCGTTTCACCACAACCGCCACAGGCACCCGAAAACTCAAAAAGCGGTCTTGAGAACTGGGAGCCTTTGATAGTTGTCTTTTCAATCAGATTGTCTTTATAGCTTACATTTTTATCAAAGTATTCCCATCGGCTGGCTTCAGCAAGCTGACTTTCGAGTGGTTTCATCTCGAGAGCTTTGTTGTTCTGCTTTCCCGGACACACATCAACACAATTTCCACAACCCGTACAGTCAAGCACAGAAACCTGAATCCTGTACTTATACTTTTCAAGTCCCTTGCCTATTGCCTGAATTGTTGTTGTACCAGCAGGAGCATTCTTAAGCTCATTTTCATCAAGTAAGAACGGTCTTATCACTGAATGTGGACAGACAAATGCACACTGGTTACACTGTATACAATTTTCGCTTTTCCACTCAGGCACATTAACTGCAATGCCTCTCTTTTCATACTGGGTTGTACCTGCCGGGAATGTTCCATCCTCTCTACCAACAAATGCTGAAACAGGAAGGCTATCTCCATCAAGCCTGTTGATTGGAACCATTACCTTCTTTATAAAATCTGGAAGCCTTTCACCAAACTTTTCCTCTTCAATCTTTAAATTTTTCCAGGATGGATCAACCTTTATTTCTATTACATCTCCACCCCTATCAACCGCGGCATAGTTCATATTGACAATCTTATCGCCCTTCTTACCATAGGTTTTTTTGATGGCATCTTTCATCTCTTTCACCGCAAGATCATAAGGAATGATGTTGGTCACCTTGAAAAATGCCGACTGCATTATTGTATTTGTTCTTCCGGGAAGTCCTATCTCTTCTGCAATCTTTGTAGCGTTGATGATATAAAACTTTATGTCATTCTCTGCCATATATTTCTTCATCTTGTTAGGAATGTGATTCAATACCTCTTTCTCATCCCAGATGGAATTCAAGAGAAATACACCACCCTTCTTCAATCCTTTTAACATATCGAACTTTTCGAGATATGCGGGAACATGACATGCAACAAAATCAGGAGTGGTAACAAGATAAGGCAAATGTATCGGTTTATCACCGAATCTCAGATGTGAAACAGTTACCCCACCAGACTTTTTTGAGTCATAAACAAAATATGCCTGTGCATATTTGTTTGTATTATCCCCTATGATCTTAATGGAGTTTTTGTTTGCTCCAACTGTACCATCAGAACCAATTCCATAAAATTTTGCCTCATATGTGCCAGCAGGAGCTACATTCACACTCTCACCAACCGGCAAAGAAAGAAATGTCACATCATCAACAATGCCCACTGTAAACCCATTCTTTGGCTCTTTCAGCTTCAGATTTTCAAATACTGCAATAAGCTGTTCTGGAGTTGTATCCTTTGAAGAAAGTCCATATCTTCCACCTACAATCACAGGTGCATTCTCCCTGCCATAGAAAAGATTTTTTACATCAAGATAAAGTGGCTCTCCACCAGCACCCGGTTCCTTTGTCCTATCAAGAACAGCTATTCTTTTTACGGTTTTTGGCATTACCTTGAAGAAATATTTGGCAGAGAAAGGTCTGTAAAGATGAACAGCAATTAATCCGACCTTTTCACCCTTCTTAACAAGATAATCCACTACAGGCATAGCAAGGTCTGTAACTGAACCCATAGCCACAATAATATTTTCTGCATCTGGAGCACCATAATAATTGAAAGGATGATATTCTCTTCCCGTTAATTTGCTCATCTCATTCATATAATGCTCTACAACATCAGGAACAGCATCATAGAATTTATTGCATGACTCTCTTGCCTGAAAGAATATATCCGGGTTCTGAGCCGTTCCTCTTGTAACCGGAGTTTCACTCGATAAAGACCTCTCTCTGAATGCTTTTAATGCTTCTTTATCAAGAAGTTTTTCATAATCACTATAGTCAAGCAATTCAACCTTTTGAACCTCATGGGACGTCCTGAAACCATCAAAGAAGTGTAAAAATGGGATTCTGGATTTTATTGCTGCAAGATGTGCCACAGGTGCAAGGTCAAGAATTTCCTGAATTGAACCAGTAGCCAGAAGTGCAACCCCTGTCTGTCTTATAGCCATAACATCAGAATGATCACCGAAAATTGAGAGAGCATGTGTGGCTACTGTTCTTGCACTGACGTGAAATACCCCTGGCAACAATTCTCCAGCAATTTTATACATATTGGGTATCATCAATAGTAATCCTTGTGATGCAGTGAACGTAGTTGCAAGACTTCCAGCCTGCAATGCACCATGCATTGCACCTGCCGCACCGGCTTCAGACTGCATCTCTGTAATCTGGGGAATAGTTCCAAACATATTCTTTTTTCCCTCTGCAGCCCAATCATCACAGTATTCCGCCATGGTTGATGACGGGGTTATAGGATATATAGTAGCTACCTCGGTAAAGGCATAGGCTACATATGCGGCGGCATTGTTGCCGTCGATCGTTTTCATTGTTTTAGGCATGGTTTACCTCCAAAAATAAAAAAATTGGTTGCTTTATTTTAATTCTTTTTTTAAAAAAACACAAAAAATTAACAATTTTCTCATTTCCAGAATTGTAAGAAATTTTGGTGTGAAAGAAAACCGAAAACAAAACCACATAGTGTTTTTAGCTTATCTTCTCTTTACCCTTTTCAAAAGCTCATTCAACTCACTTATCGTTTTTTCTTCTTCCTTAGGAATTCTCTTATCAAAGGGGAAAGAAAGAGCCTTTTCTATCACCTTTCTTGCCTCTTCAGTTTTGTTGTCATCAACAAGCAAATCAGCATACAACTTCCAGACAAGCCTGTAATTGCCAGCATATTTTAAAGCCTGATATATATCGATATAAGCCTTCTTTCTATCCCCAACACTTATTGGCCATCCCGGTGCCAGGCTGTATACACGTGATCTAACTGCAAGGGCAAGCCCCCAGAGAAAATCTGGCTGTAATTCAACAGTCTTTGTCATTTCCTCAAGAACGTCGTCAGCATAGAAAAGGCTTGATAATATTCCATTTGCCTCACTCCATTTTGCATATGCAATACCAAGCCAGTAATGGCCATCAGGGGCATCAGGCTTTATTTTTACTGCTGCCAGTCCAAAATTTTTTGCCTGCTCAAAAACTTTCTTTTTTGTTTCAGAATCTTTGACATAATAGTCCCCGTAAAAATACGTGATAGCAGAAAGCTGCCAGTTAACATCGTAGGAATTTGTATCCTTAAGATATTCGTTTGAGAGTATTGAAAGTAGCTTTAAAATCCCCTCTTCAGTATTTCTCAAGGAAGCAACTTCATTTGTTATAAAATCAAGCGTTGTCGACGAAAAAGAAAGATTGAAGCTTGCGGCTAAAAAAAGTATGATTATTCCTTTCATACATTTTCTGTCCTCACTTTCTCTAAAAATTCCTTTCCAATTTCAATGAGTTTTTCTTTTTTATTTAGCTCTGGATTGTCAAGCACCTTTTCAAGCATGTATTCAAGCATCTGCCCAATGGTTCTCGATGGTGGAATATTAAAGTGTTCCATTATTTCATATCCATTTATATCAAGATCAGTAACCTTTAAGGCGTTGTCTTCCTCTATTACCTTTCTAATTCTTTCCTTGAATTTTTCAATAATATCAGCTTCTTTGTTCTTTAAACCACTCCCGATCCTATCCCCTTTTCTTAATTCAAAAAGATCCTTCAAAAACTCCTCATCTCCATCAAATTTTCTTAAAAATCTCCTTACAGCCCCATCAGTCCAATCTTCTGTGTAGTAAAACATATGAAGTCTCACAAGCATCTGAACCCTTTTTATTTCTGAGTTGCTGAATTTTAGCCTTTTTAATATTTTTTCAGACATCTTTTCACCAATTACCTCATGATTATAAAAAACATTCCCTATACCAGTTTGTAATGCATATTTTTTCGCTCTTGCCTTCCCTATGTCATGAAGTAATGCTGCAAGCCTCACAAGTGGCTTATTTTTATCCACTGCATCACAGGAGAAAAGGTTATGATAATATATGTCATATTTATGAAATTCATTCTGGGCAACATCATATCCTTCAAGCAATTCAGGAATAAAAAGCTGGAGAATGCCGCTCTTTCTCATCAGTTCAATTCCATAAGAAGGTTTTTCTGCATATTTCAGAAGCTTCATTAACTCATCCTTTATTCTCTCCATTGAAACCTTTTTTACAACATCAAGAACTTCCGGAATCGCATTAAATGTCTTTTCATCAATTCTAAAACCAAGCTGTGCAGCAATTCTGCAGGCTCTTACAGGTCTTAAACCATCTTCTTTAAATCTTATAAGTGGATCCCCAACACTTCTGATGAGTTTTCTTTTTACATCCTCATAACCTCCAAATGGATCAAGAATGAACTTCTCAAATAAATCATAAGCCATTGCATTTATTGTGAAATCTCTTCTTGAAAGATCCTCAAGTATGGATGAAGAAAAGCTAACACTTTTTGGATGTCTACCATCCACATAGACATCCTCCGTCCTATAAGTTGTTATCTCATAATTGGTAAAGTTATTGCCATGTTTAATAACAACTGAAACTGTTCCATGAGAAAGTCCAGTCGGTACAGTAAAAACTCCCCCCTTTCTTTTATCTTTAAATAGGTCAATAACTTTCTCTGGTTTTGCATTTGTAGCGAAGTCAAAATCCCACTTAATGTTTTTGTCACCATAAATGATGAGATTTCTCACCGCTCCACCAACAAGATATATCTCAAACCCATTCTCCATAAACTTGCTGGCTATAAATTTTATATCCTCCGGAATTCCAGAGGGAAAAAGATTAATTTTTTTTCTAAAAATTTCCATTTTTAGTCTTCCCGAAAGTAAGATTTGTAAAGTATGAACTTATATAAATTAATGAAGCCGATAGCTTCATCTTTATAAGCTCATTTTTTAAAGCAAAAAAGTTATAGAGAGATTATTTTAATTTCTTTTTTCCAATTTTGCAAGGATAGGCATTGTCTAAAAATTTATGAAATAAGGAGGATTGCATAAAAGTAAATTTTGCATTAGCTTTGTCAATACTTCTTTTGTTAATAGTCGGGTGTCAAACAAATCCCTGTGTCTAATTCTTCGAGCAGTGTGTCTTCTTCTAATTCATCAGGGGGGACTGGTGGGGAAAATTCTAGCTCCACTCAAGCCAGTTCTGGTGGAAACGTAATCATTGCTGACCATACTGTGGTTGACAAATATGACAAAATACCACAGTACTGGATAGACCAGGTAAAGAAAATATGAGTAAATATACCCGGTGAGTCTCATTCCAGCGGGTACAGAATAGGATGAGCTTCTTGATAGCCGCTTTCAGGTTAAGAGAACGGAAAGTGGACCCCCTGAAGTCTATACTGATTCACATCTTCGTATAAGCAAGGCTGTAAGAGATCAAAATTCAGGCTGGAGTTATGGAACAGGCGAGGCTATATGGTACACATGGAAGGCGTGGAATACCTCTGATCCAAATTACCCTGCAGTAAATGCCAATATGATAAAAAATCATATTGCCTATTGCAATTCAAATAATCTAACAATTGCGGCCATAGGTTTTGGATGGTGCTGGGATATGACATTCCATAACGCACCAGGTGGCGGCACAGATCCCGTGTATGGTGTAAGATGGGCTGGAGCATCAGAAGGTGGACCCGATGGAGACAGAATATGGGGTCTTGATGCTGGGGACTATGAACTGACAAGCAACCGTGTCTGTATGGATACATATTTGAGTGCTACTATGGAATATATTGAATTCTGCCTTTCCAATGGATACTCCACAAAAGTCTTTTTCACTACAGGGCCAGTTGATGGAGGAGGAAATACTGGAGAAAGAGGCTACCAGAGACATATCAAGCATGAGTACATCAGAAATTATGTAAATTCTCATAGTAATACCATTCTCTTTGACTATGCGGATATCTTATGCTGGAACAATTCTTCGGAAGAGGCTACCACTACATGGAATGGTCATACATTTCAGGTTATTCATCCAGACAATATGATGGATTATGCAAATGAATCAAATGGTGATTTTATTACTACTACCAACCATACAGAGGATGGTGATCACATAGGAGAAGTTGGTGCACTCAGGCTTGCTAAAGCCCTGTGGTGGATGCTTGCACGAATAGCTGGCTGGGACGGAAACTGAAATAAGGATAGCTCTATACACCTATTTTCTTGACAATTTCTTGTATAACAAATATAATTTATAAAATTTTAGTTATCACGTCACAATCAATTTGACGTGATATAAATTTATTTTGGTAATGAAAAAGGTTATATTTTTTTTGATTTTTCTTTTGTTTTGCTGCAACTTTGATGATAACCCTCCGGTAGATGAGAAAAAAGAAGGTCTTCTTATTGATACAGAGTATAGAAGCTTTCTTTTAGACTCTCTTTCAAAGGCTCAAAAAGATGTAAAAGTTATGATGTTTGCAGCCATCTACTCCCCTGGTAATGATTATGCCGCAAATGACGTGTTTATTACTTTAAAGGCTTTAAACGAAAATGGAGTCAACATAAAGCTTATTCTTGACAAAACAACTGCCAGTAACTATCCCCAAACTACAAATTTTTTGACACAAAATGATATTGACTTTAAGCTATATAATTCAGATTTTTCTTTACATTCAAAAATGGTTATTATAGATGATGAGATTTTAATTTTAGGCAGTCATAACTGGACAGAGGCTGCGTTTTTATATAACAAAGAAGTAAGTTTTTACACAACAAAGTCCGAAATGGTAGAAAGGGCAAAAAAATATTTCGACAGGTTGTATAATGAAATTCATTAAGATTAAAATCTTAATTGCTTTAATTTTTATTGCAGGCTTTTGCTATTCTGACGACCTCTCTTTATATCTTTCAGATAAGCAGTTTAAAACTGGTATTATGAGATTTCACAACAGAGAGTATGAGGCTGCCATTCAGATTTTCAGGAAGGCTCTATCAATTTATCCGATGAATACGAGGGCAAGGTACTATCTGGGTTTATCATTTTTGCAGGCAGGCTATCAGAAAAATGCCATTGAGGAATGGGAAAATCTCGTGAGGCTTGGTAGTGGAAATTATCTTACCAAGCAGAAGCTTAATGATCTGTATTTTTCGCTTTCTATGGACAGGAAATATGAGTTTTCGATTCCATATATAGCCGGCGGAATTATGGAAAATAAAAATAGATTTCCCCGACCTTCCTTTATAATTTATGATGAAAAAAGGGATTTGTTCCTCATTTCTTCTATTAAAAGAAAATACGTTGTTGAAATGGATGCCAATGGTAATATACAGAGAGAAATTGGCAGAAAGATTGGTGATTTTTCATCTTTTAAGCTACCAACAGGTATAGCAATATATAATGATAACATATATATAGCTGATTACTCTCTTGATGCAATATTTGTTTTTAACAGGGAAGGCAAATATTTGAATAGAAAGATCGGCGTTGGTGGAGCAGCCCAGACAAATATAGCAGGTCCTATGGGAATATACATTGCAAATGACTACATTTTTGTTGTAGACAATGGAAATGACAGAATCCAGAAATTCACTCTTTCAGGCGAATGGGTGCAATCCATAGGTGAAGGAGAGCTAAAAAGGCCAACCGACATATGTGGAAAAGGGGATTTGATTTATGTAAGTGATAGCGGAAATGGAAGGATTGTAATATATGATATATTTGGAAATTTTGCCGGAACTATCGGGAATGAACAACTTCAAGAGCCAAGAGGAATTGCCATAAAAGATGACAAAATTTACATTTCTGATGCAAAAGAAGGGCTTTTTATTTACGACATCCAGCGTGAAATGCTTGAAAAGATCTCCATTTCAAAAGAGAAGCTTAATATGCCATTTGATGTAGCAATAGACACAAAAAATATAGTCTATGAAACTGACCTCAACACTTCAAGAATTGCTATGTTTACTCCCCTTGAGCTTCAATATGCAAACCTTAATGTTCAAACCACAAGAATATGGACAGCTTCTTACCCAAGAAATTTTTTACATATAAGAGTATGGGATAAGGCAGGAAATCCAGTATTAAACCTTAAGGAAGAAAATTTTCTTGTGTATGAAGAGTCGACACTTGTTCCCATAATAAGACTGGGTGCAACCTATGAATACAGAAAGAATATGTATGTAAAATTTATAATTGACAAGAGCCTTCAGATGAAGGAATATGAAGATGATTTTCTTGAGGTTTTTTCTACCTTTCTTACAAAGTCTACCGGAAAGGATTGGATTGATTTAAAGATTCTGTCGAAAGAGATTGAGACTTCAGGCAAAATTACAGCAAGTGTTCTCTGGCCTGTTGAGTTTTACAAAAAGCAGGAATATTCTGATGATTACTCAAAAAATCTTGATACTGCTATTCATGATGGTATAAGAGAGCTATTGAATGTAAACAGAAATAAAGCTGTGGTAGTTTTCACCTCCGGAAAAATTAGCGGTTCTTCTTTTTCAACCTATGACCTTGATATACTCATAAACTATGCAAGGAACAATGCAATTCCTGTATATGTAGTTAACTTTTCAGATGAAAACAAAAACCTCTTTGAATTGCTTGCAGAAAAAACATTTGGAAAATACTATTCACTGAAACAACTAAAAGAGATGCTCAACCTTTATGAAACAATAAAAGAAGCTCCTCCCCTCGAATACATAATTTCATACGATGGCTTAAATCTTAAAGGTTTAAGAAATTACTTTGTAAATGTTTACGTAAAAGTTAAGTATAAAGGTCTAATAGGCGTAGATGAAACTGGATATTACGTTCCGGAATTTTTCTTCCCATTCAATCCTCTAAAACCGGGCGGTGAAGTGATTGAAATAAAATGAGACTCAATGGAAGGCAAAAATGAAAGTGTTGTGGTGTGAAATCAACAAGTCTTTCAAAAAACACATTTCTGAAAAGAAAATTGCAGGATTGATAAAGAAAAAGAAATTCCCTTTAATGTATAGGGAAAGACTTTTTATACTCTTTACAGATGTTAATCCTTCATTAATATTAATGTTTGCAATGGAGCATGGTATTTCTCTTGAAGAGTTGAAAGATTATTACGAAAGGTTTATTAAACCAGTATACAGAAGCAGAAATTTTGAAGAAATTTTTAAAATATGAATTTTATAAAGCCTCTTAAAATTGCAATAAAATGTCTTGAACATTCTAAAATACCATATGAGGAATGGAATTTTGGTGGCGGAAGTGCCCTTACATTTTATTACAACCACAGAATAAGTATTGACGTAGATATATTTTTATCAAACCCGCAGTATATTACTCTTTTATCACCAAGATTGAACGATTTTGTAGCTGATTATTCTAAGGATTATGTTGAGCAATCAAACTTTCTTAAAATTTCTATGGGAAAACAAGAAATAGATTTTATTGTGGCTCCAAATCTTACGGGGCTTCAGCCATTAGAAACCTTTATCGAAAGTCTAAAAGTGAGAATAGATCATCCGCAAGAAATAATAGCAAAGAAGTTTTTCTATAGACCGGAAAGTATTAAAGCAAGGGATATAGTAGACCTTGTAGTGGTTTATATGGATAAAAAAGATGAATTAAGAAATGCCATTGAAAAATTGTTACTATCCAAAATAGAGATTATATTAAACAGGCTGAGCTTTATGAAATTGCATAAAGATGAATTTTGTATTTCAATTAAAGAGCTAAAAATAAAAGAAACATTAAAAGAATTAGAGTTTTTGAAAATTGCGGAGAGTTTTTTCAATTCAATCATTACCCGCTAAGTTTAAATCTTAAAGTAAGCTCAATACATACAGGCACAAACCTTCCACCAGCCTTTGCAGGCTTAAACTTCACATTCATAAGTGTCTTCTTTGATACAACTGAAAGTAATTCATTTGGAGACTTTATTACCTCAACTTCTTCAACCCTTCCTTCCTCATCAATATAAATCTTCAAAACCACCACTCCTTCCACACCAAGTCTTCTTGCTTCTTCAGGATATTGTGGAGCTATCTTTACAAGTGGAACTGGAAGCTCATCAACCAGATAGAAAGGCATAAATTTACTCTGGTCAAAGTTATTAGCTGAGGCCACATTTTCAACCACATTGGTCTCTTCTATCTTTTGCTCTGTTGGAGTTATATCACCCTCCTTTTTCTCCACTATTATTTTTTTTACCTCATTGTCCTCTTTTCTTTCATTAAAATCTGTTATCGTAAGATATGAGAGATCGATATATTTTTTTTCACCAAAGCTTATCTTAAGAGAAAAAAAAAGCATTATAACTAAATGTATAGCAATTGATAATAAAATCCAGTACTTCATCCTCATCTTTCTTTTTCCTCCTTGCAGGAAAATGCCACCTTGACTGGAAGATTTTTCCTTAAAGCCTGAATAACCTCATCAACCCTTTCGTAGTTCAGGTCCTTATCACCAACTACCTGTATAATAGGTTTTTTAAAAATTGAGGCATGCTTGAAGTATAAAAATTGTAGCTCAAAAAGGCTCTTTTCCTTCCCTTTAAAATAAATCTTTCCATCTCTATCTAAAAATACAGTGAAAACCTCCTCCTGAGGAATTTTCAGAGTATTTTTTGCAGATGGAATTTCTATCTGCAACTTTCTGCTCTGGTCAAGCGCACTTGTAACAAGAAAAAAAACTAAAAGCAAAAATGCAATATCCCCCATCGCCACAACAGGCAAATAAGGCTTTGCTTTTGAAGGTGGCATTTTCATTCTATTACCCTCAAAGAAACCTCGGCATCCTTCTTCTGGAGATAGCTTATTATCTTCACAACCCTTCCGTAAGGCACACCCTTTTCAACATAAACAATAATCTTTCTGTATTCAAAATCTTCTATGCTCTTTTCCAGATAACTTTCAGCTACTCTGTTTCCTCCTATGAAAAAAGAGTCCCTTGTAATTTTTATCTCTCCAATCTCTTTCACATAGACTTCCTTTGGTAAAGCATCCTTCTTTGGAAATCCAAGAGTTATACCACTTCTTGCAGCAAACGAGGCCGTTACAAGAAAGAAAATTATGAGAAGGAATGCTATATCTGACTGGCTTGCGGTCGGTATTTCAGCGGCAATCCTTTTGCCCCTAATCTTCATTTTCAACAATCCTCTCTATAAGATTTTCTCCAGCCTCTATAGTCACCTGTGTAAATCTTTCCACTTTTTGAACAAATATACTATAAAAGAAATTTACAACAATTGCAATAACAAGCCCAACCTCTGTAGTTATTAAAGCCTCATAAATTCCCTTTGCTACGAGAGTAACAGATACCTGATCAGCCTGATATATTGATTTGAATGCATATATCATACCTGAAACAGTACCCAGAAACCCCACAAGCGGAGAAAGACTTATAATGGTTGTAATCATTGTAAAACCTCTTTGAAGCTCATTAATCTGTCCATTAATTTCCATTTCCAGAATCTTATCAAGCTCTTCAACCGTCTTTCTTTTCTTTGAAAGCCTGAAAATCTCTTTCAAAACATCTGCCATTCTTGTCTTTGAAGCCTCTATTTTCTCTCTTAATTCATTCAGGTGGTTACCAGATTTTCTGCATTCAGCAAGAAGCTTTTCGTCAAAAAGCTTTCTTTTGAAATTATAAAAGAAAAACCTTTCAAGAATATAGGCAAGTCCAAGTATAGAAAGCAGATAGAGTGGATACATAAAAATTCCACCCATCCTGTTAAACTCAAGAAATGAGTCAATAAAGCTTACATTCGCTTTTGGATATCTGGTAACTGCAGAGATATTTGTTTCAGTTACGTTCGAGAGAGAAATATTTGTCTCTGTAAAACCAGAATTAAAAATAAATAAAAATGCCAAAATAGCCAGCTTAAACATATATCCTCCTGCTAATAAGATAACACCAAACTTCCTGAATTTCAAAATTTTAACGACAAATTTTTTTAAAAAACCATAAAAAACTTGAATTATTTTAACAAAAGGTATATTCTAACATTAAATAATTTTTTAAGTTACACAGCGGCTGTCCATAAGGGCAGGATTAATATTTATGCCATTGTAATTTGTAGGTGCTGTCCAAAAAGTCAAAACGCTCATTCTATGCGAAGCGAAGAATATGCCATTTTTATATTCTTCATTTCATTTAGAATGAGGGCAAAGAAATTTGCCACTTTCTGAAACAGCCACTATGTATAATTCAGTAAATCTTAAAGGCTGAGTTGAGGAGAAAAAAAATGGTCAACTTCATTATATCTTTGATGTTTACTATTGCGATAGGAGGCCTTGTAGGAGGTGTCATTTCTCTCTGTATTGTATATATTTATAATGATCCTGTTTTATTAAATCTAATGAAAGGCATATTTTCTGGGATAATTATTGGAGCATTGACACACCTTTCTTTTGCTTTTTCATTTTTAAAACTGAAAGTGAAATTGATCTTTTCTTTTTTTTTAACTTTTATAGTTATCGGGGGAGGAACATTTCTGGCAGCTTATCTTTCTGGAGTGGTAAAACCTATTACTTTTATTGTTACAATAATAACTGCAGAAGTAGTTGGTATTGCAATTACATTCATTCTTTACAGATATAGTATATGGAAGGCAAAATAATCAATTTAATAAAATTGAAGAATTTTTTAAAACATTAAGCAATTTCGGGAGAAGAGGATGAGTGATAGAAAAAGACGGATTAATCTAATTGTCTCTCTAATCTTTACAACTTTAATTTCCGGTTTAGTCGGCTTAGTCATTGCAACGCATTTTATGTTTATTATTTATCAGCCTCCGATTACAATGTCTTTATTACAAGGTTTGGTAGCAGGAATGATAATAGGTGGCCTGGCACATATTAGTTTTGAGCTTATCTATATAAAGCTGAAAATGAAAATTATCTTTTCTTTTTTATCCGTTCTAATAGTTGTAGGGGCAGGTACATTCATTGCACTTTATTTTTTTGGAGTAAGGAACATTTTTGTCCTTTTGGTTTCAACAATATGTGCCGATGTTGTGGGTTTAATCATAGCATTAATTCTTCATTACTATAGTATAGGTAATTTAAAATAGAAATAAGTGCCAACACCTACTTTTTCACAGAAAATATATAGCTT
>JBMFQR010000023.1:0-28589 GCA_049968515.1 Brevinematia bacterium
GTTGAAGCATTTTAACCTCCTTGCCTCTGCCAGATATTTTCGGCATGCAAGGAGGTTTTCTTTTCCCTAACTTTTCCACTTTCAAACTTTGAGTTTTATTTCCACTTTCATTGTTGTAACAACAAAAAAAGGAGATGGTATGAAAGTAAAACATTTTTTAATAGTTGCAGTTTTATTCTTCTTTTCCTGTTCTCTTGAAAGCTTTTTTGAACCACAGATACAGATAATACAAAATGATGAAACATTTGATAAATTATTCTTTTTTGATGTAGATACAGAACCTTATGGAACAGTTACAGGAATTGACCCTGAGACTTTTGAAGTGAAGGTAAGAATGGTAAGCTCTACAATAGAATTAGAACCTCTCTGTCAGGCATCCGATGGTAGATTGTTTGTTATTGCATATCGTCAAAGAAGGGAAGATGAAATAATAGTTTTTAATAAAGAAGGTGAGATAATAAAGAAGATAAAAAATGGATTTAGAGACACCGCTACAATGTTTGTCGTGAGTAACTATCTTATAATAAGTGGATCCTGGACAATGGCAAATGGAAAATTTCCTGTTGGTATGGTTGATATAAATAGCTATAAAACTATTTTTTATGAAGGACTACTAAGAAAGTTGGATAACTCACAATCCATACTTAATATGGAAAAATTATCTATTTTTAACACCAATGAGAGGTAATCAAATTTTAAGAATAAATCTTTCCAATCCAGAAGAAAGAGAGATAAAGACAAACTATGTACCAGATGAAACGCAATATTACGACTACTGGATATATAATGATAAGTTACTTATTATAAATTTGTTTCCCAGATCAACTGAAGATAATGGCAAAGTATGGGTATATAATCTAAGCAATGATGAACTTATCACAAATTTTTTTATAACTAACTATATTTCAATACCACAAGATATAGAATGTTACTATGCATTACCAGTTGTTATAGGGAATGAACTACTTATATATTGTGAGGAAAACACAATGTTTTATGATTCTTATAAATATGCCAGAATGCTTGTATTTGATAAAGATAACTATAGCTTTAAGTATGAAGTAAATCTTGACAATGAAATGTGGTTACCAACTTTAAGGCTAAACTTTATAAAAGGAACAAAGCTGTATTACGAAACATCCGATGGTATTTATATTTACGACCATTCACAGAAGAGATGTGTTAAGCATATTACTGAGGAAGAAGTTGGGAGAAGATAAAAAGTATGGAGGATATAATGAAAAGATTTATTTTAATCTTGATTTTTTTGTTTGCAAATCTTTTCCTTTTTGCAAAAGATAATATTTATGTTGGTCTTGGAGGTCTTGCAAGGATTGACAGAAGTGTCTTCTGGGAAGACGGTATTTCTTATGGTTTTAGTTTATTTGGTGAATGGAGAAGTTTGAGGCTTGATCTGAAAAATAGCTACTTTGGTGAAAGAGAAGTTGGCTTAAGATGGAATATTGAAGCTTCTCTATCTTTTCCAACTTATTTTTTGAAAAATTTACTGAAAGATGTTGATATACCAAAGGTAATTGAAATTTTAAGTTATGGAGTTTATCTTTCTCCTGTATTTACTTTTGAGTACGATAATTATCTTGACAGAATATTTTTATATGAAATAGCGTTTGGGTATAGATTTGAGTTTTCAAATGTTAATCTTGGCAACTGGTTTTTAGAATTACAGTTTAGTTGTAGTCCTTTTAATAGCCTTATTTATGCCGTTTATACTTACAGGGGACAGTCTTTTATAGGTTATATATTTTGAAAAAAGCTATTTAAAGCTTTTTGAAAATAGACTAGTGTTTCTTTGTACTAATTCTAAATAAAATTATAGTTCTGGATTTTTGGAAAACTTTGACCCCCATAAAAACAGAAAATTTTTCAAATTTTACTTGACAGAAAGAAAATTTTTTATTATAATATGTTAGTTAATATTCACTAACAGAAAATGAAGAGGGAGGAAAAATATGCAGGAGAAAGAATTAATTAAAGAAAATGACAAAATTTATGATATTGTGCTAAAATACCCGGAGGTAAAAGAGAGACTACTTTCTATTTCTGATAAATTTCAGAGGCTTAATAATCCAGTTATTTTTAATACCGTGGCAAAACTAACAACGGTAAAGAAGGCTTCTCAGGTTGCTGGTGTTTACTTAAATGAGTTACTCTACGAGCTTAATGATGCAATAGGGCTTGGTAAAGAATTCCTTGAATTTAAAAAGAAAGAAATTTATACTAAAAAGGAGACCATCCTGAATAAAGAAGAACAGAAAGAAAAGCCAGAGTGGGCGAAAGATTTAAGTGGTTTTGAGGTAAAGGATGTCCGTGATATTGGAGAACCCTTCTTTAGTGTATTAGAATTTGCAAAAAGTCATAAAAGTTTTGGCATAATACAGAATTTCAAACCCATTCCCCTTATCACTTATCTTGAAAATCTTGGGTTTGAAAGCTGGACAGAGTTTAAAGATGGTGCTTATTACATTTATTTTTATAAGAAGTAATAAATAAAACAAGAGAGGGATATTTTATGGATACAAATAGCAAAGAATTTTTAGAAAAAAAAGAGAAGTTAAAGAGCCTGATGAAGAGGCTTAAAGGCAAAGAAAGTCCTGAAGAGCTTGAAAAGGTAAAAAAAGAGTTTAAAGAGCTAATTTCTGATGTAAATCCTATTTTGATAGCATTTGCAGAAAATGAGCTTGTTAAAGAAGGCTTTTCAAGAGAAGATTTAATGTCTGCCTGTGATATTCATTTGTTACTCTTTAAAGATAAAATTGAAAATCCAGATTTAAAAGTTCCGGACTGGCATCCGATAAAAAGCTTTCAGGAAGATCATAAAATTATTTTGAGAATAATGGAAGATTTAATAGAGGAGATTAAAAATTTAAGGAAGACGGGGAGTTTTGAAAATGGTAAAGAAATGTTGGCCAGAATTGATGACATTCTTCAAAAGCTTATGGAAGCTGAAAACCATAATGTAAGGCAGGAAAATACACTCTTTCCGATTCTTGAAAGGCACGGCATAGAACAGCCACCGGCTATAATGTGGGCAGAACACACAGAGATGAAAGAGCAAAAGAAGGAGATGATAAAGATGTTAAAAGAGAAAGGTTCTTTTGCCTTTAATGATTTCTGTAATCAAATGGAAAGTATGGCTACATTTCTACTTGAAAAATTCAGCCTTCATACACAGAAGGAACAGAATATCCTTTATGTTACTGCTCTTGATGTTATTACAGATGATGAGTGGAAAGAGATAAAAGAAGAATGTGATAACTTAGGTTATTTTAGATAAAAGGAGGACTTTATGAATTTAAATGAACTTTCTACCGAGACCATTGAGGCAATAATGGACAGCTTGCCAGTGGATTTATCTTTTGTCGATGCGGAAGACAGAGTGAAATTTTTTAATACTCCAAAGAATGGTAGAATTTTCCCGAGGACAAAGATGGATCTGGGCAGAAAGGTACAAAATTGCCATCCACCAAAAAGCTTGCCTATTGTGCAGAAGATTCTTGATGATTTTAAAGCTGGCAAAAGGGACAATGCTCCCTTCTGGATTAATCTTCACGGGAGAATGATTTACATAAACTATTTTCCAGTAAGGGACAAAGATGGCAATTATCTTGGAACACTTGAGGTAACACAGGATATTACTGAGATTCAAAAGCTTACAGGGGAAAAGAGGCTACTTGATGATAATTAGTACAAAATGCTAATGTGCTCATATTTGGTTGACATACTCTTCCTTTGTTTAATCATATTAACCCCCTGAGGTTTGGTTTGTGAAATTAAATAGGATACCAAAAAAACTTGTGTAAAATCAAAATTTATATTATATTAAAAAGAATATTTGGGGGAAGGGAATGTATTTATCCAAATCCCATAGACCGACATGGGCTGAAATAAATATCGACGCTATAAGGCATAACTTTAAACTGCTAACATCGAGATGTTCGCCTGACGTTCAGGTAATTGGAGTAGTAAAAGCTGATGCCTACGGACATGGAGCTTTACAGATTTCACAGGAATTTACAAGACTCGGTATGGCTTATCTTGGCGTATCAAATCTGGATGAAGGAATTGAATTAAGAACAAACGGCATAACCATACCCATAATAGTCCTTGGTCCTGTAGAAACAAATGAATTCAGCAAGCTGATGGAATTTAATATTTATCCAACAATTGTAAGCTACAAATATGCCAAGGAACTTGCTGAAAACTACAGATACAGGGGAATATTCCCAAAGGTACATGTGGAAATAGACACGGGTATGGGACGTCTCGGAATTCCATATGAAAGTGCATTGCTTGAAATAGAACAGATTTCAAACATTACCGGAATGATTATAGATGGGGTTTTTACCCATTTTCCTTCTGCTGATGCAGACCTCGAATTTTCAAATGAACAATTGAATAAATTCAAGTCTTTGATTGAAGAAACAAAAAGGCTTGATATTAAAATAAGGCATTATCACATTGCAAATAGTGCTGCAATTTTTACCCTTCCAGAAACTGCAAAGCCCCCATTTACACTTGTAAGACCCGGCCTTTCATTATATGGATATTCGACACTTAAGAATACAGGGCTTATAAATTCTATGACATTAAAAACCAAAATTATTGAAATTAGAACAATGAAGAAAGATGAAACTGTTAGCTATCTTAGAACCTACAGGATTAAAAAAGAAAAAGAATACATTGCCGTTTTACCCATAGGATATGCAGATGGAATACCAACCACATACTCAAACAGGGGCTATGTGACAATAAAAGGTAAAAAATACAATTCTGTTGGTAGAGTCTGCATGGACTACACAATGGTCTCCCTCGGTGAAACACCGGGTGATATAGAAATAGGTGATGAGGTGACCATTTTTGGAAATGGTGCAATGAGCATAGAAGAATTCGGTAAAATCTGCTCAATGATCCCATATGAAGTAACCTGCAATGTATCAAAAAGAGTCCCAAGAATCTACATCAGAAAAGAAGACAGAGGATAAATAAGTGATAGTAATAGATGTACATACACACTTTTTTCCTGATAATATCGCAGAAAGTGCAATGAACTCGCTATCTGAAGGAAACCTTAAGTACTATGGAAATGGGACATTGTCCTCCCTCCAGAACTTTATGTTAGAAGATGGCGTAAACCTCTCAATCAATTTGCCAGTTGCAACCTCACCAAAGCAGGTAAGTGGAATTAACAAAAAGGTTGTTGAGTGGAATAAAACCTATAAAGATGTACTTTCTTTTGGTGCAATTCATCCAGAACTTTCCAGTTCTGAACAAAAAGATGAGATAGAGTTTCTTGCATTAAATGGCATAAAAGGCATAAAATTACATCCAGAATATCAAAACTTTTATCCGGATGACCCAAAGCTTACAGAGCTTTATGAATTATGCAGCAAGCATAACCTGTTTTTATTCTTTCATGCTGGCAAGGATATATCTTTCAAGACAGTACATGGTACTCCAAAAAGATTTGCAGAGGTAGCAAAGATAAAAAATATAAAATTAATACTTGCTCATATGGGTAGTTACAAAATGTGGGATGATGTAGAACAATATTTAACAGGCCTAACAAATGTTTACTTCGACACCTCATATTGTGAAGAACTTGAAAACATACATATGAAACAAATAATACTCGTGCACAGCCCATATCACATACTTTTTGGAAGCGACTTTCCATGGGAAAGAGCAATAAATATGATAAAAAAAATAAAGTCTCTCGAACTTGGTTTTTCAATAGAAGAGTTAATATTTTATAAAAACGCAAAGTGGCTTTTTGATATCTAAAAAAACTTTAAGGAGGAAAAAATGGCAAAGATTAATTTTGGTGGTGTCATTGAAGAAGTGATAACCAGAGAAGAATTTCCATTATCAAAAGCAAAGGAAATACTGAAAAATGAAACCATTGCCATTTTAGGTTATGGTGTTCAGGGCCCCGCCCAGGGTTTAAATCTAAAAGATAACGGATTTAACGTTATTATAGGACAATCAAAGAAATTTGAAAAGGATTGGGATAGGGCGTTAAAAGACGGATGGGTTCCGGGAAAAGACCTTTTTGAACTCGAAGAGGCTGCTGAGAAAGGCACAATTGTTATGATGCTTGTAAGCGATGCAGCACAGATGCAAATATGGCCAATGGTAAAAGAACACTTAAAGGAAGGTGATGCCCTCTACTTTTCACATGGCTTCTCAATAGTGTATAAGGATCAAACAAAGGTAATTCCCCCAGAGTATGTCGATGTAATTATGGTTGCACCAAAGGGTTCGGGCACATCTGTCAGAAGAAATTTTCTTTCAGGTGCAGGAATTAATTCAAGTTTTGCAGTTTATCAGGATTATACCAAAAGAGCAACTGACAGGTGTATTGCTATTGGAATTGGAATAGGTTCAGGTTATCTTTTCCCGACAACATTTGAGAAAGAAGTCTACAGTGACCTGACAGGAGAAAGAGGAGTACTTATGGGAGCACTTGCAGGTATAATGGAAGCTCAGTATGATGTTTTAAGAATGCACGGGCATAGCCCGAGTGAAGCATTCAATGAAACAGTTGAAGAATTAACCCAGAGTCTTATCAGGCTGGTTGATGAGAAGGGAATGGACTGGATGTATTCAAACTGCTCGGCTACAGCACAGAGAGGAGCTTTAGATTGGAAGCCACGCTTCAAGAAAGCAGTACTACCCCTTTTCAAAAAACTCTATAAAAGAGTTAGAGATGGTATTGAAACCAGAAGAGTTATCACAGAATGTAGCAAGCCAGATTATCAAGCAAGGTTGAATGCTGAACTTGCAGCCATTAGAAATTCTGAAATGTGGCAGGCTGGGGCAGCAGTAAGAAGCCTGAGACCAAAAAGTGAAGAGAAAAAGATAGATGATAAAACAAAGGGCGTAAAAGGAAGAGGTGAAGATTAAAAACAAAATAGAGATTTGTGGGCAGGGATAATATTGTTTTCCCTGCCCATCTACCCTGGAGTTTTCTTATGTTGTTTGAAAGGGCAATAAGAACAAATAAAAGGAATGAATTTCTTGATATAACTGGTGAGGTTTTAAGATGCGTAAAGGAATCGGGTGTCGAAAACGGAATTTGTGTCATTTTCATTCCGCATACAACAGCAGCAATAACAATAAATGAAAATGCTGACCCTGATGTAAAAAGAGATATAATCGCATATATGGAAAAATTGATACCACAAAATTATAGCTTCCATCACTCAGAGGGAAATTCAGATGCTCATATAAAATCCAGCATATTTTCTCCCTCCATTACTCTGATCATAAAGAATGGAGGCTTGCTTCTCGGCACATGGCAGGGAATTTATTTCTGTGAATTCGATGGACCAAGGCACAGAACCTACTTTGTGAAATGTCTGTCTGATTAAGATGAATAAAGTGGCTTTCTTATTAGCGATATTGGTTATTCTCTTAATTGCTTTCTTACTCTACCTTAAAAAGAAAAAAGTTCTTTCAGCCACGATTCTTTTTTTCATTCTTTTCCTTATTCTGCTTTCAATTTCGGAGAGAAAATTTGTTCTTTCTTTTCAGATCAAGAAAGATGTGCCGGTTTATCTTTTAATTGATGTTAGCAGAAGTATGCAGAAAATTGAAAAATTTACAAAATGGAAAAAATTCTTTGATGGAACATTCTACTTTTCAGATACAATCTCAAAAGACAAAAAAAACTTAAAAACTGAGTTTTCAAAAATTTATGACACAATAAGGGATTTTAAACAAAAAAATGGGGAATGTAAGATTGTCGTTATTACAGACTTACAGGACAATATGTCAATAAATAAAACATTCGACCCCTACAATGTTTATCTGCTTTACAAAGAAAAAAAAGATAAAAAAGACTTTTTCATAAAAGAGATAAAAGTAAACGAAAATCTTATTTCTGAAGAACCTTTCTTAATAGAAGCTCTCGTCTTTTCAGAAAAAGACAGCAAGGAAACATTTGAAATAAAAAATAGCAACCAGATAATCTTTTCAAAAAATTTAGAAGTAAAAAAAGGGATACAAAAGCTCACTTTTGAACCAGTACTGAATCTAAATGGCTTTAAAACTCTAAGCTTTGGCTTTAAAAACAGAGACAGGATTGGAATGATGATTTATTTCAGCAAAAAGAGATATAAAATCTTTATGGCTGGTAATCCATCAGTAGAATTTGTATTTCTGAAAAGATTTCTAAATCAGTTTAAATGGATGAAAACCAAAGAGTTTTTGCTAAAGACAAAAAAATCATCCAGGATTGATATACCTCAAGATTGCAATGGCTATATCTTTATAGACCTTGATAGAGAAAATTTTTCGCCTCATCAGAACATAGAAAAATTAAGCAATGCAATCTTTTTATTCACAACCAACTACCAGAAAAACAGGCTTTTTACATCCATCACAAACGGCGAAAAAATTTCATACTCAAATTACTATGGTCTTAATGTCCTTTTATTACATAATAACAGAAAGGTAGTTTATGGTAGTGAAAGTTGGAAACTGAAAACGAAGGAAGGGCTTCTCGATATTAAGGAAAGAAAATACGAAACTTTCTGGTTTGAGTTAATTTCTCCATTTATTGAAGATAAAGAAAATTTCACCCTTGATAGATATAATTATATAATTAATGAAGACAGTACTTTTGACACATCAAAACCCGGATTAAACAAATATGATGGTATTCCCTATCTTGTAGTAAGTAATAGAAAAGAAGATATAACACTGCCAATTGCTACAGAAGAAACAAACTGGATGAATATTATCAATATAGAAAGTATTACCAACATAAAAAACCTTATAAGAGAATTGAAAAAAGGCTCAAAAGTTATACAAACATTAAAAATTGAAATTGATTTTTCAAAGAACATCTTTTTCTTTACTCTCATATTAATAATGATTTTTTTCTTATGGTATGTAGATTTCTTATAAAGATTTTGTCATTTATTTTTTCCCACAGCTCGTCTCAAAGGAAAAATATAGCCTTATTCAGGTTAAGTTATAAAATCTATTTTCCGAAAAGAAAAAGCATAAACCAAAGAATTTTTACTATCCCGGGCAATGGGGGAATAAAGGTGAGATATACAATAAAAGGTGGAACCCTGGTTACACCAGAAAAGATAATTTATGGAGCGGATATAGTTGTTAATAATGATAAGATTGAAAAAATTGGAGAAGGAATAAAAGAAAAGGTTGATTTTGAGATAAAACTAAAATCAGATGACCTCGTATTTCCTGCATTAATAAACGCACATGACCACCTTCTTGGTAGTTATTACCCGAGAATAGGAAAGGGGCCTTATATAAACTGGCTTCCCTGGGATAATGATCTTAAGAATCATGAGGTCTATCTGGAAAGAAATAACATCGATAATCTTGATCTCTACTTACTCGGAGCATACAAGAATCTGATTTCCGGCGTTACAATTGTTTCAGATCACATTCCCCATCCAGTAAACAAAGACTTTATTAATCTTATGCCAGTAAAAGTAATAGAGAATTACACTCTTGAGCATGAAATTTCGAGCTATGACTTAAGATGGGGAAGAGGAATAACAGTAGAACACAATGAGGCAAAGGAAAAAGATATACCTTTTATTACCCATATTCAAGAAGGCTTTGATGAAGAAGCCTGTATGGGCGTAAACATACTGAAAGAGATGAATGCACTCGACGAATATACTGTTATGGTTCATGGAATTAGTTTTACAGAATCAGACATTATAGAGATTTCTAAATCTCAAGCACATGTTATCTGGTGTCCATCTTCAAATTATTTTATGTTTAAGACAACAACAAATATAAGAAGCTTGTTAAACAGAAATGTTAATGTCTCTTTAGGTACTGACTCTCCTATGTCCGGCGGACTGAATATACTTGAGGAAATGCAGTTTGCTAAAGCATTATACAAAAAGCTTTACAGAGAGGAAATTGAACCAAAAAAGATTGTGGAGATGGTAACAACAAATCCTGCAAAGGCACTCAGACTGAAAAATATTGGTAAAATTGAAGAGGGATTTTTTGCAAATATCTTAATTTTAAAGTCATCAAAATCTATGGATCCATATGAATCGCTTATAAATGCATGGTTTGGTGATATCAAATTGGTAATAATGAATGGCAAGCCAGTTTACGGAAAAAGAAAATTTCTTGATAATTTTTTAGATAACAAAAAAGATTTTGAATTAGTATCCATAAAAGGAAGTGACAACTTTGTTGTAGGAAGTATCACAAGGCTTTATGAAAGAATCTGGGAAAAAATTAGATATAAAAAAATTTTACCTTTTTTACCAGTTGATGTAAACTAAGTTGTAACTAAAACCAGAGAAGGAAAAAATGCCTGTAGAAAGAAGATTCACAGCTGGCTCGATCATCTATTTTGATCACGAAGTGGGAGACTCCATTTATGTATTAAAGTCTGGAAGAGTTGATATAAGTTTTATCCAGCCAGAAAGTGGGGAGAAAATCGTAAAAACTCTCACAATCGGGGAATTTTTTGGCCTTAAATCCGCAATAATAAATCATACAAGAGACGAAATAGCAGAAGCTGTAACGGATGTTCTCACAATTGAATTCAAGGTAAACGAATTTGAAGCCTATGTGGGAACAAATGTAGAGCTATTAAAAAGACTCTTAAGGGTTTTATCAAATCAGTTAAGAAATTTAGGTATAAAGGTGAATAACTACCTTGGTAACAATGTAATCTACCCTCCAAATATAGGGCTCTTCAAGATAGGAGAATATTATCTTAACAACAAACAGTACAAACAGGCAATACAGGTTTACGAAAGATATATTAAAGAATATCCTCAAACAAACCTTGCAGGAGAGGCAAAATATAGAATAGAAATTGCACAGGAAGCTATTAGCACTGGTTTCCTTAAATCCTATAAACCTGTGGATGAAATTATAAAAAGCGAGGTTTCAGGAGAAGGATTTGAAACAATTACCCAGACAGTGGATATAAGTACAACACAAGAAAACATCCATTCCCCTTTAGGTATAAGGGAATGCATGGACAAATATTATAAGGCACAGGGTTTTTGCACTGCAAAGGATTTTACAAATGCAGAAAAAGAATTGAAAAACTTTTTTGCTTCTTTATCTCCCAACATTAACCCGGAAATGATTGAAGAAGCAAAGATACTTTATTTCAATGTCTTATTTAATTTGAAAAAATTTTCAGAATGCAGTCAGGAAATTACAGAATTCATTAAGAATTCAAATAAACCATTACAGATAAAGAAAGCCCTTTTCATCCTTGCTGATATTTACAAAGAACTTGAAAAGCCAGAACTTGAAAAGGGTATATTACAAAAAATATTGACCATGGTACCTGTGGATGATCTTACAAGAAAAGCAAAAGAAAGAATTAGTCAGTTGGGGTAAAGATATGGGAGCAGATGTACTTGATAAGTTTGAAAAAAGCTATAATCCGGAAGATATAATATTCTGTGAGTACGAGAAGGGTGATGAATTCTATATTATCAAAGAGGGAAAGGTAAGAATCACAAAGATTCAGGACAACAAAGAAAAAACTCTTGATATACTGGAACCACCGGCAATCTTTGGTGAAATGGCAATCATAGAAGATGCTCCTCGAAGTGCAACAACGATAGCTGAAACAAATGTAAAAGTAGCGGTCTTCAAAAAACACAACTTTTACGAACTGCTTGCAAACAATCCCAAGTGGGCACTCTCCCTCATCAAAATTCTTTCAAAGCGAATCTTTGACGCTACAAGAAGGCTTCAGATACTCTCGCTTAAAGAAAATGAGGCAAAGGTCCTCGACACTATCCTTATGCTTGTGGAATGGAAAGGCATAATCCCAGCCACCTATCAGGACACAAAACCCATTGAACTTGAAGATGTAACTATAGAAGATATTGCCCATTGGTGTGGTCTTGATGTAAGAGAATGTGAGAAATACATTATCCGTTATGTAAATATGGGAAGACTTGAAAGAACAGCAAATAAAATCATAGTAAAAAATCTACCAGACATCTACAGACTGGTAAAGAACAAAAGAAAGCTTCAACAGGCAGAAAACGAACTCTAACCTACCCTACTGGAAAAACCCTTATAGAGTCATCAACTCTCTGATTGAGATAGTTCTGGATTGCATAAAGAGTGCCAGTAGTGCTTGCAGCACATCCACGACATGCACCAAGGTAGTTTATGTAAATGTCAGTGTATCCATCAGAATCTTTTATGTCAACAACTTCCAGACTACCACCATCAGCAGCAAGCATTGGCCTTATCTCCTCATCAAGCACCTTCTCAATTTCTTTAAGCTTCTCAACAAGGCTCATCCCTTTAAAATCTGTTGCTTCCATAACTTTACCCCTTATAAGTTGTTACTTGTTTTTTATGGCATTACCCCAAAAAATATAATTAATAATAATCAACTATTCCCATAATGTCAAGAAACACAAATCTTCATTCTACAAAATTTTTAAGATAAATACCAGAGACATTTTTTTTGCCATTCACAATCACTGCATAACTTTTTTAGCCTGTCTTTAAGATAAGAATTGGTTAATCTAAAAATTACATTTGCAGCTTTAATAGCATTTACCCTGATTTTCAAAATTTTAAGAACCTTTATGTCCAATTTTCTAATATCAATCCTCTTGCCATTTTTCCTTTTAAAGCAAATACTATCACTGCTAAAAGGACAAAATTTACATATTTCATCATTTCTAATGATAAGCCTCACTTTTTTATCAAAAATTCCAGAGTGGATTTTATAAAGATTTTTTGTAAATTGCCCATCATATCCATAACCCTGAAAACCCTGAATACAAAGGATATGATGGGCGCGCAACTCTAAGAATCTTTTCACCTCGAATAATCTCTTTTTGGGGTAATAATGTCAACCATCATAGCAGCAATAATAGATTTTAAAGCATCACCCGGTATAAAAGGGATTGCCCCCATAAAAAGCAATTCTGTAAGGTTGAAAGGCTTTCCCTTTACAAAAGTAAGCCATATGCCAAGCTGAATTAATCCGGGCAAATAGATAATGACAAAATGAGAAAACAGCATTATAAAGGTTAAGGGCAGAAATTTTCTCGCCTTCGGGCTTTTATCAACTATGTATCCTGTAAAAAATGCCGCAAGTACAAAGCCAATCAAGTACCCACCCGTCGGACCAGCAATTACCCCTACTCCCTTTGAAAAACCTGCAAACCATGGAACTCCAAGAACACCAAGCAATACATAAATTGTGGTGCTTATCCCACCCCAGTTCTTCCCAAGCAAGACAGCAGTAAAGACTACACCGAGTGTTGAACCCACTATAGGTACCGGCGTCCACGAAAGATAAATCTTTAACTGTGCCAGTGCTCCAATTAATAAAGCTCCTCCAAAGGATAGAAGAATCTTCTCCCACAAGACCGCACCACTTCTCCATTCAAAGAATCGATATCTTATCTTTGAATAATTCTCAACAAATGTAGTTAACATTCATTCCTCCTTTTGCAACATATTCAATCATTATTATAAAACAAATGACTTCTCCTGTCAACCATTTTTGTATATTGGTTAACAATAAACTTCAATAAAATAAATAACCTTATTAACTCTCGAAGCCTTCGTTTATAACATTCTCAATTTCATGAGGGTTTGAAACTACTTTTACATTCTTTGAAATATTTAAGAGTATTCCACAGGCTATTGATAAAACCACACTCGAAGAACCACCATAACTCAAAAATGGCAAAGAAACACCGGTTGGTGGCAATGTCCCTGTCGTAATGGCAATATTCAGAAAGGCGTGAAGTGAAAAAAGTGTAACAATTCCAAAGGCAAGCAAAGAACCAAAACCATCCTCAACCTTTTTTGCTACAAGCATTCCCCTGATAAATATTGTAATGTATATTAAAGCAATTGCAATTCCTCCTATCGCACCAAATTCCTCTACAATCACAGAAAATACAAAATCTGTATGTGGTGCAGGCAAAAAGCTTATCTTTTGCATACCATTACCAAACCCCACCCCCAATAAACCACCATTTGCAAACGCCTTGATTGACTGCAACAAATGATAACCCTTACCAGATGGATCTGCCCATGGGTTCAAAAATGAAATAATCCTTGCCATTCTATAAGAAACCTTCCACACAAAGAAAACAAGGACTGGCAAGCTCAAAAGTGCTATTGAAAATATATGAGTCAAGGATGCTCCACCAATGAAAAACATAAGAAAAGCTGTAACAAGAAGAATTGAAGCAGTTGAAAATCCCGATTGCATCAAGATTATAAAGAATATAGCACTTACTAAAAGCAAGGGTGGCAAAAGTCCAAAAGTAAAGTCCTCTATCCTGCCCTTCTTTTTCGCAAGAATACTTGATAAATAAATTATTACTGTGAGTTTAGCAAATTCAGATGGATTAAAGTCAAAAAATCTTAAATTTATCCATCTTTTTGCTCCACCACTTTCCTTGCCTATGCCAGGAATAAAAACAAGCAAAAGCAATAAAAACGTCAGAAATATCAATGGTTTTGTAAGATTTTTCAGCTTTGAATAATCATAACCGGCAAAGAAAATAAGAAAAAAGATTGATGGAATTGTCCATATAATCTGTCTTAAGAAAAAGTGATATGGATTGGCAGTCAATTTCCTTGCAACAAAATAACTTGAGGTATAAACTGTAAGATTTCCTACAAGAATAAGGAATATAAAAAGGGAAAAGAGTATAAAATCTACTTTTTTTAAATTCATCATCTAATCAATCCTGTAATGTGCCCCGATACTTTCTCTGTTTGCAAGTGACTGCTGAGCAACAATCAGACCAGTTTGAACAGCGTTTCTAAGCTCAATTATATTTCGGCTTAATTTTGCATCCCTGTAGAAATTCTCTATGTCTTCTCTTAGATTATAAAGGTCTATTATTGCCCTTCTAAGTCTTTTCTTGCTCCGTATTGCTCCTACATAATTCCACATAATATTTTTCAATAAATTCCAATCCTGATTGATAAGTGCTGGGTCAATAGTATCAATAATACCAGTATCTATCCAGTCATCTACCTCATAAGAAGGTGCTTTACTGTATTTATCAAAGTTTTCATAAATAAAGCTGGCAATTCTTTCTCCAAAAACCAGTCCTTCCAGCAAAGAAGTACTTGCAAGTCTGTTAGCTCCATGCAAACCATTACAGGCAACCTCCCCCACTGCAAAAAGCCTTTCGATATTTGTTCTGCCATATATGTCAGTTAAAATACCACCACATGAAAAATGAAATGCTGGAACTATCGGCAAAGGTTCCTTCGTCATATCAATTCCGAACTCAAGACATCTTTTATAAATATTAGGAAATCTCACCTTTATCTTTTCCTTTCCAATCCTTGTGGCATCAAGATAAACAAACTTTTCGCCATTTTCAAGCATCTCATTAAGTATAGATCTTGTAACAATATCTCTTGGAGCAAGCTCTTTTAAAGGATGGTACTTGCTCATAAATTCTTCACCCCTCGAATTGACTATTATTGCCCCCTCTCCTCTCACTGATTCAGAGATTAAAAAATTATTTGCAGCAGGGTGATAAAGCGTTGTTGGATGAAACTGGGTATATTCCATATTTACAAGCCTTGCTCCGGCTCTTGCTGCCATTGCATAACCATCGCCTGTGGCAACTTGTGGATTTGTAGTGTGAAGATAAATCTGACCCATTCCACCTGTTGCAAGCACAACCACTCTCGAAATTATCTTTTCAACCTTCCTTGACTTATTATTCAGAGCGTAAACACCGAGTGCTGTAAGGGGTTTATACATTCTGAGCTTGTCCTTTGTATGGTGATCAAGGGTTATAATGTCTATGACAGTAAAATCTTCCATTATGGTTATATTTTTTATCTTATTTATTGCATTAACAATTTTTCTTTCAATACGTTCGCCAGTTGTATCATCTACGTGAAGTATCCTTTTTTTAGAGTGAGCCCCTTCTTCTGTTAAATCAAATATGCCACTTGAGTTTTTTGAAAACTCTACACCCAGCTTTTCTATAAGAATTTCTTTCACAAGCCTCCCGGCTTCTTCTGAAACAATTTTTACTGCTTCAGGATTACATATTCCTCCACCAGCCATCTGAATGTCACTGGCCAAAAGCTCTGGAGTATCATTCTCTCCGAGGTAAACAATTCCACCTTGTGCATAAAATGTATTGCTTTCGAGAATGGTTTCGCTCTTATTTATAAGACAAACTGATAGACCTCGCTCTCCAAGCAAGATAGATGTAATTCCACCAGCTATTCCACTGCCAACAACAACAACATCAAATTCCATTATTTACCCCTTTTAAAGAATGGATAAAATGATTGGCTCACTGTCTGTAACAACTATAGAATGCTCCCAGTGCGCAGCTGGTTTACCATCAAGAGTCACAACTGTCCACCCATCAGAAAGCGTTTTCACCCTGTATGTACCGAGTGTTATCATTGGCTCAATCGCCAGAACCATTCCATTTTTAAGCCTTGGGCCCTTCTTTTTCGGATCATAATAGTTTAAAACTGGGGGGTCCTCATGCAAGGCCTTACCTACCCCATGACCACAATAGTCTCTAACTATGCCATATCCTCTTGGAGAAAGATAAAATGTTATAGCCTTGCCTATCTCATTTAGATAATTTCCCTCTCTTGCTACTTCTATGGCCTTCATAAGTGCCTCATAGGTATTTATGACAAGAAGTTTTTTTTCTTCAGACACATTTCCAACCATATATGTGTAGGCAGCATCACCGTAGTAACCTGAAAAATTTGTCCCAATGTCAATACTTACTATATCTCCATCGACAAGCTTTCTTTCACCCGGAATTCCATGTATTACTTCTTCATTTATCGAAATACAACTTGCCGCTGGATATGGCTTAAAATTTCTTCCCGGAGAATACCCCTTAAATGAAGGTACACCTCCTTTTGTCAAAATATAATCCTCTATAATATTATCAATCTCTTTTGTAGTCACACCAGCTACAACATATTTTTTCAAATTTTCAAAAATCTCAGCTATAACTCTATTGGCTTTTCTTAAATATTCTATTTCAATTGAAGTTTTTACAGTCATTTACTTTGTCATCACTTCTTTTGGTTTAATTTCTGAAATCTTTTTCTTTTCCTCCTCAAAGAAGCTGTCAAAATTTATAGTCGGACCCGCACTGTAGGAATCCTCTATAAGCTTGTCGACCTCCTTCTTCTGACCAGCAGTTATATTAATACTTCCCTTAACAACAACCCCCGGTTCCATAGTAAGCTGAGGTGCTGTAATATTTCCAAGAACCCTTCCAGTAGAAAGGAGTCTCACCTCTTCAAGAGCCTCAATGTCTCCCAAAACCACTCCTGCAACGGTGACCTTTTTAGCTCTTATTACCTCTGTCTTAACCTTTCCAGTTTCTCCTACGTAGAGATGTTCTTCCGTCCTTATCTCACCTTCAAACTTTCCATCAATCTGGAATGATCCATGAACAAAAAATTTCCCCTGAAATACAGAACCTTCTCCAATCATTGAATTGATTGAACCCTCAATTTTTGGTGGCATTTTTTCCTCCTGTTTTTATTGTGATATATCGGAAAATTAACTAAAAATTTCCACTGCACTCTCCACCGATATTCCATATTGCCCAATTTTGATGTTCTCATCATCACCATGAAAATCACTTCCACCAGTAAACACAAGGGTGCCAGTAAAATTTTTTATTATCTCTCCTGCAAGAAGACCACTAATCTTTGGATGATAACATTCAATACCCCATAAGCCTATTTTTATCCAGTCATATAAAAAGCTCCAGTCTTTATGAAAATTTAAAAAAGTTGGATGCGCAAGCACCGCTTTCCCTTTATTTTTAACTATTTCCTGTATGATTATCTCTGGAGAAACCTCCTTCTTTTTAAAATAACAAGGAGCCCCATCCTTTAACATCTTTTCAAATGCCTCACCAATATCCTTAAAAAAACCCTTTTTTACAAGACTTCTGGCAATATTCAATCTACCCACAGTTTTTGAGTCACCAAACACATCTTCCTCATTTATTTCATATCCATAATTATTAAGACATTCAATAATTTTTTTTGCTCTTCCCGCTCTTTGAACTTGAAATTCCCTTGTAAAATCATATATGTTTTTATAATTATCATCAAAAAAATATCCAATAATGTGAACTTCTCCTAATTCTCTTCTGTAAGAAGAAAACTCGCACCCTTTTATAAAGATAATCTTCTCTTCCAGTTTATTTCTACGAAGATAATCCAGCACTACCCCAACCCCATCAAAGGTATCATGGTCAGTCAGAGAAAACCCCGGCACGTTATTCTCACGGACAGTTTCTACAATCATCTCCGGAGTAAGAAGACCATCAGAAAATGTAGAGTGAATATGTAAGTCAACAAAGCTCAACTTTTTCTCCTCAATATTGTAGTTACATATTTTACAATAAAAATGAAAAAAAGTTTAGTTTTTTGATATTTCTCACATTCTAAATTATAATAGTAAAAAAAGCGGAGTTAGATATGCCAGCAAGAAGATACTTTTTCACCTCTGAGTCTGTAAGTGAGGGACATCCTGATAAGCTTGCCGATCAGGTCTCTGATGCAATTTTAGATGAGGCTTTTAAACAAGACCCTCAATCGAGAGTTGCCTGTGAAACCTTTACAACAACCGGTATGGTTCTGGTTGGTGGAGAAATAACAACCAATGCCTCACTGGATGTACAGGAGATTGTGAGAAGCACAGTCAGAGAAATAGGATATGACAACCCTGCTTATGGTCTTGACTGTAACTCTATGTCAGTAATAAACGTAATACATAAGCAATCACCGGATATAGCGCAGGGAGTATTAGGAGAGGGACTTGAAGAATTCAAAGGGCAACAAGGTGCTGGAGACCAGGGAATGATGTTTGGTTATGCCTGCAATGAGACACCGGAATTTATGCCCGCACCTATAATGTTTGCACACAAACTATTGATTTATGCATCCCAGCTAAGAAGAGAAAAAAAGATAAGCTGGCTAAGGCCTGATGGAAAAAGCCAGGTTACCATAGAATATGAAAACAGAAAACCTATCCGTATAGATACAGTAGTACTTTCACACCAGCATGATGAAAATATCTCATATGAGAATCTAAAAGAAGAATTAATATCAAAAGTGATAAAACCGGTCCTTGAACCAACTGGGCTGCTTGATAAAAACACAAAGTACTTTATAAATCCTACTGGAAAATTTGTGATAGGTGGTCCCCATGGAGATACTGGACTTACTGGCAGAAAAATAATGGTCGATACATATGGAGGAGCAGGTCACCATGGCGGTGGAGCTTTCAGCGGTAAGGATCCGAGCAAGGTTGACAGAAGTGCCGCCTATATGGCACGCTATATTGCCAAGAATATTGTGGCTTCTGGAATATGCGAGGTATGCGAACTTCAAATTTCCTATGCGATTGGGGTTCCATTCCCTATTTCCTTATATGTTAATACAGAAGGTACCTCAAAGATACCGGAAGAAAAGATTGAAGAAATCATAAAAAAGGTTTTCGACTTAACCCCTGCTGGAATAATAAAAACTTTAGATTTAAGAAAACCAATATATAAAAAGACAGCCTCATATGGTCATTTTGGAAGAAGCGAATTCTCCTGGGAAAAAACTGACAAAGTAAAGGATATCTTAAGTCTTATTTAAACATATGGTGTGCTTAGCACAATAGCTTGCTTAGTTTGTTACATAAAAACAAGTTGCTATATTGGCATATTTTCGGCTTATAATTCCATTCCCATAAGCCCTTACAGTGAAAAAGTAGGTGTTGCTCAAAAGAAGTGTCTCACTCATTACAGAAGTGTTGTTTGTTGTGGTATAATAATCCTTTGTTAAGAAAAAAGTAAAAGTCCTCGGACCACTTGAAAAAGGTGTTTGTTCAATGGTTGGCTTGTTTGTGGCAGTCTCATTAGAAAGTATTCTTCTACCCAAGACGCTAAAATTTTCAAGCTCTGCCTTATTCTCAGAAATATAGATATTATATCCTTCAAAATAAGTTTCATTATTAAAACCATAAAATGACAAAAAGATTCCATCATTTGAAACAATAGCCTCAAGTCCCAAAGGTGCACCAAACTCCATTGCACTTTCAGGATTTTCAATACCACAGGAAAATAATACAAGCACTAAAATTAAAAATAGCCTTTTCATTCTTCAAACCTGTGTAAGTGAAATTCTTTTCTTTTCATCTATATCTGAAACCTTCACACTTATTACATCACCAATTTTAAAGACGTCCCTCGGAAATCCTCTCGTTTTAAAGTTAGATTTATGCAACAACCCCATCTGCCCGGGAATTAATTCTACAAAAACACCATAATCCTCTATCCTTACAACCTTCCCCTCTGTTTTCTCCCCCACCTTGAATCCATTAACGATATGGTCAATAATAGAAGTCGCTCTCTCAATAAGATTGTAATCCTTTCCAGATACCATAACCTTTCCATCATCTTCAATGGCTATAGTAACATCTGTTTCTGCCATAATCTTCTTTATTACACGCCCACCAGGACCTATTACATTTCCTATTTCACTTACAGGAATATTTATAACCTTTATTTTTGGTGCATTGGGTGAGAGAGAATCTCTCGGCGCACTTATAGCAGCTTCCATTTTATCAAGAATATATTCTTTCCCTTCCCATGCCTTCTTTAAAGCCTCTTTGAGAATATTCTCAGGTAAACCAATCGTCTTAACATCCATCTGAAAAGCTGTTATGCCATTTCTTGTACCTGCTACCTTAAAATCCATATCACCATAGTGATCCTCTACGCCCTGAATATCGGAAAGAATGGCATATTTATTTGAGTTACTATCCCATACAAGCCCCATCGCAATTCCAGCCGCATGCTTCTTTATCGGAACACCGGTACACATTAAAGCAAGACTTGAGCTGCAAACAGTAGCCATAGATGAAGACCCATTCGACTCAAGTACCTCTGAGACAATTCTGATGGTATAAGGAAATTCCTCCTCTGATGGCAAAAGAGGCTCAATGGCTCTCTGTGCAAGATGTCCATGCCCTATCTCTCTTCTCGAAGTTGCAAGAACCTTCTTGACCTCACCCGTTGCAAATGGGGGAAAGTTATAGTGCAGCATAAATCTCTTTGGCTCAGTTTCTTCAATTGAATCAACATACTGAACATCACTTGAAGTACCGAGTGTAACTATAGCAAGGCTCTGTGTCTGCCCTCTCGTAAACATTGCAGAACCATGGACATTATCAAATAAATCAAGATCTATGGTAATTGGCCTTATCTCATCAACTTTTCTTCCATCAGGTCTTATGCCTGCATTAAGAATGCTATCCCTTACCACTTCAACTTCTACTTCTTCAAGTAAAGATTTTAATTCTGGATATTCAGGAGATTCTTCGTTAATAGAATACCTTTCAAAAATCTTTTTTGTTACCTCTTCAATATTTTCCTTTCGCTTCTTCTTATCTGGATTAACATTCACTTCCTTTATCAATTGACGGGCAACTTCTTTTATCTCATTTTTTTTATTTTCATCAAGCAAGCTTGGGTTCTCTTCAATTTTTACCTTTTCTGGCTCAACCTTTGAAACAAAATCTTCTATTAGTTCTATAACCTCAATGATATTCTTGCGAGCAATATCAAGAGCCTCAAGCAAAATATCCGGGGGAACCTCCTTTGAACCACCTTCAACCATTGTAATTCCTCTTCTTGTCCCGGCAACAACAATGTCTAAATCCGCCTCATCAACCTCTATGATTGAAGGATTTATAAGAAATCTGCCATCTTTGTAGCCTATCCTGACACCACCCACTATTTCAAGAAAGGGAATCCGTGAGATAGCAAGTGCTGCTGAAGCACCGATTATTCCAAGAACATCTGTTGAATAAACCTGATCAGCAGAAAAGGTTGTAGCTATGACCTGCACCTCATTACGAAAGTTTTCAGGGAAAAGCGGCCTTATAGGCCTATCAATCAATCTTGAAACGAGTATTTCCTTTTCAGAAGGCTTACCCTCTCTTTTAATATAGCCTCCCGGTATCTTACCAGCAGCATAAAACTTCTCCTGATACTGAACCGTCAAAGGAAAAAAATCCACATCTTCCACAGGCTTTTCTGACATACAGGCAGTCACAAGTACTGCATTTTTATCTTCCTTAATTAGAACAGCACCATCAGCCTGTCTGGCAAACTTTCCAGCCTCAAGTATAATCTCCCTATCACCAATTTTCTTATTCAAACTTACAAAACCCATTTATTTTCTCCTTTTCGGTTCAAAAAGCAAGCTCTATCAAAAACAAAAACTCGCAGATATGAACACTTTATCTTTATATTTCAAGTTTACTTTTAATCTCGTGGAATGCAGCAGGATTAACCCTTTCAAGATATCTCAATAGCCTCTTTCTTCTACCAATAAGCCTCAAGAGCCCCCTCTTTGAATTGTTGTCCTTCGGAAATTTCTTGAAATGCTCTGTCAGATTTTTAATTCTCTCTGTCATAAGTGCAATCTGCACCTCAGGAGAACCGGTATCCTTCTCGTGTCTTGAAAACTTACTCATAATTCCTTTTTTAACATCAGCCGAGAAACTCATCTTTTAAACCTCCAATTTCATTATAGACTTTGAATAAATCCAAAACTACCTTTCTATCATTATAAAGCAAATTTTTTAATTCTTCAAGATTATGTAATCTTTTTTCATCCCTTATTCTTTTTATAAAAAGGATAGAATGCTTTTTTTTCTTTTTAATCAGCTGAATGGTACTCTCACCAATCTCAATAATATTCGTCTCATTTCTAAACTCCCTTTTCCCAAGTGTTGGCCTATTTCCAATATATGTCATCGCAGGAAATACTTTTTCATCAAGTCTATATAGAGTAAAATAAACTCCATTAGCTAAAATGACCTGCTCATTTTTTTTAAGATTTAAGGTTGGAAAGCCTATTCTACTTCCTATTCCATCCCCTCTTTCTACATATGATGTAATGAAATAAGGCCTTGAGAGCATCTCATTTGCCTCTTCAATCCTTCCCTCACTCAATAAGTCTCTTACAAGCGTTGAACTAACCTTGACATTTCCTATTTTTACCTTCTCAACAACTTCAACATTGGAAAGACTTTTAGAAAGATAAGTTACATCTCCTTCATTACCTTTACCAAACCTGAAATCCTCTCCAATAAAAAGGTGAATTACCTTAAACCTGGACTTTAAAAAATCCAAAAATTTTTCCTTCGTCCAGTCCTTTATCTCATTAAAATCAAGCATGGCAAGATAATCAATTCCAAGTTGCCTGAAAATTTTAACCTTATAACCATAAGGAAAGATATACCCCTTAAATCTCTGTGGATTCAATATCTCAAGAGGGGCTCGTTTAAAAGTGATTACGAATGAAGGTTTATTAGCCAATTTCATGCTGGCAATTATTTTTTGATGACCAATATGGAATCCATCAAAGTTTCCTATTGTAAGGCAAACTTCAGAAAGAAAAGGAAAATCTTTCGTGGAATTGATAATTTTCATCTCTTTATTTCCAACTTGAAGAGTTTAGTTAAAATATAATAAATTAAAGAAAAAATTACAAGTTGAACCCCGGCCTTTAAAATTGAGATCAGCGGATAGGATAAACTATGATAAAAATAATAGTAAAACGGATATGTTAATATAAAACTCACACCAGACAAAACAAAGAGAAAAACCAGCTTTGGAGTAACCTCCATTCTTTTGATTTCCAAAGTTTTTCTAAGTTTGATATTATAATAAAAATATGTCAGCCACACACCGATGGTATCTGCAAGAAAAATACCATACATCCCGAGTTGAGGAATAAAGGTAGAAAAATAAAAAATGAAACTCCACAAAAAGATTATTACATTCACCTTAAAAGGTGTTTTTGCATCATGCAAAGAATAATAAATCTTTTCATAAATCACTGTTGTGCTCATTGGAAAAAGCCCAACTGCATATATAGAAGTTGCTAAATATGTCATTCTGAGTAATTCTGTAGTATATCGGCCTGTATTACCCCTGAAAAACAACATTATATCCCTGAATACAGAATTCACAACAGTATCAGGAAAGAGGATAAAAAACAACGAAACAGGAATTGTAAAGTATGACAATAAATACAAAGCTTCATCTATTGCCTTTTTGAAATTTTCCTTATTCTGTTCGCTATTAAACCTTGAGAGAAGGGGCATAAGTACAGTACCAATCGCAATACTTATTATTCCGAGAGGTACTTCTATAAGCATTAAAGCATTTAGCATTACAATGTTTCCGCCAGCAAAGAATGTCAGAAATGCTGTTGCTAGAAGATTTTTAAATGTCAAAAAAAGCATATTTCCTGCAGTAGGCCAGAAAAGCCTGAAAAACTCCTTTACATCATCATCCTTAAAATTAAGATAAAAATGATACTTAAAACCAATTTGCTTCAATTCATAAAACTGGCACAAAACCATAAGAATTACCCCTATCAATACAGAAAACCCAAGGGAATAAATTCCTATTTTTCTAACTGATAGAATTGGAAAAACTATAAAAAACACATTAAAAACTACAGGGGCAAATGCCGAAGCAAAAAACTTTTTAAATGAGTTGAGCATCCCCATAAAGATAGCATAAAGACATATAAAAAGAATATATGGAAGCATAATAAGATAGAGGTAAAGTGTCTCTATGTATTCAATCGTTCCCTGCCTGAAGCCTATAACCATTAAGGGAAAATAGAATGGTATCAATATTGTCAAAAATAATGTTAAAGATATGTTTACAACTAAAAAGATGTTTATAACATTGCTTGCAAATAAAAAGGCTTTTTGTTCACCCTCAAGGGTCAATTTTTTTTGAAAAGTGGGAATAAAAGCATTACCAAGTGCACCACCCTCTCCAATATACCTTCTGAAAGCATTAACAAGTCTGAAGGCAATCACAAATCTATCGGCAGCAAAACCAAAAAGGTATGAAATAACATTCTGCTTTAATATACCACTGACTCTTGAAATAAAAGTGCCAGCTGAAGTTATAAAAGTGTGCCTGTAAGATACCAGTCTTGCCACAACTTCCCCTCTTAAAAAAGATTAACGGGTAGTGTCAGAATATTACCCGTTAATATACTACTTTATCAATCCTCTTTCTTTAAGCAAAGATTTAAGTTTCTCCTCATTTTCCTTCTTCATTGGACAGAGAGGAAGTCTGAATTCAAGCACAGGGATTAAACCCATATGATAAGCCGCTGTTTTCACAGGTATAGGATTTGTCTCAACAAACATCATCCTGTTCACCGGATATAAAGATAGATTTAAAGATCTTGCTTTTTCAAACTCACCCTTCCAGTAAAATTTAAAAAGAGAAGATACCTCTTTAGGGATAATATTTGCTGTAACCGATATTGCACCTACTCCACCCACCGAAAGCAAAGGCAAATTCACAAAATCATCCCCCGAAAGAAGCAAAAATCCAGAAGATACATTTTCCATTATCTCTGTCGCCTGTCTTAAATCTCCAGTGGCTTCTTTGATACCTATGATATTTTTAATCTTTGACAATCTGCCAACTGTCTCTGCCGTCATATTAAGGGCTGTCCTGCCGGGAACGTTATAAAGAATCATTGGCAAATCAACTTCCTCCGCAATCTTCTTGAAGTGCTGATACAAACCCTCCTGCGTTGGCTTATTATAGTAAGGCACTATTGAAAGATGTGCATCTGCACCGCTTTTTTTTGCAGCAAGACCAAGTTCGATAGCCTCATGTGTTGAGTTGGAACCCGTCCCTGCAATGACTGGAATTCTACCCTTTACCTTTTTTACTACAAAATCAACAATTTCTATATGTTCTTTGTGTGTGAGAGTTGCAGACTCACCAGTTGTCCCGCAGGGAACAAGCCCATCGGTACCATTGGCAATATGAAACTCTATAAGACTTTCCAAAGCCTCATAATCCACCTGTCCATTTTTAAATGGCGTGATTAATGCCACAAGTGACCCTTTTATCATTTCTATCCTCCTGACCATTTATTTTAAAGGTCAGTTAAAAAAAAAACAAAAAATTTTAGGTTTTTCTTATAGATACTTACAATAGGTTTAACTGGTTAATCTACTTTTTCTCTCACTAAAACCTCTCAATCTGCACCCGCCACTTCAGGCAGATGATGCAACACTCTGGCTAAAAGTTTCCCGCTTGTGGGAAACAAAGCTTGTGTGGTTTTAGTGTGGGGGAAAGTAAAAGTTAAAGACTTTAGACTTTCTTATTCTTCCTCTGGCTTCAGGTATATGTCCACTAGCCAGCCTTTTATCGTCTTACCATCCTTATCCTTTAATTCTGTGTCTATGTATACCCAGTAGCCCGTCTTATCTCCAACAGTAAACGCTTCATCCGACCGCTCGAGAACCTTTGCCTTTGTGCCCTTCTTTAGCCTGAGTAGTATCCTATGGTTTTAACCTCACCGAAAATAATATCTTTTTCGCTATTAGTTCTTCTTCAGGGGTGGGGGCTACTTTTTCTGTTACTACTTCTATCATATCATAACCTTTCTTGGTTTCATCTAAAATAACCAAACTAAAAGTTTTGTAAGCATCTTCTCCATAATTACCACTATCGTAATAAGCATCTTTTCCATAATAATCTAACTTAACCAAATTTTTGTTTTCATTTGAAATAATGTGAATAGATTTAACTTTCGTATATCTCACAAAAGACACTTTGTTAAACAAATAATGTTCGACATAGGTTTGATTCACATCTGTTACAGGCTTTCCTTTTTTGAGTTGGTAACGGTATTCTTTCGGATAATAAATAACCAATCCTTCGATCCCATCAAACCTGACCCAGTTTTTCGGTGTAACGGATATGTCCGAATCGTTGACCCATCCGTTCGTCCCATTTACCGTTACGCTGTACCGGCTCTTTTTCATCTTCCCGCTTGACAGAAGTATCTTGTCCCCGAAATTCAGCGGAAGGACGTCCTTTGCCCCAGACTCCGGGCCTCCGTACAGCGCGGTGTTCGTACTAATAATGAAATATTCTTTTTCCGTTCCGGCCTTTTTCGTCTCTCCATATGCATGGCCGGAAAGAAACAATCCGCCAGCCAGAGCCAACAAAACAATGAATTTGATCTTCATAAAAACCTCTCCCGCTACCTTACTTCAAAATGTAGATGATAAGCATATGGATGCAATATACTGCCGCCTGAATTACCAGAATAGGAAATTAAACTTCCGCTTGTCACATTTGCATTTGCTTGCACACTTACAGAGGTATTATGCGCGTAATAGTATTTCATTCCATCATCACCCTGAATAACTACGATATTACCATATCCACCATATCCATTTAAGCTAGTTCCCATACCAGCGAAAGTAACATTTCCGCTTTCCGCCGCATAGACGGGGGTGCCGTTCGCATAGACCATATCAATCGATCTTCCCAGGTTATGCGGAGCGTCTGCCGTACTTGTTCGCCACAGACTGGTAATTACAAAATCCCCATAAGTATTGAGATTAATATTTTCATAATACTGTCGTGCAAACTTTGCAAACCCTTCAATTGTTTTATCCTGCATGTTCGAAAGAGAAAGGTGAACATGCTCCCGACTTTGCTCTAAAGTATAATTTGTATTTTTATTAGATGAAGGATCAAAATCATTATCTATATTTTTTCTACCAATTATTATTGTTCTTCCATCAATGCTGGTTTCCCAGCAGTTCGTTCCTGAGTTATACCTTAAATTTTCTAACATTTCCTGTTTATAAAATTCTCCTAACTTCCCACTTGCACTTGCCTCTTCCTTTCTTGATAGATATTCCAACCGTTTCAAGGATTCCCAACACTCTCATTGGGCTGCCTGCGAAGTAAGACTTTATGCTTCGTTGCATTATGGGCTTTGTTGTTTAACTAAATATATATTCACCACATAATCCAACCACTTCCAATTTTGGAACTAAAATTTTTGGAATTATCGTGGAAGTGGCTCAGCCAATCCAACTCTATTCCCAATATAATCTTATTAAATATATCCTACCATTTGTTTTTTTTCTGTCACAACGAAATATTATTCTATTATTAGTATCCATCACCCATTGAATCAAATTACTCTCCTTATTTGTCTTTATAATAAAATTCATATTTTTTTTAAGTAAATCTTTTGCTTCTGAATTTACATGTATATTGTCATAAAAATAAATCTTTGGAGTATAGACATCAATTGTTGTTATTATTTGTATATCATTTGAAACGGGATAACTCCAAAGCTCTATATAATCATTATTAGTAAGGAATAATTTAATCTTGTATATTTCTACTCCTTCGTCGTCATATATGTTTGTTATATAAGTATGGAAACCTTTATTTGTAACGTCGGAAATTGCCTTTCCCATAAAGATATTTTTTAGATAAGCATAGTCATAATAAATTTTAGAACCGGTAGTAACACTAAACAATAACAAAAAAATCACCCACATGATAATTTCCTCCTTCCTAATTATCCTTAATTTATCAATATCCGAGAAATTCTGATAGTTGGTTATTATCTATTCATTTACCCAACTAGGTATACTATTCCATTGCCCATATTGTCTAACTCCTTGCCAACCGTTTTGC
>JBMFQR010000024.1:0-28177 GCA_049968515.1 Brevinematia bacterium
TTTTCTAATTTCGTTATAAAAGCAGCTTGAATACTTTTTTGGAGTAGATAAAATTTGACTTTTATCATAGGAGAAATAAATGTTTGCGTATTTAAGTCATCCTGATATGAATCCAGAAATAATCCATCTGTTTGGACCCTTTGGCATAAGGTGGTATAGCCTTATGTATATTCTCGGATTTCTGTTTGTATACTTTTTTGTCTATTATGGAATTAAAAAAGACTACTTTAAGATTACCCAGACAGAGCTGTCTGATATTTTATTCTATGCATTTCTCGGTGTTTTATTTGGTGGAAGATTGGGCTATGTGTTCTTTTACAACCTTCCTTATTATCTTTCCAATCCAGCGAAAATTATAGCATTCTGGGAAGGTGGAATGTCTTTTCATGGGGGATTTTTAGGGGTATTGATTGGAGTTTATATTTATTCGATAACTAGAAAAAAACATTTTGTTGACATAATGGATATTTTTGCAATTCCTACGACAGTAGGTCTGGGATTTGGTAGATGGGGAAATTTTGTAAATCAGGAGCTATGGGGTAGACCAACAACAATGCCATGGGGGGTAGTTTTTCAGAGGATTCCAAAGGAAAAGTATTTTTCGGTTAGTGAAGGATGGGTAAAAGAGTTTGCAAAAAAGATTGGAATGGAAATTTTGCCCGGCATTGATAGAATAAATTTACCGAGACATCCCTCCCAGCTTTATGAGATGTTTCTGGAAGGATTTTTGCTTTTCTTTATTATGCTTCTCTTTGTAAAACTTGGCAGAAGAGAAAGAGGTTTTTACTCATCAGTTTTTCTTATAGGTTATGGGTCTGCGCGTTTCTTTGTTGAGTTTTTCAGAGAACCAGACGAGCAAATAGGATACCTATTTGGCGGCTGGTTTACAATGGGCATGCTTCTTTCATTACCGATGATAATAATCGGGCTTATTCTGTTATTTTATTTTCTTTCAAGAAAGGAGAAGAATCTTCTGTGGGTAAAATAATAGAGCTTGATTATTCAACAGTTGTTAAGATAGCTGCTGGAGAGATTGTTGATAGACCAGCCTCTGTAGTTAGAGAACTAATTGACAATTCGATAGATGCTGATTCAAGCAGGATTTCTGTTTACATAACTGGAGGTGGAAAAGAGTATATTGAAGTGATTGATGATGGGACTGGAATGGAAAAAGACGACATTTTAATTTCGGTAAAAAACCACACCACAAGTAAAATAAAGAAGTTTTCGGAGATTGAGACTTTGACCACCTTGGGTTTCAGGGGAGAGGCACTTTCAAGCATTGCAGAGGTTTCCAAGCTTACGATTATCTCCAGAACATCTGAAAGTCTTGTTGCTTACAGTCTTGATGTTGAAGCAGGCGGAAGTCTTGGATTAAAAGAGACCTCACGTTCAAAGGGAACTTCTGTTATCGTCAGGGATTTATTTTTTAATATTCCCGTAAGAAGAAAGTTTCTTTCCAGCCCTGCTTCAGAGACAAAGCTTGTTGAAAAGGAGATAGTAAAGAAAGCCCTTTCCTTTTACAAAATTGGGTTTGAATTTACTTCTGAGGGAAAAAGAAAATTTATAACTCCTCCAAAAAATTCCTATTTTGAAAGAATAAACGATTTTTATCCTGATGTTACGAATGATTTAATTCCTTTAGAACTTGTAAGAGAGAATTTTACTATCACGGGATATATTTCTAAACCAAACTTTATAAGACCTAACAGGCTTTATGAGTATTTCTTTGTTAATAATAGGCCTGTTGAATGGAAGAGTTTTTATTTTATACTTGGCAGTGTTTATGAAGGTTTAATTCCCAAGGGTTATTTTCCAGCTGCATTTATTTATCTATTTATAGATCCGTCCTGTGTCGATGTAAATGTTCATCCGATGAAAAAAGAGGTAAAATTTAAGGATGAAGCCCTCATAGTTAAAGAGCTCAGGCAGCTAATGGAAGATGCTTTGAATGTTGGAAATGTCTATCATATTGGTGAGGAGAAAGTTAATTTCTCGCCTTATGAGAAGGAGATTAGTAAAGCAATAAGTGATTTTGTTGTTTATAATAAACATGAAGATATAAATAAAAATTATCTTTTTGAAAGGACGGAAAGTTATAAATTAACTTCTAAGTCTTTGGAAAAGCCTGAAAAGCTGTATTTCTCTTCGATGAGATATATAGGAACTGCTTTTGACACCTATCTTATATTTGAAGAGGGGGAAAAGATTATTTTTCTTGACCAGCATGCCGCACATGAAAGGATAATGTATGAGAAGTTAAAAAAAGTTTATGAGAAAAAGATATTAACATCTCAGGAGCTTCTTGTGCCGGTAAAGTTTGATGTTCCCTTGATTGTTCTTGACAGTTTTATTGAAAATCTTTCTTTTCTTAAGGCTTTTGGCTTTGAGATTGAACACTTTGGAGATAATACTTTTATTGCGAGGAGTGCACCTGTTTTTGTGGACTATGCAGATATTGTTAATGTAATTATGGGTTTTGTTGAAAGTTTAAAAAAAGATGTCTCTGACTATATTGATGATTCAATTAAGCAAATGGCCTGTAAATCGTCTGTGAAAGCTGGGAAAAGGTTATCTAAGGATGAAGTCGGGGCTTTAATTAACGAGCTTGAAAAAACTGATAACAACATTACCTGCCCTCACGGAAGACCCATAATCTTCGTAATGGAGAAAAGAGAATTGGAGAAGCAGTTTAAGAGGAGTGGTTTTTGATTTCATTCTCAAAGTATTCAATTGTTTTGATAAGGCCTTCTCTTAATTTTATCTTCGGTCTCCAGCCGAGTTTTTCCTTTGCAAGGGTTATATCGGGTTGTCTTTGTTTTGGGTCGTCAGGAGGAAGGGGTTTATAAACTATCTTTGACTTCGAGCCGGTAAGTTCAAGAACAAGCTTTGCCAGTTCAAGTATTGTAAATTCATCTGGATTCCCGAGGTTGACAGGGCCTGAAAAGTTTTCCGTCTCCATCATTTTCATTATCCCATCGATGAGATCATCTATATAGCAAAAACTTCTTGTCTGCCTCCCTTCACCAAAGACAGTGATGTCTTCATTCTTTAAAGCCTGAACAATAAAATTTGAAACAACTCTTCCATCATTCTGAAGCATTCTTGGGCCATAGGTGTTGAAGATTCTTATTATCTTTATGTCAACTTTATTTTGTCTGTGATAGTCCATACAGAGTGTTTCAGCCACTCTTTTGCCTTCATCATAGCAGCTTCTTATACCAATTGGATTTACATTTCCCCAGTAGTCTTCCTTTTGGGGATGAACAGTGGGATCGCCATATACCTCACTTGTTGAGGCCTGAAGCATTCTTGCCTTAACTCTTTTAGCAAGTCCCAGCATATTCAGTGTGCCAATAACGTTGGTCTTTATTGTTTTTATTGGATTGAACTGGTAATGAATGGGAGAGGCTGGACAGGCCAGATTAAATATCCACTCTGCTTCAACCATTATTTTATCAACTATATCATACCTTATAATTTCAAAGTTTTTATTGTCTCTCAGATGGTTTATGTTTTTTATCCTGCCTGTAAAAAAGTTGTCAAGACATATTACATAATGCCCCTTTTTTAACAGAGCTTCACAAAGATGACTTCCTATAAAGCCAGCGCCACCGGTTACAAGACAGACTTTCATTGGGATTCCTCTCTTATTCAAATTCGTAAGATAGGTAAACAGCTATACCTTTTTCTTTTGCATATTTTTTTACGTCAGGGGAAGAGGTCATATGAGTAATAAGTATAGGGAAAATTTCATATTTGACATCAATAATGTTGATTTTTTTTCTTATAAACTCATCAACATACTTTTTTGAAAGTTCAATCTTTGATTCACCAACTATTAATATTTCCTTTCCATTTCTAACGCCTTTTCCTAAGATGTTTATCTGTATATCTCTACCATTTTTGTCTTGTAAGAAATCCCTTATTAATTTTCCCTTCACTTCAATATCAAAATCTCTTTTGAGTAAAAAGGGTAAGTGTTTATATGAAAGATTTTCGAGGTGAAAACCAAGATTTGATGAAATTCCTCCAAGCTGTTTTCTTGTTTCCTGATGTTCATGAACAAGCTTTTTAAGTTCCTGTTCAGTTTTAGATTGAGCTTCAGCTAACCTATCGACTCTTTCTGTAAGTTCGTTGAGCCTTTGTTCAGTTTTAGCCTGAGCAATAGCAAGTTCGTTGAGCCTTTGTTCAGTTTTAATCTGGGCTTCGGCGAGTTTATCCACTCTTTCTGTAAGCTTATCCACTCTTTCAGTAAGCCTATCGACTCTTTCTGTAAGTTCGTTGAGCCTTTGTTCAGTTTTAGCCTGAGCAATAGCAAGTTCATTAAGCCTTTGTTCAGTTTTAATCTGGGCTTCGGCGAGTTTGTCTACTCTTTCTGTAAGTTCATTAAGCCTTTGTTCAGTTTTAGCCTGTGCTCTTGAAAGTTCACCGAGCCAGTATTCCATATTTTCTCTGATTTCTTTTAATTCTAATCTAATTGGTTGCTGGATAGCAAAATCCATAAACTCTACTAAAGTCTTTACCTGATTCTCATTTTTAAAGGCTTCCTTAAGTTTTTCATAAAAGTTTATTGATTCAGTAATCATATAGGTGCACCTCTTTTTTATATTAGTATGAGAAGGATAAAAAGTCAAATAGTTTAAATCAGTTTTTTTTCTTTCCATTCGGCAATAGGGAGTGCCAACTCTTTTATCTCTCCATTATATATGTTTATAATCCATCCATGTAGTTGTGGAAGGGTTTTATTTTTTATTGAATTTTTTATCACTCTGGTTTTAAGGAGGTTTTCAATTTGTTTTATTACATTTAATTCGCTTAACAAATCACATTCTTCTTTAAAATCTTTACTAATATTGAGTTCATTTTTACTTTTTAAGTACAATTTCCTAATATCTTTAATCCATTTTTTTACATATCCTACTGCACTATTTTTGACAGCAGCTTTAATACCACCACAATCGTAATGTCCAGCTACTATTATATGCTTTACCTTTAAAACATCCACTGCAAACTCCAGTACAGCAAGAAAATTAGGATCACCTGGTTTAACCTGGTTGGCAATATTTCTGTGTACAAAGATTTCTCCTGGATTGGTCTGTGTAAAGATACTTAATGGGAGTCTACTATCGCTACATCCGATATAAAGAAAAGGTGGTGACTGGTCACCTGAGAGTTCTTTAAAATAGTCTGGAAATCTAATTTTTATTTCTTCTGACCATTGCAGGTTGTTTTTTATTATTTCTTCATAACTATGCACTTTTATCCTCCAAAACCATATTCATAAACTCATCAAAAAGATAAAGTGAGTCGTGAGGTCCCGGTGATGATTCAGGATGGTACTGGACTGACATTATGGGATATTTTCTGTGTTTTATTCCCTCTATGGTATTATCGTTCAGATTTATGTGCGTTACTTCAACATCAGAAGGAATTGTATCTTCAACAATCGAAAAGCCGTGATTTTGTGAGGTTATTTCTATTCTGCCAGTTTTGAGGTTTTTTACTGGCTGGTTTGCTCCACGATGCCCGAATTTTAGCTTGTATGTTTTTGCACCAAGTGCAAGCCCGAGCAACTGGTGTCCTAAACATATCCCGAACATAGGAAGCCTGCCAATAAGATTCTTTATTGTTTCAATAACGTAATGGATGGCTGCTGGATCACCTGGCCCATTGGAAATAAAGAAACCATCTGGCTTAAGATTTAATATTTCCTCTGCTGAAAAAGTTGCTGGAACAAGTGTAATATTTGCCTCTCTCTCATCAAAAAGTCTAAGAATGTTCAGCTTGACTCCAGCATCTAAAACTACAATATGAGGTCTTCCATTTGCAAATGGCTTATACCTTTTGGGCTTATCTATTGTTACATTCGGTACAAGATCAAGCCCATTCATATCTGGAAGTTTATCGAGTTTTTTTCTCAGGCTTTCAATGTCAAAATCAATTGCTGAAAGTATCCCATTCATTGCTCCCTTTATTCTTATTATTCTTGTCAATTTTCTTGTATCGATTCCTTCTATTCCTACAACTTTGTTTTTCTCAAGATAATTTGAAAGAGAATCTTTGCTTGACCAATTAGATGTAATTTTTGAAAGTTCTCTGATTACAAATCCAGCTGCCTGAACTCTATTGCTTTCAATATTTTCATCGTTTATACCATAATTTCCAATAAGAGGATATGTCATTGTTACAATCTGACCATTGTAGGAAGGATCAGTCAATATTTCCTGATAACCAGTCATAGAGGTATTGAAAACGACCTCTCCCATTGTTTCACCATAAAAGCCAAAGTTTTTGCCAAAGAATACCTCGCCATTTTTCAAGAGAAGTATGGCTTTTTTCATAACTGCTTCCTTTAATTTGACCTAAACTCACAAATATTTTAAAATAAAAAGTTAAAATTATCAAAAAGTTGTGGGGTAAAAAGTGGGGGAAGTAGTTGAATTAATAAGAATTGGAAATAAGGAGTACTCCTCTGATGTAAGAGAGCTTTATCTATCAGAAATGGGAATTTCATCTCTCGACTGGCTTTTGCATTTCACAAGGCTTGAAAGACTCTGGCTTGACCACAATAAGATCTCAGAAATTATAAATATGGATCATCTTAAAGAGCTTATAGGTTTAAGGCTTGGCTACAATAGAATTACAGAGATAAAAAACCTTGATAATCTTAAGAAGCTAAGATGGCTTTATCTTAACAACAACAGGATACAGAAGATAGAAAATCTTGATAAACTTGAGAGCATTGAAAGCCTTTACATTGATGGTAACCCGCTGAAATCTATTGATAAGAAGACGTTTGATTTTTTGAGAATAAGAGGTTGTATATTTTACTCCAATGAGGGTAAAAGGATAGGCACAGTTGAAGATTATGTTGAATTGAAGAGGCTTGAAATTGACTTTCCAGAAAGAGTAACTATAAGCGGAATAGATTTCTCAATCGGGACAGAAGAGGTCAATATTGTTGGTCAAAATGTGAAGGAGATTGATAAAAACTTTCAGAATTTCACACATCTTAAGATACTTTCCCTTTCAAGAAATTCCATAGAGGAAATAAAAAATCTTGACAACCTTGTTAATTTAAGAGTTTTAAGTCTTTTTGGCTGTAAGATAAAGGAGATAGAAGGTCTTGACAACCTTGTTAATCTTGAAAGGTTAAGTTTATCAAACAACAGAATAGAAGAAATAAAGAACCTTGATAGTCTTGTTAATTTAAAAATGCTTGGTTTGAGAAATAATATAATTTCAAAGATAGAGAATCTTGAAAATCTCACAAATCTTCAGGTTCTATGGCTGGCAGATAACCAGATTGAAAAAATAGAGAATTTGCAGAAACTTGAAAACCTGAAAGAGCTTCATCTTGGTGGAAACAAGATTTCGAGAATAGCAAATTTGGGTAAGCTTGTAAATCTGCAGGGTTTATATCTTGAGAATAATCAGATTTCAAAGATTGAAAATCTTGATAAACTTGAAAATCTTGAGGAATTACATCTTGCTGGCAATCAGATAAGCCTGATTGAAGGTCTTTCGACTTTGAAAAAGCTAAGATGGTTTTCACTTTCAAGGAATCAGATTGGAGTTATTGAGAATCTTGACTCACTTATTAACCTTGAATTTCTTGCGCTTGATAACAACCAGATTCTCAAGATAGAAAATCTCGACCATCAGAAGAGGCTAAAATGGCTTTATCTTTATAACAATCAGATATCAAAAATAGAGAATCTTGAAAAACAGAAGGAGCTTTTAGGTCTTTACCTTCATAATAACAGGATAAAAAGGATTGAAAACCTCAATAATTTGAAAAACTTACAGATATTATGGCTTAATTATAATCAGATAAGAAGGATTGAAAATTTGGAAGAGCTTGAAAATTTAAAAATTTTAGAAATTGATAATAATCCCCTTGAAAGTATTGAAAAAAATACTTATAATTTATTAAGAGATAAAAAGGTGAAAATTGGAGAGGTTTTTATTGATGAATTTGTGAATATCTACAAGTTGAGGGTCGATTAATAATATGGAAAATGAGCTGATTTTAAAATCCCGGACAGAAATAAAAGAAAAACCAAGACTTGAAGAGCCAAAACTCTACAAGGTAATTATTCATAATGATAACTATACAACTATGGACTTTGTAGTGGAGGTAATTGTAAAAGTTTTTCATAAAGTTTCATCCGAGGCAACTCAAATAATGTTAGAGGTGCATAATAAAGGCCGGGGGATAGCAGGAATATATCCTTACGATATTGCTGTTACAAAGGTGAATGAGGTTCATCAATTAGCCAGGCAGAGAGAATTTCCTTTGCGTTGTAGTGTTGAGGAGGCTTAAATCTTATGGAAATTGGATATGAACTGAGTCAGGTGCTTTACGCTTCCTATCAGGAAGCAAAAATGAGACATCATGAGTATGTTACACCGGAGCATCTTCTTTATGCCTCGTTATTTTTTGAAAGTGGAAAGGATATTTTGACTCATTGTGGAATAAAGATAGATGTATTGAGAGAAGATCTGGAAGATTTTTTTCTGACGAGGCTTGAAACATTAAAAGAGGAGACAGAACCAAAGGAATCATATTCCTTCCAATCAGTTCTCACAAGGGCAATTTATGGATATAACGATCCCCACAAGAAGGAAATAACCGTTGGTGATGTATATATCTCCATTCTTGATGAAAAGGAATCTTTTGCTGCCTATTTTTTGTTTCAGCAGGGTATCACGAAGCTTGATTTACTCAATTATATAGCTCATGGTATTGCAGTCATTCCGGATGAGGCAGAGTTTAATTTTTCCGGTGAGCAGGTTAGAGGAGCAAAAACTTCAAACAGAGAAAAGACAATGCTTGAAGTTTTTACTACCGAACTTGTGGAGAAGGCTAAAAGGAAAGAAATTGATCCTTTGATTGGTAGAGAGGATGTCATAGAAAGAACAATACAGGTTCTCGGTAGAAGATTCAAGAACAATCCTCTCTTCGTTGGTGAGGCGGGGGTCGGTAAGACTGCAATTGTTGAAGGCCTTGCTTTGAAAATTGCCGAGGGAAGTGTACCTGATTTTTTGAAAAATTCAAGTATTTACTTGCTTGATATTGGGCTTCTTCTTGCAGGAACACGTTACAGGGGAGATTTTGAAGAGAGACTGAAAAGAGTTTTGCAGGAGTTAATGAAATTCCCAAACTCAATCCTTTTCATAGATGAAATCCACAACATTATTGGTGCTGGAGCTGTCTCCGGTGGGTCACTTGATGCTTCAAACATTTTGAAGCCAGTCCTGACATCCGGTAAACTCAAATGTATAGGTTCCACTACATATGACGAGTACAGAAGGTATTTTGAAAAGGACAGGGCTTTTATGAGGCGTTTCCAGAAGATTGATGTAAATGAGCCTTCGGCTGAAGAAACCTTTGAGATATTAAAAGGGTTGAAGAAGAAATATGAAGACTTTCATAAGGTTAAATATACCGAGACAGCTTTAAAAACCTGTGTGGAACTTACTTCAAAGTATATATCTGACAGGCATTTTCCTGATAAAGCAATAGATGTTATTGATGAAGCTGGTGTTTATACGAAGCTTTACAAAATTGAAAAGGTTGTTACAGAAAATGAGATAGAAAAGATCATAGCGAGGATGGCAAGGATTCCAGAAAAGACTGTTTCAACCAAGGAAATTACAGTATTGAAGAATCTTGAAGCAAGGTTGAAACGTCAGATTTTCGGGCAGGATGAAGCAATAAAGACGGTTGCAGATGCAATCAAGAGATCAAGGGCAAATTTTGGTGAAGAAACAAAGCCAATAGCTTCACTTCTTTTTGTTGGTCCTACAGGTGTTGGAAAGACAGAGTTATCCAGGCAGCTTGCTCTGCTTTTGAATATTCCACTTATAAGGTTTGATATGAGTGAGTATCAGGAGAAGCATACTGTCGCAAGGTTGATTGGGGCACCACCGGGGTATGTTGGTTATGAACAGGGGGGGTTATTAACTGAATCGATAATAAAAAATCCACATTGTGTTCTCTTACTTGATGAAATTGAAAAGGCTCACCCCGATATTTTTAATACACTTCTTCAGGTTATGGATTACGCCACACTTACTGATAATACCGGCAGGAAGGCAGATTTTAAGAACGTGATAATAATTATGACTTCAAATGTTGGAGCGGAAGAGCTTGAAAAAGCCAGACCCGGTTTTGAAATGAATGAGGTTTTTGAAGATAAACAAAAAAAGCTTTCGAGGGCATTGAAGAATGTGTTTACTCCCGAGTTTAGAAACCGCCTTGATGCAATAGTTTTCTTTAACAAGCTTGATAGAAGTATAGTGAGAAATATTGTCTTAAAGAATGTAAAAGAGTTCCAGAAAAAGCTGCTGGAAAAGAAAGTGAAGCTTGAAGTAAATGAAGAGGTGATTGATTTTCTTACTGATGAAGGTTATTCTTCTCTTTATGGTGCAAGAGAGGTAAGCAGGGTTATTCAGGAGAACCTGAAAAATCAGTTTGTAGATGAGGTGCTTTTTGGAAAACTTGCAAAGGGTGGCAGGGTTCTAGCTTTAATGGAAAATGGTAGTATAAAAATAAGATTAGATAGGGAAAAGAAAACTAAAAGAAAGGAGTAACCCTTTCAATTACTAAATTATTTTTAATTTTCTTCAAAATTTTTGCAGTTTTTCTGGTAATATTAAGTAGAGGTGTATTTTTAAATCTCTACTTTATGATAAAAAATATTTTCAGGAGTAAAAAAGATGAAAAAATATTTCCTTTCGTTAATTTTTCTCTCTGTATTTTGTGGTGCTGGCTTTGGTGAGCAAATCTCAATGGTATATTTTTCACCTGTGGCAAAGAATTTTTCTCTCGAACTTTACAATTATTTGCAGAAGGAGACCATTGCCAATCTTCAGGATATTTCCGAAGTGGTGGAGAAAGATTTTTTACCAGCCGAGGTGGTTGTAAACTGGGCAAATTTCAAGATTGAGGAAATCAATGCCACAAATACAAATATTGTAGTAGTTGGTAAGAAAAAGGTTGCTCCAAAGAAAATACCTTTGATAACCCTTAAATCTGTTACCCCATCTTTGTTTTCCAGTATTAATCCTTACGTTAAACTTGATTCTATTCTCTCTGTAAATTATTCTGTGTTGAAAAAAACAAAAAGTGCAGAGCCGGATGTTAATATTACACTTATGCTTATACTGCCGGGTAATGCAAAACTAAACCCTGTTAATATTTCAATGCCACTTTCAATGGTTTCAAATAGGACAAAACTGAACAGAGAGCTTAAAGAAGGATTGATTAAACTTTATGGCATGTGGGATAGATATTATTATCAACCACAAATCAATGGTTCTGTTTCGATAAATGTTACTCCAAAGGATGCAGTCATTGAAATACCTCTTCTTAACACAAAGCTAAAAAATGGGCTTAATTCAAATATTCCAGTCGGAAAATACCTTGCCATAATAAGACTGACAAACTATACAACGATCGTTACAAACATAGAGGTGGCAGAGAAACCTTTAAGTTATAAGTTTAATATGGCAAAATTACCATCCAGAATTGAAGGAGCACCTTTACTTGGTAGTTTATACATAGACTCTGATTTTCCCGGAGCAAAATTTTTAATTATCGAGGATGGAATAACAGGAGAAACACCAGCTCAGATAAACAATCTTAAAGTGGAAGATAAAACCATCATTTTTGATGAAACTGTAAACTATAAGATTACAAACGTAAAGGTAAAACTTTCTCCAGATGATGTTTCTTATGTATTTGTCAATCTTGAGAGAAAGGGTAATAAAATTACAATAGTTTCAACAAATGAAGGTGCACTTGTGATAGTAAATAAAAAGATAGCCGGAAAGATAGAAAATAATAGCTTTCAGTATCAGGGGAATGTAGGACTTTATTCACTTACATTATTCCAGGACAGATTTGTTGCCTTGAGAACGAATTTTACACTCGAAAGTTCAACTCTAAAAACTATGGAGTTGAATCTTACTCCAAAGAAACTCAGTGGTTATTTTATTACCCCTCAGGCCAGTGTCCCTGTATATCTTGGTAATAATGAAGTTGGAATGACACCAGTTAGATTTTTATCCTATGAAAGCGAGAAGCTTTCTTTTGAGTTCAGAGCCACAAATTATGGCTATAACATTATGTTAACAAATGTGGACTGGAGGTGGGGAAAGTTTAATTCTGTGTATGCAATGCTTTCACCTCTTTATGGTGATATAAAGGTCTTTTCTGAGCCTTTTGATGCAAATTTGTTTGTTGAGGGTAATTTTAAGGGCAAGATTTTAGAAAGTGGACTTGCACTTTATGGTTTGCCTTCTAAAAAGACAAAGTTGAGGATAGAAAAGGAAGGGTATAAACCTTTAAATACGAATGTTTATATCTCTCCAAATGTAGAAAATCAGTTTAAGTTTACCTTACGTGAAGCACCTGTAAAGGTTTACATAACAACCCTTCCTGATAAAGGTTTTGATATTTATGTGAATGATGAATGGAGTGGGGTTAGTGGAGAGACAATTATACCATTTGAACTCGGAAAGAGCATTATTAAGATTAACAAGCGTGGATATAAAACGATATTAATGAATGTTGATTTGAAAGAGAAAGCTTCTACCAATATAATTGTAAAGGTTGAGAAGGGAATGAGTGAGGATGAATTTATTGAAAATGTTTCCAATAATCTTCTTAATATGGAAGAGTTGTGGAGAAGCAAGCTTTTTACGAAGGCAATTGATGAATGCATTACAAATATTGAGTTCATAAAGTCTTCTGAATATGCATATCTGGATAGGGCAAAAGAGATTAAGAAAAGCTTTGAAAACAGGCAGGGTTTTTTAATTAAAGTGACAAATATGTTTGATATCTATAATAAATCAATCGAGCTTGAAAATATGCAGGATTATAAGAATGCATTAAATGGTTACGAAGAAGTAATGGCTATTTTAAGTAGCTTTGACAAGGAGTATGAGCAATATTTTCAGGAAACTTCAATGGAAGTTGCAAATAAAATCGAAGGGGTAAAAAGGATTATTGCAGAGAAAGAAGAGAAGGAGGAGGTAAAAGGTTTTATTTCAGAAATCAATCCCATTGTATACGAAGGAGATAAGTATCTTAACAATAATGAATTAGATAGAGCGATTGAAAGATATGAGCTTGTTCTAAAAAAGATAGAGTCAAGCAGTTTTGCAGATCACCCGAGAGTGATTGAGATAAAGGAAAGGGTTAACAAAAGGATAAAAAATAGCCAGAAGATGAAGAAAGAAAAAAGTGCATGGTGGCCAAATATAAAAAAATCCTGGAGTGGTTTTAACTTCCATATTGGAGCTTCTACGCTTTCAGTGAATGAATTATCTTTTGACTCTTCAAAAATGAACATAAATGCTGGCGGGCTTATTGGGATAAACTTTTTGCCATTTTTTGGGATAAAAGTTGGGGGGTTCTATAATCTTTCCTCTCTTGATGAAACAAATACTTTTCTTCCTTATGGAATAATGGCTGGAGCAAATATTGGCATTCCAATAATTCCCCAGTTGGCGATTTTTGGAGAATATTTTATGGTACTTTCGGATTTTAGTAAAATTGACATTCTGAACAATTCTATTGTTAATGCAGGATTGGATATTAAATTTGAGTGGTTTGGTTTAAAATTATATTATGAAGTTGGTTTTAAGGATAATTTTGCAAAAACATATCATGGAATAGGTGGAGGAATAACATTCTGGTTAAATGAAGATTAGAGATAATTGCACTGCTATTGCGGTGCAGTTATCTTTTTAAATAATATCGTTAGCCTTATCGAAAAACTGGACTTTCTTTCCTTATTTATTTATAATTATTATCATAGTTTTTAAATTTGGAGGAAATATGGAAAATCTTCTGAAGATTTTTATAATTTCAGGGCTGTTTATGTACTTTTTTAGTTGTGGTAATAAATCGACTGTAAAACAGGACGAAAAAGAAAAAAGGTGGGAATTAGTCTGGAGTGATGAGTTTAACTATGAGGGTTTGCTTGATGAGAATAAATGGGATTATGACGGAGGTGGTGGTGGATGGGGCAATGCAGAACAGCAATTCTATACAGCTTATGACACAGAAACTGCAAGAGTATCAAATGGGGTTTTAGTTATTGAAGCTCACAAGAAGTGGCATTTAGGTATGCCATATAAATCTGCACGGGTGGTTACGAGAGGCAAGTTTGATTTTCTGTATGGCAGGGTTGAAGTCCGTGCAAAGTTGCCTAAGGGAAGAGGGGTGTGGCCTGCAATATGGATGATGCCATCTGAACAAAAATATGGTGGTTGGCCATCCAGTGGTGAAATTGACATAATGGAGATGGTGGGACATGAACAGGATGTTATACATATGAGTATTCATACGGAAAGTTTTAATCATAAAATTGGAACTCATAAAACATTCTATACCTTTCTGCAGGGTGCAAGTGATGATTTTCATATTTACGGAGTAGAATGGTATTCTGATAGAATAGATTTTTTCATTGACGAAAATAAGTATTTTACCTTCAAAAAGATAGCTGATAATTACAAGGTATGGCCTTTCGATCAAAAATTTTATCTTATTATGAACATTGCAATCGGAGGGACATGGGGCGGTGCAAAAGGTATAGACAACTCCATTTTTCCGCAGAGAATGGAGGTAGACTATGTAAGAATATATAAACTGGCTGGACAATAAAAAGTGCAATTTTTTATAGGTGGGCTGTCCAAAAGGCTCAAGCTGTCATTCTGAGCAAAGCGAAAAAAAATAATAAATATCAAGATATTTTTCATTTCAATCAGAATGATAGCAAAAAAATTTGCCACTTTTTGGACAGCCTAGGACCTAAAATAAAAGAAGTTGCTATCTTATGTTATGAAGTTAGACAGAAACTTGGAGATAAAAAGAAGTTTAAACCATTAATTTTTCTAACTTCTTCAGAAAAATAGAGAAAAAAGCATAAAATGATATAACTTGTATCTAAAAAATATCTAACCTTAGCAGGAGTTTAGATAAGAAAAAGAAATAATGGACCAATAAAATTTTCTAACTTTCATATTGTAGATAAGAGATGATAGGACTTGAAGCCACAAAAAACATCTAACTTCCATGGGACTTGAACCAAAGAAAAACTTAACTTCCGCAGGAAGTTAAATAAAAAATATGGAGATGATGGGACTTGAACCCACGACCCCTACAATGCCATTGTAGTGCTCTCCCAACTGAGCTACATCCCCATAGCTTTTTATATTATAAAGTACTTTTTTTAGAGTTTCAAGTAAAAATGACCAATTTTATTTCCATTCAGTTATTATAACTATCCTAGAAACTTCAAACTCCCTTTCTTTATCAAAAATAAGTTGACTTTTGTGAAAATTATTTTATCATAATTAATGTCAAAATTGAAAGGCAGAAAAATGTTTAATTTTGCGAACAAAGGTTTCTGGTTATTGGTATTACATGCACACTTGCCATTCGTGAGACATCCTGAATACAATGACTCTCTTGAAGAAAGATGGCTTTATGAGGCAGTTATAGAAACCTATGTGCCTTTACTCGATATGTTTGAGAGGCTTCTAGCCGAAAACATTGAGTTTAAGCTTGTACTTTCTATAACCCCAACCCTTTGCAATATGCTTGATGACACTTTTTTGCAGAACAGGATTGTTAATCATTTAGAAAAGCTTATAGAACTTGCCGAAAAAGAGATAGAAAGAAATAGATATGATGAAGACTTTTTCCAGCTTGCAAAGATGTATTATCAAAGATTTAACTTTGTTCTTTACCTTTTCAAGGAGAAATATAAAAAAAATATACTCTCTGGTTTTAAAAAATTTCAGGATCTGGGCTTCCTTGAAATAGTTACTTCAAGTGCAACGCATTGCTATTTGCCATTATACGAGGTTGTTCCGGTTGGAGTGAGAGCTCAGATAAAAATAGGTATTGAGGAATATAAAAAATACTTTGGCAGATATCCGACCGGTATCTGGAATGCAGAATGTGGCTACTATAATGGTCTTGATAGGATTCTTTTTGAAGAGAATATAGGTTTTTTTTTCACTGATACCCACACTGTTTTGAATGCGAGTGAGAAACCGAAGTATGGGGTTTTTGCCCCGCTTAGTACTTCAAATGGGGTTGTTTTTTTTGGAAGGGATGTAGAAACATCAAGACTTGTATGGAGTTCTAAAGAAGGTTATCCCGGAGATCCTTATTACAGGGAATTTTATAGGGATATAGGTTATGACCTTGATTTCAATTATGTTAAGCCATACATACTTGAAACAGGGGAGAGGATTTTTACTGGCATAAAGTACTATAGAATTACGGATAAGAATGGTCCTCTTGAGCATAAGAGAGTCTATGAGATAGAAAAAGCAAAAGAGAAAGTCAGACAACATTCTTTGCACTTTGTTAATTCGAGGGATAGACAGATAAACTATCTCTCAGATTTTATGGATAGAAAACCTCTGATTGTTTCAATGTATGATGCAGAACTATTTGGGCACTGGTGGTTTGAGGGAATTGATTTTCTATACAATGTAATCAAGCTTATTAATGAAAGTAGTATTATAAAAATGATTTTGCCTTCGGAATATCTTGAACTTTATAGAGAAAACCAGGTTGCAGAACCTTCAATGTCAAGCTGGGGAAGTAACGGATATAGTGAATTCTGGCTTAATGAAACTAACGACTGGATTTATAGGCACTTACATAAAGCGACTGAAAGGATGATTGAATTAGCTACAATTTTTTATAAAGCTAAATCAAAGGTTTATGTTGATTGTTTAAATCAGGCTGCAAGAGAGCTTTTGATTGCTCAATCTTCTGACTGGCCTTTTATAATGAAAACAATGACTATGGTGGACTATGCAAAAAATAGGATAGTTGAATCATTAAATAATTTTAACACTTTATACAAAATGCTAAAGAATAAAGATGTGGATGAGAAATTTGTAAAAAGGTTAAATTCAAGAAATAATATTTTTCAGGACATTGATTATAGGGTTTTTGCAAGGGTTTGATTATGGAAAATACAGAGAAATGTAATTTAAATGTTCTTTATGTTGAGGATGATGGTGTTACAAGACAGGCACTTTCGGAGTATTTGAAAAATGTAACAAAAAAGGTCTATGTTGCAGAAAATGGTGCTATTGCTCTAAAACTATACAAAAAAAATGAAATAGACCTTGTCATAACCGATATAAAGATGCCAGTAATGGATGGGCTTGAATTAATCAAAAACATAAAGAAGGAAGACTATGATATTCCAGTAATAATAACCACGGCTTATAATGAAATAGAGTATCTTGTAGATTCCATTGAACTCGGTGTTAATAGTTTTCTTATAAAACCTATTGAGACCGGTAAGCTTTTTGAAGCCCTGAAGCGTTTTGAAAGTATAGTCGAAATGAGAAGGAGAGTGGTTCAGCTTGCAACTTTATTATCTGAATACAAAAATGCACTCGATATAAGCAATATAATGTTTAAGCTTGATTCAAAAGGCTGTATTACCTATGTAAACAGGCATTTTGAAGAGATTTCTCTTTACAAGTCAGAAGAACTTGAAGGTTCTTTGATTGCAAATATCCTTTATCCAAACTCTCAGAATTATGATGAAGTCATAGATTATTTTTCAATTTCCTCGAAAGTTCATTGGGTTGGTGAACTTAAATTAAAAAGAAAGGATGGGACACCTTTTTTTGTTAAGATTACAATTGTACCAATTTTTGATGCCAATAAACAGCTGGTTGAATATGTGTGTACAGCGTTTGACATTACAGAACTTGTTACAAAGAAAGAAGAGCTTATAAAACAATTGTATTTTGATCAGGCAACAGGCTTACCCAATAGAAGAAAGCTTTTTGAGGATATTGAACTGGTACAAACTCCATCCCTGATTCTTTTTAATATTGATGCCTTCAGGGAACTAAACGATTTTTATGGTAATGATGCAGGAGATTTTATAATAAAGGAGATTGCAAAAAGATTATTTTTGATTCTGCCGGATGAAGATTATAAGATATACAAGCTTCAGGTAGATGAATATGCAGTATTGATTACAAAAAGGGTTAATTTTCTTGAGGTGGAGAGATTTCTTTATCTTGTTATTGAGGAAATTAACAGTAAAACATTTGTTTTCAATGACAACGAAATTAATGTAAGTCTATCAATGGGGGTTGCATTGTATGAGAATATTGGCAAGAAAGATAAGGTTAGGTCAAGAGATTTAATATTGAGGGCGGATATTGCCCTAAAGAAGGCTAAGTCTTTAAAAAAGAATTATATTTTTTACAATGAGAGTTTTCAGATTATTAAAGAGTATGAGAAAAATATTTACTGCGCAAAGGAGTTAAGAAGGGCTATAAATGATGACAGAATAGTTCCTTTCTTTCAACCTATTATGAATAATTTAAGCCGTAAGATCGAAAAGTATGAGTGTCTGGCAAGATTAATAGATAATAGTGGAAATATTGTTTTACCAAGCACTTTTTTACAGATTTCAAAAAAGTCAAAATTATATCCGGACATTACAAGAATTATTCTTGATAAATGTTTTCAGTTTTTCAGAAATGTTGAAGTGGCTTTTTCTATAAATATATCTATACTGGATATTACAGATCCTGAAACCTTTGAATTTATAGAGAAAAAACTTAAAGAAAATATTGCTCTTACTCATAGACTTATCTTTGAGGTTGTTGAATCAGAAGGAATAGAGAATTATGTACCGGTGAAGGAATTTATAGATTTTGTCAAGAAGTTGGGTTGCAGGGTATCAATAGATGATTTTGGAAGTGGCTATTCAAACTTTTCCCACATTCTGAAATTAAATGTAGACTTTTTAAAGATTGATTCTTCTCTGATAAAGGATATTAACACTGATAAAAATGCCGAGGTTATTGTTCAGACAATTGTAAGTTTTTCCAAGTGGCTCGGAATAAAAACGGTGGCAGAATGGGTGCATTCCAAGGAAGTATTTGATAAAGTTGTGGAACTTGGAATTGATTATTCTCAGGGATCTTATGTTGGACTTCCAATGCCAAAATTAAAGGTTTAGAAAGAATATGAAAAAAGAAAAACTTGATTTGAACAGGCTTTACTATGAGTTAATTGAAAAATTTAAGAGCAGAAAAAGCTCAATGGACTTAAAATTTATAACAGACAGGGCTTATTTCTTACTTGAAAAAGAAGAAAACATTACTATAGAAAAAATCCTTGCGATTGTCCTGATAGAGCTTCAGGACTATAAAGAAGCTAAAAATATTCTTCTCAACATTCTTGAGAAGTGTCCGGATGATCCCGAGGCATTGAATGCAATTGCATATATTTATCTTAAAGAAGGTCTCATAGATGAAGCCACAAAGTTTTTGCTTGATGCCTTATATATTGATAAGGAAAACAAAACTATCAAGAATAATCTTGAGAGAATAAGAAACACGGATGATCCAAAGATAGCTTTTTCTCTTATTCCTCCAAAGGATTTTCTTTATTTGAATCTTCCACCTTTACCTTTCTTTAGAATTCTAAAGGTTTTTTTTATTAAGCTTTTAATGACATCTTATGGAAAATTTGTTGTTTTATTTTCATCTGTTGTTCTTCTTTTAATAATAATTTATTTAATCTATCCTTCTTATATAAACTGGGCGGAGGATTATAGGTTCAAGAAGGGTCTGGGGAAGGGGAGGATAACTCACCTTGAAATAAAGGATATAGAAAAACTTGTTGAAGAGAGGAAGAAATATCAATTAAAGCTTTCTGAAGAAGATGTAAAGAAAAAGTTCAGTATGATAGAGTATTATCTTCAGGAAAAAAAGGTAAATAAGGCTACAATTACTATAAATGAACTTTTAAATTCCAATGCTTCTGAGCAGATTAAAGAAAGAGTAATAATATGGAGGGATTTTTTAATCAAGCTTGAAAATTCCTCTCAAATTGATTATCTTCCTTCAGTACAGGAGGTACTGAGAGCACCATTTCTTTATCAGGATGTATATGTTTCATGGGGTGGAACCATAGTAAATCTTGAACATAAAGAGAGAAAAGAAACTGTCTTTGACCTTCTCATAAATTTTGTTGACAATGCCACAGTTGAAGGCATAGCGGAGGTTCATCTCGAGGGGTTTCATAAGGTTTCAAATAGTGAAAAAGTTTACGTTTTTGGTCAGATTTACGGAATAAACCTTGATAATCATATACTTGTTAAGGGTATAACAATTCAAAAATTTTAACATCCATCATACAGTTTTTATGGGGAAATTATGGCTAATTTTTTTATAGAAAACTATGGCTGTCAGATGAATGTTTCTGAGGCTGATTCACTTGCGACTTATCTTGAAAAAAGTGGGCATAAAAGGGTAAAAACTCCTGATAAAGCAGACTTTGTAATAATAAATACCTGTAGTGTTAGAGAAAGTGCGGAGGAAAGAATTATAGGGAGGCTTGGATATTATCGTGGCTTGAAAAACAGGATAAATCCAGATATAAAAGTTATTCTCATGGGGTGTATGGCACAATATGCAGGGGAAAAGTTAAGAGAGGAGTTTTCTGATGTTCTGAAGGTGGTCTGGGGCACCTATAACAAGGATAAGGTTGTGGAGATTTTGAACCTTTATGATAGGTATACTTACACAGATATGAAGGAATATAAATTTACTGATGCCTTTCCACAGAAGAAATTTCCTTTCAAAAGCTTTTTGCCTATTTCACATGGTTGTAATAATTTTTGCAGCTATTGTATTGTTCCATATTTGAGGGGGAGAGAAATCTGTAGGAATAGTGATGAGGTAGTTGAAAATATAAAAAGGCTTGTTGAGGTTGGGGTCAAAGAAGTAACCTTGCTTGGACAGAATGTAAACTCTTATTTTGATGGAAAATATAGTTTTTCTGAACTTCTGGAAAGAATTATTAACGAGACATCTCTTAAGAGACTTACATTTTTAACCTCTCATCCAAAGGATTTTTCAAAGCAGATTGTGGATGTAATGGAGAGTTCAAAAAGAATTTTGAGATACATTCATCTTCCCCTGCAGTCGGGGAACAACAGAATATTAGGATTGATGAATAGAAAATATACTGTAGAAGAATATCTTGAAAAGATTGAACTTATTAGAAGAATTCAAGATGTTGTTATTTCTACTGATATAATTGTTGGCTTCCCTTCTGAAACAGAAAAAGAGTTTATGGACACCATTGAAGTAGTGAAAAAGATTGGTTTCAATGAAGCATATATGTATTATTACAATCCACGTCCCTATGCGAAGGCCAGTGAATTTGAAGGGCAAATTCCAGAGGTGGAAAAGAAAAGACGGCTTTCGTATCTTATTGAGGTGCAAAATTCTATAAAAGCTCAATTGTTAACAACTTATGTTGGTAAAGAATATAATTTGCTGATTGAATCGGTGAGCAAAAAGAATAAATCAGAGTTGCTTGGCAGAACAGATAACAATCTAATAGTTTTTGTAGATGGAAGAAAGGACTTAATCGGTAGTATTGTAAGAGTTAAGATTGAGGCATTAAAGGATGTGGTTTTAAAGGGAAGGATTATTTTTTAAAAGTCAATGTTGTTTGTTTTGTAAACATCCATATTATCTTTAGAAACAAGGTATAAGACCTTTATTTTCTCTCTATTGGCAAGCTTTATCCCTTTTTCTATACCAAGTAAAAAAAGTGTTGTAGAGTATCCATCTGCTTCCATTGCATTCGTTGTTACTACAGTTACGCTTGCAATGTTGTTTTTAACTGGATAGCCACTTCCAGGGTCGATTATGTGGTGGTATCTTATTCCATTTGTAATAAAAAATCTTTCATAATCTCCCGAGGTGGCTATTGCTTCATCAGAAGATAATGTAATCACTTTATAAAGCTCTCCATTTTTTCTCGGATGTCTTATGCCAATTTTCCAGGGGGATTTATCGGGTTTCTCACCGAATACTTTTATGTTGCCGCCTGCGTTTACAAGGCCAGCTATAATGCCTTCACTTTTTAGATATGCCGCAACTTTTTCTACTGCATATCCTTTCAGTATTCCACCGAAATCAACCCAAATGGCGTTGTTAACCTTCAGCCTGTAATGTGTGAATTGGATTTTCTCAAAGCCAGTAAGCCTTTTTGCACTCTCTATTTCTTTTCTGTCAGGCAGACGGTATTTCTGATTGTAAAATCCCCAGACATCTATAAGCCTTCCGATTGTAATATCGAATTTTCTTTCTGAAATCTTATAAAATCTTTCAGATGATTTTAGAATCTGATAAATTTCATTATCAATATTGATTTCATTTGTCCTTTTTAACTGATTTACAATTGATTCATTTTTTGAAATGCTGTATTTCTTTTCCAGTTCTTCAAGTATACTTATGGTCTGCTTTTCTATTTTCTTAAGTATTGATTTGTTAAGTTTGTTGTGGTAGATTGTTACACTAACAAGTGTATTCATTGAGAATGTTGAAAATTCGTATCTTTCTAAGGAGTTTACAGATTTACATCCTGAAACACTTATAATAAAAAAATATAAGAGTAAAATTCTTTTCATAGTTAAACCTGTTACATTAGATTTATACTGGTAAAATCCTCTATTAATTTCTTTCTCAATAATGGTAGAGAGAAAAGCTAATCATTCAAAATGACGGCAAAAAAATTTGCCACTTTTTGTACAGCCCATTAGTAAAAGCATCCGCATATAAAAAGAAAATCTTCACCTACAAGGGGTGATGCCATCCATCTTTCTGTTTCACAGCTCCCCCGCAAAAAAAACAGAATCAAAGCAAAATCTTAGTAGGTTAAAACAGGGGCCATTTTTAGATAAACAGGGTCCTCAATCTGACTGAGTATAAAATGGGCAACATCCATCCTCGAGATTTTTTTACATTTCAACTTATCCAGCTCTGTTATTACTTTATATCTCCCAGTAAGAGGTCCGTTTGTCAAAAAGGATGGTCTTACAATTATCCATTCTGTGTTGCAGTGCTTAATAATTTCTTCCTGAATACTCTTATCTTTGTAAATATTCTTTAAGAAAAGTGGCATAAATATCTTCTCATAGAAAAAGCCTATTTTCCCCAAAGTGTCTTTTACTCCTATACCGGTAACAGAAATTAATAGCTTGTTATGACCATTGATAGCTGAAAGCAGATTTTTCGTTGTTTCTGAAAATAGGTTTAAGTTTTTTGAGTTATTTCTTGTACCGACAGTATTTACTACAACATCTACGCCATCAGCACATTCTTCTATCTTTTCGAGATTCAGTCCATTGCCATTAACTTTGATGAGATTTTTGTGATTTAGTGGCATGTTTTTAGCCGTTCTGGACATTACAATGACTGAATGTCCTTTCTCGAGAGCTAATTTTGCGAGGCTTAAACCTATACCTTTAGAACCACCAAGAATAAAGATCTTCATAAGTTACCTCCTCAACCTTTTTTTGACTCCCCTTTTTTAGTTATGTTATATTATACCCCTACCTCTGAGACATAGATATTTTAAAACTGGAATTTTAAAAATGCAACTGTTTTTTGGTTTTTGTATGATCAAAGAAATCAATTTCACAAAGAAAAAAACTCACTGGTAATGGAGGAGTATGTAAAAATGATAAGGACTTAAAAAGTTGTTTCATTTTTTTTAAAAGGATGTTATAATATTGTTCGATATTCTAAAGGAAATAAATATACTTATGAAAACCATTTCGGTCTGTATACCTGTAAGAAATCCGGATGAAAATTTGAAGTTGTTAATAGAGCAATTATTTTTACAGAAAGCAGATATTGGAGAAATATTAATTGCTGATAGTTCTGATAGAGATGTATTTCTTGATGATAATTTTAAAGAAAAAATAAAGATTTACAGGATTGAAAAGGAAGATTTTGACCACGGTGGGACAAGAACCTTTCTTGCTAAAAACGCTGGGGGAGATATCCTTGTTTTTCTGACACAGGATGTGATTATGGAGAGTGAGCGATCGATATCTAATCTGACTCAGTACTTTGAGAAGATGGATGAATTAGCGGCAGTTTATGGAAAACAACTTCCACATAAGAATGCGGATATCTTTTCAATACATTCACGTTTTTTTATATATCCGGAAGAAACAAGATTTTATTCGAGAGCTGATCTGGATAAATATGGTTTTAAAGCCGGTTTTCTCTCAAATGCATTTGCTTCATATAGGAAGGACTATCTTGAAAAGATAAATTACTTTAAAGATAAAATTATATGTTCTGAAGATAATTATGCTGGAATCAAATTTCTTCTTGCTGGTTATAAGATTGGTTATATTTCGACAGCAATGGTTTATCACTCACACAATTTTACTATCTCTTCTGAATTCAAACGTTATTTTGACATTGGTGCTTTTTATTCAACAGAATCAGAATTAATTGGAAAGTTTAAAGGGCCTTCGTACGAAGGTCTGAGATATTTTTTTTCCGAAGTTAAGTTTCTATTCAAAAATAGAAAACCATTTTTAATATTTCAATCTGTTTTGAGATGTTTTTTAAAATTAATTGCTTTTTATTTGGGTAGATTAAATAGATTTTTACCAAAGGGAATTAAAATAAAAATATCAAACAATAAAAACTTCTGGGAAAATTTTATTTAAAACTTCTTTTTTTCAATTTTTTAAAGTAATATTCTAAGAAATGATAAATAAAGCAAGCATTTTTGATTTCGGAAATTTTTATGTAGGTGTTTTTGGCTTATGAACAAGGAGTTGAAGAAATTTGTTGCCTTTTGTTCTCTGTTTCTTTTGGACCTATTTTCTTTTTATATCTCACTATTTCTCGCAGTTAATTTTCGATATTTAGTTGACCTTCTTTTTCCCCAGAGATTTCCTAAGAATATTTTTTCTTTCAACTACTATTTTTCAATCTGGTGGTTACCACTTATCTTTGTTGTTTTTTTCTCTTTTGAAAAACTTTATTTTAAAAAGCAACCATTCTGGGAAGAAGAGAAATTTATTCTAAAATCAGTTTTTCAATCGATAGTCTTTATTTTCTTTGTAATTACTATAACTGAAGACTACGGAAGTGTTTCAAGATTGACTATCTTTTTTCTTGGTTTGATATTCTTTCCTATTGTTTCAGTTATTAGGTTTTGGGGGAAAAGAATTTTAAATATATTAGGCATATGGAGTGAAAATGTATTGATTATAGGTATAAACGAAAAAGCAAGAAGAATCGCAGAGAGCTATATTAAAGAAAAAGAAGTTGGTTATAGTATTGTTGGTTTTCTTACTGATGATGGGGTTAATAAAAAGAGAATAAAAATATTAAATAGAGAGGTTGAAATTTTAGGAAGTGTAAAAAATTTTAAATCAATCATAAAAAATTTAAATGTGGATAATGTGATTATAGCACTTGAAAATTATACTCAGGAAGAAATTCTTAAACTGAGCAAAGAAATACAAAGAATTGCAAAAACAGTTATGATAAAGCCTTTAATTTCGGATATTGCTCAGCTTAATACTGAAATTCACTACCTTTTCTTTGAAAAAACTCTTCTTATCAAAATCAATAATAATCTTAAGTCACTAACAAACCAGATTATAAAAGCCGTTCTTGACATCTTAATTGTTTTGGTACTGTCACCCTTTTTACTCTTATTTATTTGTATAATTGCCATAGCTGTAAAGCTAACTTCGAAGGGACCTGTTTTTATAAAACAGGAAAGGATGGGTAAGGGTGGAAAAATATTTAATTGCCTTAAGTTCAGGACTATGTATGAAAATGGAGATAAAATATTAGAAGAATATTTAAGTAAAAACAGTCTTGCTAAAAAAGAGTGGGATGATTACAGAAAGTTAAAGACTTACGACCCACGTGTGACGCAGATTGGTAAATTTCTCAGAAAAACATCTCTTGATGAGCTTCCCCAGTTTATTAATGTCTTAAGGGGAGAGATGAGTGTGGTTGGGCCAAGACCATATCTTATAAAAGAAAAAAGACAGATAAAAGAGTTTTTAAATATAATTTTACTTGCAAAGCCAGGTATTACCGGTTTGTGGCAGGTTTCGGGAAGAAATGATCTTAAATTTCTTGAAAGAGCTGAGCTTGAGGCATGGTATGTTGAAAACTGGTCAGTATGGCTTGATTTTATTATTCTTATCAGAACAATCTTTGTAATCTTTAAGGGAAATGGGGCATATTAATTTAACTCAATCATAAAATTGTATTTTACTACATAATAACCAGTAAAACTGTTGTTTATAATATATAGCTCAAGGTTATGATTACCTTTACCAATCTTTTCAACAGGAATCTTACAATCAAAACCTGAATACATATACTGTGCAGTATTAAAATACTCTGCCACATCTACTCTCTTTAAGCCATAAAGTGCCTGGAAAATATTTGTTTTGTCAAAAGCTATATAAACATCGCCAGCCAGGTCATATGATGGAGAATCTACTGCCCAGCCACTGAAAAGTAAGAATTTTGTATCATTTAACTTAAAAGAAAGATTATTGGTTATAGCATAAACAGGTATTCCATTTATACTATCGAGTGTAGAATCCGTTTTATTTGATAAGATTTTAAGTTCTCCAAACGATTTAATTTTCTTTTCAACTATTGATAACATAAAAATATTTTCATTTTTATAATAAGATTTCTTATCAGCTCCTATCGCAATTATAGATAAATACCTTGGAAATAGTCCCACATCACTGAAAGGTATTACACATTCAAAACCAGAAGAATTTCCAGACCTTTCCAGACCATATTTAGCCATGAATAACTTATTATTAATTTCGATGTAAACCGCACTGAAGCTTTTTTTCATAGAGTTGTCAATTACCCAGCCATTTATTATTATATATTGCTCATTTTGATTATTGCTTAATTCACTTTTTTCTAAGATAAGAAAGGTATTATTTTGAACCTTAATTCCGTTTATTTCTTCTATTCCAGTGGATTGGATGCTTCCCTTTCTCTCTAAATTTTTAAGTCTATTTTCAAAATCCTTTTTCTCTTCCTGGTATTTCGATGTATTACAGGAAAGAAATAATAAGAGAATAAAATAAATAAGTTTCTTCATCGTTTAATTCTCATTCAATTAAATTAAGCAAAAGAGATAGATGTTTCTCAAGATTCCACTTTTAAAAAAGCCATTTCTTAGCATTTCATACTTTCTTTTGAAAAAACTATATTCTTCAAAATGTGAAAAAACCTGGAGAGTATTTTTCTCTTTTTCACCGAGAAGGTCTTCATATCTTTCAAGAAGAATTTTTGCTCTTAAACGAGACAATTTAAGATCCTCAATAATCCTTGTTTTACCCTCCATTATTTTTTCAATTGCATAGAAAAAATCAAACTTTTTTAATTTACCAGAAGTGTTCATAGAATGTTGCCTGTATAGCACAGTTTTTTCATTGAGATAGCCAATTCTTCCAGTTAGAGAAGCCACAAGTCCCACCCACCAGTCATGAAAAATGGCTTCTTCAGGAATAGGAAATGCAATTTCTTTAAGCTTTTTATTTATCATCACAGTACATCCTGTAATTACATTTTGTACAAGCAGTTTGTTGAATTTAAACGCAATATACGGTGACAAACGCCTGAATTTGAAGTATGATTCTGATATAGTATTTAAGGCCTCATCTACTATTTTTAAGTCAGTAAAGACAAACAAAGGTTCTTCTTCACCATACTTTTTTTCCAATTCTTTAATCTTACCCAGGGTTATTTCAATCTTGTTTTCTATCCAGACATCATCCTGATCACAAAACATTATATAATTTCTGTCTGATGCTTTGCCGAGTATATCAAAACTTTTTAAAAAACCAACTTTCTCATTTCCAAAAAGAAAATGAAGCCTTTCTCCAAGGATTTTACTGTAGTTTAAAATAATATCTATGGTTTTATCTGTAGAACCATCATCACGAACAATGAGCCTCCAGTTTTTAAAGCTTTGCAGAATTATGGATTCAATCAAATCAGGTAAAAATCTTTCTCCATTATATGTGGATAATAGAATATCGACCATAACTTTTCCTATAAGCTTAGTATTCCCAGCACCTTATAAACCACAAGCAATGGCCATATAAAGGCTTTTAAGATTCCGAGAAACCCACCCCAGAAAGAATGGGAATTTTGTACAAAATAAATTGCCGCACCGATTATTGTTAAAAAGTAAATTCCTCCCGTAAAGCCATTGTTTTTCATTCTTCCTCCTATCTTATTATATTTGTCAAGTTTTTTT
>JBMFQR010000025.1:0-16712 GCA_049968515.1 Brevinematia bacterium
AATTAAAACTCCTTGAAATACAATAACTTAGTTTTGCACAATCCCCAATTTTTGCCCTAAATCTGTCAAAGTCGGGATACAATATCGATTATTTTATAAAGATAAAGGATAAATATATTGGATTACAGATAAAACCTGCAGGCTATGAATATATTCCTCAGATAATTAACGAAAGAGAACAACAAAAGAAAACCCATGAGAAATTTACTCAAAAATATGGTGGGAAAGTTTTTTACATTATTTCAATGACAGATGGTAAAAATAAAAATATTCATAATAAAGATGTTATCGAGGAAATAAAAAATGAGATTAAAAGGCTTGAAAATGAATGATAGATGGATGCTTTGCCACGATTCCCATCTGGCAGGTTTGTTTGCCGCCGCAATGAACAAAATAAAGCATTGCTACATTTTGCTCGTCGTCCGCGTGTATGCACCGTTTTAATGGCGTAAAGCAGCTGTTATGTGCTGTACGCCAATCGTTTATAAATTATTTAAGCTTCTTTTTAAACTTTTCATACAATTCTGGTTTAGATTTAAGTGCTTCAATAAATGCATCAATTGCCTCCTCGTTCTCTAACATCATACCAGTCATATATTCTGACCAACCATGCATCATTCTCGGAGTCGCTCTCTGTGGCATCATATTTTCTCGCCAGTTAGGCATTCTAACTACTCCAAATTGCCATAATATGATTAATAAGAATAGGACTAATACAAAAGTAGCTGACAATATAAAACCACTTATTTTAATGAATCCTTTTTCTTTATTTGCTTTTATTAACAATAAATATGGATAACCAAATAATATTAATAGGATCAAAATTCCTATAAGATATAATGCGTTCATATTTCACCTCCTTTCCTTGTTTTTTGGGGTGCATTGCACACAACGTCTCGCGGGTAAACGCTGGCGGTCTAACCTTCGGCGGTATTTCTGCTGCGTATTTACTACCCGCCGTATTGCTTACCGCTTTAGTTTATCCGCTCTCTGGCGATTGTTGCCGTCTCTATAGAACTAAATCGCCCGCCATCCTGTTTATTATAAATAACTTTACTTTATTTTTCAAGCTTTTTCTTAAGCTTTTCCACTTTCAAACCTGGAGTTATATTTATATTATCGTTATTGTAACAACTCAAGCTTTTTTAATTTTTAGCCTGGAAAGTCTAAATCATTACATGATTGTTATTGCCAGAGCAATTTTAACCCAGTTCTCTAAATATTTTATGAATAATAGCTCTTTTCTTGTATACAATTTTATACATAAATTTTTTACATATCAACTTAACTCCGCAAAAAAAATTTTTTATTACTTATTTTTAAACATAATAAGTGCAAATTTTCTATACTCTACCATAAAGTAAAAGTTTTATTATTTTGAAAACAAAAGAAATTGATTAATTTTGCGGATTAAAATGGATAGCTAAGAGAAAACTACTGTTTATCTTATTTTATAAAAATGCTTTAAAATTTGAAAAATTCGGCCAGAAATTTTTTTAAAAAAATTTAAACACACATAGAAACTTTTATGCTATAATAAAAGTGTTTAAGAAAATTTATTTTAGGAGGAAAAAATGGAAGAAGAAGTAAAAATTGGTGTGGATTGTTATATGGACAACAAAAATAATATCCCAATCAATATCTTTGAAGTTATTGATGCTTTTTCTAGGGCACATCTGTACTATAAATGCAAAGCTGAAGGGTTATTAATTGAAAGTGAAGGGTATACAAAAGAAGAAGCTTTAAATAAAATTAAAAATGAAATTAAAAATAAAATTGATCATGAATTGAGTAAAGAAAATTCTCTTGAAGTAAGTGAAGGTATAAAAAATAATAGTGAAGAAAAATCCCAAATAAAGTCTGGCTTGAAACTTTAATAAATAATTTTTCATTGACTTCCAACCTTAAACTTTTGTCCACCTATCCGATATAAAACATAAATCAAAAAGGTACAGAATGGTTTCAGGTAAAAGAAAGGTTGTCATTTTACTTCGGCTTTTAGGGCTTAAAGTTGCCTTAAAGATAATCTCACTTCTCGGCAAAAAGGAAAGAGAAATCTTGAAAACTGCCCAGAGAACGGAAGTAAACATAAAAGAGATTGAAAAAATTAAGGTGCTGAAAGAATTCATAAGCTATATGAATTACTACAAAAGTGTAAGAAAGGCAAATCTTGAGCTTTATTTCAAATTCTTTATCCTTGTATTAACTACAGTCATTGTTGTTGCAATTCTTTTCTTCAAGAATTCTTTCTATGAATTGCAGAAAATTATTTTTGAATTGAGCAAATTTCTTGCCATAGGCGGGGGTTATTTATTCATTCTACCTTTTCTATTTCTATACACAAGAAATAAGACCGGTAAGGGGCTTTTTGAATACTATTACACCTCAGAAAACTTTTTGCGGGATATTTTCGTGGGAGTTGTGGCTTCAGTTTTTGTTTTCATCTTGCTTTCCATCATAAACCTTGAGGTAACTTTCAAGAGTGAACTTTCGGGGCTTTATAAGGAACTATACATCATTGTGCTTGTCTTTTTAGCACCTTTCTGTGAAGAAATTCTATTCAGGGGTATAGCTTATGAGTTCCTTGAAAAAAAGCTAAACAAGCAACTGGCAGTAATCGGCTCAGCACTTCTCTTCACTCTTGTTCACATACCGCAAAATGCAGGCGAGGCAGGGGTTTACTTTTTGATAAGCCTTATTCTTGGTGGCCTCAGATATTTTACTTCAAACCTCCTCTCGTCAACAATAGCACACTCAATCGGTAATATTGGCATTTATTTTTTGACCTGAAAGAAGCAATTTTTTATAATATTGCAAATAAGCTATCTTCTGGAAATTTTACCGGACATATTATGTGCTAATTTGCTGGAAAGTGGCTAAAATTTTAAGGGGGATATTATGAGCTTTCTTGAACTTGTCAGAACAAGAAGAAGTGTGAGAAATTACCTGCAGAGACCTGTGGAAAGAGAAAAAATATTGAAATGTATTGAGGCAGCAAGGCTTGCACCCTCTGCCTGTAATTCCCAGCCCTGGAAATTTATAGTTGTTGATGACATCGAATTAAAGAATAAAATTGCCACCGAAACATTCGGCAGGGTTATATCTTTCAACCAGTTCTCTTTTCAGGCTCCAGTAATAGTGGTTGTGGTGATAGAGAGTGCCAATATTACTGCAACACTCGGCAGAATGATAAAGAATATACCATACCAGTATATTGATGTGGGCATAGCAATAGAACATTTCTGCCTTCAGGCCACTGAAGAAGGGCTTGGAAGCTGTATACTTGGCTGGTTTAATGAAAAGCCTGTTAGAAAAATCTTAAACATTCCACAGAGCAAAAAGATTGCAGCACTCATAACTGTCGGCTATCCAGAAAGCAGTGAAGCAGTTGAAAAGATTAGAAAGCCAGTCGAAGAGGTTTTAAGTTTTAACGGATATTTATAATAAATCTACTGACTTTTAACCAAAAAGCAAAAATTTCTTAAAACGAGTTTTATAGAGGTTTTCTTTTCAATTTTTAAACTTGAAGATAATAATGCAATGGGGAAAGATTTAGAGTGGTTTAATTTTAAAAGGATTGGGTGTATTTCCTCCATAGTATCAAATCTGGAGATTTTCTCTCTTTTGATTTAGAATATTATGATAAAAACTAAAAGTGCTGGAGAAAATGTGAAATTAGTTTTTGCTGCTGACATCCATCTTAATCTGGATGAAGATTATAGTTTTAGCGTGTTTGAAGAGATTGTCTCTCTATGTGAATCAGAGGGTATAGAAAATTTATTTCTTGGTGGCGATACATTCGAAAGTTATCAAGATGCCGCTGGCTTTATAGAAAGATTCAACCAGCTTATCTCAGACTCCACTCTGAACAATGTCTTTCTTCTTTCAGGCAACCATGACATAAAGGGGGCTGATGGGGCTGGCCTTTCTGGGCTGCCTTTTGATAGAAAGGTCAGGGTTATTGCCTCGCTCCCTTTTGAATTTGTGCAGCTTGATGAGGTTGAGTTTTTGTTTCTACCATTCCAGAAAGACATCTCAAAATTATTCACCTCTGAAATTCCTCGGAAGAATCAAAAAAGAATAGTTATAGGGCATGGGAGTTTGATTGACTTTAACTATGAAGGTGAAGATGAAGATAGCTTTTATGATGATGAGCTATTTTCATATCTTGAGGCTGACATTGTCCTTTTAGGACACATTCACAAAAGTTTAAAAAAGGGCAATATCTATTATCCCGGTTCTTCAAGGGTCTGGAGAAGTGGAGAAGAGGGAAAACACGGTGTTCTGATTGTAGATACCGAAAATCTTAATCCAAAATTTCATCCCCTCGAAAGTGGCGGGGAGTTTATCAATCTTAAAGTGGAAGTTGACGACGAAAACTATAAGATTTTAAATCTACCATCAGAAATAAAAAGAAATCAATGGTATTTAATAAGCCTTCATGGCTGTGTAACAAACAGGGTATTTATTGAAAATTTGAAGGAAAGGATTGGTAAAAAATTTCAAAATTCCTTCAGAATCGAATTTGATGAAAGTGATGTTGTAGATGTCAGTAGATATTATGAAAACTCACTTTACAAAGTCTTCATTGAGAAATGGAAGTTACAGTATGAAACTCTTTCTGACGAGGAAGAAAAAGAAATATACAGGCTTGCAAGAAAATATTTTTTAGAAGAGCTTTCAAGAGTTGTTTTTGGGAGTGAAAATGATTGAAAGGATAAAGATAAAAAACTTTGGCAAATTCAAAGAGGCAGAATTTGAATTTACTCCAGTGACAGTATTTTACGGAAAAAATGAGTCAGGTAAAACAACTCTATTTGATGCTATTTTTAAAGCCGTTACCAATGTAAAAAAAACAACAATTGAAGGAAAGAATCTTGAAAGATATGGAGATCTTAAAGATTCAATTCTTGAAATAAAACCAGATATTTATGAAATATCTCCCGACATCTTCCTTAATGTTTTAGCAATAAGGTCTGGTGAAATAACGCTGGATTTTGAAAAGAAAAACTTAAATGAAGAAATAAGAGAGAGAATTCTTTCGAGTAATGTAAATTTAGAAAGACTCATAAGAAATATCTCCGAAATTACATCTAGGAATTCTCGTAGCAGGTTTTGCAAAAATAGAAATGAAGTTATTGAGGATATAAACCAACTCCAATCAACGATTGAGGAATTAAATAGAAATGTGAAAGAATATGAAAGAATGGAGGCTTATATTAAAAAGCTAAGAGAAACTATTGAGACCAAAAAGATAGACTTTAAAAACCTTAATGAAGAATTGAAAAGTGTAGAAGATAACATAAAAACTCTCGAAAAATCAAAAGAGCTAAAGATACTCAATGATAATTATAATGAACTGCAAAACTTTTATAAAAGAAAAAAAGAACTTGAAGGAATAAAATTGGTTAATCCGGAAGATATTGAAAGATTTAGAAAGGAAAGTGAAAATTTACAGAGACTGGAGTTAGAGAAAGAAAACATTAAAAAAGAAAATCAAAAAAATTTAGAAAAATTAAGAGCTCTCGAAAATGAAAAGAACAACCTCAAGCAGGAATTGCTTGGAATTGAAGCCATCTTTCCCATTATTAAAAACCTTGGAATATTTGCCAGTCTTTCTCTCACCTTTTTAGTTTCTGGTATATTAAGTCTCGGTATTTCAGCTCTCCTATTTTTAATTTTTAAAAATCCCTTAATGCTTATTTTATCAGTTACCAGCTTTATTTTTCTTACTCTCACAATAGTTTTTTATTTCCTTTACAGAAATTCAAAAAGAGGGCTTCTGGAAAAAGTAAAAAACTTTTCCACAAAAAAGATAAAAGAGATTTTTGAAAACTTAAAAAAAGAAAAAGAAAAATTAAACATCAGATTGACGGAATATATCCCTCAAGAAGTAAAAAGGCTTGAAGAAGAAATAGAAAAGAATGAGCTTCTTCTCAAAGATATTGAAAGAGAGATAAATCTTTTGAAAGAAAGTATTGAAGGTTTTCTTGCGAATAATAATGTCAGGAAGATTGATGAGCTTATTCAGAACAACGAAAGGTACAGACTTATGGCTGACCAGATTTCAAGAATGGAAAGTAAGCTGAGAGAGATTGCATTTCAGCATAATACCGAGCTCAATGGACTTGAGAATGTGTTAAGGAGAAAAATAAAAGACATTGAAGAACTCGGCACAACCGAAAGAGAGTACGATGAAGCTAAACTCAACAAGAATGTTACTAACAAGAAATTACTTGAAAATAAAATAAAAAAAATCTCAGAAGAAATAATAGAGCTTGAGAAGCAGCTATCTCAGAAATCTGGAGAGATTTCAAACTTTTCCAAGATTATTTCCGAACTCAAAATGACTGAAATTGAACTTGAAGGCAAAAAGAAGGAACTTGAATTAATGGATAAAAAAAGAATGGCATATGAAAAGATACAAGATATACTTAATCTGATTGATAAAGATGCCTTCTACAAATTCAGAGTAATTTCTGAAGAGATTAAGAATGAGTTTTCTACTTTCTTTCCTCATTTGGCAGAGGTAGAGTTCAAATCTCTTGAGAAAATGCAATTCTTAATCAGGGATGGTGCCGGAGAGCTAAGAAACTTTGAGTTCCTTTCTAAAGGCACGCAGGATATGTTTTTGTTGGCTTTCAGAATACTTCTGGCGAGGAAATTTGACATTTTTGAGGGGGAGGAGGGATTTTTAATATTTGATGAACCATTTCTTTCCCTCGACAAAGACAGGATAAAAAGTATGATAGCACTACTAAAAAAATTCCATAATGAAAATAACTGGCAGCTTATATTCTTTACCAAAGATGAAAATTTGAAAGAGCTTCTCTCCAAAACTTTTAAGGACAGAGTGAGAACTTATAATCTTGAATAGCCACAATGCTTTACTCTAACAATGCTAGGAATATCCAGATTAATCGCCGTCACTGTTGCGTCGAATAAAAATCTATGCGAAAAGATATAAGGTTGCCTCATAACTATTGTCACAATCGTCACTGACAATGTCTATCTAAAAAAATCCAACTTAATTATTTCCCCATTCAGAAGTTGAGTAGGTTTTTGTTTTAAGTTTATGAAGCACAACGTTTCAATTTAAAGTAGATTTATTTTAAAGGAATGTGCAAGTTAGATTTTTCTAAAATTAATCCTTGCTATTTACCTACTTGATTTGCAAAGGAATGAAGATCAATGATTGGATTGATTTAATCCCGCACAATAATTTCTTTCTGTTTTTCTTTATCTTTAAGATTCTTCTCAACAAAGATTTTCTCGAAAGTGAAGGGGTTTAATTCTGTGTAGTACATAAGGCTTGAAAAAGTAGAAGGTGTGGGAGTAAAAATCTGAACCTGTTCAGGAGTAAGCTTTAGCTTTTCCCTGATGAAATTTTTAAGAAATAGCATATCCTTCTTTTCACAGCCGGGATGTGCAGCAATAAAGTAATAGGTGAGAAATTTTCTACTTTTAGTTTTTCTTATGATTTTATCAAAGAACCTTTTGAATTCCTCTGTGTAATAAACACCCATCTTTCCCATCAGTTTTAAAACCCTCTCATCTGCATGTTCGGGGGCGATCTTTAATTGTCCACCAGTATGATTTGTAACAATCTCCTCTAAGTACCTTTCCCTATAAAGCTTGTCTTCTATTACAAGATCAGGCCTGATACCAGAGCCTATGAAAACCCCCTTTATCCCCTCAATTTCAGATAATTTTTTCAGCAAATTAAGCTGCCTTGAGTGGTTCAGATTCAAATTCTTACAGATTGTAGGGAAAAGACATCTTTTATCCTTACAAGCCCCAGTTTTTTTCTTCTTCTCACACTCAATTCCATACATATTGGCAGTAGGACCTCCAACGTCGGTTATATAGCCTTTAAAGCCCTTATGCTTTACTAGTCTTTTAGCCTCTTCAATAACAGAATGCTCACTTCTCTCCACAATGTGCCTCCCCTGATGGACTGAAATCGAACAGAAATTACACTCTCCGTAACATCCTCTGTGTGTGATTATCGAAAACTGGATTGTATGTATCGCCTTAACCTCCCCTTTAGATTTTATAGCGGGATGTACATCCCTTTCAAATGAAAGACCATAGATAAAATCCATCTCCTCCTTTGAAAGTAATCTGGCTGGCGGATTCTGGATCAAATATCTGTCCATAGTTTTCTGTATTAAACCCCTTGCAGTGAGTGGATCATTATTCTCATAAAATAGCTTAAACATTTCTATAAATTTAAGCTTATCATTTTTTGCTTCTTCAAAGGAGGGCAATTCAATATAGCCCTTTTTCAAGTATTTCTCTTTCTCTCTGTCTAAAAAGCATATGCCTCTTGTATCCCTGTAATCCAGTCCATTTTTTAGCTTCTCTGCAATTTCAAGAATAGCCACTTCCCCCATACCATATACCAATATGTCAGCCTTTGAGTCAAAAAGTATGGGCTTTCTTAAGTCATCATCCAGAAAGTCATAATGTGTAATCCTCCTCAAGCTTGCCTCGATACCGCCAAGAATGATGGGGACGGTATTTTTAAAATACCGCCTTATCAGATTGGTATAAACTATTGTAGCCCTATCTGGCCTTTTTGTGTTTTTACCGCCCGGTGTAAAATCATCGGATTTCCTTTTCTTGCGGAGTGGGGTGTAATTTGCGACAATAGAATCTACACAGCCAGCACTCACCCCCCAAAATAATCCTGGCTCACCGAGAGCACTAATATCTCTTTCAGAATTGACATCGGGCTGTGAAATGACACCAACTTTATAGCCCTTTGAAAGAAGAAGTTTTCCTATCAATGCCACACCAGAGTGGTAGGAATCTATATATGCATCTCCAGTAACAAGAATTACATCAAGCTTCTTCCAGCCAAGTCTTCTTAATTCCTCCACTGTCATTGGCAGAAACATCTACTTTTCCCACCCTATTATAGCTGTAATGCTTTTCTCTGGAAGTAACATAAAACTTTCAGGATGAAAGCCAATCCCTATTTTTTTTGCACCGACCTTTTCTAAAATATAAGAATTGGTTTCAACAGAAAGATCCCCATATCCAGGGGAATACCTCATTGTTGGTCTAAATCCAAAAAGCCTTCTTTCCCTCACAAGGACTTTCTCTACTATGTAATCGACGAAGGCTTCAATAGCTTCGCTCCCAATTGCATCAATTATTACCGCCTCTGTAAGATTGGCACTTTCCATTTTCTTTCTGATCTCTTCACCTATCGTTGCAGCAATGATGCTTACAAATCTGCTTTTTTTTAAAACAGCGGCAAGTTTTTGAGAAATTATTTCCTTCCCATCATCAAGTAATATTCTTTTCTCACTTACTTCGATAATGTTGATGTCATTAACCAGAGCAACAGGATGAATAAAATCTTTTGCAGCCTCAAGTTGTGTTTTTATCAAATCAAACAGGTTTTCATCAAGAATCGTCTTTTTAGGATTGTAATTAAGTCTTCTTATTACATCTTCTGTTTGTGGTAAAATGAAGGGAAGTTTAAATTCGTTCTCATTCATTCTTGCCTCTATTATATTACGAAGGAAGCCTGTCTTACAGAATTACAGCCAACAGATATTGCCAGTGGCAGAGTAGCTATATGAGAAGGCAGAATCTTTAATTTCAAATCAATTACGGTGGGTCCAAACTTCAAACCCTGAAATCCTATCGGGAGTCTGTTCAATTTGTCTTTTAAACTCTCTGCAAGTGAAATTTCCTCTTCAGACATAGGATTTTCATAGGTCTTATAAAGTAACAACCTTTTTGATTGGTAAAGAGCCTTCTCAAGATTGCCTCCTATACATATCCCGAGTATGTATGGGGGACATGCCTTCGAGCCCAGAGCCTTTATTTCTTCAACTATTATATCTTCAATCTTTTTCTGTTGTAATGCAGGTAATAAAAGCCTTGTTCTTGTGGCATTTTCCGAACCGCCACCCTTAACAAGAATATCAACCCTGAGTTTATCGCCTTCGGTAATCAGATAGTCAACAAAAACTGGAGTATTATTCCCCGTGTTCTGTTTTGTAAGTGGATGAATTAAAGAACTGCGGAGATAGTTTTTTGTATAAAAATCCGCCGTGATTTCATCTGCAGTTGACTGAATGTCAAACTCAAGTTTTACATCCCGTCCAATTTCGACAAAGAGCTGAAGATAGCCGGTATCCTGACATAAAGCCCTTTTTTCATCCTCTGCAATCATAAAGTTTTCAATGAAGATATTGACAATTTTTCTTTCATTCTCGGAGGAAAGATTTTCTTTCAGGGTCAAAAAAAAATCCTTTATATCATCCCTTAGCTTGAAATGTGCCTCACTCAAAGCGGCTAAAAAATTACTGGCGAACTCTTCTTTTGTAATGGATTTCATTTTAATTTTTTGCAGAACAACTACACTGTGGTGCCTCTTTTGGCTTTGAATTGGAGTAATCAGTCTTATAAAACCCACTCCCTTTAAAGATTATGCCAGCTCCACCTCCAAAAAGTCGCTTAACCTGAGCACCACATTTTGGACACTCTAAATCCGGGCTTTCTGTGATTTTATGAAAAACTTCAAAAACATGGTTACATTTCAGGCACTGATAATCGTAATGCGGCATTTCAAACCTCCTGCTACACAATAAAATATAATAAACAAAAAGGTTAAAGTCAACCTCTCTGTGACAAAGGAATATACTCCTTCTCGCCAAGCACATATTTATAAGCAGGTCTTATAATTCTACCACCACTGACTATTTCTTCTATCAGATGTGCCGACCAGCCAGCAATTCTTGCTATAGCAAACAATGGTGTGTGAAGGTCCTCTTCAATGTCAAGCATATCATACACAAAGCCGGAATAGAAATCCACATTTGCACATATGACCTTTGAACCCTTCATTTCAGCAAAGATTACCTTCCCCAGTTCTTCTATCTTCTGGTAGAGGTAAAACTCTTCTTCCCTCTTTGTAGCAGCTGCAAGCTCTTTTGCCTTTTCTTTTAGCAATTCTGCCCTCGGATCGGATAGAGAATATACAGCATGCCCCATTCCATAAATTAACCCGCTTCTATCAAAAGCCTCTTTTTTCAAAAGCCTGACAATATAATCCCTGATTTGATTTTCATTTGTCCAATCCTTTATCTCTTTCTTTGCATCTTCCATCATTTCCATTACCTTTGTATTTGCACCACCATGCTTTGGACCCTTCAGTGAACCTATTGCCGCAGCTATTGCAGAATATGTGTCGGTACCGGTCGAAGAGACAACATGGACAGTAAATGTGGAGTTATTTCCGCCACCATGCTCGGCATGAAGAACAAGACAGAGGTCTAAAACTGCAGCCTCAAGCTCTGTGTAGTTTCTGTTAGTTCTTATAAGTGAGAGAAAATTTTCCGCATGAGAATGATGGGACAACTGATGATGTAAATGCAGACTTTTTCCCTCGTGATAATGCTTCTTTGCATGGTATGCATACGCCACCATCGCCGGAAACTGTGCGATAAGTTTTATGCATTGCTCAAGAACATGTTCTATACTCAGATCTTCAGGATCAGGATCATAGCTATACAACACACTTACCTGTCTGATAAGAAGATTCATCAGATTTTTACCGGGGGATTTCAGTATGATATTCTCCTTAAAGCCTTCAGGCAGATTTCTGTAACTACCCAGTAGCTCTGTGAAACTCTCAAGCTCACTCTTGGTAGGTAGCTTTCCAAAAAGAAGTAAAAAAACTGTCTCCTCAAAGCCAAATCTCTTCTCAGACTGAAAGCCATTTACAAGGTCTCTTACATCTATTCCCCTGTATCTTAATCTACCTTCGACTGGTTTTGTTTCTCCTTCATCAATTATATAGCCATGAACATCTCCTATCGTCGTAAGTCCTACAAGAACACCGCTACCATCCTCATTTCTCAACCCTCTCTTTACATTATATTTTGTATATAATTCCGGTTCTATTTTTGCATTTTCTCTTGCCAGACCTGATAACTCTTTAATCAAAGCCTTTTTCTCGGGCATTATAACCTCCTCTTTCGTAGAAACAGAGATGCTGAATATTCCTTAAAATGAAATTAGCAAATTATAGAGTAAAAAGAAAAATATTTCAATTTATTTACAAAATACCACTGTTTTTTATGAGTTTTCAGTTAGATAAAAAGTGTGCCTCGGCTGTCGAATAAAACTCTGCACACTGAGTTAACATAAAAAATGATAATTTGGCTTGGATATTGGATTAATGTTAATTTTTTCCTGCCACAATATAGTCCAAAAAATACTTGCAAATAAAATTGAAATATGTTAAATTAAAAAACGGAGGTAAAAAATGCAGAAAAGAACAAGAATAATGGGTGGGGTTGGTTTAATTCTAACACTTTCAGGGATGATTCCTAAAATGACACTTGCTTCGCTTATCGGTATGATATTGCTATTGGTTGCTTATAACTGGCTATCGAAAGAATATCAGGAGAGAAAGGTATTTTCAAAAGCTCTTGCGGCGTTTTTGATTCCATTTCTGGGTTCAATAGCTCTCGCTATAGTCCTCGGAATATTTATTGCCATTCTCATTATAAAGTCGGTTTTTTCAATCGAAATTTTTAACCAGCTTGAAAGTGGTAACTTTTCATATCTTTACAATTATCTCTGGTTTTTTGGTGTTTTATTTCTATGCTGGATTGTTGTCTCTATCCTTATGATTATCTCCGGGACAAAATGGAAAGAGGCGGATTATATTATAGCTGAAAAATCGGGGGAAGGTCTCTTTAGAACAGCTGGCGACCTCATATATATTGGAAGCCTGCTATTTTTTATTCTTATTGGCTCTCTCGTAATTTTAGTTGGAATTATTATAAAGATAATTGCCTTCTTCTCGGTAAAAGAAACGGAGTAAAGTTATGGAAAAACTAAAAATCGGGGTTTTGGGAGTTTCACAGCATTTTATAAAAAGGGTTTTACCGGCTATAAAAGATTCCTCAATTATTTCCATTGAAGCTGTGGCCTCAAGAGATATAGAAAAAGCAAAATCCGTGGCTACTGCCTGGGGGATAGAGAGATACTTTGACTCCTACGAAAAGCTGCTGGAAAGCCATGTTGATGTAGTATATATTCCATTGCCAAACCATCTTCACCTCGAATGGATAAAAAAATCTGCAGCAAAAGGCAAACATATTATATGTGAAAAACCACTCTGCCTTGATACAAAAGGCGTGGAAGAGGTAATTGAGATATCCGAAAAAGCAAAGGTGCTTGTGATGGAAGCTTTTATGTATAGGTTTCATCCCCAGTGGGTAAGAGTCAAAGAACTCATAAAAACAGGGGAAATAGGGAAAATTATGACCATTCATTCATTCTTTGGTTATTTTAACCTTAATCCTGAAGATATAAGAAACAAACTTGAAGCTGGCGGTGGGGCCATAAGAGATATAGGTTGCTATCCAATATCTGTCTCGAGATTTTTATCTGATAGAGAACCAGAAAGAGTTATAAGCCTTATTAGGAGAGATAAGAATTTTAAAGTGGATTGTCTTGCCTCTGCAATTCTTGATTTTGGAGATTTTAACAGTGTTTTCACTGTAAGTACCCAGTCAGTGAATGAACAAAAGGTTTACGTCTATGGAAACTCAGGTGTTATTGAGGTTTTGTTGCCATTTAATGCCTATACGGATGTACCTATGTCTGTGAGAGTTAAAACCTCTCTCGGCGTTAGAAAGATAAGCTTTGAAGTTGCAGACCAGTACAAGCTTGAGTTTGAGGAGTTTGCAATGGCGGTACTTGAAAACAGAAAGCCTCCTATCTCTCTTTTTGATTCTCTGGCCAATCAGAAGGTTATAGATGCTCTATTTCTCTCGGAGGAAGTTAAAGGCTGGGCAGACATTAAATAGTCTGAAAAATAGGGCAAAAAGGTAGTTTTTATTTCTGAATTCGAGGTAATTTTTTTCAGCTTCTTTTGAAAAATCAAAGCTTTTATAAAAGTCAAGCAGTTTTTTTTGCCAGTCAAGATTATCGTATAATTCAAATGGTGAAGCTATAACACATTCCGCTCCACTTGATAACAGATTACTCACAATGCCCTCTGGATAGCATCCAGCCTCACAGGAATTCAAAAATACAATTTCAGCGTTAAGCCTCTGGTTTAAGCTGTCACACCAGTTGCCATTTAAGCTTATTTCACCCTTCCTGTGGTTTACTCTGCCGTGAGTTGAGAAATGAATAAGTCTCGCAGAAAGGAGATCAGACCTGTAGGAATCAAAATCATTTTCGCTGAAATATTCAATTGATAGATTTTTATTTCTGTCCTTCAAAATCCCGGCAAGAATGAAGTTTTCTTCCTTTGAGTGATTTATGTCATCTGAATATATCAGCACCACATTGTTTGAATTTTTCGAGCTTTTTTTGTCTGAAGAAATAAAATTTAAAACCTCCAGATTTCTTTTGCATATTTCAAGAGGGAGAAAAATATTTGCCTGCCAGATAACTTTAAGCCTTATTATTTCATTTTCAGGATAGAAAAGAAATTTTTTAAGAAATGACTCAACATCATTTTTTAAATTTCTTAATTCAATCCTCGGAAAGAGATTATTTCTAATCTTTTTATTAATTTCTTCTCTTATACAAAGAAAACTATTTTCTATTGATTGCCATTCGTTAAAGTCAATATATTTCTCAATAAAGAGAGTATTCTCTTCAGAAGAAAGTATAAGCCTGATATACTTATCCTCTTTTGCCTTGATGTGCAGCAAATATTTATCCATATTCAGGGCTTCACGATTATTACATTGCCTTGATTGATATACTTTATGCTTCTTCTGCTAGCAAACAATCTTGCAGCATCTGAGTTAAATAGCACAATATCTGTATTAAGCATACCAGTAATTCCCTTTGGCATTGTATAAAACACTCTTTTGCCTGTTCTTTGAGAAGAGAAGGCATAGGAAAGGCTTCTTGTAAAGAGGCAACCCCCATTCTTCAAAAAGCTTTCGTAATCCATTGTTTCAGGTCCATAAAGCAAAAGTCCATCCTCATCGTAGATTCTGGGGGCAACTGATGGAGAGAAATCCTTGAAAAGAAGCATATCAATTACCAGTGTATCAAAGTATTCCAAATCCTTCATTTCGTCAATATAATTTGTCACATCTCTTTTCTGCAGATTCTTAAAAAAGATACCAAGTATACCATCTTTACCATAAAGAAATAATTCAGCCATCCCCTTAAAACTATTCCCATCCTTCACTACTGGATAATACCTTGCATTTTCAAGATGTGAATATACCTCATAACGTATTTCTGGATAGGCATTATAGTAATCGCTGGCCTTAAAATCTCTCGAAAGTCTTACAACGCCTATTGCTTTATTTAATCTGCTCTGGAGTGCTTCATTCACTTCATTCTGTACCCTGTCATAAAATCTGCCAATATTTGCCTCTGATTGTGAGGAAGGTATCGTTATTTTTGCTCTCAAAATTCCTGATGTCCAGTCTATCTCTGCATCAAATGCCGGTATTTCTTCTACCAGATTCTGAGTCTCCTCTCTGTCTAATCCATTAAGACGCTGGGAAAACACAGGAATTTCAAAAAGTAAAAGGAAAGATAGTAGATAGAGAAACATTTTTTGTCCTTTTTAATTATGAATCGGACAAATATGAATTTTTTTTAGGGAAGCTGTTTTCCTTCGAGTCTTGCAATTCTTTCATCAAGTGGTGGATGTGTCGCAAAAAGCGATAACAATCCCCCCATTCTGCCAGAAATCTTGAATGTATTTAATGAAGAGTTTTCTCTCGAATATTTCAAATTATGCTCATATACATTTTTTAATTCCTTTAAGGCAGAAATCATATTTTCTCTGCCAGCTACCCTTGCCCCACCTTCATCAGCCTTAAATTCACGCATTCTTGAGAATCCAGCAACAACAATAAGACCAAATAGGCTAAAAACTACCTCAAAGATCTGAATGAGAAAGTAAGTAAGAAAGGGATTTACAAATCCATCCCTCTCATCCCTGTCTCTTGACAGAAAGATATTTATTGCAAAGGCAATAACCCTTGCTAAAAACATCACAAAGGCATTAATAACTCCCTGTAGAAGTGTCATTGTAACCATATCCCCATTGGCAATGTGTGAGATCTCATGCCCTATTACACCCTCAATCTCTCCCCTGTCCATTCTATTAAGAAGCCCGGTAGAAACAGCTACCAAAGAATTTCTCTTTGATGGACCTGTGGCGAAGGCATTAATTTCTGGACTTTCATATATTCCAACCTCTGGCACTGCAGGTAAATTTGCCCTTCGGGACAAGGTTTCTACTATACCATATAATTCTCTATAATATGGATCATTTTTATCTATTACCTTCACTCCCATAAAAAGCTTTGCGGTAAACTTTGACATACCAAGTGAAATCAATGCTCCACCCATACCCCATATAAGGCAGAACACAGCAAGCATCTGTAAGTTTATGCCATATGCGTAAAGATAGCGTGTTATACCGAGTAGATTAAGCACAAATGTAATGGTGAAAACTACAAGCAGGTTTGTGAGAACAAAAAGCAAAATTCTTTTAAACATACCCCCACTCCTTCAAAGAAAATATACATTTAAAATTTAATAAGAATTAAATACCCTGTCAAGTTGTTAATATCTGAAGTAGTGTTGCCACAGGCAACACTACACTCTATTTAATAAGAATTAAATACCCTGTCAAGTTGTTAATATCTGAAGTAGTGTTGCCACAGGCAACACTACACTCTATT
>JBMFQR010000025.1:16812-27276 GCA_049968515.1 Brevinematia bacterium
TAATAAGAATTAAATACCCTGTCAGGTTGTTAATATCCTAAAGTTAGGGGCTGTCCAAAAAGTGTCAAATTTTTTTGCTGTCATTCTGAATAAAATGAAGAATATCTCGATACCATTAGGAAATTGCATATTCTTCGCTTCTCTAAGAATGGTAATTTCAGCTTTTTGGACAGCCTCTACACAATAACAACTTATCACTGGCAAATTTGCATCTATAATCTCAAATTTTACCGGCGAATTCAAGCAAAGCCACTACCTTATCCACAAGACAGACGATGAGGCTTTCAACATACAAAGGTGGTACAATTGTTAATGGCCACATATGTTTCAGGATAATATCTTTTTCCACTGAAGAAAGAGGCGAATAAAACCTGATAGCATTCTCCATTGACTCCTTCGGATGTTCAATCCCATGAAGCCCGCCATTTTTTGGCTTCTGCTTTCTCCAGTCATAAAAAAAGAAATCATGTAATAATGCTCCCCTTACAATATCATCAAGCCTCAACTTTAATCTCTTTCCTATTTTGAAAGAGAGATAGGCAACTTTAACATTATGATCATAAATACTTGCTCCATTATGATGATTATATAGCCTCAGCATCTGATATTGTGGATGGCTTACCACATTGATATACTTTTCATAAAAAGTAATATCTATTCCAGCGTTTGAAAAACCATTTTGGAAGGCTATGGCTTCTTTCTTTAGTTCGCCTATAAATCCTTTTGAAAGAAAAGAATTTTTATTTCTCAGTTGTTTTTTTAAAATATGAGAAGAGATTTCACTTCTGGATTTGAAGTAATTCATAATAATTAATTATAACATCTTTTCTTGTTTTTTTCAAACAGAGAGAAAGATAGGGATGAAGCTAATAAAAAGTCTCTAATTTGAAATTCAGGCAAACTTCTGAAGGTCAGTTTTAAGCTTTTCTATCCTCGAATTAAAATTTGCTACAATTCTATCTTTGTTTTCGAGATCGGAATCAATAATTACAGAAATCTTTTCCTCAAGCTCAAGAATCTTATTGATAATTGCAACTTTAGATTCATGGGAAAGCTTTGTCTCTTCGTTTTTGTTTTCTAATGCTCTTACTGCTATTGAAGCCAAGTTTCTCAAGCTTTCGGAAATAGAAAAATCTTCACTTAAGAATTCAAAATATTTCTTAACTGTCTCATTAAGCTGCTCTTCCGTAATAACTCCATTCCTTAAAAGGATTAAACCAATAGGTTCTGAAAATCCCACTGCTTTCAGATTGTATTCCTGTTCTTCAAGGGCATATCTTAGTTTTTCCTCTGTTATATAGCCCAATTTTATCAAAACCTCACCAAACTTCATATAACTCCCCTTTCTAAATATTTTCGATTTTTTTACACAATATCTTAAGCTTTATATAGAAATTACTGATTCCCTTTCTACAATTTCTACCGGAAAGATTCTACCTTCACCTATCATCTCCCTGTCGTTGATTCTATTGAGTAGCGATTCGGCTGAGGCTTTTCCCATTTGAAATATTGGCTGTTTTATTGTTGTCAATGGAGGAGATGAATACTGGGAAGCAGATATGTTGTCAAATCCTATCACCGATATATCATCAGGTATCTTTATACCATATTTTTTTGCCTGATTAATAAAACCCAGTGCACTCAGGTCATTGGTGCAAAAAACAGCAGTGGGTCTCTTTTTCTGTTTCATTATGCTATTGACTGCTGCCACACCACCTTCATAGGTAAAATTACCTGTTATTATCCAGTCCTCATTTACTTCAAGATTGTACTGCTTCATTCCCTTTTTGAAGCCCTGTAGTCTGTCAATACTATTTCTCATTGTTGGCACACCTGTTACAATAGCTATATCTCTATGCCCCTTCTCATAAAGGTATTTTACAGCAAGAAAGCCTCCTTCTTCATTATCAGCATCAACATAGCCCACTTTTCGCTTTGTCCTTTCTCCTACAAGAACAACCGGGATCTGGTCTTTTTCGATTAAGTCGAAGTCAATTGTGTTTATATTCGGTGCAACTATAATAATACCATCAAGCTTTCTCTCGTAAAAGTTTCTGAAATAATCAAGATTTCTCGGCTTTTTTCTGGTTGATATCATAACATCATAACCCCTTTCAGTACAGACCTCTTCAATACCCATAATCAATTCGTAATAGAAAGGATTTTCAAGTATTATACCGGCAGTTATTAAGGGAGATATTACACCAATAATCTTTAATCTACTTCCGTGTAATGCCCTACCCACGAAATTTGGGTAATAGTTTAACTCTTTTATGATCTTCAGTACTTTCTTTCTTGTCTCCTCTGAAACCTTTCCCTTCACTCCATTTACAACGCGCGAGACTGTCATTATGGACACACCAGCTCTCTTTGCAACATCACACATTCTAACCATCTTTGGGCTCCCGGAAATTTTAATACAATATTTTAAAGTAAAAGTTAAAATTAATTCAAGTTAAAAGGGCAACAATGCTTTTCGCATAGTTGCCCTTTTTTATCAAATTCATACAGATTTTTATTTTATCCCTTTAAACACCTTCTCAAGAAACTTTTCTGAAGGTGGTTTTGTCATTAAAGTTATAGCTATAGTAAATAAAATAGAAACTGGCAAGGCTATAACAATCGGGTCAACATTCTGAACAATCGGGTTCTTTGCCAGACTGTCCATCCCAAATATCATCTTGCAAATTCCGAGAGGCTTTGACTCCTTTAGATGTACAAAAACCATCCAGAACAAACTGCTAAATAAACCACTCCAGAAACAGGCAAGTGCTCCAGCCTTTGTAATTCTTCTGGTGTAAATTGCACCAACATACATTGGTAAGAATGTAGAAGCACAAAGGCCAAAAAATAGAGATGTCCCTATGGCTATTATTGCAGAACCCTGCTCGAAAAAGTGAGGTAGATAATATGCCAGTAAAGTACTGATAATCACAGTTACACCCATAGCCAGCTTCACTATAAAAAGAGGATTTTTAGTCTTAACATTAAGTCCTTTTTCGAGAAAATCTCTACCAAATGCACTTCCCATCGTGTGGAATTGTGAGCTCAATGTGGACATAGCCGCAGCAAGCAGGGTGACCATAAAAATTGCCGTAAACCATTGAGGCATTGCCTTTGAAACAAAAAGAGGTATAACATTGTCTACTTTCTTTTCGGCTGCAAGAAAAGATATTTTACCAAGTGTGTTGTAGAAATAGACATTTGTCAGATTGCCCACAACAAACGCGCCACCTGTCATCATAAGAATAAAAAGGCCACCGATAAGGTTCGCCCTGTTTATTTCATGCCCACTTTTTACTGTCATAAATCTGACAACAAGCTGCGGTTGAGCTAAAACACCTATTCCCACTCCCATAACTATTGTCGATATAAGCTGCCACCAGAGGATTGAATTAAATGCAGGAAGTTTTGTCCATCCCTGATGACCTATTTTCCCCCAGATGTTTATGGCCTCAGGTGCCAATGCACTGAGGGACTTATGTGCATTTACTACACCACCAAGTTTTGCATAGGTGAAGGCAACAAGTATAAACATCCCTAAAAACATAATAGTTCCCTGAAAGGCGTCGGTATACATAACACCTTTAAGTCCACCCATAATTACATAAATTGATACAACGGCAACAAAAAATATTAGGGCTACTTCATAGGATATATTCAGGGTTTGACTTAAAAACTGCGTTCCACCAATTATAACTGATGCAGTATAAAGAGGCATTGCGGTAAATATCAATAAGCCAGATGCCAGTTGCAGGAATTTTGACTGAAATCTCAGACCTAAAAACTCTGGAAAAGTATGTGCATCAAGATTATGTCCCATCTTTCTCGTTCTGATACCAAAGAATGCAAAGGCAATAAAAATTCCAACAAAGATATTCATAAATGTAAGCCACAAAATTCCAAAACCATAGAGCGAAGCAGCACCACCAAATCCGACAATAGCAGAGGTACTAATAAATGTAGCACCATAGGAGAGTGCCATTATAACAGGATGTGTTTTTCTCCCGGCAAGAAGATAATCAGTTGTACCTTTTGTCCTGAGATAACCAAGATAACCAAGAAATGCCGTAATTATTAGGTAAATTATAACCACTATTCCCAAAAATAGATAGTTCATTTTTTACCTCCTTCCGATAACTCAGGGTCATGTTTCTCCCACTCAATTTCTTCCTTAACCTCCTGAGTAATATCTTCCTTCGGCTTATTCCAGTTTACAATACCATAGACCATACAGATAAGAGTGGCAATAATGCACGAAATAAAAGCTAAAAAAGCTCCGAAACCCTCAAGACCTAACCACATTTCTTACCTCCTGAAATTTATTTTCTCGAAAAAATACTTTTTGTAAGAAATATATAAAGTTAGCCATAAAATTTAAGGGCAAATCTATGCCTTTCTTTTTGCGTAATAGTTAAGGTTAACTATTCTTATTGATTATAGCTACACATATCAAAAAGTCAATAGAATTTTCTTTATACTGTATGTATGTGCTGTAAATAAATAAAAAAAAGAAAGCACAAATACTCACTTTAATATTCACTTTCACTTTTAATAAGATAGGAGAGAACTGAAAAGATAAAAGATTCGTACCCAAACTTTTTTATCTGATAATCCTTCAGAACATTAAAGAACTCCGTTTTATTTTTCACCTTCATTTCCTCATAAATCGCACCTATATGATTTTTAACCGTACTTTCTGAAATAAAGAGTTTCCTGGCAATATCTTTTATTCTGTTTCCTTCAAGCAGAAGTAAAAAAACCTCCCTCTGCCTCTGTGTGAAATGATATTTTTTGAAAAATGTTTCTTCGGGAATAAGCAAAGAAGTCGTTACGGACTGAAGATCCATACAACTCCATCTAAGGCCCGTAGTTTCATCTCTTTTAACTATAGCAACAGCCTTTGCCAGAAGGGTAACCTTAATATTGTTTTTTGTTTGGACTCTAAATTCTGTATAATGAGAGAATTCCCCAGATATGACCTCTTCACAATAATCCCTGACCTTTTCTCTATCTTCTGTAACAACAAGTTGTAAAAAATTGAATTTGTTCTTAATTTCTTCCTGTGTAAGACCAAATAATTCAATGCCAGCCTGATTGATAAATTCAGTTTTGAACTTCAGATCTGTTTCAAATATTATGCTGGGAAGGAAAGTCGCAATGTCTCTGAATTTTTCCTCACTCTTTTTCAATTTTTCTTCAATCTTCTTTCTTTCAGAAATCTCTTTTTTTAGCTTAATATTTGCTTCCTTTAAATCCCTTGTTTTTATCTCAACAAGCCTTTCAAGATTTTGTGAGTAGTCTTTCATTTTGTTTATAAGGCTTGATATTCTCATTGCAATGCTAATCTTCTGTCTTAATATGTCATATATCATTCCTTCTTTAAGAGAAAACTTTAGAATCAAAAAACCCATCTGCTCATTACCATGAAATATTCCCTGTACTATAAAAGTACCATCGGTCTTAAATTCCTCTGGAAGTAATTCTTTTGTATTGAAAACTATATTCTCCACTGGCAGTCTCTTATTGCCTCTAACTGCACAGATAAGTCTGGACTTTTCAAAGGGCTTTTCAGAATTTTCATACATTGCAATGTAGAATGTTTCAATTCCGATAAATTTCATAGCGTCAGTAAAAATGTCGAGTTGTTTTCTCAAATCAAACTCTGTTACAAGCTGTTCTCCCATATCATTCAATTTTTCCTGAAATGTCTCATGTAATTCCTGCCTTATACTCATTGAAGACCTTACATTAACAGCATTCTCTGTCTTACAACCACACGAATCTCTATAAATAGGATATGTCGAAAGAACTAAAGAATTTTTCTCTTCAGGATTTTTTATAGCTTGATAAATTAACTCACAGGCCTTATATCCTAATTCTAGAATTGGCTGATGAACAGTAGTAAGTTTTTTTTCAAGGCTCAGGTCAACATTGTCGAATCCAGTAACAATCAAATCCCCTGGAATATTAATATTTCTGAATTCAAGCTCTTCAATAACTCCGAGAGCCATATTGTCATTTGCAGCGACAATGGCTTCTAAGGGGAACCTTTTTTCATCAAGAATATATTTGGTTGCCTCTCTTCCAGAAAGGATTGAAAAATCCCCCTGCACATAAAGAACACTGGAGGTATCAATATTATTTTCTTTTATAGTATTCCTAAAAACCTCCTCCCTTATTTCAGCTTCAGGATTTTGAGAGGGTCCTCCAATGAATGCGAATCTCTTCACAGAATGAACCTTTATAAGATGTTCAATCAAACTTTTAAATCCTGTTATATTGTCTATCTCAACAGACATATATTTACCGGTATTCATCCCGATGGTAATTATGGGAAGATCTTTATAGGAACCCAGAAAATCTAAAATCTCCTTTTTGCTATTGAGATTGGAAATAGATGAGGGCATCACTATCAAGCCGTCGACATTTTTCTTTGAAGGAAAACGAAATAAAACATTCCTTTCCTTCTCCCATTCATATGGAGAGTTTATCCTGCCAGTGATGAAACAGTATATTCTTATGTTATGCAGCAAAGCAAATTCAGAAATACCCGAGACTATCCCTACATGATATGGAGAACCAATCCAGTCAGACAAGATTCCAATTGAAACAACTTTTTTCATAAATCAAAACTCAATAAGAAAGCTTTAAAATTATTATGAAATAGAAAAGACAAAAAAGCAACTAAAAAGAAGTGAAAAGCTTGAAATAAAATTATTGAGAAAAATCAGGGAGTGTTACCCACCCCCTGATTGTAAAATCCGGTTAATGCAAAAATTACTCAAGGACTGGCTTAAGACTCACATTCCTTATAGAAACACCTGCTGGATTTCCAGAAAGATTGAATTCGAGTCTTCCAAAATCATCGCCACCAACAGATTTAAATTCCTTTGTAAATGTCTGCCATTCTGTAGTCAGATCAAATCTCATCATACCAGAATAGGCAAGCCAATCACCACCAATCCTCCCAACCTTCACTGCAATGGGTCTGGGTGCTTCAGCCTTTGCTTCAAATGAGAAGAAATACTTTTTACCAAACTTCACCGGAATCGGGAACTGAACAAGCTGTAGCTGCCAGTTGTCATTTCCCGCAGCCTTAACTTTCATAACAAAAGCTCCATCGACAACCTCGCCAGTCCCATCAGCTGGCATTGTAACATGGAAAGTCCACTTTCCACCAACCTCAGCCTTAATTGCGTCCGTTAAACCATTGTAAACAGAGTACTTCTTTACTGAACCAGGCGGGAAATTTCCATCCTTAACCATCTCTTCACCGAGCTTTGGTCCAGCAGCAGCTTTCCCACCTTCAGCCTTAACTGCTGCCTTCTCGCCTCCACAGGAGAGGAGCGCCAGCATGGCGATAGAGGCAACGATAAAATAAACTTTCTTCATCTTAACCTCCTGAAAAGTTTTTAGATTAATAATAATATATTATAAAAAATATTCCATATTTTCATATGGACTTTTGGTATGATTTTTATCATACTTTGAGTATGATTTTTTTAATATTGCATTTAATACAAAAATCTAAAAAAATGTAGACAATTCTGAGAAAAAAAATTAAAATAATGCATTAAGATAAAAAGAGATAATGGACAATGAGAAGAATTTTGGAGTTTGTTTTTTTGCTTCCCTTGCTTCTTTTTTCCGAAGAAACGAGTTTGAAACTTGCAAATATTTTTAAATTGTTTTCAGAAAAAAGATACGAGGAAATAACTTCAAACTATCCTCTCGAAAAAATTACAAATAGTGAAACCTTTTTAGAAAGAAAGACCGATATACTATATATTTATGCTATTTCCTTCTTTGCGACAGGAGAATATTCAAATTCAATAAAAGTCTCTGAATTGATTGCCTTTTCAAACCAGAATCTTACAGAACTGAAATTTTTTAATTATTTAAACACAGGTGACTTAAATAAAGCAAGGCTTGAAGTTAAGAAAATACAGGTAGGTAATGACAATCTTTTTTATAACTCAATAATTAATTTTTCAGAGGGAAAATTTTCCGATGGGGTTGAAAATTTGAAGGGTTATCTCTTAAGTGAGAAAAGTAAAAAATACAATATAGAAGCACTATTATTGGATTACACTATTTCATTTCGCAAAGAAAACTTCAACTTTTTGATTGACATCATAAAGAAAAATTGTATTCTCGAAAAAGATTTTTCTGATGAAATCGCCACAATTGACTCAAAAGCCACATCCTCGCCATTTAATGACTTTCTTGAGTATAGAAGAATAGTTGAAGGCGTTGAAAGAGATGGAGATAAAGAAAAGACAAAAAGGGCCTTTATGAGTCTTATAAAAAACACCTCATCTGCTATAATTAAGAATCTTGCGTCTTTTGAATATCAAAGACTCGAATAGTGTGGTGAAAATAGATTACCGAGTGGCAGTGCCACTCGATATTTCCTGAATATCAAAGTCTCGAGTAGTGTGATATAGATTGATTATCGAGTGGAATTTCCACTCAATTGTTTTCAGGACATCACCGGGTGTTTTTTTTGTTGTTTTATTCCACCGTTTTGCTATAAATTTGGTTTTGCAGAATGATTTTTTGAAGGAAAGAACAAAAATGAAAGGTAGATATTTTTCAGCAAATGAGTATTTTAGGCAAATATTCGGAGAAAAGGTTTACAGAATTTCAATAGATGCTGGCTTTAGTTGTCCGAATAGAGATGGAACAAAAGGCACCGGAGGTTGTATCTATTGCAATGCAGGAGGCTCAAAAGCCAGCTACGTAAATTCTTCTCTCCCTGTAGAGAAACAGCTTGAGGAAGGAATTTCCCTTATAAAGAAAAGCAAAGGAATAGGTAAGTTTATCGCCTACTTTCAGCCTTTTTCAAACACATATGCCTCACTCGAAAGGCTGAAGGGGGTTTATAAACCTGCATTAAGCCATCCTGATGTGGTGGGAATTTCGATAGGGACAAGACCGGATTGTGTCGACGATGAAAAGCTAAATTACTTGAATGAAATAGGAAAGGAAAAATTTGTAATGCTTGAGTATGGAGTTCAAACTTTGAATGACAGGGCACTCAATTTTATCAACAGAGGGCATAATTCAAAAACATCGATAGAAGCTATAATAAAAACAAAGAAGAGAGAGAATATTAAGGTTCTGGTTCATTTGATATTCTTGCTGCCACTTGATGACTTAAATCAGATGCTTGATTCTATCAAAAGGCTTGTTGAGCTTGGCATTGATGGAGTAAAATTTCACCATCTCTATGTAGAAAAAAATACCCCTCTTGAAAAACTTTATCTCGAAGGAAAAGTTGTGGTTTTGAAAAGAGAAGAATATTTCGAAATGCTCACAAAAGCTATTTCAATACTTCCAGAAAAAGTTGTCATCCACAGGCTTTTTGGTGAATGCGATAGAGAAAATCTTGTCGCTCCTGAATGGACAAACGAAAAGACAAAAAATATAAATCTCTTTAATAAATACATTGAAGAGAAAGATATTTTTCAGGGCAAATTTTTCAGCTGATGTCTACAATCGTACCTGAATGGAAGTTTTTATTTAAAATAATATCAACTATTTTATCTGCGACCTCATCGGGAGAATAAACCTTTCTTCTTTTAAGTATTCTTGTCTGTATGAAATCCCAGACTTTTTCAAAAATATTTTTCGCCTTAAGATTTTCCTTTCTCATTGAGGTATCCATTGCTGGGGGGTGAATTGAGATTGACTTTATGTTTGATTTTTTTTGATATTCCACAGCTATATATTTAGTTAGGTTGTCAATTGCTGCCTTTGAAGAACCATAGCAAACCCAGTTTTTCACCGGATTTTCTGCTGATTTGCTTGAGATGTTTACTATAATTTTCTGTGCCTTTGTGTTTTTTGAATATTTCAAAAAACTTGAGGCAAGAAGAAGTGAAGAAAGAAAATTAACCTTTATGTTTTCCAGCACCTCTGAAAAATTTATTTCCTCAAGAGGTTTAATCGGTGCTAATATGCCTGCATTGTTAATCAAAAATAGACTTTTTGCTTTTTTGGTTTCGACTTTTGTGAAGATTTCTTTGACAATCTCATCTATTTTTTCAAGCTGGCTTAAATCAAACTCAAGATAGTTTAAGTTTTTGTTTGACATCTTTTCAAGCTCTAAATTTCTATGCCTTGAAATGCAGATGACAAAAAATTCCTGCCTGAAAAGAAGATTCTTAACAATAGAAAAGCCAAGACCTTTTGAAGCACCTGTAACAATAAAAACATTCATAAGGTTATGATAGTTTTTTTCTGATTAAATTTCAAGTATTTGTGATATAAAAATGGATTTTTAAAAAGATTGTTTTCCTTTTCGATAATAAACATCTTAAACCTGTAAAACCCGCTTTCTGGATGTCACGCAGTACTAATCTAAAACAATTTTCAGCACTGGAATTGTCGTTACAATAATGAGAGTGGAAATATAACTCAAAGTTTGAAAGTGGAAAAGGTTAAGAAAAGAAAACC
>JBMFQR010000026.1:0-24846 GCA_049968515.1 Brevinematia bacterium
ATTTCATTTACATTATCAACAATTCTTGTTTCTCTCTTTGTAAGAGCATCATCTATTAATTTCAGGTGTTTCTCATAAATATTTTCAAAAACATCTTTATCGCTATTAAAAAATCTATCATATGGCGTCGTATTTATTGCTCTGCTATATGTCTGATTATGTTTCTCGACATACCATCTTAAAACTTCTCTGGCTTGTTCCCAGCTTTTTACCTTCTTGTTTTTAAACCAGAAAATTAGCTGTTTCTGAAATGTCTGGAACTTCCTCTCTATTTTACCTTTCCCCTGTCGTTCCAAGTCAATAGTGGAATTGTTTCTCCTGAGTTGGAAAAAGACAATTAATTTTAAATCTCAAAGAACTTGTGTGATTTAAAAAAATGAATTAAAATATAATTCTGTGGGATAGGTAATCGGGGTTAGAGTTAAATGAAAGAAATAACTGTGACAATAAAAAACGAATACGGTTTGCATGCCAGACCGTCTTCATTATTGGCAAGTCTTGCGAATAATTTTAAGTCAGAAATAAAGATAGTTAAAGATGGGATAGAAGTCAATTGCAAGAGCATTATGAATCTTCTTTTGCTTGCAGCTGGGAAGGGTACTGTCCTTAAAGTTATTGCGGATGGAGAAGATGAAGATGAGGCTTTAGAAGCCATAAGAGAGTTAATTGAGGTATCAAAATTTGACGAGGATTGATTCTCCAAAAAAAAGGGATATTTTTTTCGTTTCTCTCTCAATTATTATTCTCTCAGGGCTGGTTTGTTATTTTTCTTACCAATGGCTTATCTCTATTGAAGCAAATCTTACTCTAAAAGTTGTTGTTCCTCTCATTTTTTCTATTTTCACAACCCTCGGTGTAATACTTGTTTATAATCTTTCAAAGCTTTTTCTTTACAGAAAAAAAGGCATAAGAGGCTATAAATTAAGAGGGAAAATCACTCTCTATTTTCTTGTAACAATAATTCTTTCTATTCTTGTTTTTTCTTCTTTGATTTTTTATGTAATATTTCTGCTTGAGTCGACCTTTATTGAAGAGGAAAGAAAAATTTCAGCTAGTCTAATGAATAATTACAGAATTATGTTTGATTTTTATCAGAAAGACTTTGAGAAAAATCTACTGGCAAAGAGCAATGAACTAAATACATTTCCACTGATAATGAAAATAAAAAATTCAAATTTGGTGCTTGCAAAAAATTATACGCACATTGAAATTCCTCAAATTATTTCAAATATTGATATATCGACCACTTTTTATTCTTTAAGAGGAGAAGTATTTTATTCAAAGGAATTTTCTGGATTTGCATTCATAACACAGAAAAATATCTTTTATGGAGAAATCATTCCACTGCCTCTTAATGAGGCAATTCCAGCCTTGAGAAGGAATGAAGAAACAATAAATAAAATCAAAAAACTGAGAACATTAATCCTGCCCGTTTCCCTTATTTCAATTTTAATTCTTTCCATCCCTATTTTACTGGCCACATTTTATGTTAGCCTTTATGCGGCAAAGAGTATAACAATTCCAGTTGAGAAAATCTTAAAAGGAACAATCTTACTCACGAAGAACCTCGATTACAGAGTGGCTGTCAAATCTGGTGATGAACTTGAAGACCTTGCAGAAAATTTTAATAAAATGGCTGAAAGTCTTAAAGAGGCATATCAAAAGATAAAAAGGATAGAAAGGATAGAAGCCTGGCAAGAAGTGGCAAAAAAATTAGCCCACGAGATAAAAAATCCACTCACTCCCATAAAGCTTTCCATTGAGAGACTTACACTTGCCCGTGAGAAAAATGCCGATAACTTTGATGAAATTTTTAATAAGACTGTCTTTACCATAATTGAAGAAACGAAAAAGATTGAGAATCTTGTAAATGAATTTTCAAAATTTTTGAGGCTACCCCCTTTAAAGATTGAAGAAAATGACATAATTAAATCGATTATGGATGTGAGAAGTACTTTTCTAACTGCTTATCCAGAAATAAATTTTGAGCTTTATTTGCCATTAGAGAAGTTTCTAATAAAATATGACGAAGAAAAGATAAAACAGGTGCTTTTCAACCTCATTAAGAATGCAGTTGAGGTAACAGGTGACGAAAAGAAAATAATAATTGGAGCAAAATTGGAAAAAGAGTTTTTCAAAGTGTATGTTAGAGATTTTGGCACGGGTATTCCAAAAGAAATGGATGATCAGATTTTTAAACCCTACTTTACCACAAAGAAAGAGGGGTCTGGAATAGGACTTGCTTTATCAGAGAGAATTATCTCCGAGCATAATGGAAATATAGGCTTTATCAGAGAAGATAAGGGGACGACATTTTTCTTTGAGTTACCTCTGGGGGGGTAATAAAAATGAAGGGTAGAATCTTAGTTGTTGATGATGAGATAAACATAAGAAATACAATTTCAGACATTCTTACAGATGAAGGATACGAAGTAGTTCTTGCAGCCGATGGGAAAGAGGCTGAGAAGAAGTTTTTTTATGAGAATGTGGAGGTTGTAATCCTTGATGTGCTTCTACCTGATAAAAGTGGTTTTGAGATTCTTAATTATCTACACAGTGAATTTCCTATCATTCCTGTGATTGTAATTTCTGGTCATGGTGATATTAGAATGGCCGTTGAGGCAATGAAGATTGGGGCTTTTGATTTTATAGAAAAGCCTCTTTCAATTGAGCGGTTACTGGCTACAGTCAGAAATGCCATGAAACTGAAAGAACTCCAGATTGAGAACATTAAGTTAAGGTCTGGAATTTCAGAGGTAAGATTTGCAGGTAAGAGCAAAGCAGTAAGGGAAATAATGAGTACCATAGAGAAAATAGCTACAACGGATGCAACTGTGCTTATAACTGGTGAGAATGGTACAGGCAAGGAGCTGATAGCAAGAATTATACACAACAGGAGTAAGAGAAAGAATTTTCCCTTTATCGGTTTGAACTGTGCTGCAATTCCAGAAACATTGATAGAATCAGAGCTATTTGGTTATGAGAAGGGGGCATTTACAGGGGCAACGAGGCAGAAAAAAGGAAAGATTGAACTGGCAAATAAGGGCACACTATTTCTTGATGAAGTAGCTGATTTGAGCCTGTCAGCACAGGCGAAATTGCTGAGAGTTATTCAGGAAAGGCAGTTTGAAAGAATAGGGGGAAATCACACAATCGATGTGGATGTGAGGATAATTTCAGCTACCAATAAAGACTTATTCACTGAGATTAGAGAGGGAAGATTTAGAGAAGACCTGTTTTATAGATTGAATGTTATTCCCATTCATATTCCTCCTTTAAGGGAAAGGAAGGAAGATATTAAGGAACTTGCTTTGCTCTTTCTTGAGGAATATAATCAGAGAAATAATAAGAATCTCTTTTTCAGTGAATCTGCCCTTGCATTTTTGAAGACAAAGGAATGGCCGGGGAATGTGAGAGAATTAAAAAACTTTATTGAAAGAGTTCTTATATTTGCAGAAAAACAGGAAATTACTGAAGAAGATATAAAGAAGTATTCTGTTAACACAACGAGGAAGGAAAGCAAATTTGATGGTATGAGTCTTAAGGAGGCAAGACTTTTGTTTGAAAGGGAATTAATTCTTGAAAGACTTGAAAAATTTGGCAATAATATATCAAAAACAGCCGAGTCTCTCGGAATAGATAGAACATATCTTCACAAGAAGATAAAAGAACTGGGTATAGAGGTATAACCTAATTTTTAGAGAGGTGGTGTGTAGGGTTTCCAGAAGTGACTTTGCACACCTGTCAGTATAAAAATTATGGAGGGTATATGGATAAGAAAGAAAAACTTCCTTTAAAAACAAAACTTGGCTTTGGGGTCTGTGATTTAGGGGGAAATCTCTTCTTTACACTTATGGGATTCTGGCTGATAAATTTTTTCACCGATACACTGGGGCTTATTCCAGCACTTGCTGGTATATCAGTGATGGTAGGAAGAATATGGGATGCTGTTACAGATCCAATGGTGGGATATATTTCTGACAACACCTATACCAGATGGGGTAGGCGAAGACCTTTTATTTTTGTCGGGGCGATATTTTTGTTTGTTTTTATGATGGTAATGTTTTATAACCCCAGAATTGGCAATCAGACAATTCTTTTCTGGTGGGCGACAATTGTATTGTGTCTTTTGTTTACAGCGTATACCCTGACAAGTATTCCGTATTCTTCACTTACTCCAGAATTGACAACGGATTATGATGAAAGAACCTCACTTAATAGTTACAGAATGTCATTTGCTATTGTGGGAACATTTATTGCCGCAGGGCTTGCCTTTCCCATAATAGATGCATTTTCCAGAAAAGTAAACATCGATGGGACTATCAGGATTGATAGATCTGGTGGATTTTTTGCGATGGCAGTAATATTTGGACTGATAATGGCAATATCTGCGATGATAACAGTCTTCTCTGTAAAAGAAAAAGAGGCTTTGAGAAGGAAAGAGAAGGCAAATATTGTTAAGGATTTTGCTGGGATTCTTAAAAATAAGCCATATCTTTTTATCCTGTTTACCTATACTTTTAACATTGTTGCACTTACGATTTTAAGTGGGGTTCTGGTTTACTATTTTAAGTACGTCTTTCAGAATGAAGCGTTGACGACTCTTGCCTTCATATTTCTTCTGGTTCCGACAATTCTATCAATACCTTTATGGGCAAAGCTTTCAAATATAATGGGGAAAAAGTGGGCATATGTTTTAGGAATGTTAATTATCATTGTTACACTTATGATAAACTTCTTTTTGGGAAAGCTATTCGGGGTGAAATTTTTCTTTTTTATGCTTTCAATCACCGGGGTTGGTCTTGCCACAGGCTATGTGCTTCCATGGGCTATTCTTCCTGATGCAGTTGACTATGGTGTTTTGCTAACTGGTACAAGAAATGAAGGAATATACTATGGTGCATGGACGTTCTTCTCGAAGACGGGACAATCCTTTGCAAGCCTTATAATTGGAATTGCACTTCAGCTTTCAGGATTCATCCCGAATGTCATACAAAAAGAAAATGTGATATTTACGATAAGATTTCTACTAGGGCCACTTGCTGTAATTTTTTACCTATTGGCGATTGGCATACTTTACTTTTATCCAATTGATAAAAAACGCCATGATGAAATATTGAGTGAAATTAAAGCAAGGAATCTATAATCTCGATTACCTTTGATGGTTTTATTAAATCCATACATTTGTTTTTTTCGCATTTTGATTCAAATCCAAGACTTATACACGGTCCACAATCAGCCGTGGATGAGATAGCCCTCGAGTTTTTTGAAAGCGGTCCCCACCTCTCCGGAGATGTGGGTCCGTAAAGTGCAATGAGTTTAATGTTTAATGCCGAGGCAATATGAACAATTGCAGTGTCGATGCTTATTACGAGGGAAGATTTAGTTAATGCATAAACTGTATTAATAAGCTTTTCTCCGGCAAAATTTATAATCTTATTCCCATCAATGCCCTCATGCTCAAACTTCCACCTTACAACCTCTGCATCTTTATAGTTATCTTTTCCTCCGCTCAGTATAATGCAGTAACCTTTTTCTATAAGATATTTTCCTAAAACTACCCAGTTATTAACATTCCACTTCTTCAGGTGGGCTCTGGAACCACCCGGAAACATATGAAAAACCACAAACTTCTCAGGAAGCTTTAATTCACAATCCTCCACCCTTAGCGATGGCATACTGCCACTTTTTATGCCCATTACTTTAAGCAACTCTCTAAAATTTTCTATCTCATGTCTTTTATTTGAATGTATCACTACAACATCATAAACATAGTGTCTGTACTGTTTATCAGTCTGAAAACCGACTTTGATCTTTGCATTCGCAAAAAAACTTATGACAGAGTTGATTCTTGGCCATTGTCCAAAGTCAAACAGAATATCCATTTCATCTACACCCATTACCATCTCAATTGTCTTAAATATATTTGTCATTGGAAGTACAACAACCTCAATTTGTCCTTTGAGGTCAAAAAGTCTGGTAAGTTCGTAATTTGATTTTGAACAAAAAAGAATTATCTTTGCCATAGGAAAGGCAATTTCAAGATCCTTTAAAATACCGGTCAGTATTGTAAGGTCTCCTATGGCGGCCTCTTTCAGGATACCTATCCTTGAAATATTTGTTTTTTCTATTGAGACAGGTTTCTTTTTTAAAAGAATCTTTTTTATTATTCCCAGAAAAAAAACCACAGGTATACCAAGGAAAAAATCAAGATTTTTCAAAAATTTGTTTGCTCTTTCCTTCATATTAGCCCTTCGTTAAATACCCATCCTGTTCCATCAGAAATTTGCAATAGCCTTTTACCCCATCCTCAAGCGATGTAAACTTCCTGTTGTATCCAATCTGTCTTAACTTTTCAAGATTTGCCTCTGTGAATGTCTGATACTTTCCCTTTAGGCTTTCAGGGAAAGGTATAAAATCTATTCTGGCATCCTGATAAATTCCCTTCATTATTTCTGCAATCTTTAAAAAACTCTCTGCCTTGCCTGTGCCACAATTAAATATTCCGCTTTTTGCGGGATTATCAAAGAAAAAGAGATTTACACTCACCACATCCTCTACATAAATAAAATCTCTCAAGAAATTTTCGCTACCTTCAAAAAGCTTCATTTTTCCTTCATTTTTAATCTCATTATGAAAATGATTTATAACCGAGGCCATCTTTCCTTTATGATTTTCCTGAGGCCCATAGACATTAAAGTATCTCAAGCCAGCAACCTGTGTGTTTATCCTGCTCCAGTTTTTTCTTACATACTGGTCAAAAAGGTATTTTGAAAATGCATAAACGTTTAATGGATATTCACATTCAATATCTTCTTTAAAGCCTCTGGTGCCATTGCCATAAACAGAGGCGGATGATGCGTATATAAATCTCACTTTATTCTCAATGGAAAAATGAAAGAGGGCTTTACTATAATCATAGTTATTTCTCATAATGTATTCGCCATCATTTTCCATCGTGTTGGAACACGCACCATTATGGAAAATTACACTTATTCTTTTGAATGAAGAAAGTTTTTCAAGAAAATCCTTTTTGTCAATAAAGTCAACAAATTTCAAAGCATTTAAGTTTCTCTGTTTTGCAGAATTTTTAAGGCTATCCACAATCAAAATATCTGTAATACCTCTCCTGTTTAATCCATACACAAGATTGCTACCAATAAAACCAGCTCCACCTGTAACAACTATCATTATTTTTTACCCCCGGATATAATTTTTGTAGTAGAATATCCCTCAATGTATGGTAAAATTACGGTCTTGCCGGCAAATTCTCTGCCAATTACATCTTCAACCCTGTAATCACCGCCCTTCACAAGAATATCTGGTTTTATCTTCGAAAGTAACTCATAGGGTGTATCCTCATTAAAAATCACTATGTAATCAACCATTTCAAGGGCGGATAAGACAATAGCTCTATCCTTTTCCGAATTAACGGGCCGACCTTCTCCTTTAATTCTTCTCACGGAGTTGTCACTATTTAAACCTATTATGAGGATATCTCCGAGCTTTTTTGCTTCAGCAAGGTAGGTTACATGTCCTCTGTGGATAATGTCAAAACAGCCATTTGTAAAAACAATTCTTTTACCCTTTTTTCTTAAATCCTCAAGGATAATTAGCATTTCTTCAAGATTGATAAGCTTGTATAGACTCTGCTTTTCTAAAAATTTTAAGAGCTCCTCATAGTAAATTGGTGCAGTGCCGGCTTTTCCTACAACAATTCCGGCTGCCTTGTTTGCAACAATTGCAGCCTCTTTTATATCCATCTTTGAGGCCAATGCCACAGAAAGGGTGGCGATTACAGTGTCCCCTGCTCCTGATACATCATAAACCTCTTTCGCTTCTGTTGGAATGTGAAATAAATCTTTTCCATCAAAGAGGCTCATCCCCTTTTCGGAGCGTGTTACAATTATATTTTCAACTCCGAGTTTCTTATAGGCTTCTTTTAAGGCAGCTTCTATCTCTTTGTCTTCATTTGCAACAGGTTTACCCAGAAAATCCGATAGTTCCTTCAGATTTGGAGTAAGAATTGAGGCGCCTCTATATTTTTCCCAGTCCTTTTTTTTCGGGTCGATAATCACAGGCTTATTGTTTTTACTTCCTTCTGTTACAATATGCTGGCAGATGGAAGAAGTACATACCCCCTTGCCATAATCAGATATTACAACCACATCAGCTTTCTTTATATTTTCAGTTATTAATCCAGAAATCTCTTTTTCTATATCTTTCTCTACAGCCAGAGGATTTTCAACGTCAATCCTTAAAATCTGCTGATTTGATGAAACAACTCTTGTTTTTGTGATGGTGGGATGTTTTGTTGTTACAAATCTGTAAGTGATGCCCTGATTTTCAAGCAACCTTTTAAGTTTAGTTGAATTTTCATCATTTCCTGTAATTCCCACAAGTGTACTTTTTGCCTTAAGTGTGGATACATTATTTGCTACGTTTGCAGCACCTCCGGGCACATAGCTTTCTTTTTTTACGTGAACAACTGGGACAGGTGCTTCGGGTGATATTCTTTCCACATCACCGTATAAATAGACATCAAGCATTACATCACCAATTACGAGAACTTTTGCGTCCTTAAAATTTTCAAGCATAGTCTTACCTTATTTGTAATGGTTGGATAGATAGATGGTGTATTGGACTCTTCAGCTACAACATACCGCCTATCAATCCAGCGCTTAAATATTTTACGCAAAAGTTAAAAAAAAATCCACTTTCTCCAGAATTAACTAAAATATGGGGGCATTACTTTGCAATTTACTACACTTCCCATCGGTTTATAAATAAAACTCTTTCTGTTGAGAAATTTTTAGATTTGATTTAAAATAAAAGAGAAATAATTTTTTCAGAGATGGGGAACATCTGGATTTCATTTTCGGCGGTACCCAGATGTTTCTATCTCCTTATAAAAAAGAGGTTTTTATGATTAGTGTTTATCTTCCTTTCCTTAAAAGAGATGTGGTATTTTATGGAAGAGATGAACTAAAAGAACATCTTATCCAGACACTTTATAATAAGTCAAATTTTAGGTTGATGATGCTTGATGAGAAAAAGGCCTTTAAGGCTTTATTCAGCAAGGAATGGAAAGGAATTTTATCAAAGACTGATATTTTTGTGTGTGCTTCTCAGATGGTTGCTTGGATGGTCAGGATGCTTTGTGATAAAAAAATTCCTGTTGTTATGCCAGTTACTGTCTTTCTTGACTTTATGAGAGTTTCAAATGAAATGAATTACACGATATTTTTGTATGGTGGGGACAATGGTGTAATAATTGAGACAGTGAAAAAGATAAGAAAGTCATTTCCGGGGAGTAGAATTGTTGGTTATTATAGAGCCAATATAAAGGGAAAAGAAGAGGAGGACGTTCTTGTAAATATCAGAAAAAGTGCACCACAAATTTTTTTTGTGAGCATGAATTCAGTTTTTAAACAGGAAAGATGGATAGAGCAAAACAGAAATGCCTTTGCAGCTTCTGTTATCGTGAGTGTAGATAATTCCTTTTGGATAATTGCAGGTAAAAAGAAAATGCCCCCTCTCTGGGTACAGAAAAAGAACCTAAATGGTCTTTATAAAATTCTTGTTTCCCCTTATAATCTGTTGAGAATATTCAGGCTTCTGGTTCTATTTTTCTATACTGTTGTTAAAAGAATTTTTAAGAAAAAGCCAGCTTGAAAGGTGTTTTATAAATGAACGAAGAAAAGGTATGTGGTGTAATTATTGGCAGAATTAGAGATGACTTACTTTCTTTATCCGAAGATGCAGATAGTTTGCTTTTACCTTTTGCACCGAGCTATAGAAATATAGATTATGTAATAAGCTCCTTTTTAAAGGCAGGAATAAAAAATATAATATTACTTATAAGTAAAAAGGGAAGAGTTGAGGATTATATATTGAAGAATTGGTCTGAAACCAGCATAGAAATTGTGGATATAAGCAATTTTGATAACGAATTACATTTTTTTATAGAACGGCTTTCACAGCTTAGGTTTGAGCGGTTTCTGGTTGTAAAAGGAGATAATCCTGTCTGGATTGACCTCGAAGACACAAAAGAGATACTTTTTCAGAAGGATTTTGTTCTGGTTGTTAGAAAAAATAAATCATATAGGGTAGGTTTTTCACTTGGGAAAAAGGAGTTCATCTATAAATTTTTAAGTTTTATCAATCAGAACAGGAGTGTTTTTACGAAGAATATTATTGATGAATGGTTCAAGATACAGATGCCAGAAATGATTGAAGTAAAAAATGAGATGTTTTTTGATATTGGTTCTCTTATTGATTATTACAAATTTCACACTGATATGATAGAAAATTATGTTGTTCTTGATAGTTTTAATGCCTCTGTCCCTTTAAAACCGAGCAATTTTGCAAATACAAGGGCATTTCTGGATAAAGGTTCTTATATCAAAAACTCTATCGTTGGAAATAATGTTGAATTGAATGGGCACATTGAGAATTCAGTAATTTTCTCAAATGTCAGAATAGATAAGGGTGCTATTATTAGAAATTCACTGATTTTACCCGGAAATCACATAGGAAGCAATACAGAAATAAACAATACCATAATTGACGAGTTTAGAGATGACAATACTCAACCCAACATAGAGTCACATTCGATTATTGGAAATGGCCGGGCTATTAGAGCAAATACTAAGTTTCCAAACATCTTGAATTTTGGTGTCACGCTTTTAGGAAAGGATGTTAGAATCCCCAGAGGAACAAAAATTGGTGGGAATTGTTATATAAATAGTGGAACTTATTATGTTATCTTAAAGAATATTAAAAAGATAGAGGATGGAAGTTTTATAACAAACTAATTTTTTGTTTTAGTTCTTAAAAATTTTTATTTAAGAGGTTTTTTATGTCAAGAGTATGGAAGAGAAGAATTGCAATACTTGTAACATTTCTGTTTTTTGGTGGTTTGAATTTTCTTCAGACCAGAAATCCTTTGGTTTTTGCTTATGCAACCGGCTTTGCAATATTCACAATACTTCTTGAAGCCTTCTTTTACAAGAAGAGAGGGATTTTTCTTTATGCCCTTCTCGGGTTGATAGCTGGATATTTTGCTGGTAAAAATGTCTATGCCTTACTTAAAGAGTTCAGCTCCTCATTTTTTTCTTGTGCTCCATTTGAACCCTATATCGTTCTTGGTTTTTGCTATCTCGGTTTCTTTTTACCATTCCTTTCATTCCACCGCTATGGTGGATATCTCTTTAATATTCCCTTTGGAGGAGAGACAGAAAAGAGAAGTTCTGAAATCAAGATACTTGACACAAGTGTTGTTATTGATGGAAGAATCGCAGATATTGCCGAGGTTGGTTTTTTGAGTGGAACTGTAATTCTACCGAAGTTTGTCTTGAATGAGGTTCAGGCTTTGGCGGATTCCAAGGATCCAATCAAGAGAAGCAGGGCAAGAAGAGGGCTTGATGTTTTAAACAAGCTGAAGGAGATAACTCATCTTGATCTGAAGATTTCCTCAAAGGATTATCCTGATGCAAAGGGTGTGGATGCCAAACTCATAAGCCTTGCAAAGGAGATGGGGGCTGCAATCATTACCAATGACTACAATCTCAATAAGATTGCAAAGCTTGATGGAATTCAGGTGCTAAACCTGAACGATCTTGCCAATGCAGTAAAGCCAGTTCTTTTACCCGGTGAGGAATTTGAGCTTGATGTCTTGAAGGAGGGCAAGGAGAACAACCAGGGTGTAGGATATTTATCAGACGGTACTATGGTGGTTGTTGCAAATGGCATCGGATATATAGGCAAGAAAATTACGGTAAGAGTAACAAGTATTCTTCAGACTTCAGCAGGAAGAATAATCTTTACGGAGCCAAAAAAGTAGATGATAAAAGCTGGAATCGGTTATGATATTCACAGGCTTGTTTTTGGAAAGAGGCTTGTTTTAGGTGGCAAACAGATTGAAAGTGAATGGGGTTGTGAAGCACATTCTGATGGAGATGTTCTTATACACTCCATAATTGATGCAATTCTTTCTCCTGTATGCGGACTGGATATTGGTGTGGTTTTCCCTGATAATGCCAAAGAATATAAGGACATAAGTAGTTTGAGGCTACTGGAGATAGTAAAAAAAGATTACATTAAAGATGTAAGGATACTTTCACTGGATAGTGTAATAATACTTGACAGACCAAAGATTGCCTTGTATGTTCCGGAGATGAAGGAAAACATCTCAAGGGTTCTTGGCATTTCCACTGAGATGATAGGAATAAAAGGTAAAACATCAGAAAACACAAGGCTTTTCTCAATTGAGGCCTGTACAGTTTCGATAATAGATAAGTAAGGAGAGAAATGTGGGCAAGAAAAAATCAAAAAAAGATATGACATTTAGTGAAAGAGTGTTGGAGAACATAAGGGTTTTTTTCTCTGCATATGTAATAGTTTTTTTTATAAGGCTTTTTTTGATTGAGGCTTATCAGATTCCATCTCAGTCAATGGTACCAAATTTGCTTGTCAGGGATATCCTGATGGTAGAAAAGGTTACAATGGGTACAAAAATACCGGTTCTTAAATGGAAGTTTCCCGGCCTTTTAAAGCCAAAGAGGAATGACATAATTGTCTTTGTCTCTCCAGCTTGGCAGAGCCCCGGTATATCAAAAGAGCTTATCAGTCTTCTAACCTTTTCATTAATCAATCTTGACAATACCTTTGAAACACCTAAAAATCTCGTGAAAAGGCTTGTTGCATTACCCGGGGACAGGGTTTTTATGTCAAACCATATATTGTACATCAATGGAGAAAAGGTTGAGGCTGAAAGTGTTGCCATTGTGAAACAACCAATACTTGACAGATTTAAAAAGGTTGGGACTGAAGATTTTCACGTTTTTAAAGAAAAATATATGGGCAAAAGCAGGCTTGTCCAGTATGTTGTTGATGTTGATAGAATTGAGCAGATAAACTATTTTAACTCTTTTGCAAACCTTACAAATGACAGTGTTGTAGATAAATTCGATATATATAGAGCCTTTCTTATGAATAATTTTCCAGAAATATATGTGCCAAAAAAGGGTGATAGAATAAAAATAAGCAGTGCAAATGGATACTACAAATATCTGCTTAGGCTTTTAATTGAGAGAGAGTCTGGCAAAAAGGTTAATGTGGAGAGAGGGAAATTCTTTGTTGATGGCAAAGAAATTGATGAGTGGCTGGTTAAGGATAATTACTATTTTGCCATGGGGGATAACAGGCATTTAAGTGAAGATTGCCGGTACTTTGGCTTTATTCCAGAGAGTAACATATTCGGAAAGCCATTTATAAGATATTTTCCTCTGCTAAGAATAGGATTTGATTTTAATGAGAAGCCCGAGAATATTATAAAAAGATACCTTTAAGTATTGAGTCTTAAAATTATGAAAAGCATTCTCTTTCTTCTGTTTTTTATGTTATCAGGTGCTTTGCATTCAAATGGGATGGAACTAAAAGATGAGGGTGAGATAGAAGATCTCCTCATAGGTACTGAGAATGGAGTTTATATTAAAAGTTTGTCTAATTTTGAGAAATTAGAATTGCTTGATGGAAAGAAAATTTTGAAGATTGAAAAGTCGCCTGCTGGCTATTATTTTCTCTGTGAAGAAGGAGTGGCATTTAGTTCAAATCTTATTGATGTTGAGTGGCTTACGAATGGGATAAAGAGAAAAAAGTTTATAGATTTTTCTGATGGCTTTGTTGTTAAAGAGAAACCCCCTTCTTTTAACAACATCAAGATTGATGAGGATGCTCCACAGAACCTCATCTTATTTGGTAAAAAGGAAATTTATCTCTCCACAAACTATGGGAAAAAATGGGTCGCTCTAAATCCTTCTTTGAGTGAATTTAACTCTGCTGAGATATCCACTTCTAAGGATTCCATCATTATTTATCTAATACATCCATACAGGGGAATATATTTTAAGAATTTAAAGAATGGCCGTCTTTTTGGTATCAAGAAGGGACTGGAAAAGATTAACTCATATTATGAGGATTTTTCAGACATAAATTTTTATAATGATAAGCTTTACACCGTTTCCACATTTAGTAAGGATATATACAGGTTTGACTTCGATTCAAAAAGATGGGTGAAATTTGAGAATATTACCAATTTACCAGGAATGGTTTATGGTTTTACTCCTTATAAAGACAGGCTTTTTTTTATTACGGATTCTTCAATAAAAAACTACAAAGATGGTAAGATTAATGATTTTGAGCTTCTACAGGATATCTTGAATTATTTCTATAATGAAAAGAAAGCGGTGCCTTATTCACTTCTTCTGAATAATGAGCTCGCTATTTCATCTGTTGATGTTTTTTTTAGTGATTTTTCACTAAGTCCAAACTTTTTAAAGGCAATAGGGAAGAAAGGTATTTATATTTCTCCCTTTGTTGTCAGAAACAAAAAAAGAAATGTTGAGCAACTTATTTCCATGGTGAAGAATAAAGAATGTAACGCAGTTGTGCTTGATATGAAAGATGATTTTGGTTATTTACATTTTTCACCTCAGAATCCTGATATAAAAAAAATTGCAAGGGTATCAAATCCAGTTGATATTGAAAAGCTTGTAGAAACTGCAAAAGAGAATGATATATATCTTATTGCGAGGATTGTAATTTTTAAGGATTCTGTTTTATACAGATATAACAATGGAAAGTTTGCAGTTATGGACAAGACGACTGAAACACCATGGGTAGGGATAAGAACAAACTCAGATGATGGAGAATTGCAAACAAATATTATAAGAGAGTACTGGGTTGACCCGTACAATACAGAGGTGTGGAAATACAATGTAGACATAGCCTGTGAGCTTATTAAAAGAGGGTTTGATGAGATACAGTTTGACTATATTAGATTTCCTACAGATGGATTGAATTTGAGTTCTGCATACTATCCTGCAAAACCTGAGGGTGTTAATAAGGATGAAGCTATCTTTTCCTTTCTGGGTTATGCAAGAAAGAGAATAGATGCTCCCATTTCTATTGATATATATGGAGTAAATGGCTGGTACAGAACTGCAGCAAGAACAGGACAGGATGTTGAATTACTTAGTAAGTATGTAGATGTAATATGCCCTATGTTTTATCCCTCGCATTTTGATCAGGAGTTTTTAAACTTTGAGCCATATGAAGAGCGTCCATTCAGAATCTACTATCACGGAAGCTATAGAACCTTCTTTATGGCAAGAAAAAGAACATTAATAAGACCATATGTTCAACATTTCAAATTGAATGTTTCTTATGACAGACTTTATTATAATGAAAACTACATACTGAATGAGATCAGAGGGGTTGAACAGGGTTTAAATATGGGATATGTTTTCTGGAATATGGAGGGAAAATATTAATGATAAGTTTACCTGAAAAATTTTTAATCTACTTTTTCCTCTATTTCTTTCTTTTTCTGCTTTTTGCTGGTGTGGTAGTTCTTGTTTTTATAATCAGAAGGAAGGACATTTCAAAAACAACCTTTCACAATATCTTCCCAGCCGTTGTCAGAAAAAAAAGAGTAAGAACTGAAAGCAAAGAGATAAAAAGTAAGTTTACGGAAAAATTGGGAGAGAGGATAGTTCAGTTTATGATAGAAGTTGCACATTCTGACAACGAAGCAATTGTAAGGGACAGAATCCAGAAGATAGAACGTGAGTGTGAAAGGCTGAATTCCAGGTCCCTACCGGATGAAACAAAAGAAATCATTTCAACAGTGCTTTTGTGGTCAAAAAAATTTAATCTTGACAGGCACATAAGGGAAATGAAGATTTTGAAAAGATCAACCCAGATTGCCTATGATAAGAAAAAAAGGGATTTTAAGCTTCTGATACCGAGTGAGTAGGGGTAGTATATTATATTTTCTCGACTTTTCTTGAAATAAAAAATGTGGTATGCTAAAATTATGCAGGTCAAGAAAGGAGGAAGATTATGATTAAGAGATTTTTATGTGCCCCAGGTCCTACAGCAGTTCCGAGTGAGTTGCTTTCTGAGATGTCAAAGCCCTTGATGCATCACAGGACTCCACAGTTTTCACAGATAGTCTTTGAAAATGCTGAAATGTTGAAGAAGGTTTTCAAGACCAACAATACCGTTTTAACCCTGACTTCATCAGGTACCGGAGCAATGGAGGCTTCAATAACTAATTTTATGTCAGAAGGAGATAAAATTATAGTTCTATCAGCAGGAAAGTTTGGTGAAAGATTTGCAGAGATTGGAAGAGCATATAAATTGAATGTAATAGAGCTTAAAGCAGAATATGGTAAGGATATAAAAGCCGATGAGGTTGAAAGGGCATTGAAGGAAAATCCAGATACTAAAGGTGTTTACACTGAGTACAGCGAGACCTCAACAGGAGTGGCTTTTGATGTCAAAAAAATAGCTCCAGTGGTTAAAAAAACAGATGCTATTTTTGTTATCGATGGAATCACAGCCATTGGTGCAATGGAATTCAATATGGATGAATGGGGAATAGATGTTGCGGTTGCTGGTTCGCAGAAGTCTTTTATGATTCCACCCGGTCTTGCGTTTATTTCCTACTCTGAAAAGGCTTCTGAGAGGATGAAGAACGCAAAGCTTCCAAAATACTATTTTGATCTTGCCAAGGAGAAGAAGAATCTCGAAAAGAAAACTACAGCCTGGACACCAGCCATTACTCTCTTTATTGGGCTTAACTATGCCTTAAAAATGATGCTTGAAGAAGGGATTGACAATGTGATAAAGAGGCACTCTCTTGTTGCAGAGTGTTTCAGAGAGGCTGTTCAGTCTATTGGCTTAAAGCTATTTCCGGATGTTCCGGATGTGAGGCCATCTGATTCAGTAACAGCCGTGAGAGTACCCGAAGGGATTGAGGGTGCAAAGATCCCAGCTCTAATGAGAGATAAATATGGTGTTACAATTGCTGGTGGTCAGGGGACTATGAAGGGAAAGATATTCCGACTCGGACATCTCGGATATGTTGACAAGAGCGATCTTGTTGTTGAACTTCAGGCAATGGAGCTTGCATTGAAAGAACTTGGCTATAAGTTTGAGTTTGGAAAGAGTGTATACACTGCCCAGAAGTTTATACTGGAAAAGTTTCCAGTTCCACAGGTTGAGTTATCAGAAGCTGGAGATTAGGCTGCATTCGCAGCCTCATTTTTTATTCTTTGAAACCACTATAGAGAGAGCTGTGGTAAGCTTTAAAACACTACTATTTAATTCTCTTATCCTATTTGAAAGAGTAAAGACGATGGCTTTCATTATTTTGTAACCTATCAGAGGATTTGAGAGGCATAAATTTTCAAAGTCTTCCTTTTTTATCTCATAAAGTATACATTTTGAAATGGCCTTTACGGTTGCAGACCTTGGTGCACCGGTTATTAATGACATTTCACCAAAAAATGTCATCTTTGAGGCATCCATTGTTGCTATTGATTTTTCTGTGTCGATCCAATCCTTTTCCTTGCCAATTTTTAGGGTTATCTGTGTCGTGAGCTGAACAACCCCCTCTCTAAATAAAAACATTGTTGTGCCTAATTCACCCTCATTAACTATTATTTCGCCCTCCTTTATTTTTACCATTCTCAAAATTGATGAGAATTGCTCGAGTTCTTCATCTGTTAGCTCAGTAAATAACGGAATTTTTCTCAAATATTCCTTTTCATCTTTTTGCATATTTCATTCCTTTTTTATTTCAGTAAGAAAATATAATTATCAAGCTCATTTATCTGATATTCATCCGGTGGATTTATATTGATAAGGAGCTTCTTTTTCCCATCGGTCTGTGTCATTGCCTCTTCAAGTTTTGACTTTATAAAAAGGTCTATTGCTCCCTCACCTGAGAGAATATCATTAATGCTTAATTCTTTTTCGAGTCTTAAGATAGCAAGTGGAAGGGCTTTTTTTGTCTCTTTAATATAGCTAAAAAGCTCCCTGTAATTTTTCCCCACAAACTTAGAAGGTATCTCCTCAATCTCTACCCTCGGATTTGCAAAATTCCCCAATAACTCTCTGAAAAAAGCTGGAATGGCGGGGGAAGATAAAAATGCAGAGCAAAGAACGGGATTGAATTCGCCATTGTAAATTACCTCGTTCGCTCCAGCTTTTAGCACTGGCTTGATTTTTTCATCCTTAATAACCTCTGCAATTATAGAGACATCCTGATTCATAGCCCTTAAACTCAATATCGCAAGAATGGTTTTTTCATCCACATCCTTCTGCTGCACCGCTTGATAACTATTAGCAAGTATTATGGCAAACTTTGCATTTTCTGCATTTGCCCTCTTTAGAATTGTCTCCTTCGTATAATCTCCATAAACAAACTTAATGTTGTAATAATAAAATCTACCTTTCAGATCAATGAATTCTTCCTCACTTATCTCATTCACAAGCACAATATTAAGAGCAGTAGTCTTTAAAAAGTTTGGCAATGCCAGAAGTATCTTTTCAAGGTTGGAGTTCCAGCCTAAAATTAAAATATGTTCTTTAAGATGCACTTTTGATAACCCCCTTCTTTCTTTTAGTCTTAAGTCTATAAGAATTGAAGCAATTATTCCACTGAAAATGGTATACAATGAAACGCCAAAGATTATAACAAAAATACCCAGAAATCTTCCCGGGATTGATTTGGGGACAATGTCTCCATAGCCAACAGTTGGAACTGTAACAATAAGCCACCATATCCAGTCCCATGGGCTTTTAAAATTTTCGGACCCCGAATTTCTTTCTATAATGTAAATAGAAAATGAGATGATAAGAATGAAGCATAGAAATATTAAAATAATCCTGTTTCCCGGTTCTCTCAGAAAATTCTTAAGCCTGAAGATTATTGAATTTTTTTGGTTTTTTTTCTTGCTCATTATAAAACTACCATTATGTATAAATTCAGTGCGCATTGTAATATTGCCCACTGAATATCAGAATAAATCTATACCTTTATTTCGGCTTTTATCCCTATATATTCCTTATTTTTCTCGAGAAAAGGTGAAATGTATTTTTCTATAAACTCCTCTACCTGTTTGTTTGCTCTTCCAGTATAGCCAGAGAAATTTCCCAGCTTTTCCCATTCCTCATCCTTAAGATTGAATTTAGCAGTTTTTTTCAATTCTTCAATCAGATTAAAACTCTTTCCATTTCTTATTGCCTCAACCTGCTTCATTGCATATTCTCTGATAATCTCATGCAGACTCTGTCTGTCTCCACCCCTTTTTACTGCCTCCATAAGAATATTCTCTGTGGCAAAAAATGGAAGATTTTCCTCCAGATGTTTTCTTATTACGCTTTCACAAACATTTAATCCATCGACAATTTTCTGGTAGATTATAAGTATTGAATCAGTAGCTAAGAAACCTTCTGCCATAGAAATTCTCCTGTTGGCAGAATCATCGAGAGTTCTTTCCAGAAACTGAAAGGAGAAGGTATAGGCTGCATTTAAGACATTGTTTATAACATATCTTGCGAGGGAACTCATTCTTTCACAGAGAATTGGATTCCTCTTGTAGGGCATTGCAGATGAACCAACCTGCTTTTTGTCAAACGGCTCTTCAAGTTGCCAGGAGTGTTGCATTATCCTAATATCATTTGCTGCTCTGTGAGATGACTGGGCTATACCTGATAAGACATTCAGTATTTTTACATCCCACTTTCTTGTTATTGTCTGTCCTGAGACAGGGACACTATCGTTAAACCCGAGTTTTCTTGCAACAAGTTTGTCGAGGCTTTTTACCTTTTCGTCGTCTCCTTCAAAGAGTTGCAGGAATGAAGCCTGTGTGCCTGTTGTTCCCTTTACTCCTCTCGTGGTCAGATTTTCAATCAAAGTTTCAAGCTCGGTGGCGTCAAGGTAAAGGTCATAAAGCCACAAACTCATTCTTTTCCCGAGTGTTGTTGGCTGTGCCGGCTGAAGATGAGTATAGGCTAAAACTGGCAAATCCTTATACTTAAGGCACAGTCTTGAAAGGCTATCCATCAGAGTTATAAGCCTTTTCTTGATTAAGATCAAAGCCTTTTTAAAGATTATAAAATCAGTGTTATCGGTTACAAAGGCAGAGGTGGCACCTAAATGTATTATTGGTTTTGCTTTTTTAGCAACCTCACCATAGGCTTTTATATGGCTCATTACATCATGGTGAATCTCTCTTTCTATCTCACCAGCTCTTTTGAGATCAAGATTGTCTCTATTGTTTTTCAAATCTGCAATCTGCTCATCGGTAATTGGCAGGCCGAGTTCCTTCTCTGCCTCTGCCAGAGCTATCCAGCAATCCCGCCAGGTAAGAAATTTCGTCTCTTCTGAAAATAACTCAAGCATTTCCTTTGAAGCATATCTTGTTTCAAGTGGATTCTGATAGATTGACATAAATTCCTCCAGCTTTACAGCGGGGCTGTCCAACCCCCTATTTCCTACTCCTTTTACCACCGTGATCTAATTTGCCCTCACAACCTACTTAAAAAGTCTTTATAACCGAACCTTTTCCAGAGTTTTAAACTACCCTTCTCTGTGTTTGCAATATAAATTGAGGGCAGATTTATTCCATTAAAGGTGTTTGTCTTTACCATAGTGTAAATTGCCATATCGGTAAAAATAACTCTATCTCCAGCCTTGAGAGGATAGTCGAAGGAAAAATCACCTATGACATCCCCAGCAAGGCACGAAATTCCACCAAACCTGTATGTATATTTCTTTTCAAATGCCTTTCCACTACCTATCACATGCGGACGATAGGGCATTTCAAGTACATCAGGCATATGTGTTGCTGCAGAGGTGTCGAGTATGGCTATTTCCATCCCATTTCTCATTATGTCAAGAACCCTCGACACAAGATATCCGGCATTTAGAGCAACTGCCTCTCCGGGTTCAAGATAAACTTCTACCCCCCATCTATCTTTAAATCTATTTATAACATCACACAGAAGGTCAATGTCATACCCCTCTTTAGTAATGTGATGCCCTCCTCCGAAGTTAATGTACTCCATTTTATGTATATATTCTTTAAACTTATTTTCAAAAGCCTCAACAGTTCTTGCAAGAGGCCGGGCATTTTGTTCACAGAGAGTGTGAAAATGCAGATAAGATATACCATCAAGCTTATCCTTTCTGAACTCGCTTTTTATAACTCCAAGCCTTGAGTAGGGGGCACAGGGGTCGTAGATTTCTACCGTTCCCTCCGAGTGCTCTGGATTAACCCTGATGCCGAATTTTACCTCTCTCTTTAGATTTCTGGTTAATGGTTTCAATCTCTCCCATAAAGAAAAGGAGTTAAAGTCTATATGGTCTGCATATTTTAACAATTCAAGAAAATCAGCTTCACTATAAGCAGGCGCGTATACATGTACTTCTTTGCCAAATTTTTCCCTTCCAAGTCTCGCTTCGTTAACGGAACTTGCACATACACCATGAAGAGTTTCTGTAATTATCCCTGCAAAGGCATAATTTGAAAATGCTTTCAACGCCAGAAGAATTTTACAGCCTGTTCTCTCTATTACCTTTTTTAGTATAGAAAGGTTTTGCCTTAATCCGGCTTCATCAATTATAAAGGCGGGTGTTTCAACCTTTTCTTTAATGAATTTTAAAAAGTTGTCTCTTTCCATGGTAATCCATAAATGTTGAGTTTATCCATAAATGGATCCGGGTCAAGCTCTTCAAGATTGTAAACCCCTGCTTTTTTCCATACACCCGTTACGATAAGCATTGCCCCGATCATTGCAGGAACGCCCGTGGTATAAGGAACAGCATGAACACCGGTTTCAAGATAGCACTCATGATGGTCGCAAACATTGTAGATAAACTTTTTCAGGGGATTGCCAGCTTTATCCAGACCTTCAATCTGAACACCTATACAGGTTTTGCCTGTGTAATTTTCACCGAGAGAAGCAGGATCTGGAAGGAGTTGCTTCAAAAACTCTACGGGCACTACCTTTGTGCCTTTATAATCTATCGGTTCTGTGCTGTGTAACCCAAGATTCACAATAACTCTCAGATGATTGAGATAATTCTCTGAAAAAGTCATCCAGAATCTTATTCTTTCTATCTCTGGAAAATTCTTAACAATTGATTCAAGCTCTTCGTGGAAAAGAAGATAGCTTTCCTTGTCTCCAACCTCTGGATAGAATATAGGCTTATGGATTGAAAGAGGGTCTATCTCAACCCATTTGCCATTTTCATAATACTTTCCCTTCTGGGTTATCTCCCTTATATTTATTTCTGGATTGAAATTTGTGGCAAATGCCTTCCCGTGGCTTCCCGCGTTACAATCAACAATGTCCACATATCTCATCTTGCTGAAATAATGTTTTTTCATATAGGCAGTGAATACGTTTGTAACACCTGGGTCAAATCCACTTCCTAAAAGTGCCATAATTCCGGCTTTTTCAAACCTCTCTTTGTATGCCCATTGCCATTTGTATTCAAATTTTGCAACCTCTCTCGGTTCATAGTTTGCAGTGTCAAGGTAATCCACTCCTGTTTCAAGACAGGCATCCATTATTGGTAAATCCTGATAGGGAAGTGCAACATTTATTACAATATCTGGTTTAAATTGCTTTATGAGACTCACCATTTCTTTAACATTATCTGCATCAACCTTTGCTGTTTTCAGATCACGATTATACTTTTCTTTAATTCTTTTTGCTATTTTGTCACACTTTTCTTTTGTCCTGCTTGCAAGCATAATATCTGTAAATACTTCTTTAACCTCCGCACACTTATGTGCCACAACCTGTCCAACTCCTCCAGCTCCAATAATTAAAACCCTTGCCATTTATAAATTCCTCCGGCTTATCTTTCGTAATAAGTATAACCTGAAAGCCCCTCTTCAAAGGCCTTTAAAATCTCAACTCTCTCCTCAACAGTAATCCTGCCCTTCTGTACAGCTTTTTCAGCATATTCCCTGAACCTTGCCTTCATAAGCTTTATATCATATTCCACATAGCTCATTACATCAGCCACCGAATCTCCCTCAAGCTCATCAACAAAGTAGTAATCTCCATTTTCATCAACCCTTATCGTAACAACATTTGTATCACCAAGCAAATTGTGCAGATCGCCGAGTGTCTCCTGATATGCACCGACAAGAAAAACCCCGATATAATATTCCTCATCCTTTTTCAATTCATGTAAAGGCAATGTGTATTTAACTTCGTGCTGATCAATAAATCTATCAATTTTACCATCACAATCGCAGGTAATATCAGCAATTATAGCCTTTCTTGTTGGTTCTTCATTAAGTCTGTGAATCGGCATTATCGGGAAGAGATGGTCGATTGCCCATGTGTCAGGTAGAGACTGAAAGACACTGAAATTTCCATAGTAAATATCGGAAAGTGCTACCTCTATACCCTCAAATTCGCTTGGCTTGTTCTTCATATTTTTAATGTTTTTTGATATATTATAGACAATCTGCCAGAAAATATTGTCTGCAAGTGCTCTTTCTCTTAATGAAATCTCTCCATGCTTGAAAAGCTCTCTTATCTGATCCCTGTAATAAATTGCATCATTTATACTTTCCTGCATATTTTTAAGATTCAACTTCTGAAGTGTCTCAAAAAGGTTTCTTGTCATCTCGTGTGTTTCTTCTGGCAGGGACGCTGGAAGCTCTGTGACTTCAAATTTACTTACATCAAGTATATCAAAAAGCAGGATAGAATAGTAAGCAACAATTGCTCTTCCAGATTCAGTAATAATGGTAGGATGTGGGATGGAATTTTCATCAAGGGCTGTCATCACACTTTCGATAATGTCAGAACAGTACTCATCGAGTGTATAATTTCTACTGGTGAAATAGTTTGTCTGCGAACCATCATAATCAACCGCAAGCCCTCCACCTAAATCAAGATAACCCATAGGTGCATTTTCGCTCACAAGACCAGAGTATACCCTTGAGGCCTCAAGCACTGCAGATCTTATGTCCCTGATATTAGGCACCTGTGAACCAATGTGGTAATGTAAAAGCTTCAAACAATCAAGCATTTTCTTTTCTTTAAGTTTGTCCACGAAGGAAACAAGCTCGGAATAATTAAGACCGAATATGCTTCTGTCCCCACCTGATTCTGTCCAGTGTCCACTTGCTTTTGTGGAAAGCTTTATTCTCACACCAATGTTTGGTTTGACATCCAGCTTCTTTGACCTTTCGAGTATTAAATCAAGCTCGTCTGGCATTTCCACAACAATAAAGCAATTGTATCCCATTTTTGTTGCATATAATGCAATGTCAATAAACTCTTTGTCCTTATATCCATTACATACAAGACATGCCTCTGGATCTTTTAGAAAGGATATTGCTGCAAGTAGTTCTGCCTTACTGCCTGCTTCAAGACCATGATGATACTTCTCACCAAACTCTGTTATTTCCTGAACTACATGTTTTTGCTGGTTTACCTTTATGGGATATACGCCCCTGTAATTACCTTTATAATTGAAGTTTTTTATTGCTTTCTGAAAGCTTTCATGCAGAAGAGTTATCTGCGAGTCAAGAATATTACTTATTCTCAACAGGACTGGCATTCCGAGGCCTCTTGCCTTTGTGCCCTTAACAATCTCCATAAGGCTGATCATATTTTTTTTATTTTCAGGAGTATATACAACCTCTCCCTTGGGAGATATGTCAAAATAGCCAGCGCCCCAGCTTTTAATTCCATAAAGCTCGGCAGACTTTTCTATAGTCCATCTTTCAAGGGTTTCCTGTTTGCCATTAAGCATTTTACAGCACCTCACGGAAAAGTAGACATATCGTAGCAAAGCCACAATATATTTATTATATTTTAAATTATCCAGTGGAAATTAGCAACAAAAAAATATCAATTTAAACAAAACAAAATCAACTTGTTGTTACAATAATGAGAGTGGAAATATAACTCAAAGTTTGAAAGTGGAAAAGTTTAAGAAAAGAAAACCTCCTT
>JBMFQR010000027.1:0-24119 GCA_049968515.1 Brevinematia bacterium
AAACATTCTTAAGGAAGAGGTGTTAAAGGAGATTGATAATGGAAAGGAATACAGAAGCATAAAGGAATATGATAGGGATAAGAGGAAAGAGATATTAAAATGGTTAAACCTATTGATGCACAACATTAAGTCAGTTATGAAGGGGACGTATCATTCTGGCTGCAGGAAGCACTTACAGTTGTATCTTGATGAGTATTGCTATAGATTTAACAGGAGGTTCTGGGAGAAGGAGTTATTCAACAGGCTACTTCTTGCAAGTGTAAACTCGAAGGCGGTTACTTATGCGGAGCTGACTGGATAGCCAGAGTAAAATCACTTTAACTTTTCCCCTTCCCTACAATATCAAAAATATTAACAGTAAGGCTCGCAATGGAAGCGAGAACGAATATAATCAAAGTTAGTTTATTCACTACAATGATGTCTGGGAGTATTCCAGTGAGAACCTTTATTAAAAATCCGATGTAGGAGTATGAATAAGTTGGAAGACCCAAGATATTTCTTATTTGCCAGTGCCAGTCGGTTGATACGCAATAACCAAAGCCATACCAGATACCTAAAAAGAACCATGAAAAAGCTGTAAGACTTAAAGTGAGAAGATTAAATCTTCTTGTATGCTTAAATATCCAACCGAAGCAGTTAAAAATGATTAGTGAGGTGTGAAAAAAGATGAAGAAGATATCGAGAAAGTAGAGAATAATTTTTGGAATTTTATCTAACATAAAAATTTATTAGTATAAAAAGTTTTCTATTGTAGCAAAAATGAACTCTCTTACATAGTCAATCTCCGTCAAAAGATCATGTTTGCCTTTATCAATAAACACCACATTACAAAAGGCAAGTTTTTTCTTCAAGAATTCAATATTATATCTCCAGTCGACAACCTCATCTTCGTTTCCCTGTATGATTAAAAATTCTTTTTTTTCTATTACTGGATAGTTTGCTATTTTCTGATTCCATCTGTAAACTGCCCCAAACCATGAAACATCTGCCATTTCATATTTCAAAGGATCTTTATTGAAAATAAAATCTATATAGGAAGGATTTCTTGAGGTTTCCCTTCTGAGTCTTGGAATTTCACGAATATTATTGCTTAGAAGACTATAGCCAAAGCTTGCCAGATTCCATAAAATAATTCTAACAAGTGGAGCAACAAAGACTACCTTTGAAGGATAGATTTTGTATTTATGAATGAATTCAAGGATGGCCGAACATCCTGTACTATGTCCTACAAAGTAAGCAGGTAGATTAAGATTTGTAATGTTTACATAGGTGTTGTAAACCATTGTTGCATATGTATCAAAATCATCTATTCCAGTTCTTGTACCATCTGACAATCCGTGGCCGGGCAGGTCAACAGCCACAATGTGGTAACCGAGCTTTAGAAACCATTCATAGAAATCCTTAAAAATTCCAGAGTGGCTTAAATAACCATGGAAAAAAATTATTATGGCAACCGACTTCTCCGGAATCATTTCGTGAACAAAAAACTTTTCTTTATCATTGTATGGCAAGTAGTAAAATTTGTGAAGTGTGGAAGGGAAATCAAGTCCATAAGTCTTGAGATACTCTTCCCTTACTTCTTCCTGTTTGCTGGAATCAAATCCTTTTCTCCACTTCAGAAACTTTTCTTCCTCTGAAAATAATAGATTTCTTGAGCCAAAGATCATTGTTGTTAAAAGAAAAAACCTCAAAATATTTTTCCCCATTATATTGAAAAGATTTACCCTATAAACCAGGCTTTTTCAAAGATTATATCCTTTTTCTTTCTTTCTTCAAGCTTTTCAAGTCTTGCAAGCTCATTTTCAACCATTACATTGGAAATTTCCTTCTTTGAAAGAATATAAAGTTCCTCGAATCTTAAAGCCTCTTCCAGTGCATCATCTTTGAAAAGCATTTGCTTTTTACTCATAACAACCTTGCGGGTTTCTATGGAGTTTATATACTCACAAAGAGCGGGGTTTTCTTTAAACTTCCCAATGGTAGTTGTGCTTATGCTTCCACCAACCGTAAATGAAAAGCCATTTAAATAACACTTTTTCCCGACTTCCTCTATGAGACCCATTATAAAATCAGAATCTGGCTTTATATTTTTATCCATATAGGAAGCACTAAGATCTGTTCTACCCATCGTTATGTTGTCTATTTCATTCTTTGCATATTCAAGAATCTCATCAAGTTCTTCTATTGCATTTCTTGTCTCGATATTGATGGAAAGCTTAATTCTATGATCTTTATATATAGACTTATATGCCGAAAGAAATTTTTTTAGACCAAATGCTGTTTCAACCATTGGTGCTATAAGCCCATCCACTCCAAGTTCAAGTGAATCTTTTATATCTCTTACAGCCTCAACACCCCCAATTTTGAGAAAGAGCTTTACACCAGCCTTTTCAGTAAGTCTTCTAAGTCTTACCAGATCATTAAAAGTTGAGCCCTCTGCTTCAAATTCAGCCTTAACTCCTTCGATATGATACACATCCTTGAGTATTAGGAGTTGTTCAAAAAGTTGTTTTTCTATTCCAAACATCGTCTGCCTCCTGTTTTTATTTTCGAAAAAAAATTTCTATTGTTTAACTAAAAAGCTGATTTTTTTTGCATTTTGATTTATAATATATCGGGTGGAAAATTAGACCTGTATTGTCTTAAGTTACAGTATGTCTATCTGGACAGAAATCACAAAGGTTTTTATAAATGCCAAAGAGAACAGATATAAAGAAAATTTTGATAATAGGTTCGGGTCCTATCGTAATAGGGCAGGCCTGTGAGTTTGATTATTCAGGCACTCAGGCCTGTAAGGCTTTAAAAGAAGAAGGCTTTAAAGTTGTACTGATTAATTCCAATCCTGCCACCATTATGACCGATCCTGAGATAGCTGATAGTACCTACATTGAACCTTTAACACTTAAATATCTGGAAAAGGTTATTGAGATTGAAAGACCTGATGCACTTCTACCAACTCTTGGAGGTCAGACAGCATTGAATCTTGCAACACAGGCATATGAGTCTGGACTTCTTAAAAAATATAATGTGGAGATGATTGGTGCAAACTATGAAGCAATAAAGAAGGGAGAGGATAGAGCGGAATTTAATAAGGCAATGGGAAGGATAGGGCTTAAAGTTCCTGAAAGTGTTGTTGTGCATTCTCTCGAAGAGGCAATGAGTGTTGTCGATAAGATAGGTTTCCCGAACATAATAAGACCTGCATATACCCTTGGTGGAACAGGTGGTGGAATTGCCTATAATATTGAAGAATTTGAGCAGATAGTCAAGAAAGGTCTTGCTCTCTCAATAAAGAATGAGGTTCAGATTGATAAATCACTTCTCGGCTGGAAGGAATATGAGCTTGAGGTTATGAGGGACAAAAAGGATAATGTGGTCATAATCTGTTCGATAGAAAATTTTGATCCTATGGGGGTTCATACAGGTGATTCAATAACTGTTGCCCCTGCCCAGACGCTTACGGATAAAGAGTACCAGAGGCTTAGAGATTATGCAATAGCTATAATCAGAGAAATCGGGGTTGATACAGGGGGTTCTAATATTCAATTCGCAGTTAATCCAGATGATGGTGAAGTTATAGTTATTGAAATGAATCCGAGGGTCTCAAGGAGTTCCGCACTTGCTTCAAAAGCCACGGGATTTCCTATAGCAAAGATTGCAGCAAAGCTATCCGTGGGTTATACACTTGACGAAATACCAAACGATATTACCAGAGAGACACCTGCTTCCTTTGAACCAACACTGGATTATTGTGTTGTAAAAATACCAAAGTTTAACTTTGAAAAGTTTAAAGAGACAGAGCCTGTACTTGGGACACAAATGAAATCAGTTGGTGAGGTAATGGCGATTGGAAGAACTTTTAAAGAGGCTTTGCAGAAGGGCTTGAGATCACTTGAGAGCAAGTATACTGGTTTTAATGAAGTGGGGAACAATACAAATCTTGATTTTTCTGAATGGAAAAATTTAATAAGAGAAAAGCTTAAATCTCCCAATCCTGATAGAATCTTTTACATAAAGGATGCTATAAAGAATGGATTTAGCCTTGACGAAATGTATGAGCTTACTAAAATAGATAGATGGTTTCTTGCCAATCTGGTTGATATATATAATAAAGAGAATGAATACAGGGGGAGAGATCTTTATTCACTATCAGGGGATGAACTGAAAGAGTTAAAGCAATATGGTTTTTCAGATAGACAGATAGCCAGCTTCTGTGGCAATGTAACAGAGTACGATGTAAGAAAATATAGAAAAAAGCTCGGGATTATACCCACATATAAGCTTGTTGACACCTGTGCTGCTGAGTTTCAGGCAAAGACCCCTTATTACTATTCTACTTATGAGGATGAGAATGAAGCCATCCCATCGGAAAGAAAGAAGGTTATGATACTAGGGAGTGGTCCCAATAGAATAGGTCAGGGTATCGAGTTTGATTATGCCTGTGTACATTCATGCTTTGCCCTTGAGGAAGAGGGCTATGAGACAATAATGGTCAACTCTAACCCCGAAACTGTTTCTACTGATTATGATACATCGGACAGACTTTATTTTGAGCCTTTGACCTTTGAGGATGTAATGAATATTTACGAGAATGAAAAGCCTATAGGTGTTATCCTTCAGTTTGGAGGTCAGACCCCATTAAAGCTTGCCACTTCTTTACATAAAGCCGGAGTGAATATACTTGGTACGTCATCAGAATCTATAGATATAGCAGAAGATAGGGACAAATTCAAGAAGTTTATTGACTCTCTCGGTTTTTTACAGCCTCCATCCGGTATAGCTTATAGAATGGATGAGGTAAAATCAATGGCTTCAGAAATCGGCTATCCGGTTCTTGTAAGACCCTCATATGTGCTTGGCGGTAGAGCAATGCTTATAGTTTATTCTGAGGGTGAGCTTGAAAGATACCTGAAGGAAGAGATTGAGGCTTTTTCAAGCGGGCCTGTATTGATAGATAAATTTCTGGAAAATGCACAGGAGATAGACGTAGACGCCATAGGCGATGGAGAGGAAATAATTGTGGCTGGAATAATGCAGCATATTGAGGAGGCTGGAATTCATTCTGGTGATAGTGCTATGGTATTGCCTCCCACAACAATTCCAGAAAAAATGATTGAAAAAATAATAAGCCAGACAGTAGCTGTAGGAAAGGCATTGAATGTTGTTGGGCTCATGAATATTCAATTTGCTATAAAGGATGATAAGCTTTACTTTATCGAGGTAAATCCGAGAGCTTCGAGAACTGTTCCTTTTGTTAGCAAAGCAACCGGTATTCCCTGGGCAAAGATAGCAACAAAGGTGATGATGGGGCATAAGCTGAAAGATTTTGGTATTACATCCTATAAAAAACCAGATTTTATCTCTGTGAAAGAGGTGGTTATACCCTTCAATAAATTTCCCAATGTTGATGCTGTTTTGGGTCCTGAAATGAAATCGACAGGTGAGGTAATGGGAATTGATTTTAGTTTTGGCAGGGCGTTTCTGAAATCCCAGATAGCAGCCGGTATGAATCTTCCAGAGGAGGGTAAAATCCTTGTTACTGTAAATGATCAGGATAAACCAAAAATTGTCAGGCCACTGAAGGATATTGTAAAACTCGGTTACAAAATTATAGCTACATCAGGCACTGCAGCTTTCTTGAAAAAGAATGGTATTGAATGTGAGGTGGTTTACAAGCTGAACGAAGGGAGACCTAACATTATAGATGAAATGAAAAATGGGAATATTCACTTTATTTTTAATACACCTCTTGGGAAAAAGGCTTTTTCAGACGATACATATATAAGGAAGAATGCAACCATACTGCAAATCCCTCTTTTTACAACTGTTTCGGCAATTTATGCTTTAGCAGAAGCCCTTTATTCTTTAAAAAATGAGGAAATCAGTGTGAATTGCATTCAAAGGTATTATAAATTAAAAACGGGGGAGAATAAAAATGAGACAAAAGGTAGCTAACACAATTGATGATGAAAAATTCCAGCCATTTCTTTATGGAAATTTAAAGTTGAGTTCCGTAGTAAAAAGAGACATTTTCTTGAAATGTAATTCTTCAATTGAAGTGCTTAATTTTGTTTATAATTCTATCTCTGAGGTAAAAAATTTAATTGATTCTAACGAAAAGGAAGAGGCTTTGAAAAAGTTACTTTTTCTTACCTCCCGTTTGAAAAAAATTTAGTCTGACTATCTGTATGAAAGATGGAATTTTGATTTTAGATTTTGGTTCACAATATACCCAGCTCATTGCCAGAAGGATAAGGGAAAATGGCGTTTATTCTGAGATATACCCTTTTCATTTACCGCCTGAAAGAATAAGAGAAATAGCCCCAGCTGGAATAGTTCTTTCTGGTGGTCCATCAAGTGTCCTTTCACCACAGGCGCCATTAATTTCTACCGAGCTTTTAGAGCTTGGGATTCCAGTTCTCGGTATTTGTTATGGAATGCAACTTATCACAAAGCTTTCTGGTGGTATAGTTGAAAAATCGACTTACCGTGAGTATGGCAGGTCAGTAATGAGAATTTTGCATTCCTCACCACTCTTTGAAGGAGTTAGAGATGAAAGTGTTGTTTGGATGAGCCATGGTGACTCAGTTATAAAATTGCCTGAAGGTTTTGAAAAGATAGCCTCATCAGACGATTGTGAGTTCGTTGCCGCCCATAATGTTAAAAAGAAAATATTTTTAGTTCAGTTTCACCCAGAGGTAGTACACACGGAGGAAGGGGAAAAGATTTTAAGGAATTTTGTTTTTAATATATGCAATTCCAAACCCACGTGGGACATGGGGAATTTCCTTGATGAGCAGATAAGACTTTTGAGGGAGAGATGCCGGGGTAAGAAAACGGTGCTCGGTGTTTCAGGAGGAGTTGATTCAACAACACTTGCAGTCATTGCCCAAAAGGCTATCGGTAATGATGTAACAGCAGTATTTATAAACAATGGTCTTTTGAGACTTAACGAGGAAAAAGAGGTCTTAAACAATCTTCAAAACAGGCTTAACTTAAAAATAGATTATATCGATGCAAGCAGAATTTTCTTAAATAGGCTCAAGGGAGTTGTATCTCCAGAGAAAAAGAGAAAGATAATAGGGGAGACATTTATAAAGGTTTTTTATAAGGGTTTGAAGAATTTTGATTACCTTATACAGGGCACATTGTATCCCGATGTTATTGAGTCGAGTTCTGTGAAAGGACCTTCAAGCACTATAAAAACCCATCACAACAGAGTGAAGGAAATTCTAAGGATGGAAAGAGAGGGACGTGTGATTGAACCCTTCAAATTTTTATTTAAGGATGAGGTTAGAAAAATAGCGAAGTTGCTTGGCATCCCCGATGACATTTTAAACCGCCACCCATTTCCTGGTCCCGGACTTGCAGTAAGAATAATCGGCGAAGTTACAACTTCAAGGCTTAATATCTTAAGACAGGCAGATTTTATATTCATAGAGGAATTGAAGGCAGCTGGATATTATGATAAAGTCTGGCAGGCATTCTGTGTCTTTTTACCAGTTAAAAGTGTGGGTGTAATGGGGGATGAAAGGGCTTACGGGAATGTTATAGCCTTAAGAGCTATAACATCGGTTGATGGTATGACTGCAAATTGGGCAGAACTGCCCTATAGCCTGCTTGACAGGGTGGCAAACAGGATAATAAGGCAGATTAAAGAAGTCAACAGGGTTGTCTACGATGTCACATCAAAACCTCCTGCTACAATTGAGTGGGAATAAGAGAACATTTCTACATAATGACATTTTTTAAAATTTATTTTATAATTAAATATTTCCAGCATAGTGGGGCGTTGCAGGGGGCAATTTTACACTATGTGATTTTTTTCAAAAGGAGAGGATTTGAAAAGATATATTTTTTTATCTGTCTTTATCTTTTCTTTAGGTTTTTCACTTGAGCTTGATGATAGTAAGTTGAGTGGTAATACAAATGTTGTGTCCTCATCAGGAAAAGCCAACTCAAGAGAGCAAATAACATTTGAAAATTATGATGAGGTTGAGCTTCAGAGTTTTGATAGCAATTATGTCAGGCACATTAAATTTATGGGCAATGTAAGGGTAAGATTTCAGGGGAAATACCTTAAATCGAGAATCTTGATTGTTTCACTTTTAAGTAATAAAGTTACAGAAATTTCTGCTTTTGACAATGTAGAGTTTAAAAGTGAGGATAGCATATATCTTTGCGAAAGAATGTTTTTTGACCCGGAAAAAAAACATGGCGTATTGTATGATGTCCGTTCTTTTCTCAAGGATGTGGTGAGGGGTGCAGGTCCTATTACAACAACCCGGGGACTCTTTTTTGAGGCTGAAAAAGCGACAATACTTTCAGAGAAAAGAATGATACTGGAAAATGTGTATTTTACTTTTACAGATATAGAACCCCCGCCTTACAGGATGTTCTCGAGAAAGCTCTGGTACTTTAAGGATGAGATAATCTTTGCATTGTTTGATGCCTATTATGTAGGGCAGAGTATTTTTTTACCTTTACCTTTTTATTTCAGATGGGAGAAATTTACAGGTGTGAGAACCTCATTTGGAGAGGAGAAGAGGATAGGCTGGTATCTTATGAATACAGTGGACTTTAATTTTAATTATGGAAATACAACCGTCTATCTTGACTTTTATGAGAAATTAGGGCAGTACATAATGGTAAACTTCAGGAACACGAAACCAATATCAGCATTTAATACACTTGTAGTGAACTTTCATGGTGCCAATGACCAGAGGGTTATGTATGATGCAGTAAACGATAGATATTCACAGAATGTAAGGCTTGAAGATGGAACAATAACCAACATTTCTTATCTTAGCTGGAATTATAATATCTCTGGCACAATATCAAAGGATAACATGAGTTTTGGCTTTTACTGGGAGGATCTTAATGACCCTCTTTTTAAGCATAAATTTACAACAAGAAGGGAAAGTTTTGATGTAAGACAGATCCTACAACCCCTGGATAATTCTTTTTATGGTGCGCGTAGAGGTAGTCTTGATATTACAGCTCAGACCTATAATAGAAGTTTTAGTATTAATTTCTATACTTTTAGTATGAGTGGAAGATGGAGTTATAGAGCATTAGAAAATCCAGAATATGATAAATATATGGCTGAAAGGTATAAGTATTATTTATACACTTCTTCTTTGCCTGTTGTGTCTTTTTCAACCCCAACATTTGAGTTATTAAATACAGAGTATTCAATTCCTGTGAGAACAATTAGGACTTCTCCGACTTCTGCTTTCCAAAAGTCAGGAGTTTCTCAAGATACTATTAATACTTCAACTCCGGTAGAAAGTGTTAATAGTAATGTTGTAAGTAAAGTAAATAATAAAACTTCTGAAAATAATGCTGTTTCTAATGCAGAAGATAGTATTTCTACTTCAGGTTCTACAAATATTGTAAATGAAAAAACGAATTCTCAAACTATAGAAGCAGCCACCGTTTCAAATAGCCGGAAAACCACTTCCACAACAAATATAATAGATGAAACCGGGAAGTTTTCTTTTTACTCAATAAGGATTTATGCGTCCGGTAATTTTAATTATAATTCCCTCGAAAACTTTGAAACAAATGGGTATATTGGTTCTGATATGTATTCACATAAAGAGACTGGAAGGATAGGAGAAGAAGGAGGACTGCTGGGTGATCTGATCAAGCACAGCTCTTCTCTTAATTTTGAAAATACGAAACAGTGGGCCACTGATCCTGTAGCAAGCTCAAATTATTTTAAAAGCTCTGGGTATTCTCTTGATTTATCATCTACAATATCATCTTCTATTGAACCAAAGATTTTTAAGGAAGAGTGGTATCAGTTTTCTTTTCCTTTATCTATATCCCATTCTTTAACATATGAGATTATTAAGACAACAGCCCAGCGGCCTTTAAATATGACCCATACAACAAGTTTGAATTTTGGTTTGGGAATACTTCAAAATCAATTAAAGAATACTTATTCCCTCTCACATTATATTCAGTATAGATTGACAAACGAAGAGGTTAATGATATATATATAAACAACGTGCTTGAAAGAACCCTTTCACTCGAAACAGGTTTAAGTTTTTTCTACGTTTACAATAACTACTGGTTATCGCTAAATACGTCAACCAAGCTCAATATTCTTGACACTAAGACGAATGATGAAACGACAAGGGTCAACTGGCATTATCCAGAAATTACAAATAGAATTACACCAGGTAGTTCCCCCAAGTTATCTCTTTCATTTACCCCAGCTTCAGTTTTTAATCCTTTGCCAAAGATAACCTATGTATATGACATTTTAAAGAATACCAATGAGTCTTTCAGAATAGATTCTACATATTCCATAAACAATATCTACAATTTTATATTTTACAGGATTGAGGTGTTAAATTTGAGTTCTTATCTTTACTGGGATTATTTAAACCCAAAGAAAGATGAATTTTCTTTAACTTTTAGTACGGCAGTCTGGTTTAATACTGACTGGAGGCTTACTTTTTCAACCGCAGTTGTTAACAGAAATATTTATAAGTACCTGAAAGATTATAATCCACCCGACAAGGATTATATTCAGGTTGACTTCTGGGATAATTTTTTAGATGGACTTAAGATATATGATTATGATGCCTTAAAAAGAAGCTATTTTAAGGTTCAACAGCTTAACTTTGTACTCACACATTATATTCTTGAGGAATGGGAACTCAATATTTCATTCAGTATAACCAGAAAAACTGATGAAAATAGACTTATTGCATACTGGGAGCCAAGTATACTTATAACATTTATGCTCAGGGGAACAAGCGAGCAATTCCCGCCGTATCAAAAGACATTTTTGCCTGAAGATTATCAATAGGGTGAGAAATGAAGTTTATTGTGGAAAAAGTATCTGGCAATGCAAGAGCTGGTGTATTAAAGCTGCCTCATGGAGTTGTTCATACTCCAGTTTTTATGCCAGTGGGGACACAGGCAAGTGTCAAGACACTTTCTTCCGAAGAGCTTGAGGAAATTGGTGCAGAAATAATACTAGGGAATGCCTATCATCTCTATCTCAGGCCGGGGGTTGAAGTTATTAAGCTCGCAGGTGGCCTTCATAGATTTATGCACTGGAAAAGAAATATACTTACAGACAGCGGTGGATTTCAGGTTTTTTCTCTTTCCGAACTGAATGAGATTTCGGATGAGGGTGTCATCTTTCAATCACATATAGATGGTTCCTATCACTTAATGAATCCCGAAAAGTCCATACAGATTCAATATGAAGCAGGAGCAGATATTATAATGTGTTTTGACCAGTGTGTTGAGGGGAATGCAGATGAGGCTGAAAATCTTAAGGCAATAAAAAGAACAATAAGATGGGCAAAGGAATCAAAAGATTCTTTTTGTAAGCTTTCTACTCAATATGATAAGAAGCAATCTCTTTTTGGAATTATTCAGGGAGGGATCTTTGAAAATTTAAGATTGAAATGTACTGAAGAAATTGTAGGTATTGGTTTTGATGGCTATGCAATTGGGGGTCTTTCAGTAGGAGAAAAGAAAGAAGATATGTATAGGATGACAGAGGTGGTTACATCACATCTTCCATTTGATAAGCCGAGATACCTTATGGGAGTAGGGGTTCCAGAAGACATACTTACAGCTATTGAGCTTGGAGTTGATATGTTTGATTGTGTCTTTGCCACAAGATCTGCCAGAAATGGGACAGCATTTACCATGGATGGAAAACTGAATTTGCGCAGGAGTGACCTTGCTTTTCAATTTGGGCCAATAGATCCCGAGTGTGATTGTTTTGCCTGTAAAAACTACACGAGATCATACATCAGGCATCTTTTCAAGGCAAAAGAGATCCTTGCGTTGAGATTGGCTTCAATCCACAATCTTAGGTTTTTAATAAACCTTACAAAAGAGGCACGAGAGAGTATATTAAAGGGAAATTTCAAAAAGTTTAAGGAGCAATTTCTAAACAGATATTTAAAAAGATAATTTACTTTATTCCCTTTTCTTTTAGAAAAGGCCCATACTTTTTATCGGTTTCAAGAATATGATGTGAAAGCCAATCTTTAAGAAAATTCATTACTTCAACTGATATAAACAGCTCTCCCTTGTTATATTTTTCCTGAAGCTTTAATACCTCTTCTGTTAGCTTTTTATGTTCATTATAATGTGCTATATAATGAGGATAGTTATATTTTATCATCATTTCTTCTTCAGATTTAAAATGAGTTTTTGTGTAATCAATAAGTTCATTAAATATCTCTGACAAAATTTCCCTGCTTTTTCTCTCTTTCATAGAATCATAAAGTTTATTGATTATTCTTATTAGTTTTTTATGCTGTTCATCAAAATAGTTCAAACCAACGCTCAAACTTTCATCCCAATTTATAAATTCCATAATTATATCCTCCTTCAGGATTGCTTAAATTATAATAAAGGAATTTTTTTTGTCAATGAACTATTTGTTTTAGAAAGGTTTCTACTTGACGAAGCTTCATACAAATTATTAAATTTATTGTGTTTAAAATTATTTAATTATCAGGGTAGAAGATGAAACATGAAAAGGCAAAAGATATTGAGATGAATACTAACCTTAATGAAAAGCCTGAAGTTGTTGAAGGTGAACAAAAAGAAGAAAATCTTTCTGAAGAGGTTGATAAATTGAAAGAAGAGAATCGAAGGCTTGTAGAAGAATTGAATACCCTTAATGAGAAGCTTGTAGAACTCGAAGACTCATATAAGAGAAAGGTGGCGGATTTTGATAACTATCGTAAGAGAATGTTAAAACAGATTGAGGATTCAAAAAAAGAAGGTATTAAAGAATTTGTAAAAGAGCTACTCCCAGTAATGGATAATTTTGAAAAGGCTTTAAATGTTTCTGATAGCAATAAAGATTTCGATAATCTCTATTCAGGGTTGAAGATTATTTATTCTCTTATGAGTAATCTTTTTAACAAATATAACATAAAAACCTTCGATTCTGTGGGCATGGAGTTTGATCACAATCTTCATGAGGCTATAATGATGGAAGAAAGAGACAATGTCGAATTTAATCATACAGTACTTGAAGAATTTGAGAAGGGCTACTTTTTTGATGGTGATATCTTAAGACACGCAAAGGTAAAAGTAGCAAAGAAAAAAAATAATAATTGAGAGGTAGGATATGCCGGGAAAGATTATAGGAATTGATTTAGGGACAACAAACTCGGTGGTTTCCATTGTTGAAAATGGACAACCTGTTGTGATTCCAAACCAAGAGGGTGCCCGTACCACTCCTTCAATTGTTGCATTTACCGAAAAGAATGAGGTGATTGTTGGGCAGCCTGCAAAAAATCAGATGATTACGAACCACGAAAACACTATCTATTCCGCAAAAAGGTTTATTGGTAGAAGATATGAAGAATGTGATAAAGAAATAAAGATGGTGCCATTTAAAGTAAAGCCGGGCCCTCATAATGATGTAAGATTTGTAACAAGAGGGGGAGAGTTCAGCCCGCAGGAAATTTCAGCAAGAGTACTTATGAAGCTTAAGCAGGCTGCGGAGGATTACCTCGGTGAGAAGGTTGAAAGGGCTGTAATAACAGTACCTGCTTACTTTAACGACTCACAGAGGCAGGCCACAAAGGATGCAGGTACTATTGCAGGTCTTAAAGTAGAGAGAATTATCAATGAGCCAACAGCAGCTGCTCTTGCTTATGGTCTTGATAAAAAGAAAGAAGGGCTTGTTGCTGTTTATGACTTTGGTGGAGGAACATTCGATATTTCTATACTTGAGATTGGGGATGGTGTTTTTGAGGTAAAGGCTACAAATGGGGATACACATCTGGGTGGAGATGATATTGATCACGCATTAATGGAATATATAATCTCTGAATTTAAGAAAGATACAGGGGTTGATCTTTCAAAGGATCCAATGGCTGTTCAGAGACTTAAAGAGGCTGCTGAAAAGGCAAAGATAGAGCTTTCATCAAAGCTTGAGACGCAGATTAATCTCCCTTATATTACTGCTGATGCGAGTGGACCAAAGCATCTTCAAATGACACTTACGAGGGCACAGCTTGAAAATATTGCAAGACCTATAGTTGAAAGATCAATTGATCCTTGTATTCAGGTGATGAAGGATGCAAATATTACCAAGGAGCAGATAGATGAGGTAATACTTGTCGGTGGAATGACAAGAATGCCTCTTATTGTTGAAACTGTAAAGAAGATATTTGGCAAAGAACCATCTAAAGGTGTCAATCCCGATGAGGTTGTTGCGATTGGAGCTGCAATACAGGGTGCTGTTCTTACTGGAGAGGTGAAGGATTTATTGCTTCTTGATGTGACACCTCTTTCACTTGGTATTGAGACACTCGGTGGGGTGATGACTGTTCTGATCCCGAGGAATACGACAATTCCAACTAAAAAGTCTCAGATTTTCTCTACCGCAGAGGATAATCAGCCAGCGGTTACCATTCATGTGCTTCAGGGTGAGAGACCAATGGCAAGAGACAACAGAACACTCGGTATGTTCACGCTCGAGGGAATTCCACCAGCACCGAGAGGTATTCCACAGATAGAGGTTACTTTTGACATAGATGCCAATGGGATACTGCATGTTTCTGCAAAGGATCTTGGAACCGGGAAAGAACAAAAGATAAGGATTGAAGCCTCAAGTGGTCTTACAGAGGCAGAAATTAAGAGGATGCAGGAAGAGGCTGAAAAGAATGCAGAGATTGATAGGAAGATGAAAGAGCTTGCTGAATTGAAAAATCAGGGGGACAATCTTGCCTACTCAGTAGAAAAGATGTTAAGAGATTTTGGAGATAAGATTGATGGTAAGGATAGGCTTGAAGCAGAGGAAAAAGTCAGAACATTAAAGGATGCTATAAAGTCAGATGATGAAAGGCGAATAAAAAATGCCCTTGATGAGTTAAGCAAGGTTTCTCACAGAATTTCTGAAAGCATATACAAAAAGAGTGGCGGCTATCAGCAAGCTGATTCACAGCAAACAGAACAAAAAGATAAAGGTGGAGATGAAAAGGTTGTGGATGCAGAGATAGTGGATGATAAAAAGTAAAACTCTGATTAAAAGAGGAAAATTATGCCTTCCGATAAGGATTATTATGAGATACTTGGTGTTTCGAGAGGCGCTTCAGATGAGGAGATAAAAAAGGCTTATAGAAAGCTTGCTATGAAATATCATCCTGATAGGAATCAGGGTGATAAGCAGGCAGAGGAAAAGTTTAAAGAGATAAATGAAGCTTATGAGGTTCTCTCTGATCCAGAAAAGAGGAGAATTTATGATCAATTCGGCCATCAGGCTTTCAGTCAGGGTGGTTTTGGTCATACAACGACTGGTTTTGACTTTGATATAAACGATATATTTGATGAAAGTCCTTTCGAGGATATATTTTCCTCTTTCTTCGGGGGTTCTTTTACAAGAAGAGAGAAGAGAAGAGACAGAAAGGTTAGAGGTTCTGATATAAGAGCTGATATTTCAATAAATCTTAGTGAGCTTGTTTCTGAAAAGAACCTCACAATAAAGGTGAGAAGAAGTGAGCCCTGTTCGACCTGTAGGGGAACTGGAAGCAGAAATGCTTCAACCCCTTCAACCTGTCCTAACTGTGGTGGTAGAGGTCAGGTTAGGACAACACAGGGTCTATTTACAATCACCACAACATGTCCGAGATGCCATGGTACTGGCACAATAATTTCAGATCCCTGCCCTGTTTGCAGGGGTGAAAGTGTTGTTGAAAAGGATGTTAACCTTACGATAAAAGTTCCGGGTGGCATAGAAGATGGAACCAAGATGCGAATTGCTGGTGAAGGAGATGCTGGAAGATTTAATGGAGTAAGAGGAGATCTTTATGTTGTGGTGCATGTAAAGAATGATACTCCTTTTGAAAGAGATGGAAACAATCTCTTAGGGAAGTTAAAGATTTCCTTTCCGCGGGCAGTTTTTGGTGGAGTTTTAGAGGTTGATACAATTTCTGGAAAAAAGAAGATAAACATTCCTGCTGGAGTTCAGACAGGTTATCAGATAAGATTGAGAGGCGAGGGGCTTCCTGATGTAAGAACTGGGGTAAGAGGTGATATATTGTACGAGATACATATAGATGTCCCGAAAAACCCATCAATGAAAGAAAAGGAACTATTGAGGCAATATGCCTCTCTGATTGGCGAATATATTTAGTTCTGATAGGCACTTTTAAAGGTTGTAAGAAACATTCTGTAAAATGCCTCTCTGATTACTTTTTTAAAATTTTATTTACTTCAGCTTCAAGTTGTTCCTTTAATTCTTCAAGATTTGAAACACCTATTATTCTATCATTTCTCCTGTAATCGATTCTTGTATCGGCGAGTTTGCTGCTCCAACCGTCGCAATCTTTATATGCAATAATTGGCTTGTTGTATGCCCATGCATAGGCTATTTCTGAAAGCGTTCCCGATGCTCCACCGATTACAACCACTACATCTGCGGATAGCACATTTATTGAATTTCTTGCATATCCGATACCAGTGGCAATGGAGATGGTCTTATAAGGAGTTCCATTGTTTAAATCCTCATCAGGGAGTATTGAAACAACAATTCCATTGTTTTCGATGGCTCCTTTTGAGCAGGCATTCATTACACCTTCTTTACCACCGGTTATTAATATCCAGCCCTTCTGTGCAATGAATTTCCCGACTTCGTATGCAATTTGATTGTTTTTTTCAATCTCCTTACTATCACCGATGACAGTAATCTGAATCTTTCTTGACATCTATCTTTCCCTTGTCTTTTTCAGGATAACAAAGTCTTTTGGATAAAGTGAATACTGTCGCTTTCTTTTCAGGGGATGTTCTTTTGATATGTCTATAAAGTCTCCATTCCCAAAATATTTGGTGACGTCCATAACAAAGCTTTCATCCGATCTATTGAAGAAAATCAACAGTTTTTCTCCATTTGAAAATCTCTCAAATCCGAAAACATCTTTGTTGGCAAATACAAACCTTATCTCCCCGTTTTTAAGGACCGGATTGGCTTTTCTTATTTCTATGAGGTTCTTAAGGTGAGAAAGAATATCACGGGGTAAAGATTTTATCTTTGAGAATGGAAGAAGCGGGATTCCAATGAATATAAACTGAAGTGCTATGACAAGTTTGTATTCTGGTATAAAATTGCTTTCAATGCCTGAATTAAACTCAAGATATCTAAAATTAAAGTAGCTTGAGTTTACCGGTAGGGAAAAGAGATTTTCACCTAAAGTCTCAACAAGTTGTGAGGCATCGATATTTTTTGATATAAAAAAATCCAGACAGGTTTTTTCAAAATCTTTATCAATAATGAATGTTTTGGCTTTATTTTTTACTGTAGAAAAAAGCTCCTTTAAGCCTTCACTGGTTTTACAGCAGAAGCCATCTATCTCTTTCAGATTTTCCTTTTCAAAAAGCAGATTTTTTATGTCAATTTCCTGTAATATAGATAGGTCAGTTGTCTTATATGTATCCATAAGTAAATATACAGTGTCAATTTCTGTGTCTTTTAATTCTATTTTAATAGGAGTTTCTTTTGGTTTATACTCGAAACTTTCTATCTTCCACTCTTCAGTAGTCAAATCATTTTTACCTAAATATTCGAGAGTACCATCCTTTTTTTCAAGCTCAAAGTAGTATAAAACGCCATTGTAAAATACTTCATTTTCACACCTGATAATGAAATAATCCAGCTCTCCATTCCAGAAAAGCCTGTATCCAGTGATAACAAGTTGCATATCATTCACAAAAACGATTAAATTTACCTTTTTGTAAACATCCTTTTTTGTTATTATCCTGAAATAAAAAACGCAATTATAGGAGTTGTCAATAAGCTGATTTGAATGATATGCATTTTTTTCGAGTATTGTTTTTACAAGCTCTTTTGAGATAGAACCCATCTAATAATGCCCCTGAAAAGGTAAAAAAACATAATGTGATATTAACTAAGATAGCATTATTATGAAATATAAAACAAAAATTTTCAAATTTTTTAAGCCTCTTAACGCAATGGGGTATTACTACTGGCTTTCAAAATAAAATAAAATGTTTGAAATTGCTACAATTGTGGCAGTTTCCACGGTGTATATTCTTTTTCCGAGACTCACACTCTCAAATTTCCAATCTTTAAGCATATTTATCTCTTTGATTGAAAATCCTCCCTCAGGCCCTATAATAATATTTAAAGGAAGCTCTTTTTTTACTCCTGAAAGGACATCCTTTAAAGAATTGGTTGTTTCACTTTCCCAGAAAACAAGCTTTGTTTCATTCTTATCCGGAATATGCCCGGGAATTTGAGAGATTTTTATCGGAGACTTTATTTTCATCTGTGAATGAATCCCTGTTTTTTTTGAGGTTTCACTTATGATTTTTTGCCATCTGTCCAGCTTTTTCTCACCTTCTTCAGAAGAGTATTTTACACTGCCACGCTCTGTGATTATAGGAATAAACTCATAAACTCCAAGCTCAGTTGCTTTTCTCATTATTTCTTCAAGTATTTTCCCCTTTGGAATGGCCTGGAAAAGTCTGATTCTTATGTTTGTGTCTTCATTGATTTTACTTTTCTCAAGGATAGTTAATTTGATAGATTTATTACTGATTTCCTTTATTTCACAGACAAATGAAAATCCCCCGCTACAGATATCAAGTCTATCTTTAGCCTTTTTTCTTAATACATTTTTAAGATGGTGGACATCACTTCCCTTTATGGTAATGATTTTATCTGAAATGTTTTCTACAGGCACAAAAATTCTTTTCATTTTCTTCTTTCTATTAATCTTTCATATATTTCATCAAGAGACATATTATGATAGGCAAGAACGAGAAGTATATGGAATATTAGGTCTGCTATTTCCCACGAGATTTCATCCTTATTTCCATTTTTTGAGGCGATTATCACTTCTGAGGCCTCTTCACCAACTTTTTTTAATATTCTATCTACACCCTCTCTCATTTTTTTTGCCACATATGAATTTTCAGGGTTTAATCTTTTGCGTTCAAGTATTACTTCATATAGCTCCTGAATTATAGAGGCTCTGTTTGATTGTGTAAAACTCCCTTCATCAAATTTTCTCTGGAAGCAGGAGTAAGTTTCTGTATGAGAAGATACTTCTTTCGGTATAACTTTCAGTAGTAATGCATCTTCATCACAGTCATAATATATCTCTGTAATCTCCATATGGTCTTGCTTGCTTTTATCTTTTTTAAAGGGAAGGTTTATTTTTTTTGTGGAAATTGCGTTTTTTGTGGTTTCTCTGTCGATATACTCAAGCCTCAAAACCTTTCCACTTATTGCATCCTGAATAACTGCTGGAATCAATCCATTCTCGTTAAACTTCAGCTTATCAATTTCCATTACTAACCTCTGATAATAATTTGGATGGACATTATATGGCATTGTTAAAAGGAGTGCCATATAACGTTATGTATTTGAAATCTCGTTTTGTCTAAAGACTTTCTACCTTTTGTTCAAGAAAAGAGAAGGAAGCGTCATCTTTTTCGCCATAAGAGATAATTGTATTTTTACCAGAAAGCTTTGACTGATAGAGTGCCCTGTCGGCTGTTTCCACAAGACCCTCATAGTCATCAGCATCCCTCGGATATGTTGCAATTCCGGCAGAGAAAGAGACAATAACCCCCCTTTCTAAATATTCCTCTTTCTTAAAGACCTCCTGAAAGGATTCTTTGATTCTTTCTGCAACAAATCTTGCCCCAAGTCTGCCTGTATGTGGAAGAACTATTGCAAACTCATCTCCACCATACCTTGCAGCGATGTCTTCCTTCCTGATGCTTTTCTGGATTGAAGTTGAAAAATCAATGAGAATCTTATCTCCAAAAAGGTGTCCATAGCTATCATTTATCGCCTTAAAATTATCAATATCAATAAGAATCAAAGAGAAAGAAAGTCCATATCTTACAGAACGGTTTATCTCCTTGTTTACCATTTCAGAAAGGAATCTCACATTATAACAACCTGTTTTGGGGTCTTCTCTTGTTTGCTTCATTATTTCTTCAAAAAGCTCAATCTCCACAAATTTTGGGTTCTTCAGAAGGCCTGTGATATTGAAGAAGTAGTCTAAAGAAGCAACTCTCATAGGTATATTTCTTGAAAGCTTCTCACTCAGGAATTTTCTGTGCTCGAGTATATTGTAGTATGTTTTTTCTGCTTCTTCTTCAGATAACTCAACAGTTGAAAGATAATAAATAAGTCTTGAGAAGAATCTACCATCTTTTGTAGTAGGAGGGGATTCAAAAATTCTGTCGAGGTCATATCCTTTGTTAAATATTAAATCTCTTATGACTTGCTCTTCTTCACTTTCTTCAAAACCTTTTACACACAGCATCTCCATCTCCATCTCCATTTTTTCTAATTTTCCCCGTTTGTTTCTGTATAAAAACCCTTCATCTCTTTTTAATAAATTATAATTGAAAATTTATTTTTTTTCAACTGATTTTTGCAAGTTTTTAGAATGTTTTTTGAGTAATATTATTAGGAAGATTTTTGACAGCTTTTTAGAAATATGTTATACTTTTAAAAATTCTCAGAAATAGAGGGGTAGAACAAAAGACCAGCAGGAAAGCAAAAGGCTTTTAAGGCTGGGTTTTGGCTTTTATGAATGAACTATGGCTTTTTAAAGTCAACCAACCGATTCTTGGTAAAAAGACAAGTTATTTCAATCTTTTTGGTGATTATTCTTATCTTCAGGAAGGATATTATAAAAGTGTTGATTTTTACGTAAAGGGGCTAAAGGTTCATCCTACTCCAAAAGAAGCACTTGATGCCTATATTGTGGCAATAGCTGTTGAAAAGGCAAGGAAATTTGGAATTAATACTCCGGAGTCTTTTATCATTACTCAAAAGACACGGATTAATTATTTCCCTGTTATTGGCTATTCAATGAACCCATTTTCAAACATCTCATTTATCATAGAGGATGAGAAATCATTTTCAAATCACATTAAATCATTAACTCTATCAGATAAATATTTCGCTTTGATACAGAAACTGCCAAAGGGGGAATACAGGCTTGATACTATAAGATGTGTTCTGGGCAGGACAAATGTAAAAGAATATTCAGAATTTGCAGAAAGTGTTTTTAATGTTTTTAAGCTACCACTTATGAAGATAAAAATTATTGTTACTCCGGATGAATATCTTTTCAGTGCCATTGAGCCTCTTCCATATAACTCCCTTTCAATAAATGAAAAAAAACTTATTGAGAAGATGGGAAAATGGCAAAGAAAATAGCAATTTTTACTGAACGGAGTAGCTTAAGAAGATCTGGAGAGTTAAATGCCCTTTTTAGATTCAGAGAAGCAGCCATAGAGCTCGGTCATGATCTTGATTTCATTTTCAAGGATGATATTAAATACATTAGAAACTATGATGCAATTTTCATAAGAGCTTTGACAGATCCTCTTAACAACAGTTATGTTGTAGCAAGGATAGCAGAGCTTAATGGCATTAAGGTGCTTGACAGACCAAAGGATATAAGGATTTGCTCCGATAAGGTGAATATGTATTCCCATCTTAAGAAAGCAAATGTTCCATTTCCCGAGACAGTGTTTTTAGGAAAGGACGAGCTTACTTCTGAAAATGCAAGGGATATAATCGAGCAATTTGGTGTGCCGGTTGTTCTTAAAGCCCCGAATTCAAGCTTTTCTGCCTATGTTGACAGAGCCTATAATGTGGATGATATATTGAAGATAGGTAAAAAATTCTTCAGAAGAGCAGATATAATAATTCTCCAGCAATATATGCCGAGTAAGTTTGACTACAGAGTCGTTTTGCTTGACAAAAAAGTTATATCTGTAGTGAAGTACCATATGAATGGAAGTGCCTGGCGAATTGTTGATCATGACGAGAATGGAAGGGTGATACAGTGCAGTGTTGAAGGAATGGACGTAAATGATGTGGACAGAAAGCTTCTCAGCATTGCCCTTGAGGCAGGTAATTCCATTGGAGAAGGGCTGTATGGTGTGGATTTAAAAGAGATAGATGGAGAGTATTTCGTGATTGAGGTTAATGACAATCCAAATATAGATCATGGTCTTGAGGATCAAAAGTCGCCAAAAATTTATGAGTGGATAATAAAATATCTTGTTGGTGAAGAGTTTGAGGGTTTATGTTAACTCTTTCCTACAGAAAAGCCACTCTTTCTGATTTGAGTTTTATATTAAAAGTGGAGAGTGAGTGTTTCAATCAGATAGACTTGTTCAAAAAATATCAGGTTTATCATTTCCTGAGGAATCCAAACAACTCTATAATTTCAGACATTATCACCCTTGATGATAATTCTATTGGCTGGGCATGCTATTTTACGAGGAAGAATTATAGTTCGATAAGGTTATACTCCATTTGCATTTCTCCTTCTTACCACGGTAATGGCTATGCAAAGAAATATCTTATAGAGAGGCTGAATGAACTCTCTTCAAATTTTGACAGAATATACCTTGAAGTGAGAATATCAAACTTGGTAGCAATCGGGCTTTATAGCTCTCTCGGTTTTAAAAAGTTAAAGGAATTGCCCGGCTATTATCTTAATGAAGATGGTATCAAGATGGTTTGCAGGCTTCCATTAGCCTTATAACCTCATAGTATTCTGGCATAGCAGGTATTGCACCTCTCCTTGATACTGTAATTGCCGCTGTGGCATTTGCAAAACTTACTGCCCTATCTATCGTTTCAGGTAGGTAGTTTTCAAAAAACTTTTCCTTGAGGATTAAAAACAAAAACCCACCCAGAAAGGCATCTCCTGCACCGGTAGTATCGATAGCATTTGTTTTATAGCTTTTAAAGCTTTTTCTTTTACCATTAAAACTATAAAGTGCTCCCTTTTCACCCATTGTAAGAAGTATGATGGGAGTTCTATAGGTTTTTTCAATTAAATCAAGCCCTTTTTTTATATCATTTTCGGATGTAATAAAATATAGTTCATCCTCTGAGATTTTTAAGATGTCTACTCTGTTGATTACACTTTTAATCTTTCTTCTTGCCACGTTTAAATCATTCCATAATGCAGCTCTTAAGTTCGGGTCAAAAGAAACTATCTTTTTATTCTTTCTTGCAAAATTAAGGGCTTTTAGAGCTGCCTCTTCTGATGTTTTATTTGTCATCGAGAGAGAACCGAAATGAAAGATTTTTGTCTCTTTTATAATTTGCAGATTTAAGTCTCTTTTTGATAGAAGCATATCAGCCCCCGGCTTTCTGTAGAAGGTGAAGGATCTTTCCCCGCTCTCAGTTAATGAAACAAAGGCAAGTGTAGTATTTGCTTTATCGGTAAAACACAATCCTCTTGTGTCCAACTTGTTTTTTTCGAGTATTGCTTTTAGAAACCTTCCAAAATCATCATTCCCGACCATTCCGATAAAGGATGACTTCCCCCCGAGTTTTGAGAATGCAACAGCTACATTTGCAGGTGCCCCTCCCGGATTTTTCTCATAGTATATGTCTTCATTAACTCTGACAGGGGTGAAATCAATGAGAATTTCTCCAAGACAGACAAGTTCTGTCATTTTAAACTCCCTCTATTTTTCTCGGGAGATCAGCGATGATGTCAGGGTCGGTGTAAATATCGAATTCATCCCTGCTCTTTGTGGAGAATTCTGAGACTATCGCTCCCTCGGGCCCTGCCTGAAACCAGTGAAGTGTGTTTGGGGCCAGTGTATATTGCTCCCCGGGGTTTAATTCTATCTCGTGCCAGACTGTAAAATATTTTTTTCTTTTCTCTGGCAATATGGCTTTAGATTTTTCACTTCTTTCCCCTGGGACATAGAGATAGACCCTTCCCCATCTACACCTGAAGGTTTCTTCTTTTCCTTCTTCACCTTCTACTGGAGGGTGCCTGTGTTCGGGACATATCTGGTATGGGAATAAAATCAGCTCTTTTGCACAGCATCTATCTGTGTTGACATAAACCACAAGCTGTAATCCAATCTTTTCAGGTATGCCAAGTCCATATTCTGCAACTTCTATTTCTTTCTTCTCCTTTTCGGTTATCACAATTTTTGCCTTTTTTAAGTATTTAATAGCCCTTCTTCTAAACTTTTCGTATTGTTCCTTTGTAAGCATATAAAAGCTCCTATCTTATTATATTTGTCAAGTTTTTTTTCAATATTTTTTTAAAAAATTTTTTAACCTTCCGTTTTTCCCTAT
>JBMFQR010000028.1:0-23324 GCA_049968515.1 Brevinematia bacterium
TTTAGCAGGGTGCCCCCTTCGGCCAGCTCGGGCATCTCTCCATTTAAAAAGCAATGATATTTTAGTCTACAATCCAAAAAAATTCAAATTTTTTCAATTATTTCGAAATTACAAAAAATTTGCATTTATCCCACGAGGTTTTTATAATTCTGTGGTAGAGATTTATTTTATGAAGATAGAAATAAATGAAGACTTTAAGCTGGCATTAAAGCTTATCCAGGAAGGCAAGAATATTTTTATTACAGGTAAGGCCGGGACAGGAAAATCGACATTTCTCAGATATTTTATAGAAAATTCCGATATTCCATTTGTTATTCTTGCTCCAACTGGCGTTGCTGCTTTAAATATAGGTGGTCAGACTATTCATTCATTCTTTAAGATACTTCCCCACGAATCTCTTTCAGATATTAATGGGATTCTTAAAAGACATTCGAGAGAAAGTATTGAGATGTTAAAGGAAGTTGAACTAATAATCATTGATGAAGTCTCAATGTTAAGGGCTGATCTGTTTGACCTTATGGATGTTATCTTAAGAAAATTATTAAAGAAGAAAAAAAACTTTGCAGGAAAACAACTCCTCCTTGTTGGAGATCTTTATCAATTGCCACCCGTTATCAATTCAAGAGAAAAAAAGGCTTATCTTGAGATTTACAATTCACCTTATTTCTTTTCAGCTGAATGTTATGATGAACTAAACATTAAAATTGTCGAATTTGAGAAGATCTACAGGCAGAAAGACATTGAGTTTATAAACATTCTGAACAGGATAAGAAATGGCACAGTTACAGAGGAAGACATAAATTTTATTAACAGAAAATGTAGTAAAAATCCCCCACAGAATAAAGAACTATTTGTATATTTAACTCCATACAATGAAACTGCAAGAAAAACAAATGAAGAAAAACTTCACGAACTTAAGGGGAAAGAGTATATATTTAAAGGAGAAATTGACGGAGAATTTAACATAGATTTTCTACCTACTGATGAAGTTTTAAGGTTGAAAAAAAATGCACAGGTTATGATGCTCACAAACAACTGGGATGGTGGCTGGGTAAATGGGACAATTGGAAAGATATTAGAGTTTGAGGATGAAGAGACTATCCTTGTTGAAACGGATGAGGGGAAAATCATAAGAGTTATGCCATTTGAATGGGACATATTTGATTACGAATATGACAGAACGAAAGATAGAATCAACAAGAGAAAAATCGGCAGTTTCAGGCAATTCCCATTAAGATTGGCGTGGTCAATAACAATCCACAAGTCTCAGGGCAAGACATTTAACAATGTTGTACTCGATATTGGCAGGGGTGCATTCTCTCCCGGTCAAACCTATGTGGCTTTAAGCCGATGCACATCCCTTGATGGTCTCTATCTTGTCAAACCCCTTTCCTTAAAGCATGTCTTTATTGATAGAAAGATAATAAAATTTATGACAGAATCAAGGTACAAGGAGTCTGAACTTGAAACTCCTCTTGAAAAAAAAATAGAGATTATAAGAGAGGCTATAGCAAGCAAATCGAAAATGGAAATCGTATATCTCAAAAAAAGCGACGAGAAAAGCAGAAGAGTAATATTACCTCTTTATTTAGGAAAAATGCAATATTCTGGAAAAGAATTCTTTGGCCTCACTGCCTTCTGCTTTGAAAGAAATGAAGAAAGAAACTTCAGGCTTGAAAGAATCCTCGAAATGAAAAAGCTCGATGAGTAGGTTCTATTTTTCAACTATATCTAAGAGTTCATATATTTTAATCGGCTTTTCTCTATTCTTTACTGGATATTCACCGAGTTCACGCACCTTTGCAAAATTCTTCACCTTTTCATAGGTAAACTCACTGATGATTATGTTTGTACCATAAGTCTTATTTTCATCCTGTAGTTCTTCAGCAATGGTTGCAGTGTCACCAATTGCAGTATAGTTCATCTTCTTCTCAGAACCAATATTACCAACAATAACCCTGCCTGTATTTAAACCAACACCTATGTTTATCTTTGTCTTCCCCTGCAATTCCATTTCTCTGTTAAACTCAGATAGGGCTTTTATCATTCTCACAGCGGAAAGACATCCATAGTAAGCATGGTCTTCAACTTCAACTGGCATTCCCCAGAAGGCTACAATAGCGTCTCCAATATATTTGTCAAGTGTACCTTTATTTTGAAGAATTATATCCGTCATTCTCGAAAGATAATTGTTAAGAAAATCAACAAGTTCCCTCGCACTCATTCCCTCCGATAGAGTTGTAAAGCTTCTTATATCTGAAAATAGCATCGTTACCTCTCTTTTCTCTCCACCTGTTCTGGCAAGCTCAGGATTTTGAATGAGAATATTAACAAACTCTGGACTTACATATTTTGAGAATGTCGCTCTTATGAGCCTTTTTTCCTTTTCCTCCGTAATAAGGAGATAAATCTGATCAAAAATAAGAGTTATAGCACCTGCAACCAGAGGGATAAAAGTTATAAGATTAATTCTCAAAAAGAATAGACCAAAACCAAAAACAAGAGGAATTATCACTGCAGCAATTGCTGCAATAACAATAAAGTCAACCCTTCTACCTGAAAAAAGTGCAATCAATAAAACAAGAAGAATTACATAGATAATATTTATAAAATCCGGTACCTCATAGATAAAATCTCTATTCAATATTGTACCTATGGAATAGGCTAAATGCTCGGTGCTTGTAAGATTACCAACAGGTGAAAACCACTGGTTTTCAGTGAGTCCTTCAATATCTATTCCAAAAATCACTATTGAATTTCTTGGCAGACCAACTCTTGTGGCATCCTTTAGAGATATACTCCTCAAAAATCCGGACTTACTTCTTCCTCTGTAGTTTATGCAAATTTTAAGATTTTTATCAGTCGGAATAACAAAATCTGTTCTTATATTGTTATACGTTGCATCTTTTATCACCACACCATTTTTAGTTACGACTATGTTAGAAATGTCTGAATCAAGAAATTTGACCGCGGCTAAAAGAGAGCTGGAAGGATAAAAAATATTTGTAATCCTTATATCTTCTTTAGATTTCACGTAATATTGAACCCTTAAAATGAGAGGAAGTTTCAGGTAAACATCGTTTTCCTTTTCAATATTTCCAGCTCCAATCAAACCAAAGTCAGCCATTATGTCTGTAATACTTGAATTTATTATCTGATAGGTAGAGAGATCAAAACCATTATTAAGAGTTAATTCAAAAGGTTTTAAAATCTTTGCAATCTCTGAATCATAATCTAAAATGTTTTTCGCTACTTTTTCTGGATTTTCAAAACCTTCCAGAAAGACGCTCTGACCTATCAAATTATTTTTCTTTAACTCCTCTTTTAATTTTTTTGTATCACCTGGATCTCTGAATAAGATATCAAACCATACAATCTTTGGTTTATTCTCAAGATTATTCAGATAGTTTAAAACCTCAGCCCATCTATCATATCCTATCTTCATTGAACCATACTTCTCGACCGAAGGATTATCAAGAAGAACTAAAAAAATCTGTTTGTATACACCTGTTGAAACCTTGCTTTTAAGAGTACCTGCTACAATATCCGACTTTGATTGTGCGGTAAGATTAAATTTTATGCTTAAAGACATACTCTCAATCTTTCTCAATACTCCTCCAAGCCCCACTATGTCATACTTGAGAGGAAGGTAATAAAAAACAAAAAGCAAGGCAGTAAAAAATAGAGAAATTATTGTTATATTCAAAATCTTATTACTTTTTCTTTCTGCCATCTTTTTCCTCCATTTTAAGTTTTCAGATCAATAAGTTCATATACCCTTACAGGCTTTGTCTTACCTTTTACTCTTGTTAAATCAAGCTCCCTGCTTATAATCCTTTCTTTCACAACTTCATTGGTTGTCTCACTGATAATTATGTGAGTATGAAAATACTTGTTTAACCCTTTTACTCTCGATGCGAGATTCACGGTATCGCCGATAGCTGTGTAGTTTTTCTGTTGCTCTGAACCAACATTACCTACCACAACTATGCCACTATTTATTCCTATTGTTAAATTTAAAGGGGGAAGACCACTTTTTGTAAGCTCTTTATTTAACTCATCAACTGCAGCAAGCATTTTTAAACTTGCCTCACAAGCTTTATACTGATGGTCTTCAATTGGTATTGGTGCACCCCAGAATGCCATAACTGAATCACCTATGTATTTATCAAGTGTACCATCAGTATTTATAACAATTTCTGCCATTTTTGAAAAATAATTATTCAGAAATTCTACCATCTTTTCTGCGGATAGCTTCTCAGAAATTTCCTCAAGATTTTTTATTGCAGAAAAGAAGACTGTAACCTCCCTTTCTTCTCCTCCAAGCTTTACCCTGTCTGGATTCTGGAGTAGAATATCAACAAGCTTTGGATTTACATAGCTCGAAAAGATAGATTTTATCCACTTTTTCTCCTTCTCTTCCGTAAGCAACATATATACCTGCATTATGGCAAGAGAAACCACTCCCGTAATTATTGGTAGCAGGGTTATTATGCTATAACTATTGAGAAAAGCAATAAGTCCAAGTAATAATGGTAAAACAATTGTTAGTACAAGTGAAATAATCGCAAAACCTATTCCAAAGCAAACTAAAAAACCGATAAAATAATCGAAGACAAATAAATAGATAGTATCTAAAAGAAAATCCTTTTTCTCAATAATGAAATCTCGATTCAGGATTGTTCCAAGTGCATATGCATTAACCTCTATCCCGTACATCATTCCGAAAGGAGTCTGTTTAATATCGTATGCTCCTTTTAAAGAATACATACCAACAAACAAAACATCATTGGAACTGAAATTGTATTCCTCATATTTTGAAAAAGGAACTATTCTTATAAATCCACTGCCGGGATAGGACTTATAATTTATCTTCAATCTTAAACTATCATCCACTGGAATCTCAAAATTCAATCTCCTGTTATTATAAAAAGCGTTTTTCAGTATAATCTTATCAGCCGTAAGCACAAGGTTCGTGAGGTTACAATCAAGCAATTTTGCAGCCATTGCAATAACAATTGAGGGATAGTAAATATTTGTTATCTCAATATTTTCGCCTGAATGAATGTAAAAATAGCTTGATACAATCAAAGGAAGCTTTGTAATCGGATTTATGGTTAAATCAACATTTGCAGAACCTGATATATCAACACTTTCAGCCAATTCCTTCATCATTGGGGTAACCTTTGCATATGAACTTATGGGAAGCTTTTTACCAAAGTTAAGCTCAAATCTCTTTATGGACTGAATTTTATCAGAAAAGTAATCACCTCCTTCTATTGATAGTTTTTTAGCCAGAAAATCCACATCCTCTATTTCTTTTCCTACTGAAGTTGAAAATGTATCAAATATGAGATCCTCAACAAGAACCCCTCTATAGTCCTTAAAGGCCTTTATTAGTGCTTCATCACTTTCAGGAAATGCACTCCTTTCTGCAAAGATTATATCAAAGAAAACCATTGGTGGATTTTCCATCTTATTGAGATGATCAAGAAAATCTGCCCATATTTTTCTATTGAATGGCCAGCTTCCGTATTTCTTAAAAGAGGAATCATCTATTGCAATTATAACAAAATCGCTCATTTTCTTTCTTTTAGAAGAAAAGTCACCTTTATAAGTCTTATTTATTATTGATGAAAAAAAGTAATGGGCAGATTCTACATTTGCCTCCATAGTTTGTAAGAAAAGGGTTATTTTTGAACTACTAAAAAGGTCAAAGAAAATACTGAAAATTAAAGATATAATCAAAGCCACGAAAAGTGCAATAAAAAATTTAAGCTTTTTGCGAAAGAATTTTTTAAACATTTTTCGTCTCCTTTTTTAAGTACTTAAAAATCAAACCTCCAAGCGGTGGGAGCACTATATTGATAGAAAATGGTCTGCCATGCCAGGGAACTTTTTCAGCTTCCTTGCCTCCCTGATTTCCCACATTTGAACCACCATATACTTCAGAATCTGAATTAAAAATCTCCTTGTAAAACCCGGCTAATGGCACCCCTACCCTGTAATTATGCCTCGGCACTGGAGTAAAATTTAACACCACAACTAAAAAATCCCCATCAGTTGCCCTTCTTATATAGGAAAGTACACTATTATCGGAATCATAAAAATCTATCCACTCAAAGCCATTGGGCTTCGTATCAAGTTCATAAAGAGCCTTCTCGGCAACATAAAGCCTGTTAAGGTCTTTCACAAGAGCTGCAAGTTTTTTATGACTATCGTACTGAAGCAAATGCCAGTCAAGGCTTTTTGCTTCCGACCATTCATCCCACTGACCAAACTCCTGTCCCATAAAAAGAAGCTTTTTGCCCGGGTGTGTCCACATATAAGTATAAAGAACCCGAAGATTGGCAAACTTCTGCCAGAGATCTCCCGGCATCTTATTTATAAGAGAACCCTTTCCATGAACTACCTCGTCATGGGAAAAGACAAGTATAAAATTTTCACTATATGCATAAATCATTGAGAATGTAATTGTCCCCTGATGATACTTTCTGAAAACAGGGTCTTTTGAAAAATACTCAAGTGTATCATGCATCCAACCCATATTCCACTTAAATTCAAACCCAAGCCCCCCAAGATATACTGGATGGGAAACACCACCAAAGGCAGTTGATTCTTCTGCAATCGTTGTTACACCGGGATTTCTTGAATATACAATCTCATTCATTCTTTTCAAAAAATCTATTGCCTCAATGTTTTCCCTGCCTCCATACTGATTGGGAATCCACTCGCCCTCCTTCCTGCTATAATCAAGATAAAGCATTGAAGCCACGGCATCAACCCTCAAACCATCAAGATGATATTTCTCAATCCAGAATAATGCATTTGAGATTAAAAAATTTCTCACCTCATTTCTTCCGTAATTGAAAATTTTTGTCCCCCAATCCACGTGTTCCCCTTTACGGGGATCAATATGCTCATAAAGCCCAGTACCATCAAACATAGAAAGTGCATGGTCATCTTTTGGAAAATGCCCGGGAACCCAGTCGAGTATAACTCCTATGCCATTCTGATGCATTGTATCTACAAAATACATAAAGTCTTCTGGAGTACCATATCTGCTTGTTGGAGCAAAATATCCAGTAACCTGATAGCCCCACGAGGCATCAAGAGGGTGCTCCTCTACTGGAAGAAGCTCTATATGTGTAAAGCCCATCTCTTTAATATAATCTGCAAGCTCTATTGCTATCTCCCTGTAGGTCAAAAATCTATTTTCTTCCTCAACCTTTCTTTTCCAAGAACCGAGATGAACCTCATAAATTGAAATAGGCTTGCTGATGTTGTTCTGGAAGGTTTTCCTTCTGTTAATCCATTCCGTGTCTTTCCATTCATATTTGTCAATATTCCATACAACTGAAGCTGTTTTAGGTCTAACTTCAAAGTAAAATCCATAAGGATCTGTCTTTTCAACTATCCTGCCCGTAGACTGCTTAACTGAAAACTTGTAAATGTCACCTTCCACAAGATCTGGGATAAATATTTCCCATACTCCTGAACTACCTAAAACCCTCATCTGATGTCTTCTTCTGTCCCAGTTATTAAAATCACCTACAACACTCACAGACCTTGCGTTGGGTGCCCAGACACTGAAGCTTACTCCTGATGTATCTCCAATCCTTAATAAATGAGCTCCAAGTTTATTATGAATCTCAAAATGATTGCCTTCATTAAATAAATAAAGGTCATAATCAGTAATGGTTGGCAGAAAAGAATAAGGATCCTTAGTAATATGTGTGGAACTCTCATACCTTATCTTTAACTTATAAGTGAAAAAGTCCCTTTCATCTTTAAAGATAAGTTCAAAAAGGCCATCATTGTGAACCTTCTCCATTTTAGTGTCTTTGCCAGACTTTTCATTGTATACGAAAACTTCAATTGCCTGTGGATTAAAAACCCTAACAACAATTAAACCCTCTTCATTATGCATACCTAAGAAATGATGTGGATCATGACACTCAGCATTAAGAATCTGTCGTAAAAAATTCTCTGGTAGTTTTGCTTTCATTCTACCCCCCGGACTTATATTTTAATTTACCCGTATATATCATAGCAGAATTTTTAAATTTATCAATAGTTTTTTTGATATAAACATTTCTTGTTGAGGCTTTCTGGCATTGTTAGAGTAACTCTTTTTTTGACTATTCAAAATTTGTATGGTAAAATCTTTCTACTTTAAAATCTGAATTATTTTGAGGGGAAAAAGCTGGTGAGGTTTCTTATAATAATTCCAACATACAATGAGGCTTTGAATATTGAAAAACTCATTAATGAAGTACTTTCGCAATCTGATGACATAGATATTTTAGTTGTTGATGATAACTCTCCCGATGGAACGTCAGATATTGTTGAAAAGATTGCTAAGTCCAATAAAAGAGTCAACCTAATCAAGAGAGAAAAAAAGAGTGGTCTCGGTAGAGCCTATATTGCTGGTTTTAAGTGGGCACTTGAAAAGGACTGCTATGATTACATATTTGAAATGGATGCAGACTTCTCTCATGACCCATATGAACTTGAGCTATTTTTTGAAGCCATAAAAGAAAATTATGAGGTGGTTTGTGGCTCAAGATATATCAATGGGGTAAGAATCTTGAACTGGGACTTAAAGAGACTCTTTTTAAGTCTCGGTGGCAATATATATGCAAGAATAGCCACGGGTGTCCCTCTAACTGATTTGACAGGTGGTTATAATTGCTACTCAAAAAAGGTTCTCAAATCAATAAATCTTGATAAGATAAGCTCAAATGGTTACTCATTTCAGATAGAAATGAAGGCAAAGGCCTACTACAAGGGTTTTAAAATCAAAGAGGTTCCCATCACCTTCAGGGATAGATACGAAGGAACCACAAAAATGAACAGTGGAATTATTAATGAAGCCATCTTTAAGTGCTGGAAGATAAGATTTGAAAAATGGTCTAAGAATTTTTAGAGATTGAAATTATGCTGTGCCAAGCCCTCTACCAATCCCTATAACCTTTGCAACCGTTTCATCTGCGGTCTGGATAACTCTCTGGTTTGCTTCATAAAGCCTGTTTATCTCAATCATTCTTGTCATCTCAACAACTGGATCAACATTTGATTTCTCAAGGTGTCGTTGTAGAACCTCTGGCCTTTTTTCTCCCTGAAGGATGAATGCCACACCGGAAAATTCACTTTCCTTATACCAAGTATAGCCATCTTTTTTCAAATATCTTCTCTCGGGAAAATCCACAATTTTAAGCCTGTCAAGTCTCTGCATATTCTTCCATTCATTTCCGGCTTTATCCACAAAATCTTCCGGTTCATAATCAGCATTTATATAAACCGTTCCATCCTTGTCAACCTGAAAGTTGTTTCTGCCTATCCTGATAAATCCATTTTCACCAAGAACCTTGTTTCCATGCATATCAACAAGATACCCATCAGAACTTATCTTAAAATTCCCATTTCTTGTATATCTTTCCCCCTGTTCGGTCAACACAGTAAAAAATCCGTCACCCTGAAGTGCAAAATCAAAGTCATTTTCTGTCTCTATCAAACTCCCCTGTTCAAATCTAACATAGGATTCATTATATTCCACTCCTGTACCGAGTTTACCGACAACTGGAGCAAGGTCATAACTACCGAGTGGAAATTTTACACTCCCGTCATCATTTATTCTTCTAACGAGAAGCTCTGGAAAGGCTTTCGTCACGCTTGTTTCTCTCTTGTATCCATCAGTGTTAACATTCGCAAGGTTGTTTGCCACAGTGTTCAGTTCATCCATTGTAACAATCATCCCACTTGCACCTGTAAATATACTTCTTACCATCTTTGCCTCCATTTTTCTTATCGGAAGTTGAAGAAAAAGATTTATTTAAACTGAAGTTGCCGAAAGCGGTTCTTTTCCAATTCTTATCTATAAACTTGAAGTAAGATATGTTATTGTGTTATAATAAATATGAGGTATAAACTAAAAAAATGGTTTGCAGGTTATGTCAATCAGAAAATGTAGCTGAAAAATACAAAATAAGTAAATTTTCAAATCCCTTTCTGGTTTACCAGTGCAACAATTGTGGCTTTATGTTTCAGGATACAACACCAGAAAATGCCTACGCTTTTTATAATGAGGGTTATTACAGAAAGGAGCAGGAGTATTCTTACATTGATGAGAGAGAAAAGGAAAGATTTGCAAGATATGTCTGGAAAAAGAGATTTAAGATTCTCAAAAGGCTCGAGAAAACCACAGATAAAGTAAAAAACTTTCTCGATGTAGGCTGTTCCTTCGGTGGCTTAATGCAGGTTGCAAAAGAAAATGGCTATGAGGCTTATGGGGTTGAGGTTTCAGAATACGCCACCAGATTTCTAAGGGAAAGATTCGGGGCTGATAAGATATTTACCGGCAGTATAGAAGAAGTGAATCTACCGGAAGATAGTTTCTCCATTGTTACAATGATTGAAGTAATAGAGCATATTTTAAATCCGGTAAAAGCCATTTTAAACGTTTATAAATCAATGAAAAAAGGTGGTGTCCTATTAATACAAACGGCAAATATGGCTGGTCTACAGGCAAAGATTTACGGGGAAAATTATCATTATTTTTTGCCCGGGCATATTTCTTATTTTAACCATAAGAACCTGAAAATGTTGCTTGAAAAAGTCGGATTTGAAAAGATAAAAATATACGGAGGAGTAGAGTTTGGACTTCTTCCCAAATTGCTGAAATCAAGAGGAGATTTTAATTCATCACTTGATTACCTGAAGTGGATAAGAATCTCATTATATCATTTAGCAAGCAAGTTGAGAATTGGCAACATTTTTTTCACAAGTTCAATGGTAATAATAGCGAGAAAATGATATGAGAAAGCCAATTTATTTCTATATGTATCTTTCACTTGTGATTCACCTGTACGTTGTCCTTATATATACCGGGATACAAAACTCAAGCCTTTTTGAAAGGCTCATTAAAAGCAGGACAAAAAAGACAATAAGAGTAGAAAATATTTTTGTTGAAACCTTCACCTATTCAAAAGAACTTCCAAAAAAAGCCATTCTTTCGGATAAGCAAAACATTAATTCCTCACCAAAGAAAGGTGAAAACATATACAATTACGTTGATTTCAATCAGTTTCAGAATGAGAATACAACCAAAAAAAACTCAATTGAAGAAGAAGAAAAAGAAGGCAATATTTTAGAAAACAGAGAAAAAAATAAGGAAAAAGATGAGTTCAAAATAAAAAGTGAAAAACTCCCTACTCTTTTTGACCCAGAAAAACCCGGCACAATTGAGATGGACACAGAGGGAAATGTATCACTTGGTACAGTTGAGTATGAGTTTGCTTCTTACTTTCTTGAAATGCAAAAGAAGATTTCAGCAAACTGGCGCACTTTTTTCCCGGTGTTTCAGTACTATCAGGGCATAATAAAGACTGGTGAGGTAATTATCAGATATCAGATAGATGAAGATGGAAATGTAAAAAAACCTACTGTATTAAAATCTTACGGATACAGCATACTCGACCAATCCTGCCTGAACTCAATAGTATATTCAAGAAATTTTGGCCCTTTACCTGAAAAACTAAAAAAACAGGCACCCATCACAATTAATTTCAAATTCATTTACATAGCAAGGTAAAAATGGAACTCATAACCCAGCCAGTACAAAAGGCTTTATCAAAAACAGGCATTCCCTTAGGCAACTATGTTTTCAATCCATTCAGAGGATGCCTTATTGGCTGTAAGTACTGCTATGTCCAGTGTAACAGAGGAATAAAAAAAATCAATAAAGATTGGGGAGAATATCTCTATATCAAAGAAAACATTATAGAGGTTCTAAAAAAAGAACTGGATATCCTGAATGATATACGTCGTATACTCATTGGTTCCACAACAGAGGCTTTTCAGCCAATAGATAGGTATAAACAAATTACCCCTGTAGCAATCGAACTGATGAAAAGCAAAAATATACCCTTTGTAATTCTCACAAAACAGCCGGATGTCTCTGAATATGCCGAACTCATAACCAGTCTACCAGAGAATATGGTCTACATTACAATAAATTCTGAAATAGTGAGAAAGCTTTTTGAAAAGAGAAGTTCTCCCATTGAAGAAAGGCTTTTTGCCATAGAAAAATGCTCTAAATATAATGTTAAAACAATAGCTTACATTGGCCCATTCTTTCCCTTTCTGACAGATTTAGAAGAGTTGCTAAAGAAGCTTCACAAAAAGACAAAAATGATTTACATAGAGGCATATCATCCGAATATGGGAAATTTTGAGGAAATAAAGAAGCTCCTTTCAGGGAATACAGATACTCTGAAGGTACTGGAGAATGAAAGAAACTACTATGAATACTGGAATAAGACAAAAGAAGACATAAAAAAGCTAAACTCAAAATATGAATATGAAATAAAATTTTTCATACCAAATTACAGTAAATACTACTGAACATCAAGAAATGTAAATTTAAGATTCTTTGAGTTGCCCTCTGCAAACAAAGAAAAATCAACCCAGTTTTCCCTGTTTTTGCCTTTAATTATAAGATTGGCTATATTTGGAATATCCTTAAGATAATTTTTTGAAAAGCTAAGAAATATTGTAAGTGAAATCAAATCCTCAGGAATTGAATACTCTCCCTTTATGGTAGAGTTGATCTTTGCACTCTTGAATTCCACACTATTTATCTTTAGCTTTGAATTCTTCAAACCAATGTCAAAATCTATTTTATCAAAATAAACATGATCCAGAGGTATATCAGACAAAAACTCATTCAACCTCTTCTGAATAAAAATATTTTCAAGCTCCCCATAGTTTATTACACCCTTTATTGTACCATCAATCGAGGAAAAGTTAAAAGGCTTCATCTGAAAACGTGACTCAAATGAGATTGTTCCATAAAGTCTTCTTTCATCCTTGAAATAAAGGCTGGAAAACTCATTCAATTTTCCCCTATCATAATTAAGCTTGAGATTTAAAATACCGCCCTCCAGAAAACCAGAACAGGCAAGCTTCCCATTAAATATTTCACCACTGGCACTCAGGATATTCAACCTTTCGGAATTTACATCCCCCGAGGCTGTCACATTCTTAAATACAAAATCTTTGTATATTAATTTTTCAACACCAATGTTAAAGGTAGCAGATTTGAAGGGAAGATTGTTTTGAGAAGGGCTTGAACTGAAAGCCTTTTTCAAAAAACCCTCAAGTTCTAAAAGAGGTATATTGAGATTTATATAAATATTTCCCTGATTTATATCTACCGAGTTTGCATCCACGGAAAAATTTACCCCACAAAAATAACCCTGTCCCTTCAAGCCAAAGTTGTCACCCTCAAGATAAAAATCTCCATTAAAATTTGTAAAGTTCTGATAGCTCAGATTTTTTAACCTCAGATTTCCCATTACTGGGATTCGATTCTTACTATCAAATGAAAAACTCCCCTCGGCACTACCCTTAAAGCCTTTAAGAAACTCTTCGAGCATAAACTCACTTTTTGAAACATCTACAAAGAAAGTTTTATCGTTGAAATAAACCGCCCTTCTGATTGAAAAGTTATTTTCATTATTATAATTCAATTCCACATCCTCAAAGAAGAAGGCTGACATTTTGTTCGAAATATCAAGCTTGAATGGCTTTGAAACCAATATAGTTTTATCTTCATATTTACCCTTAAAAGAACTTAAATTAAGTTGATATGATTTCTTACTCGTTTTGAAAACAAAATATGTATCCTCTACATATAGAGAAATTTTCATATCTATCCAATCTCCAAAGTTGAAATTTTTCATTGATACCTTTGCTTCATCAAAATTACCATTAAAATCGATTTTCGTATCTTTATATGAAGCTTTAAGTTTATATAAAACCCTCTTACTCAAGGTTTCTACATTTCCATCTACAGAAATCTTCTTTTTTCTATACTCAAGAGTGCTATCTTCAAATGAAATGTTATTAATCTCTATTCTGACTATAGATGGCTCTTCTTTTTTTGAACTGAATCTTGATATAATCTTATTAAGATTATCAAGGGTTGTAAAAGCTTCAATAAACCTTATCTTTGAAATTTTCAACTTTTTTTCTTTCAATAAAAGTGATGGTTCATAGCTCAGAAAAAACCTCTTTGAGGTAAATACTTCACTATTGTTAGAAATGTCAATGAGTTTGACATCATCAAGTGCCAGCCCCTTCTTTATATCAAAATAAGCATTACCTGCCAGAACCTTAAAACCATAAAATTTTTCAATCTCATTTGAGGCAATGGAAACAATCTTATTTGCATCGAGCGTCTTTAAGAAATAAATTACAACTGTTCCAGCAATAATTCCCAGCAGTATGATTATAGAAAGTAAAAAGATAAAAAATTTCTTCATAAAATTCCTTTAAAAAACTCATACATTATTAAAGCTTAGAAACAGAAAAAGAGAGACAAGATTTTTAATTTGAACAAACCCTTAGATATTTTGCAACAAAAAGCGCTAACAGGTAAAAAGGCTAAACTTCCTTAATAAACCTGTCCTTTGTTGCCTTAAACCACAGGACATAATGTTTGGAAATCCACTGAGTGGCAGCTTCTTTCATTCCAATATCCCTTCCAACCTTTTCGCTTTCAAGCCACTTGTACTTCATAATCTCTTCCACAACTTCACTGACCTGCTTCTCAAGATCAAAATATACGGGAGACATCAATAGAAAACCCTCCAGTATAACTTAATCAATATAAATTATACATCAAAATCAGAAAAAATCAAGTCAGAATGGATTCTTCCCCAAAAAAATATGTAAGTTAATAAGAAAAAATTTTTTATTTACATTTTATAAACTTTGTATTATAATTTCAAAGCAGGTGAAGGCTATGTTTAAAATATTCGATTTTAACTATATGGCTGGTGAATTTCGTGCTTTTTCTCTTTCACATTTGATGGCTGTTTTAGTAATTACTATTTCTACTGCCATTATTATCATATTGCTCAAGAAGGTAAAAACCGAAAAACCAAAAATTATCTTCTGTCGTACAGTTTCTGCTGTTCTAATAATACAGGAGATTATGAGAACAGGATGGTATATAGCTATTGGCAAATTTTTGTGGGGTGAACATCTTCCATTTCGCCTGTGTGGTCTGGTTGTTGTGCTTTCAGTAATCTTTTACTCTCCTTTCTGGATTTCGGACGTCTTTAAAAAGATAAAGGCTGCATACGATAGCTATAATATCTCAAACTAAGCAACTTTTCTCTAAATACCAATGTGTTAGATATCTTTAGTCCTTGTATCTCTTTTTTTTGCCAGCCGAATTGAGATGTTCTGGTCCAGAATTAGAAAAATTATAGAGAAGATTCCAAAAATGTAATCCAGAAATACAAAATATCGAATCAATACAGGAAAGTTGATAAACAAATATCTGAAAGGAAAAGCCATTCCAGCTATAAAAACAAAAATATGTGAAATAATCTTTATTACATTATCTGAGCAGGATAGATAAACCATAACTACAAGAAGAAAATAAAAAACAAAAGCAAAAAAGCCATACCATTCAAATTTATTCATAAAACCATAGAATAGAACCAGTATAAGACTTGCAATAATCAAAACATCAATCTTTTTAAGCTCCCTTTTATAATAAAATGAAACCAGTGCGAGACCATAACCAAGCATACTGTAATGAAATAAAAAAGAACCGGTAAAAATATAGAATGGAGAAAATGAAAGAAGAATTGCAAATATCAATATGTTTTGCCATTTCACAATCTCACCTCATCCCAAATGAAAACAGGCCCATCTTTACATACAAGTCTGTATCCATCTCTTGTATCTATCACACACCCCTTGCATGCACCAAATCCACAAGCCATTATGCTTTCTACAAGATAATAGGCTGAGATTTGATTTTCACAGCGAGAAAAGATCTTGCTTAAAGCTCTGAAAAGTGGAACTGGACCACAAACAAAGATTGTTTTATCCTCAAAACTATGCTTGACAAGCAGGTCAACAACCGTTCCCCTTTCACCAAGACTGCCATCTTCTGTTGCAATTCTTACATCAACATTGTGTGGAATTATAGACATATCAGGCAGAAAATCTTTACTTTTTATCCCATAAAGCAAGATTACTTTTTCAAAATATCTTGCCAGAAATGGGAAAGGGGCAATCCCAATTCCACCCGCCACAAAAAGCGGATTTTTTACATCAAGAGGAAAGGAATTACCAAGTGGCCCCAATAAGTTAAGACTTTCTTCTTCTTTTTTATCAGCCAGAATTTTTGTCCCTTTCCCTTTAATCTGGATTACCAGCTTTAACAAATCTCCATTCACATCAGATATGGAAAATGGTCTTCTCAAAAGAGGGTCGTAACAATCGATGACTCTTATATTTACAAACTGACCGGGCTTTGAATTTTTTGCTATGTTTTCGGTCTTTAGCGTAAGATATAAAAATTCACCATTGAGCCTTTTGCTAATGATTTTACAATTCTCCTGAAACTTCAATCATTCCTCCAGATAAGCCATATATAGATTATAAATGAAATTAAGATTAAACTCAAAAAATACTGCTGTCTCTTAATTCATTTTTTCCTGAACAGAACAATCTAAAAGTAACGCCATCCTCAAGTTAAGTAAAATCTCGCATTTATAAAGTTCTTTGAAAACTACATTAATTAGGGAACCCCATTTAAAATAATATTCGATTTCACAAACTTTCCCGATGTGGTTAATTGACTATCAGGCCATGGTCCTGTTGTGCTTGCACCAGAAACAAGAGCAGATGCAGTTTCTACCTTGTCATTTAGTGACCAGTTACACCATGAAAGCTTATACTGGTTCATAAAGTTTATCCAAGTCTGGGATTCATTAAGATCAAGCCCCCCATTACCACTCGCATCACATGTACCCCATTCCGTCACAAACAATGCAAGACCTTTATTCATAGCTGTTAAAGCTTTGTCCCTTAGATATTGCTTGTGGGTTCCAGCATAGAAGTGAAGAGTATAAGCTATATTCTGATAACCGGTGATGGGATCATTTGCCGCCACATCAACATCCTGTGACCATGTTGGTGTCCCTACAACAATTATCTGGTCTGCACCAGCATTTCTTATAGCCTGTATCACCTGAAGTGCATACTGCTTAACCTGTGACCAGCTTTCATTATCCGGCTCATTATATATTTCAAAAATCAGATTATCGTTTGTTTTATAAAGTCCGGCTATCTCAGAAAAAAATGCAACAGCTTCATTTGAGTGAATATTATGATCATGCCAGTCAATTATTACATATATTCCATTTGAAATAGCCGCATCAACAACTGTCTTAACAAGGTTTTTATTATAATTTGGGTTTTGAAAATAACCCCCATTGTTTTCTATCCCCATAGCAGCTCTAATAATATTAGCATTCCATGTGGTTACAAGATTACTAACAACGGAAGGATTATAAAACTTATCCCCACCCCAGCCATAATTACTCCAGAAAAGGCTCATACCACGAAGCTGAATTGGATTGCCATTCTTGTCAACTATTTTGTTACCACTTACTCTCAATCTTCCATACTTCTCCACCCATGAACCTGTTAAAGTATTCGTTTGCTGGTTAGTTATCAGACCACCTGTTCCACCTCCACCAGCATTTTCTTCTAATGAAGAAGATGGATTACTTCCACTACATCCAGCAATGATGTTAAAAAGGATAGCTAAACAGAATAGATACTGCAAAAATAACTTTCTCATAACCTTTCCCCTCTAAAAAACTCTTTTCACATACCAGAAATCCACAATGCACTGCAGTGCACAAATATTTTACCTCTTTACAAAAAATAAGTCAAAAATTCCGATTGTTTCTTGTGTATATTTAAAATTTCTAATATAATATTTCTATAAACAAAATTGGGGAAAGTAATGAACTTCTTTAAAAGACATTCTCTCTTAATTACTTTTTTTGCAGGCATCCTTATAGGGATTGCACTGATTGAGGCAAATAAGACATTCCTTGCAAAAAATTTTCTCTACTCACAAACCGCTGAAAGCAGTGAAACATTAACAAATCTAACTGATGACAATTATTATAAGTATTATCCAGTATTCAGTGAGGCATACAAGATAATTAAAAGAGAATTTATTGATGGTACAAAAACCACTGCAAAAAGGCTTTTCTATGGTGCAGTAAAAGGAATGCTTGAAAGTCTTGAAGATCCTTATACAACATTTATGGACCCGACTACATCAAAAGAATTTACAATGGAGATGAGTGGAAGCTTCGGTGGTCTGGGTATACAAATAGATATAAGGAATGGATGGCTTACCGTTATTTCTCCAATGGAAGACACTCCCGCCTGGAAGGCTGGAATCAAGCCGGGAGATAAAATCATAGAGATTGAAGGGGTTTCCACAAAAGGTATAACTCCAAGGGAAGCTGTAGAGAAATTGAGGGGTAAGCCGGGTACAAAAGTTACTATAACAATTGAAAGAGAAGGAATAAGCACACCTTTCAGTGTCACAATGATAAGAGAGGAAATAAAACTTAAAACAGTTAAATCAGACTTTATAAAAACGAAAGATAAAACCTATGGTTACGTTAAGCTACTTGAATTTACACAACCAACAGCCGAGGATTTTAAAAGCCAGTTGTCTTCTCTACTTAACAGAAAGATTGATGGATTAATAGTTGATTTAAGAAACAATCCCGGTGGTCTTATAACAAGTGTGGCAAACATAGTTGACTACTTTCAGGATGAAGGCTTAATTGTTTACACAAAGGGGAGGACACTCGAAAACAACACAGAGTTTTATGCCTCAAAAGATACCACAATAGTCCCGATGGATTTACCGGTTGTCATTCTGGTTAATCAGGGAAGTGCAAGTGCAAGCGAGATATTTACCGGTGCACTAAAGGATACAGGAAGAGCTGTTGTAGTGGGGAAGACAACCTTTGGAAAGGGTTCTGTACAGAAAACCTATGTTTTTCCAACAGATGGTTCTCTGATAAAATATACAGTAGCAAAATATTATACCCCGTCAGGAAAGTGCATAGACAAAGAAGGAATAAAACCTGATATTGAGGAAGAAATGTGGTATGATCAGCTTAAAGATGAGGAAAAAAAGGAAATGATTTCCCTTCAAAATACCAACATTATAAGTGAGTTTTTGAAAAAAAATAAAGAAATAAATGAAGAAAAGATTAGAGAATTGCAGTCTTATCTTGAACAGAACGGCTATAAACTCAACAAAAAATCCGTACAGTACCTTGTATGGATGAAAAAAATTGAAAATATTTTGCCTCCAGTTTATAATTTAGAGTTTGACAATCAACTTGAAAAGAGCATCGAGGTATTGGAAAACTACAAAAAGTATAAGAAAAACTACAAAGTATATAAAAATCCATAATAAAGGATGGTATATGGCCTGGTTTGAAAAACCAAAATACAACATCAAAAAAGTGAAAAAGAATGCAGGTGAAAGAGCAGAAGGGCTTTGGCTGAAATGTCCGAGATGTAACAGTATAATATACAATAAGGAATGGGAAGAGAATCTTCATGTATGTCCCTATTGCAATTATCATGAAAGACTCACTTGCTATGAGAGAATACAGATTCTCATTGATCCGAATACCTTTGTTGAAACACACTCAAATATTGTAAGCATAGATCCCTTAAACTTCTTCGACGGAGAATCATATTACATCGATAAGATAAAATCAGCAATGCATAAAACTAATTTAAATGAAGCTGTAATAACAGGATATGGAATGATAAATGGATTGCCGGTTAATATTGGAGTGATGGACTTCAGATTTATTGGTGGAAGCATGGGATCTGTAGTAGGAGAAAAAATTACCCTTCTAATTGAAGATGCCATAAAAAACAAAAATCCTCTTATAATTGTATCAGCCTCTGGAGGAGCAAGAATGCAGGAGGGTGTGCTATCATTAATGCAAATGGCAAAAACCTCGGCTGCACTTAAAAGATTCAGTGATGCTGGAGGGCTTTATATTTCTATTCTTACAAATCCAACAACCGGAGGAGTAACAGCTTCCTACGCAATGCTTGGTGATATAATCATCGCAGAACAGGAGGCTTTAATTGGCTTTGCAGGACCAAGGGTTATAGAGCAGACAATAAAGCAAAAACTTCCCCCAAACTTTCAGAAAGCCGAATTTTTGCTTGAGCATGGTTTTACAGATATAGTTATTAACCGAAGGGATCTAAAAAAAACAGTATACGATTTAATATCATATCTTAACAATTAGTTTCTGGAGAAGAAGTTGGAAATAAACAGAAGTGAAAATGTAGACCTTTATCTAAACGAAGGCATTGTTGTTAAAAACCTCGTTAAGATCTACAAACAGAGAAGGGTCGTTAATGAGGTCTCATTCCATCTCAAAAAGGGAGAAATAATAGGATTGCTTGGTCCAAATGGAGCTGGTAAAACCACAACATTCTATATGATTGTTGGACTTGTCAAACCAGATGAGGGAGAGGTCATATTGAATGGAAAGAACATAGCAAACTACCCTATGTACAAAAGAGCAAGAATGGGAATTGGCTATCTTCCGCAGGAAATGTCAATCTTTAGAAAGCTTACTGTAGAAGAAAATATAAGGGCTGTACTTGAACTACAGGGGAAAGAAAAAGAAGAAATAGAAGAGATTACAATCTCTCTTCTCAAGGAGCTCGGGCTCGAAAAGATAAAAGATCAAAAGGCTTTTACACTTTCGGGAGGAGAAAAAAGAAGGGTTGAAGTCGCAAGAATACTGGCAATACAGCCTGATTTTCTTTTGCTTGACGAACCATTTACCGGAATCGATCCAATAGCAATTGCAGATATACAGAAGATCATCACCTATCTCAGAAAAGCAAGAGGGCTCGGTATTCTTATTACCGACCATAATGTAAGAGAGACATTAAAAATTACCGACAGGTCTTATATAATACACGAAGGAAAAATACTCATAAGCGGCACAGCAGAAGAGCTCATAAACAATGAAGATGCAAGAAGAATCTATCTTGGACTTGATTTCACAATGTAAAACTACTTCTCAAACTCTGTTTCAATTGGATGATATCTTCCATGTTCTTTCTTTAACAGGTCAGATGTAACATGCGTATAAATCTCAGTTGTAGAAATATCCGAGTGACCCAATAACTCCTGTACAACTCTGAGATCAGCACCATTTGCAATCAAGTGCGTGGCAAAACTATGTCTCAATGTATGAGGATATATATTCTTTTTTATCCCCTTTTTAAGTGCCTTTTTTTTCACAATCTCCCAGATTGAAACTCTCGAAAGCTTTTTTCCCAATTTTGAAATAAATAGATGATTTGTAGAAAAACGTCTTTTAGAGATCTTAGACCTTGAATTATCAAGGTAGTATCTAAGCAGATTGAATGCCACTTTGCCAACCGGTACAAGCCTTTGTTTGCCACCCTTACCATACACCCTGATTATTTTGTTTTCAAAAGAAATATCCGTAAGCTTTAGCTCTGCAAGTTCGGATGCACGAAGACCACATGAGTAAAGAAATTCAATAATGCAGGAATCCCTTACTTCCTGAGGATCAGTAGCATCGTCAACCCTGACAATAAGCTCTATCTCCTCTAATGACAGGAAATCCGGAAGTTTCTTTTCATAATTTGGCCTTTCAAAATCTGAAAGTGGATTAACTTCAATCTTTCCAAGTTTCAGAAGGAAGATAAAATAATTTTTTAACCCTGATATTTTCCTCGATATACTTCTGTTGTTATTAAAATTTTCGCTCAGATGTACAACAAAGTCAAGAATTTTATTATGATCTATCCTGCTTAATACTTTTTCTTCATTACAATCAAGAAATAAGAAAAACTCCTTCACGTCATTATAATAAGAATAGATACTATTATTTGCTAACTTTTTCTCATATTTCAGGTAGTTGTAAAATTCTTCACAAAAGGGAAAATCCATAACATTACAATCCAAATATTAAAAAAGCCCCTATATTATATTTATCAATCTTTAAAAAATCTTCCTGATCACTTGTATATAAATAACTTCCTTTTACACCTATCTCAAATGTGTTAAAAAATTTTATTCCCAGCATTATCGCCGGTTCACAAACAAAAAAATCCTTTCTTCTTTCATAAATTGGTTTTTCATAATTATCTGAGTAGAATACATAAAAGTTTGCTCCACTCCAGCCAAAAAGAACATCCACACCCAATCTCAAGAATTTCCAAAATCTGTAGTAAAGCTCAAGTGTAATTCCACCATAACCAAATCCGAAAACATAATTCTTATCTCCTATTTCCTCAAGAGAACCATTTATGGTTCCTTCAAGCCCAATGCCAAAAACATCTCCAAAACCCAGTATCCCTTTTAAACCATACGAAAAGGGTAAATAAAGAGACGACCATTCTTCACCTGTAGATTTAAAACTTACATTGTTGTGGTACTTTACCAAAAGCCCTCCACCAAACTTCACAAAACTTTCTCTCTCTTCCTGCTTTTTCTCCTTTATTTCTGTCTTTTCAGGTTCAATCTTTTCAGACTCATTTTCAATAATTTTTTCTTCTCTTTCACTTTTTCTTATATCCTCGATTCTTCTGATAGTATACTCAACAACCGATTTTACCATTCTCCCTATTTCTTTTATTCTTGACTCTTCACTCCCGGAATCTAAAGAGTCAGAATCCAGAGGTTGAAAATCAACCTTTTTATTTCCACCTGAAATTTTTGAAGCAACCCTTTCTGCAATTGAAGATAAATCAGATATAGAAGATGCCTTTTCGGTGTCTCCGAAAACCATTTCTCCGGATTTTACTTCTATTATTCTCACATTCAAGTAATAAGTGCTCCCTAAATAACTCAATGAACCAACAAGAATCTGATCTGCAGACAATAGATTACCAATCTTTTTAATATAATCATCATCACTGGAAGAAATCAGGGTAAGCTTTTGTTCCTCTAGTACTTTATTCATTTTCTGTCGCTCAACAATCTTATGACTGCCAGTCTTAAACATTTCCACTCTTATTCTTTCAGAAACAAACTCTGCAATCTCTTCTTTCACATTACTTTTTGCTTCAATATCAAGGATTGCAAGAACTTTTCTGTTATCCTCTGCATAAAGCAGAAAAAAACTAAAAAAAATAGAGAAGATTAAAAAATACAGAAACTTCATAACTCACTCTCCAGAAAAATTTACGTATTGTCAAAAGTTTTAGAGGATAGATTTTCACGTAGGACGTTACATACAACGTCTCCAAGTGAAAAACTCTAAAAATAAGTTAACATAATTGTTTTAATAATTCAAGTAAAAAATAAATATTTTGCTCCCGACTTTGACAGCTATTAGGGTTTAGTTTCTTATTTTGCAGGGGGTTAATTTTTCAAAATGGAGAAAATTGTC
>JBMFQR010000029.1:0-19379 GCA_049968515.1 Brevinematia bacterium
TTAAAACTCCTTGAAATACAATAACTTAGTTTTGCACAATCCCCAATTTTTGCCCTAAATCTGTCAAAGTCGGGATAATGAGATGTTTTTTAAACAAAATCAAAAATTTTTAGGAAACAATTAAAAATTAGTTGAGTTTTTTGCTTTTATAAATTAAAATATTTAACGTTAACTTTCTGTAATTCGTTTTTAACATTTCTGTTTGGAGGGTTTGGTATGGCTACAGTTGCTACAAAAAAGATGAAAAGGCCGGGGGGTGGATGGAGTGGATTTAAAAGGAAAGCATCACCTTATTTGTTTACTGCACCATTTTTTATTCTCTTTTTGATTTTCTCTACTTTTCCTATCTTTTATTCACTTTATTTGAGCTTTTTTGACTGGAACGGAATAAGGGAAATGAGATGGGTTGGGTTTGCCAATTATTATACACTTCTGTTTCAGGATATAAAGTTTTGGCGTTCTATAGCTAATACAATAATAATGATGTGTCTGAGTGGAATTCCCCAACACGTGCTAGGTTTGTTTTTTGCTTATATTTTAAATCTTGGCCTTGTAAGAATGAAGGACTTTTTTAAGGGAGTATTGTTTGTACCTTATATTACTTCACCAGTCGCCATTACTATTCTTTTTGGTGTCTTATATGGGACAAGATATGGTATATTTAATTATGGTCTTAAATATTTTGAAAAAATTGGCATTATTCCAAATGTTCTTCCCATTCAGTTACCGGTAGAGTGGGTTAAGTTTCAGATGACATGGGTTTCGCTTTCTTTAATTAGTTTCTGGAAATGGATGGGGTGGGAGGCTATAATCTATCTGGCGGGTTTACAGGCAATTCCGGAAAATCTATATGAAGCTGCAAGAATAGATGGTGCGAGCTGGGGACAGATATTTTTCAAAATCACATTACCTTTGCTTGGACCTGTCCTATATTTTGCCACATCAATGACATTGATCTTTGGTATGCAAAGCTTTGATGAATCAATGGTAATGATTGGACCGGACGGTATGCCCGGAAATCTCTGGTTTGGTTTAACCACGGCTATATATATGTATATGTTTGCATTTAAATGGGGTAAGTTCGGAATGGCTTCTGCTGCCTCATATATATTGTGTCTAATTATTTTATTATTGTCTTTCATACATAGAGCTTTCTTCAGAGAAAGAGAAGAAAAGATCCAGTAAGGAGGTTAAAATGACAGTTCAGACGAAAGTTGTAAAAGAAAAGGCTTTTGAAGAAAGACTTCACAGACAGGAGAATCCAATCAAAACCTATCTGAAGAAGGCTTTACTTTATCTTCCTCTGATTATATGGACATTTGTAGTTTTTTTTCCCTTCTGGTATATGCTTGTTCTCTCTACCAAGGGAAAGGCAGAGATTTTTAACTATCCTCCACCCCTTACAATGTCTAAGGATTTCTACAAGGGCTTTCTTGAAAACTACCATAATCTTTTAGCACAGCTTCCTTTCTGGAGAAATATGTGGAATAGTATATACATTGCAGTAATGAGTACTCTGACATCAATGTTTTTTTGCTCTCTTGGAGGCTACGGTTTTGCAGTCTATGAATTTAAAGGCAAAAAGTTTATGTTTAACTTTATGCTCTTCACAATGATGATCCCTGGGATAGTAGGTATCGTCCCTTATTTTGTTATGATGAACTTCCTCGGGTGGTTGAACAAGGCAAGGGCACTATATATCCCCGGAATGGCAAATGCGTTTGGTATTTTCTTGATGAGGCAGTATATTAACTCTTCAGTTTCTCTTGATCTTATTGATGCTGCCAGGGTTGACGGTGCTTCCGAGTTTGGAATCTACTGGAGAATAGTGCTCCCCCTGATTTCTCCAATATTGGGTTCTTATGCAATTGTTACATTCCTCGGAAGCTGGAATAGCTATATGGGACCTCTTATTGTCTTAAGAACTATGGAAAGCTACACCGTTCCAGTAGCACTAAATGCATTAAAAGGCTTGCAGTCTGTAGATTATGGTGCTATAATGGTGGGGAATGTTATCTCAGTATTTCCAATGCTTATTGTGTATGCAATTTTCTCCAAGATGATTATAAACAAGGTTACTGAAGGAGCTTTAAAGGCATAAAAAAATAAAAAAAGGGGGTGTTTAAACACTCCCTTTTTTTTTTAAAGTCCTGCTAATGTACAAATCTATTAGAATAGATATTCGAGATTATAGCGGCAGCACAAAGAAATGTTATAAGTGATGACCCCCCATAGCTAATAAAAGGCAATGGAAGACCGGTTGCAGGGGTAATGCCGAGAGTCATTCCAATGTTTACAATGAAATGCGTAAAAAACATTGCAAGAATACCTGTAGCCACGAGCATTCCCTCCTTATCCTTTGCATTTCTTATAACCCTGAAAATATTATAGAAATATATAAAGAAAAGAAGAAGTATAAAAATTGAACCAAGAAAACCAAGTTCTTCACAGATTATAGAGAAGATAAAATCAGTGTTTTTTTCTGGAAGAAAACCTAAAACATTCTGTGAACCCCTGAAAAGGCCCTTTCCAAAGATCCCACCCGAGCCTATTGCTATTTCTGACTGGATGATATTATAGCCAGCTCCCTTTTTGTCAAATTCTGGGTTAATCATCACAAGTATTCTCTTCCATTGATAGGATTTCAAAACCTTTATAGCCGCAGCAGAAAATATAAAAGATGTAGCAATAACTAATGTAAAAGGAAGAATCTTTTTTATAATTTTTGTAGGGGTAAAGAAATCTATAAAAAGTGTAATAAAAGAATAAAGGAAAAGCGAGAGAGAAATTAAAAAGAAGAAATTAAAACTAAGTAAAATATCAAGTATCTGAATATTATTACCGCCGGTTTCAAGATAATATTTATAAAATCCAATAAAAGACAAAAGTCCGCCGGTCAGTAATATGATGAATGAAATATATTTTATGTACTTTGTGTCCGGCATACCTATGTAAATCATAGAAAGGAAAATAGTAACATAAACGATTGATGTCCCAAGATCAGGTTGTATAAGCACAAGAAAAAGAGGAATAATAAGCAATCCCAGAGAAATCAAAAAAACTTTATTCTTCTGCTCAATAATATTTGCCCTTGAAAGATATTTTGCAAAAAAAAGTATGTAAAAAATCTTCATTATTTCTGATGGTTGAATACCAAGCCCTGCTAAACCAAGCCAGCTTCTTGATCCTCTTACTGTCTTTCCGAAAATAAGTGTTATTAAGAGAAGAATCACACCTCCTATGTAAAGATATTCTGAAATTTCAACGAGCCTGTAATAATCTATTCCTAAAATAACCAGCCCAACACCGAGACCAATAAAGAACCATATAATCTGACGAATATAAAGGTTTGAATTTGTTCCATCAGGATTAATGCCCGTACTGAAAACAAAAACAAGACCAATAATAGATAAAATGAGAGGTGCAAGTATAAAAATACTTTCAGTAGACTTAAATAAATCCTTAAACATAGACTACCTTCCAGTTTTAATTTCTTTCCTTCTGGTTAAAGTAAAAGTCAATTATTTTCACCGCCACCGGAGCAGCCACTCCTGAACCACCGCCTCCATGCTCGACAACCACTGTAACAGCAATTACATCATTAATATTTGTAGCATTATAAGGAGCATAAGCTGTAAATAATGCATGGGTTTCCTTCCCTTTACCAGCCTCTCCTGTTCCTGTCTTTCCAGCTATTGGAATTCTTATGGCATTTTTTATCCATTTTGCAGTGCCATAAGTTGTAACTCCATACATTCCCTTCTTTATTAATTCCATCTTTTCTTTCGAAATATCAATCCTTCTCAAAACCTCTGGATTCTTCTGCCAGATTCTACTCTCATTCTCATAAGAAAGCATCTCTTTAAGCAGGAAGGGCTTTAAGATAAGACCATCATTGGCAATTGCCATAGTCATAACATTAAGTCCGATGGGCGTAATAAGCAAATCTCCCTGTCCGATGGCTATATTTGCAGTATCTCCATTCTGCCAGGGTCTGTTGTATTTTTTCTTGAACCATTCCATATCAGGGATTGAGCCCTTGAGTTCTCCAACAAGATCAATCCCTGTTTCTCTGTTTATTCCCCACTCTTGCGCATAATGAAGTATAATATCCCGTCCGAGAGATAAACCAGCGGAATAAAAATATACATCGCAGGAATTTGCAATTCCACTTACGAGATTCTGACCTCCGTGTACTGACCAGCATTTGAAAATTCTATTTCCAATCTTCATATATCCCGGACAGTAGATTATCTTATCCGGATTAATCTCTGAATGCAAAAGAGCTGTTGACGTAACAATCTTGAAGATAGAACTCGGTGGATATGTACCCTGAATTGCTCTATTCAAAAAGGGCTTTTCTGCATGGGACATTAATAGAAAGAAGCTTTCTTCTTCAATATACTTTGAGGTAAAGATATTTGGGTCAAATGAAGGAGAACTTACAAGTGCAAGTATTTCGCCAGTTGCTGGCTTTGAGACAATTATTGCCCCGACTCTGCTGGCAATAAGAGAATGAGCAAACTCCTGAAGCTTTGAATCTATGCTCAACACAAGAGAGTTACCCGGAATAGGTTCTTTTTTTATTTCCTCCTCTTTAACCTTTCCAGTGGCGTCAACTATCCTTTCCTTGATGCCTTCCGTACCCCTTATAATTTCATCGTAATAGCCCTCAATCCCCATCTTTCCAATTATACTACCAGGGTGATATTCCGGATTCGACTTTAGCTTTTTTAATTCCGACTTACTTATGATACCAGTATAACCGATAAGGTGTGCAGCCCTTTCTCCTAAGGGATAAACCCTCGTGGGCATATTCTCCCAGTAAACCCCCTTTAGATTTTCCGTAAATTCACTTAACTTCACAAGGGTAGAAGAATCAATATCATATTTAAGAATAACAGGAGTATATCTATCAATAGCCTGCTGGGTTATGGCAGTCTGTATTTCCTCATAACTTACATTAATTAATCTCATCAGATTTGAAAAAACAATCCTCTGCTCAAGTATCTTTTCTGGAAGATGAGCAGGAACTAGATAAACTGCAATAGATTTTTTATTATAAGCAAGGGTGTTTTTTCTTGTCCTGTCATAGATTATACTCCTGTTTGCCTGAATCTTTATTATCTGTGTCTGGTTGGCAATGGCTTTTTTGTAGAGCTCTGCACTCTTAATAAACTGCAAATAAAGAAGCCTTAAAAACACAAACAGGGAAATTGAAAAGACAAAAATCTCAAGATAAAGTATTTTTCTTTTCGTTTTGAAAGAAAGCTCCTGCATCAGAAAACCTCTTCTTAAATAAGCGACAAAGGCTCTATATCTACCTCAAGATAGAGAAGGTTCTTATAATCTGAATCATTAAAGAAATTAACTATTTTTTCTATAATTTCTTTGATATTTTTCAGATTGTTTGATTTTATAATTATATGATATCTATACTTATTTTTCAACTTTTCCAGAGGACAGCTTACAGGACCCAAAATCTCGGAGTCAAAATCAGAAGACCCTCTCTTTAAAAAAAATCTCAATTCCTCACAGAAAGCCTCAACCTTTTCTTTCTTTTCCCCTCTTATTACAACTCTACCAATTTTTACAAATGGAGGATAATTAAAGTCCTTCCTCCTTTTTAATTCTTTAAGAAAAAAACCTCTATAATCCTGTTTTGCTGCAAAGGTTATTGCATAATGGTCTGGGGAAAAGGTTTCTATCAAAGCCTTACCCGGAATATCCTTTCTGCCTGCCCGTCCTATAACCTGCGTAAGCACTGAAAATGTCCGTTCTGAAGCTCTAAAATCTGGAATGTTAAGCATAATGTCGGGCATTATCACACCAACAAGCTCAATACCAGCAATATCATGACCCTTTGCGATCATCTGTGTCCCGATAACTATGTCAACCTCATGGTTTTTTATCTTTCTCAGTATCTCAAAATAGCTATTTTTTCTTCTTGTTGTGTCAAGATCCATTCTTTCAACCCTGCAGTTTACAAAGAGATTCTTTATTGTTTCTTCAAGCCTTTCTGTACCGCTACCAACCTCTTTAAGCTCTATCCCTCCACAGGAGGGGCACTTTAAAGGAACATCCTGCCTATCACCGCAGTGGTGACAGATAAGCTTCTTTTCTGACTTATGAAATGTCAGTGCTACATTACAATGAGAACATTCAAAAACAAAGCCGCATTTTTCACATATAAGTACAGGTGCGAACCCTCTCCTATTTAGAAAGAGTAAAACCTGTCTATTCTTCTGAAGTGTGAAAAGCATACTTTCCATAAGCTTTGAGGATATTAAACCCTCTTTTTTACCACTCACTTCTTTTAAATCTATTATTTCTACAGAAGGTAATTTTACAGAATATCTATTCTTGAGTTCCAGAAGGACATATTTCTTTCTTAGTGCATTATAAAATGTCTCCACCATTGGTGTGGCAGAACCAAGAACAACTACAGCATTTTCTTTCAGACTTCTGTATCTGGCTATGTCTCTTGCATGATACCTCGGTGAATTTGAAGACTTGTAAGATGTATCATGTTCCTCATCGATTATTATAAGACCCAACTTATTGACTGGCAAGAAGACAGCTGATCTCGGACCTATGACAATTTTTGCCTCACCATTAAATACCCTCATCCATTCAAAGAATCTTTCTTTCTTACTCATCTTTGAATGATATAAAGCTACCTTTTCACCAAAGCATTCATAAAACCTCTCGAGATTCTGTGGGGTAAGAGAGATTTCAGGTACAAGAAGAATAGCAGACTTTCCGAGACTTAGAGTTGTCTTTACAAGGTATTTGTAAATCTCTGTTTTACCTGAACCTGTCACCCCATAAAGCAGGAATGTGTCTGTTTTGCTTTTTTTGATTGAATCTTCTATCGTTTTAAATGTGTAAAATTGTTCATCTGTAAGTTTTTTAAAGCTCTCATTAATTCCACTAAACTGATGTATGAATCTTTTTTGCTTTTTTTCTGTTGGAAGGAATGAAAAGAGTGCTTCTCCAAACGAACAAAAATACATTGAACTCATCCAGTTTGCAAGTTCAATAAGTTCTTTTGTAACAATTGGCTTATCATCAATGATTTCAGTGATTGGTTTTAATTCAAAGTCAAATTGCTCTTTTTCATCAAAGACCCTGAGTATAAAGCCGACCATCTCTCTATTTGAAAAATCCAGTACCACCCTTAAAAATTGATGAGCTTCGAGACCATCGGGAACTTTATAGTAAAAGGTCTTATTTATTGGCAGGTTCAAAAGTACTTCTGCAATCCTCATAAATTTATTTTCAAACCTCAGAGTCTTATAACAACTGAGCTACTCTCTGTTTCCCAGAGGACAATTTCATACAAGCTGTAATTCTCACCTTCGAGCCCATTTTTTAGCTCATTCCATATCCAGAGTGCAATATTTTCTGCTGTTGGCTGGGGAACAATCTCATTTAAAAATCTGTGATCAAGCTTTTCTATTATCTTCTCATCCACTATTCTCTTAAAAACTATAAAGTCTATTATCATGCCATCATCCCTTATCTCTCCAATTAAGGTAATCTTGAGTTTGTAAGTATGTCCATGCAGGTTCTCACATTTGCCATTGTAATTTATGAGCTGATGTGCCGCATCAAAACTAAACTCTTTTGATATAAACTTTTGCATTAGACCTCCTACCTGCTTATTTTGACATTCATCTTTGGACAGAAAGCCTCAACAGGACACTTTGAGCAAAAAGGGGATACAGGATGGCATATCTTCTGTCCGAAGGCTACCATTATCCTGTTATACTCCTTCCACCATCTCTTATCTATAACCTTTCTTAACTCAGATTCGGTTTCTGACGGCTTTTTAGTAGTCACAAACCCGAGTCTGTTTGATATTCTGTGAACATGTGTATCAACTGCAATGGTCTTCTGACCAAAGCATCTGTTCAATACTATATTCGCTGTCTTCCTTCCTACCCCGGGCAAGCTGATAAGCTCTTCCATTGTTGCAGGAATTCTATTATTATATTTTTCCTTTAAAATTTTTGCAATCTCTAAAATCCTTTTTGCTTTTGTTCTGTAAAAGCCCACCGGATAAATCATTACTGCAAGCTTGTCGGAATTTCTAATCACATCATCTGGAGTCTTTATCAGTCTAAAAAGTCTTTTGCTTACCCTCGATGTGGTTTCATCTTTTGTTCTCGAACTCAACACGGTAGATATGAGTACTTGAAAATCGTTCTCACCGGAATTTTTTATGAATTCCTCCACAGGTGATTCCCACTTTTCGCTTTCTTCCTTAAGAATGCATAAAATTTTGTCAATTTCTTTTTTCTCCCTCATACCTTCAACAACTCTACCTCTTTATTGTCAACAAGGAGAAATCTTTTCAACACTACAGGATTATAACAGGTTGCACTTCTAATATCAAGCCCCGTAAGCCCTCTTATTACATCCTGCAATCTTGCCTCTCCTTCCTTCTGAAGAAATACAACTCTGAGTTTATTGCCTTCAAGCTTCCACCACTTTATATAATCATGCAGAGAGATAACCTTTACTCCTGTCTTCGTGTTTTTTTCAAATGTCTTTGAAAGCTTATAGCTTTTTTCCACTTCTGTCAGTGAAGTAGGAGACTCCATCTCAAACAATACATAATGACAGGAAAGCTCGCCAAGTTTCCTTTTGCCTTTCTCAAATATTATGCAGTCTTTTATTCTTATACCATAGGGAAGCTTTCTATTCCATTTATATTTCAAGCTATTTGCCCATAAAGACCTTGACAATTCAACCTCTCCGATTTCATAATGACTTTCAATTCCAACAGGCAGAGCAGAGATTGTTTTTATCTTAATGTGAGGATTAAAACCCTTCGTAAAGCATACAGGAAGATTTGCCCTCACAAGTGAGTAAGAAAGGTGATTTTCAAGGTCTATGGTGGAAAGATATTTTGCATTGCCAGACTTTTCAAAAGTAAATCTCAATACGAATTCAGGCTCTGATGTTATTGATATATTTGAGAGAAAGTTTTTTTCTGGTTTTGATTCTCTTTCTGTATCTTGAACTTTTGCTTTTCTATTTTTCGTGTTCTTAAAATTGCAAACTCCACAGAAAGAACTACAACTGTCAATACAATCCTTTGTGGTTTCTTTTTTCTCTGCCTTTAAAAACTCCTTGTAGAGAAAGTCTTTCCTCATACCGCAATCAACTATATCCCATGGAAAAACTGTGTTTTCGTCCTTTGAAGCAAGATAGAATTCTGTATCAATTCCTTCCTCTCTAAAAGCATTCTGCCAGATATCAAGCCTCAAAAATTCTGACCATCCATCAAATCTGCATCCATTTCTATAAGATTTTTCGAGAGGTTTTGCAAGCCTTCTGTCTCCCCTTGAAAATATTCCTTCAAGACAGCTAACGTAAGGGTCATTGTACCGGATGTTCACATTCTTATAGCCTTTCAGAAGACCTATAAGAAGGTTAAAGGCTTTTTTGGCCTCATCTGGAGAAAGCTGTGCTTTCCATTGAAAAGGAGTGTGTGGTTTCGGAATGAAAACAGCCACACTGATTGTAAATCTCAATGCCTTAAAAGTAGTTGTAAGCCTTTTTGCCAGTTCAGAGATATATACAACTTCCTCCTCAGGTTTATCCATAAAACCTATCATAAAGTAAAGCTTTACACTTTTCCAGCCGAGTTCATGGGCTATGGAAATGGAATTAAAAAGCTCTTCTTCATTCACCCCCTTGTTTATATAATCCCTTATAGTCTGACTGCCCCCCTCAACTGCAAAAGTAAGGCCTGTTTTTCTTATCTCTCTGGCCTTTCTTGCCAGATCAAGTATAAAGCTATCAAGTCTTAAACTCGGCAGAGAGATAGAAATTCCGTGAGGTGAAAATTCCTTCTCAAGTTTCAATATAAGGTCCCTCAGCCCGCTATAATCACTGATAGAAAGCGAAAGTAATGCAAGCTCACGATAGCCAGTGTTTTCTATAATCTTTTTAGAATAATCTATTATTGTACTGACATTTCTTTCCCTTACCGGTCTATAAATCATACCTGCCTGACAGAAGCGACAACCTTTCACACACCCTCTCGAAACCTCAACAACTGCTCTGTCCTGTATTGCCTGTATGTTGGGAACAATCTGTTTGACGGGTAATAAACATTTTTCAATATCGCTTTCTATGTATCTTTTTACCTTTTTGCCAGAAGCAATGAAATAGCCATTAATTTCATCAACATCATAGAATATCGGGACATAACATCCCTCTATCTCATATATGTCTTTAAGTATTTCCTTTCTTGATTTCTTTGCCTTCTTTCCATTCTTTATTGCATCAACTACCTCAAGTATTCTTGTTTCACCATCGCCTATTACAAAAACATCAACAAAAGGTGCAATTGGCTCTGGATTTGTAACTACAGGTCCACCAGCTAAAATAAAAGGAATATCTATCTCATTCCTTTCTTCTGAATAAAGTGGAATATTGGATAACCTTAGTATGTTTAAGAAATTTGTAAATGTCAATTCATATTGAAAAGAAAAACCAAGAATATCAAATTTATTCAGAGGAGTCTTTGTCTCAAGAGAGAAAAGAGTAATCCCATTTTCTCTCAGACTATTTTCAAGATCAAGCCATGGAGCATAAGCTCTCTCACAATATATATCTTTCCTTTGATTCAGGACATTGTAAAGTATCTTAAGCCCTAAATTTGAAATACCTATCTCATAGCTGTCTGGATATATAAGAGTAATTCTTGTCTTTCCAGATGGGTCTTTAACGATACTATTCCATTCCCCCCCTGTATATCTGGATGGTTTTTCAACAAAAGGAAGGATATCTTTTAAGTCTTTCATATTTTCAGCTCAATTATAAATTCCACACCATCTTTAAGATTATGTGCACTGAGTTTACCCTTAAAGTAGTTTTCGATTATGATCTTTGACATATACAGTCCTATACCTGATCCCTGTTGCTTTGTGGTGAAATATGGCTCGAATATCTTATCCATTATCTCTTCAGGTATTGGCTCTCCATTGTCAAATACTCTTATATTGGCTTTGCCATTTAGTTTTTCAAGTGTTACATCGACCCTTGGATTTTTAACATCTTTTTCAATTAGTGCATCATGAGCATTCCCTAAAATATTCAAAATAACCTGCCCAAGCTGATTTTGATAACCTTCTATAATGATTTCATCTTTAATATGAATATGTATCTTTATGCCTTTTGCCTCAAATGAATCCTTTAACAAAGAAACACTCTTTTTTATGACATCTGAAACATAAAATTTTTCTACCTCTCTATCTGGCTTAAAGAAATTTCTAAAATCATCTATTGTTTTGGACATATACCTAAGCAAGTTCATTGTCTTGTTTACGGTATTCTCAAAATATTCTTCCGTCAGCTTTCCATTCCTGTAATTAAAATAGAGGTTCTGCAAAAGAATTCCAACAGCATTCAAAGGTTGTCTCCATTGGTGAGCAATATTCCCAAGCATTTCTCCCATTGCAGCAAGCCTTGATTGTTGTATAAGAATCTTCTCCCTTTCAAGATTTTTCTTTAATTCCTCTTCAACCCTTAAATCAAGCTCTCTATTTAATCTCTCAAGCTCAACCAGTGTCTTCTGAAGGGAATCCTTTGCAATCTTCTCCTCTGTAATATCCTCTTCCTCTGCAATAAAATGTACAATCTTTCCACTATGGTCAAAGATGGGGAAAATGGTTGCCTTAACCCAGAATAGATCTCCATTCTTCTTTCTATTTTGAAATACACCCCTCCATATCTTTCCATTCAATATGGTCTTCCACAAAACCCTATAATCCTTAGCGTTCTGAAATCCAGACTTTAGAACTGATGGAGTTTTTCCTACAATCTCTTCTATGGAATATCCAGTAATCTCAGTAAAGGCCTGATTGACATATCTTATTTTGCCATTCTGGTCAGTAACAATTGTCGCAACTGGAGATTGTTCAACTGCCATCGATAAAATTCTAAGTTCTTCTCTTGTACTTACCTCAATTGTTATATCATGTATATGGAAAAACACATAGCACATCTTTTTATAGTAAAATACGTTTGCCCTCACACGGTAGAATGATGGTCCCTTGCTGGCATTCCAGACGAGAACCTCATATGAGAGAGTTTCAAGAGATTTTATAAGGGGAATGAATTTATCTATAGTATCTGCATTCTTGATGAGCAAAAAGGATGGAAATGATTTTTCAAGCAGTTCGAGTGGCTTATGTCCAATTATCTCTGCTGCTGCTCTGTTAATAAACTCTATCTTTCCAGTCTCATCAATCCATACTATACCATCACCTGCACTCTCCACAGCAAAGAATGTTAACAAAAGGTTTTCCTCTATGCTTCTCTTTTCAGTAATGTCTTCTCCAGTACAGATATATCCTTTTAAATTATTCGCTTCGTCATAAAAAAGCCTGTTGTTCCATGCAATAAGCCTTTTTTCTCCCGCTCTGGTTAAAACCTCGTTCTCAAAATAATCAAGCCTTTTTTCTCCTACTTTCAATCCGTTTATAAAAAGCGTCCTCAATGACTCTCTGATTTCAACAGGAATAAAATTATCAAACCAGTTTTTACCGATAATCTCTTCCTTGTTTTTGTAACCAAGTATTTCGCATCCGGTTCGATTGATATACCAAACCTTCTGGTCGGCAGTAATTATCAGAATAATACTTCCAGAAAAGTCAACAATTCCCTCAAACCATTCCTTCTGTCTTTGTATTGCCCTCTCAAGCTGAAAATGAGAACAGGTCAATTTAATGGCTATCTCAAGCTCCTTTTGTTTAATTGGCTTGACCAGATAGGCATAGGGGGAATTTTTTATAGCATTATTGACAATGCTCTCCTCTGAATAACCAGTGATAAAAATCACCGGAAGTTTCAACTCTGTACTTATAGATCTTGATAAATCAAGTCCTTCCATTTTACCCCTAAGGTTTATATCAAGCAGTACTATATCAGGCTTGCTATTTTTGATCATCTCAATGGCATTATCGGGGGTGTCAGTAAATCCGACTACCTCATCCCCGAAAGATTTGACCATCTCCTGAATGCTTTCTACAGTAAGTGCCTCGTCCTCTATTATGAAGACCTTTATATTCATAATTTTCTCACATAATTAGTTTGGACATATCTTTAATTTAACATACTATACTTATCCTGTCAACAATAATAAGTTTTTTGATGGTGTGGTGTCAAAATATCAATATTTCACAATCACCGGGCAAAAAAGTTGACTAATTATCCGATTTTCATTTAAAATTAAATTGCTGTGTAAATTTGAGGTTTTTAACAATGAAAAACATTTATGAAGAAAAGAGAGCAAGACTCGGAATTAACAGGCTGAGAACAGAAGAGCAAAAAAAGTTATTTAACGATTTCGTAAACGCTGGTGGAGAAGTAATTGATTTAAGGGCAGATGAGAAATCAACCCTGAATCAGAAGCTTGAGGAGTGGATAAGAGAAAAGGAAAGAGAATACAGACAGAAGCTTGCCAGAGAAAATGAGACTCAAAAAAGCTTTGTTGCTACACAGAAAAATAGTGATTATGAAACTAAAGCGATAAAACCCCCATATTCAACCCCCATAACAAAGGCTAAAAAGAAAAAAGAAGAAAATCCAACTCCATACTTTTTCAGCAGTCTTGCCTCAAAACTTACCTGTATGATATTTGGAATATTCCCCATTTTCAGAAACAGATTTACAAGAAGATTTTTAGAACTCACCTTCTACAGGCTTCAAAACAATCTTCTTGATGCACAGCAGATATTATACAATATATTTCAGACTGATGAAAAGCTGACTGAAAGAATCCGAAATTTCCTCACAAAAGCAGGTTATACTTACTATTTTGAGATTGTTTACAGATTTTATCTTTTATATGAAGACGAGCTTTTTACAAGACTCTTTGAGAGTGCAAGTGATTATGACAATCCGATATTTTATTCCAAACCCTATTTTATTGAGTTATTTAAAAGGATTCTTTCCATTTACAGGTATTATCCAACAATAAACCTTGCTTTCAGTAAAATACTCGAGGAGGAGAAAAGAATCTGTAATACGGATTATAAACTAAATGAGGTAAGACTTAGCAGACTTTTTGAAGCAAGCAAATTTGTATTTGAAAAATACTTTCCTAAGCTTCTCATCCTGATTGATTTCTACTATAAAGAGGAAATAGCAAGTAGACTTAAACCCCGAACTTTCAAGGAATTTTTAAACATTACAGAAAAGGACATAATGGGCTACTGGAATAAAGTATGGGAAAGCGAATCCCATAAAAAGAAAGAAAAGGTTGAAACTGAAAAGCCTCCTGTGGTTGAAGAATTAACAAGCAAAAAAATCTCTCCCGCTATAACGGAAGGCTTAACAAACATTAATAAAAATCTGGATTTTATGAACATTCTTAATTACTTTGTTTCAGTTAAAGACCCTAAAATGCTACTTTCATTCAATGATAAGATTTTCATTACATGGGTGTTGCTTGAATATTTCGACAAGTTTTATTCTCCCCTCCTCCTTTCAAATAGTATAATTTTTCAGGTCACCTTTAATGCGGGACAGAGGGTTGATGTAAAGACAAACTTAAAAGATCTGTATTATGACATTAACTCAAGTTATAAGAATTTTAAGGAATATCTAAGCATAGTTGCAGAGCTTAATAAAACAGCCTCTGGAGTTGTAGGTTCAAAGGAGCTTTTCTCCCTTACACAGAAACTTGAGCTACAGAGAACTCAGATTTCAAAAAAAATAAGAACAGATTTATCTCTAATTTTAAAAAAGATCATTGACAATATAGAGCTTATCTTCATAGATTATAACTTCGAAAAAAAGATAATCTTGAATCCAGAAGAATTGATATATCTTGAGACAAATTTCTGTGGAAAAAAGCTTACATATAACAAAAAAATAATCGATATGTTCAAGGATGTTTATGATTTTGTTTCAGCATTTCATTTCTTACTTAACGATGGAGATTTAAGCGGCACATTGCTTTCTGTCGTAAAACCGAAGTATTTAAGCTGGAGTGAAGTGAATAAACCGGAAGCATCAAATGAATCTGGCCAGACTAAATAAAGCGAATATTTTATTTCGTCTTTTCTTTCTCATCTTTTTATCTTTAATGGTTTTCTTCAATCTTCTAATTATATTTTTTTTAGTTCTATCATTTCCTTTATTTATAATTTTTGGTATTTGTTTTAGTGTCATTCTTATATTTGTTTCTTACTTCATTTTATCCAGTTTTATTAAAAAAATAAAAAAATCTAACTCTTATTTAGAAGAAAAAATCTTTGGAAAAAGGTTATTTATCTTTGAAACCCTCTCCGAGCTAAAAAGTCAGAAAAAATTTTGGGAGGCATCAGAACTAAAAAACAGAATAAGGGAAAATCCATCATACCATAAGACATTAGAAGAACTCAAAAATAAACTTTTCAGGAGTGCAATTGTCTTTACATTGCTAAACATAATTTTTATATCCTTAATCTTTATCTCTATCCCTTCAGTCATAAAAAAAAAGAAAGAAATTGAAAGTTTTCTTGGGAGAAAAGACTTTAAGATTATTCTGCCATATTATTACACAATTGGTAACACTCTTGAGATTAGATTTCCAGAGGTGAGGGAATTCAGCGAGGTTTCTCTTGTTATTTCAAATACAATATTTGAAATAAAGGATGAAAGATTCATTCTTTCCGAAAAATGGACAAAAGAAGAAAGTTTATCCCTTAAAATTTACGTAAAAAAATTTGGTATAACAAGACTTGCTCTCGAAAGAAAAATCTCTGGAACAACAAGGTTTTTGCCTGTTGAATTAAAGCAACTTATAAGCTACCCGGGAAATTTACTTCAAACAGAGGTTGAAGGCTTAAATAATCTCGAGGTCTATCCGGAAGCAATAATCTCTATTTCTGGAAAGATGAGTAAGAGAATAAAAAGCATTAGTCTAAATATCCCATCCAGAAAAATTGAAATAAACAATGAAAATTTTAAGATAGTTTTGATACCCAAAAAAAGCCAGATATTTTACATAAGTCTTTTGTCAATTTATGATGAAAAGTATTTAACTGGTGACTTAAAAATAAAAATAATTGAGAACATTCCCCCAACAATTGCCATTGAATTTCCAACGGAAGATATAATATTGAGAAATCCATTATGGAAACTTGTTGCCTTGATAAGTGGCAGTGATGATCAGGGAATAGCAAGAATTTCGGTTGATTGTCTTATCGAAAACGAAGACAAAAATCTTTCTTTTCTGAAAGTGAAGAAAAGCTTCGACTACAAATGTGAAGGCGAGAGAGAACTACAAAAGCAATTAAGCTTTACATCAAAAGAGATTGAGCTTCTTCCGGGAGATAGAGCTACATTCTATGTAAAAGCCTTTGATTTATTTGGGAAAGCCTCAAAAACAAAAAGTTTTTCTATATACTCACCCGACTTTGAATGGATTGAGAAAATGGTAAATACTGAGCTTGCTGAAATAAAAAATATCCTGACAAATTTCTCATCCCTTTCGGGGGAGAACCCACAAACAGGCATAAAAAAAGAGAAATACTTAAAAGACCTTGCCAAATTGAAAGAAAATCTGAATGAGGTTGAAAGGCTTTTTAGCGAAAATCAAAACCCTGAAGAAGCTGGGAAAATTATTGAGAAAATGAAGGAAATATCAGACAAGCTTGAGGAAATATTGAAGGACAGGGATGAATTTCTTATTTCTGAAAAGGAAGGCAGGGAGATTTTAAATCCCAGATTTGAAAATATCGAAGAGTATCTATGGCAGATGGAAAGGTTAATTGATGCTCTGAATGTGCAGAAAGAAACACTAAAAAAAGCAAAGTTTATTGATGAAATAAAGAATCTGCTTGAATCAATAAAGAATGAAATGGAGAAGGAAAAATTTGACAGAAAACTTGAGGCATATAAAAAGCTTATTACTTCTAAAAAGGACACATTCACCTCAGATGAACAGAAAAGGCTTCTGGATGAGCTTCTCAAGGAAGCGGATAATATAAAGTTTAACGACAAAGATAGTTTTCTTGCTTCAGAGGAAATACTGAAAAAGCTTTCCGAAAGTTTACAGAATTCTACAGAAAAAAGAAACAATTTAAAAAAAGTCTCATCTGATGTGCTTCTTTTTATGATAGAGGAAACAGTACTTTCAAGCATCTTAATTAATGAGACATCAAAAAAAATCTCCGGTTCTATTTTTGATGAGGCTATACTTGCAATTAAATCTGTAAAATCATCCATACAAAACATAAAAAAGATTTATAGGGAAAAACTTGGCTTTTATTTCCTTATTTATAAGGACTTTTACAAACCACTTTCAATCATTGAAAAGATTAGCACAAACATCTTTAACATCGAAGAAAGTATGAGGGAAAAAAGAATATTTTTTCTTTACAGAGAAATACCTTTGTGTCAGAAAGAATTGATTAATCTTTACTTTTCACTTAAGGATTTTATCAACTTTTTAGATAGCCCTGAATTTGAAAACCAGTTACAATCACCAATGACCATTTCAATACAGGAACTTGTGAGAATGCAGCAGATGGTTACAGCCGGTCTTGAAAAGATGTTGTCTGAAAAGAAAGGCAATCCAGAATATCAGAGGTTAAAAGATGAGCTTGCCAGACTTCAGAAAAGCATAAATAAAAACTTTGGCCAGTTACTTAAGGATGGAGCTTTTTCTGGTGGCAGGGAGATAATGGAAGAGCTTGAAAAAACATTTCAGGATATAATTGAAGAAAATGTAAGCGATAAGACTGTGGAAAGAAGCAGAAAGCTTGAGGAAAAATTATTAAAATCAAGGAAGGGGCTTCAGAATAAAGGTGTTGATGAAGAGAGAAAGGCAGAAAGACCAAGCAATTATGTAGTAAGTCCTCCAGAAAATATAATTTTAAAACCACAAGTTAAAAAAGAGTTTCACGAAATAACAAATCAGAACATCCCTTTTTATTACAGAAGGATTATTGAAAATTATAAAAGAGAGATGCAAATTAAATAAACCTTTCAAATCTCTCCTTTTTAGCCTTGCAAATCGGACAGACTTCAGGCGGGTTATCCCTTGCACATAGATAGCCACATACCTTACATCGCCAGACGGGATATTTAAGATTTAAATTTGATAAATTAACAGGTCGCCCTTCTTCTTTATCCATTCTTTTTGCCCTTCTATCGGGAATTGATGAAATTTTCTTTTTCCCCTCTACAACATCAAGAGAGACATATAATCCACAGTAGCATGTGCCATACTCATCAAGATCCGCATCCCTGTAATCACAGGGGCAGATAATATCAAGATCCTCATCTTTTTTACCACTCGCCAATCTGCAGGGGCAGGCTGGATAGCCATATCTTATTGTGTTTACAATTAGCCCCTCAACTAAAGCCTTTGTAAACTCAACATCTGGATTTAAGTGATAACCACCCTCTTCTGCTTCTTTGTTAAGCTTTCTATACTCTGCTTCTACCTCTTCTGGCTTTATAACAGCTTTTTCTTTCATGCCAGTTCCTTTCTTATTTCTTCCTCCTGAAAGCCCACGATACATTTCTTATTATCTATTACAAGAGTCGGAAAAGAACAATCCGGATTCCATTTTTTCATCTCTTCTCTGAACCTCTCTTCTGCTTCATCATCAACGAGATCAACATCAACATAGCTATATTCAACATCAAGTTCTTCGAGAAGCTTTTTTGTTTTTCTGCACCATATGCAGGTACTTAATGCATAAAGCATTACATTTTTCTTCTTATTGCCTTCAACTTTCTGTAAATCACTCATAATAATTCTCCTGCTTTAATTCTAATAAAACTTAGTAAAACAGTCAAATTGAAAACAATTCTTTTTATTTTCTTAACCCATTTCTGGCATTATTACATTCCACCTTGTTGACTTTTTCAAAATGTGGGATTATAATTTTTTGACCTGTATATGAAATTTGGAAAAATTTTGCTTATTCTACTTTTTCAGAAGGTTTTTCTTATGGCTTCTGATAATTTTACCAACCCGATACTTGCGGGTTTTTATCCAGATCCGAGTATATGTAAGGTGGGAGAGGATTATTACCTTATTAATTCTACATTTGCATATTTTCCCGCTATTCCGATCTTTCACAGCAAGGACCTTGTTAGCTGGAAGTTAATCGGGCACGCAATTGACAGAAAAGAACAGCTTGATTTGACAGGCTTTGGTGTTTCACGGGGGATTTTTGCGCCAACAATTCGTTACCACGATGGGGTTTTCTACATCACATCCACAGTTGTTGACGGCAATAACTTTGTGATAACTTCAAAAAATCCAGAAGGTCCATGGAGTAATCCAGTTTGGCTACCAGAAGTTATTGGTATAGATCCATCCTTGTTTTTTGATGAAGATGGAAAGGCATATA
>JBMFQR010000029.1:19478-22496 GCA_049968515.1 Brevinematia bacterium
GGAGTAATCCAGTTTGGCTACCAGAAGTTATTGGTATAGATCCATCCTTGTTTTTTGATGAAGATGGAAAGGCATATATTACCTATAACAGTGGACCACCCGATGATAAGCCTTTCTATGAAGGACACAGGACAATAAGGATTATAGAGTTTGACTATAAAAACCTTAAAACTATCGGTAGGCCGAAGATTTTAGTTAATGGTGGAGTGGATATATCGAAAAAGCCCATCTGGATAGAAGGTCCACACATCTATAAGATAGATGGCTGGTATTACTTAAGCTGTGCCGAAGGAGGAACTGCTGAAGACCACAGACAGGTTGTCTTCAGAAGCAAGAATGTATTTGGACCTTATGAGGCTTATAAAACTCCCATTCTGACACAGAGGCATCTCAGTCCATCAAGAAAGTTTCCAGTTACATGTACAGGACATGCCGATTTTGTTCAGGTAAAAGAAGGGGAATGGTGGGCTGTATTTTTAGGATGTAGCCCCTATGAGCCTTTTTATGAAAATTACTACAATACAGGTAGGGAGACATTCCTTGCAAAGATCAGATGGAAAGATGGCTGGCCCATCATAACAGAAGGTGGCGAAGAGGTAAAATATTTTGAGGAATTACCTCTAAAGAGAAGGATTCCATCAGGTGATATACCATACAGTGGGAATTTTACTATCAGATTTGACTTCAGCGAGGGTAAATTGCATCCGAGCTTTTTCTTTTTACGAACACCATCCGAAAAATGGTATGAGTTTGTAAAGGATGGACTTGCCATAAAGCTACGTCGGGATAGCTGTGCACAGTATGGCAATCCATCTTTTATTGGTAGACGGCTTCAGCACTCTAAAGGTTATGTGATGACCAAGATGCTTTTTAATCCTTACGGAGAAAATGAAAAAGCAGGGTTAATAATTTTTCAGGATGAGGAACATTTTTATTATCTCTGCAAATCAAAGAAAAATGATAAATATGTAATTGAACTTTATGTTTCTGATGGAAGTAAGCATCCTGATTATATGAAAGCTATGTTCTGTCAGGAGTTAAGTAATAATGAGCCTTTAGTTTTAAAAATAGAATTTAAAGGAAGATATTTTAATTTTTACTATGGGTTTAGTGAAAAGGACTTAAAAATCTTAGCAGAAAATGTTGATGCCACCTTTCTAAGTATAAGGAAGGCTTGGGGCTTTACTGGAAATGTCCTTGCTATGTATGCACTTTCGATGGGTAAGACAAGTACAAATAGTGTGTTATATTACTGGTTTGAGTATGGTGGCAGGGATGATATTTATGAAAAAGGTGAAGATTTTTGACAGAAAAGCTCAATAATGTTAAAATTGCTTATTGGGTGGGAGAGATCCCTAAAAAAGGAAGTCCGGTGCAAATCCGGCACAGCCCCCGCTACTGTAAGGCAGACGAAAGTCCCAAATGCCACTTGGGAACCGGGAAGGCGGATGAGTAGGGAGAAGCCAAGTCAGGAGACTTGCCCGAAATAAATGAACGGAGGGTTCATATAATGCCAGCAAAATATTATTAGCAATTCTTTATTTACACCACAGCTTTTATAAGCTGATTCTTAGTTATTTCTAAAACATTTTCTTTCTTTGTATAAAAGCCCCCACAAAAAGGAATGGGTGTTTGTAGTATTTTAGTTGTAGGGTAAAGAATATTATTCTTCTCCTACAAGGTTTGGGTAATTCTACCATTAGAGGGAAAAAATATATATAACAAAAGATATAAGGAGATGGTATGATAATAGCGGATATCCAATAAAAAGCTCCCGCTTGCCGATAAATGGTAGCGGGAGCTTGATAGGACAAAGACCGAATCATATTTATGGGGATAAAGCCCCGTTAAGGAGTATGATCACGAGTCCTTGTCCGAACCGCCATACTGGGGTTATTCCCCGAATAGGAGTGCGGTAATTGGAATCCGTTTATTACCGAACTTTCAAGCCTCCCAAATAATAAAATGGAGGTTTTTTATGGAAGCCAAAAAGTGGATTGGGGTAGATATCCACAAAAAACAATTAACCGTCCATATAATAAGTGAGGACGGAACGGAGTTCAAAAAGCAGTATAGTAGAACATCGGAAGGAATTGAAGAATTCTTAAAGATGGTGGACAAAGATACTGTTATAGGGGTTGAATCGACGACGTGGACGAGGGACTTTGCGAAACGAGCCAGAGAAGTAGCCAAAGATGTTGTTATATTTAACACTGTTGATTTAAAGCAAATGATGGATAGGCTAAAGAAGAATGATGCGAATGATGCGGAAAGGCTTGCCTTAATTGTAAGGCGATTTGAGAAAAAAGAGTTATCTACTTGTATTATTAAAGATGATAAAAGTGCAATGGTCAAGGGACTTCTAAATATTCGTGAGCATTGGGTAAAGAGACAGACGGAAGCGAAGAATGAAATAATCTCACTGCTTGATTTCTGGGGAGTAGAGATCCCTGAAAAGTTATTTTCTAAAAAGACGCGAGATTTAGAATGGTTAAAAGAGAAAGAAATATTTCCTGACTTAAGAGAGTCAATAGAAAGTTTATTTAGACTTATAGAGGAGTGTGAATCAGAGATAGAAAAGCTGGATGAAAAGATTCAAGATAATTTAAAAGGGCATAAAGGTTACAATGCAATCCGTACAATAAAAGGTATAGGCAAGACGACAGCGGCTTATATAGTAACCAAAGTAGAAGACATCAAAAGGTTTGACGACGCTAAAAAGTTGGTAAAATATTTTGGATTAGCCCCACGGTTAAATGCCAGTGATGATAAAGTATATATGGGTAGAATCACAAAAAGGACAGATGGTGCTATATTAAGAGTTTTGATACAGGCTGCGTGGGCAAGCGTTAGATTCAATAATGACATGGCTTGCTTCTATCATGCGTTAAGAATAAGAAAAGGCAAACAAAAGGCAATTGTGGCTGTAGCAAGAAAATTAGTTGTATTCAGCTATTATGTGTGGAGTAAAATAGAGGCTTGAAATTTTTTGTAAAAATTTGATTTTTAACATAGGAG
>JBMFQR010000030.1:0-21947 GCA_049968515.1 Brevinematia bacterium
CTTTATTGCGTTTAGTGCCACATTCAAAGTCTGTGAAGATAATTTTAATACATCACCAAGATAATAAAGATAATTTCGTATATCTTCCTCCGTTATTTCTTCTGCCTTCTTACGACAGAACTTCAATAATTCTTTGTTGTAATAAAGATATAATCTTACAGTTCTTTCACTGTATTTTCTGTATAGAAGATGTTTTTTTAAATCCAGAAATTCAATGTCAGCCATAGAAATTTCATCAAATTCAATGTTGTTTTCTTTGAGAGTACTTTTGATAAAACGAAGTACTTCGTCATTTTTGTTAAAAATCCATACCTTCTTTTTTGAATCCCAATAATACTGCTCCAGCTTTTTCAGGCTTCTTATTATTTCAGGATTATAAGAAATTTTAAGTTTAATTTCTTTTTCTAAAACAAATAATGTTGCCTTTTCCATATTTTTACCTCTCTCATTATCAAAATTTATATTATTCTTAATCAAAATTAATTGTTAAATCTTGTTAGAAAAATGTTAGAAATATATACGAAGTACGTCATTTTATGTTATTTAGCCACTACTTCTTACCTAACATCTTTTCCTTAAAATACCAGAATCAGGACTATACCAAGACTTTGAAGTTAATATTGATGAGCCTTATAGGGTGGTAAGACTTTTTCCCTTCACCTTTGTTACAAACACATCCTCAAGTGAGGGAAGAATCTTTTCTAAGCTGGCATCTGGGTATCCAGTCTCTTCAAGTTTTAGTTTGATTTCTTTTTCTTCCACTGCTTTTTCAGTTATTATGTGGATTTTAGTACCGAAGAGAGCTACTTCTATAGCCGTATGCCAATCAGAAAGGTGGTGAAAAAGGTTTAAGTAGTCTTTGTGTGATAATTGATAGACATTATAGTCAAAGTTTTCTTTTAGGTGCTTGGGTGTATCAAGAGCAATAAGCCTTCCAGAGATTATCAAAGCTATCCTTTTAGCATATTCTGCCTCATCCATATAGTGGGTGGTTACAAAGACAGTTTTTCCTTTACTGGCAAAGTCATAAATCATATCCCAGAATTTTCTTCTCATCAGTGGGTCAACACCGGATGTGGGTTCATCAAGAAACAAAATCTCTGGATCGTGAATTATAGCTGCACTTAAAGCAAGCCTTTGCTTTATTCCCTGTGGCAGGTTTCTAACAATTGTGGACTTTTTTTCTTCTATCTCAACTATTTTCAAAACCTCTTCAATGCGAGCCTTTAGGTTATTATTCACTCCATAAATGCTACCGAAGAAACTCAGATTTTCTTCTATGGTGAGGTCTTCATATAGTGAAAACCTCTGGGACATATAGCCAATATTTTCCTTAATTTTATTTTGTTCCTTTATTATGTCAAATCCAATAACCTTTCCTTTTCCTGAAGTAGGCGTGAGAATGCCGCATAGCATTTTTATAGTAGTGGTTTTCCCTGCTCCATTTGGACCAAGAAATCCAAAAATCTCTCCCTTTTTCACACTGAAAGAAATATTATCCACAGCTATAAAATTGCCAAACTTCTTTGTAAGATTTTCAACAATGACACTATCCATATCTACTCCAGATGCTCTGCAAACCTTTTTGTGCTCAGATAGAAAAGTCCCAGACCAATTATAGTAAGAAAAAGAAACTTTGGCCAGAGAATAAATAGGCCGCTACCTTTGAGAAATATTCCCCTCACTATCTCAATAAAATATCTCATTGGGTTTAAGTAGGTGATTAACTGTACAATCTCTGGCATTGCGTCAATCGGGAATGCAAAGCCGGAAAAAAGTAGTGCTGGCAAAAGGAAGAGAATGACAGAAAGCAATGCCTGCTGTTGTGTCCTTGAGATAGTTGAAATATATAGCCCCACAGCCGTTGTCGTCATCAAGAATGAAATGGCTGAAAACAGAAGAAGTAAGAAGCTTCCTCTAAAAGGTATTTTAAACCATAATATCATTATGAGAGAAATGATAATTGTGTCGAAAAATCCAACAATGATGTATGGAATGGTCTTACCGAATACAAGTTCTAATGGTTTCACTGGAGAAACTATAAGCTGGTCAATTGTACCGAGTTCTCTTTCCTTCACCACTGACATTGCTGTAAGAACGATGGTAATCATAGAGATAAGCAGTCCGAACATTCCGGTCATATAGAAATTTCTACTGGAAAGGTCTGGATTGTAAAAGATTCTCTCCTTGACCTCTACTGGGGGTGGTAAAGGTGGAGTAACCTTAAGCTGCCGCTTCATTATGGAGAAGGTAAGCTGCCGTTTTGCATATTCGAGCATTGTGGATTGGAGCAAATTGTTTACCGAAGCAAGTATCATAGAGCTTCTGCTTGAGTCAGTTCCGTCGAGAATGAGCTGGATTGATACCGGGATACCATTTTTTAAATTTTTTGAGAAGTTTCTACCAATATGAATGTAAATATCAACCTTTCCTCTGTCAAAATAATAATCTACTTCATTTTGATTTTTAATGTATTTAACTACATAAAAATAGCCACTTCCTGTGAATTTCTCGATAAAACTTCTACTTTCCCGAGATCTGTCTTCATCATAAACAAGCATTCTGACATTTTTAACATCAGTATTTATGGCATAACCAAAGACTATGAGCATTATTATTGGAGGGGCAAAGAGTACAACCCTCATTCTTAAATCTCTAAAAAGCTGGGTAAATTCCTTTTTTATGAGCCCAAAAATCACATTTTTTCTTAACATACTACCTCTATTTGTTTGTTTTATTTTGATAATTATTCTGTAACAACAATCATTTTAAAAACTAAAACCTCCTTCACACAGCATACTAAGAAATTACTGTTTGTCTCGAACCAAAAAGAAACCAGGATTTTTCAAATAATTCTATTAATTTTTATTCATAAAATCCTAATTTGATTATAAACAACAAAAATTGTGTCAAAAAATTCTGTAATATCTTTAACCAAGACTATAAGGAAATAATCACTATTCCTACTCCTCAAGGCTCATTTTTATCTTCCTTAGTGATATAACACTTACGATAAAAGCAAATACGAAGAGGAAAACAACTTGTGTCCATAGCACTGTTATTCCAACACCTTTGAGTGTAATTCCCTTCATATAGGTTATCAAATACTTTGCTGGCACAATGTATGTAATCATTTTTATTATAAATGGCATATTGATAATTGGAAAAATATAGCCTGAAAGGATAAATGTGGGTAGATATGTAATTATCAAAGAAAGCTGTATTGAAAGCACCTGAGACTTTGTTGCTGAAGATATAAGCATCCCTATGCTTGAAGAACCAATTAAAAAAAGCAATGCCACAGAGTATAATTCAAAATAGCTTCCCTTGATTGGCACCTCAAAGACAAAATGTCCCAAAACCACTGTGATAATCACATCGAACAGGGCTATAAAAACGTATGGAATTAGTTTACCAAAAAACAACTCATACTTTGTAAGTGGTGTTGTAATAAGTGTCTCAAATGTCTTTCGCTCCCACTCCCTTGCAATTGTAAGTGAGGTAATCACTGCTGACATTATTGCCATAACAATTACAATTATTCCAGGGACAATAAAATTTCTACTTGCAAGCTCTGGATTGTAAAGGATTCTGCTTTCGATGTTAATCGGTGGTTCAGATTTTACACCAATATTGTTTAATGCCTTCCCCTGATTTTCAAGATTAATCTCATAAACTATTGCCTTTACATAGCCGGTAGCAACAAGAGCGGTGGTTGAGTCAGAGCCATCAACAAGAAGCTGGATATCTGTCTTCTTTTTTGCATAAAAGTTTTTCTCAAAACCAGCTGGAATTACCATTACAAGCTTTATATCTCCTTTGGCGAGCAGTTGATCAATTTCCTTTTCGTTTTCAAGGTATCTGTGGATTATGAGGTATTCACTTCCATAAAATTTTAAAATGAATTTCCTTGAGAAATCACTTCTGTCATAATCAAGCACACCAATTTTTACATTCTTTATGTCAAGACTTAGGGCATAAGCAAAAACCAGGAGTAGAAATACCGGAATTACCAGTGCCATAATGAGGCTACGAATATCCCTTTTTATCTGTATCCATTCCTTTTCTGCAATTGCAATCATTCTGTTTAATGAGGCTAATGTGTTTCTTTTATGCATTTTACAAAAACATCCTCCAGCGAAGGTTCTTTTATGCTCCAGTCCATCTTTTCTTTTTCAAGCAGGGAAATAATTTTTTCGCTATCCGTAAAGAATAAGATTGAATTGCCCCGCACAAATATATCAATGTTAAATTTTTCTTTCAAGTGCCTTGCAAATTTTATTGAGTCTTCGGTGTGAATTTCTATAAACTTTTCTTTTGCAAGCCTTTTAATTTCTTCAATTTCACCGGAAAAGATAAAGCTTCCATTATACATTAATGCTACCTTGCTACATCTCTCTGCCTCATCAAGATAGGCTGTCGAAAGCACTATTGTTGTGCCACCCTTCAGTAGCTCATAGAGAATATCCCAGAACTCTCTTCTTGAAACTGGGTCAACACCATTTGTAGGCTCATCAAGTATGAGTAGCTCTGGATTGTGCATAAGAGCACACATAAGCCCGAGCTTCTGCTTCATTCCGCCTGAAAGTCTGCCGGCAAGCCTGTTCTTGAAGGGTTTTAGGTTGCTAAACTCATAAAGCCTTTCTATTCTTCTTTCTCTTTCCTTTGCCGGTACACCAAAAAGCCTACCTATGAAATGCAAATTTTCTTCTACAGTGAGGTCTTCATAAAGCCCGAAACTCTGTGGCATATAGGAGATTCTGTATTTCACATCAGGAGTGCTGAAAACATCAATCCCACCAAGCTTTACTTCACCTTCGGAGGGCTTTAAAACGCCCGCAAGGATCCTTAGAAGTGTGCTTTTCCCAGCTCCGTCAGGTCCAACTATGCCAAAGATGCTCTGCTTTTCAACCAAGAAGCTTAAATTTTTCACCGCAGTTAGATTGCCAAAGCTTTTTGAAATATTTATGACTTCTAACATTTTGCTTCCTTTAATCTGTTATTCATCCCAACTTTTAACTTTATAAACTTTCAACTCACTTCACAAATATCACTGCATCTGCTGGCATTCCGGGTTTAAGTTCAAGATCAGGATTGGGAAGCTCTATCTTTACGGCAAACATCATCTTTACCCTTTCTTCCTTTGTCTGTACAGTTTTTGGGGTAAACTCAGCCTTCTGGGAGATTGAGACTACTCTGCCTTCATATTTCTTATCCGGGAATGAGTCAATTTTTATAATAGCCTTCTGTCCCAGTTTTACAAGGCCTAATTTCTTTTCTGGGATATATATCTTAATCCACGGCTTTGACAAATCAGCAATCGTTATAATAGAAGCTCCTGGGAAGGCAATTTCGCCGGGATTTAAGTTTTTTGAAATTACAATGCCATCGAGTGGAGAACGGATTATTGTGTTTTTGACAGAAGCCATAACAAGGTCTAAATTTGCCCTTGCAATTTGGTAGGCTGTGTTTGCAGCTTCAAATTCTTTTACTGAGATTGAACCAGACTCATAAAGCTCCTTTGACCTTTTGTAGTTTGCAAGAGCATTCTCATAGCTTGCTACTGCTGACTTTTCCTGTGCTGTAAGTTCATCTCCTTCAAGCTTTACAAGTATATCACCCTTCTTTACCTCGTCGCCTTCCTCAACTGAAATCTCACTAATTCTTGCCATAATCTTTGAACTCAGTTCTATTTCTGTAACCTCAATTGTTCCGCTTCCTTCTATGATTTTTTCGTTTTTACCTAAATATCTGAAAACCTCAAAGTAGAGGGTGGTGATTAGAAGAGCAAGCACCACAATAATTACTGGAATAATTGGTTTTCGCATATAGCCTCCATCATTTTGTGAATTGTTCGAGAGTCTGATTTAAAACAAGTGTAAATCTCTCTAAAAAAAGCTTTTCTATATCTTTCTCATTGATATTTAATTCCTTTGCGATTCTGTCTTTCAAAGAAAAAAAAGAAAGCAGGGGAATGGTATGAAAAAAGATCAGATTTACATAAATTTTATTTATATCTCTTATTTTTAACTTTTTATCTTTTTGAAATATCTCAATAACTTTATTGTAAAATTCTTTAAGATACTGGAATACAGAAAGATCCTTTAAGTTGCCCTTCATTACTTTACTGATTACAAAAGATAAAAATTCTTTTTTATCGTCCAGAACATCATTAATTTTATCTCTTAAATCAAGAAAGTTTATGAAATTCATTTTTGTAGCTTCAAACTTCTTTAAAGCCTGCCCAAAGAGTTTTTTTATTATTGTATTAAGAATTTCCTCCTTGCTGTCAAAGTAGTAGTATATCATCATTTTTGTAATGCCAGCTTTTTTAGCTATATCTTTCTATTCTGGTTTTTTCATATCCCTTTGTGTTGAACAACTCAAGTGCACTTTCGATAACTCTTTCTTTAACTTCTTCTCCCATTTCTTTCCTATTGTACTCAGAGTTTATACTATGAGTATAATACAGGAATAAATGAATGTCAAGAGAAAATAGGTTGTCCGGAAGTATTCAATTGAAATTCTGAGTGAAACAAGAAGATACAATTTTTTTAACAGTGCCTATAAATTTATCACTTAACTCAGAATGATAACTACAAAATTTGTCTTTCTTGACAGTTCCTATGTCTTTTGTGAAAGACTATAAGCATTAATATAAAGAAATATATTATTATTCCAAGATTATTTCAACAAGCTCTTTCTTTGTCTTCAATTGATTGAGATTTTGGATTTCAATTTTTTTATATTCTTCCAATAATTCCTCATATTTGTCCACTGTATCAAATTTAACATTTTCAATATGTTGAAGTACATTTCTTTTGATATTTATGTTAAAAGAACCTATGTATGTAATTTCACCCTCGTTAATTGAAAATGAACTTCTCTTTATTTTTTTGTATGAAGTTGCTTTGCCAGATAAAACACGCTTTACAGAATAAAAACCTGTTATTTCATAATTACCCTTTGGCAATTGGTAATAAAAAAACTTTAAAGCGTTTGTCTCTCCTATATTCATACCCGCCATTTCAACAAAACCGACTAAAGGAACTCCAATCCCTATGCCAATTCTTGAAACCGGAAATTCAAGTTCGACAGTACATTCCTTATTATTATTAGTGTTTAATAGGTAAAAGCAGTTAGCAGACTTTTCGTTTATTTCAATAACTGAAAAAGCTAAAACCCCATTTTTAGTAAGATCAATATTTTTTACATTCTCTTCTTTTGTGATTAATAGTGCACTATTGGGACATCCATATAAGACGAGAATTACAATGAAACTTAAAAAAAATTCTTTTCATGGTTTATTACCTCCTATCTTTAAAAAATTATTCACCTCAACAACCCCTGTATAATCATTTCTGTTGCTTCATCTTCAGTAAGACCACGGGAAAGAAGAGTCTCAAGCTGTTTTGAGTCAACAGAGCCTATTGCGGCTTCATGTGTCACATGAGCCTTTGGATTATTAACCTGAACAACGGGAATGGCTCTTGCTACTGCATTATCCTGCACTATCTCCTTACAGTCAACATGTCCCCTTGCAAATGGTGCATCGGCAACCACTTCATTTTCAATGTTTGCATTAGCATTATCTTTTAAGGCAATATGGCTTGTCAGTACTCCGGTAGAATTTTCTCCCACCAGATGAGCTTTCTCTTTTATGTGAATTCTATCGTTTAATCTACCAAATATTCTTGCCTTCATATCCACCGTGACATTCCTTTCTACCTCAGCCTCATAATCAAGCTCTATGATACCAGCTGCTCCTTTTATAAGCTCAAACTCCGTGGAGAACCGAGCATTCTCTTTAACAATTACTTTTGTTTTGGGAACGATTGTAACTCCTCCAGCCGGGCCATGGATATGTCTTTCAAAGTATGAAAGGCTTGCCCCCTCTTCTATTGTTATTACTGCATCCATCAGGTGTTTTACATTCTCTGCGTTTGGAAATGTACAGCTTGCTATAAAGCTTGCAGAAGCACCTTTCTCAATTGTCGTGTTTATGATGATTTTCTGTGTTCCATTCGGTGGTATCATTCCAAAACAGAATCTGACCGGATTTTTTATGATTTCCTTTACTCTAATCTTAACATCAACACCATCCTCAAAACTTTTTGAGTTAACCTCAAGTCCCGGAACAAGATGGGCATTCAAAACCTCATTGCCATGTATCTCAATGTGTGCGACATCAGGTGGCATTTTATGTTGATTTATGCTTGCAAGAAGCTCGGCTAAGAGTTTTTCTTTATCTTTATCCATAAATACTCCTTTAACTTGCTTCTATTTCTTTCTTTTCCGGACTGCCTATGTGCTTACATGGGGAACACTTCCCACTAAAATAATCAAACATTTTAGATGTTTCTCCTTTGCTAACAAGCATTCCTCCACAGAGCAGAAAGGCATGCTCAGCCTGTTTTAAAACCTCCGGACTATGTGTAACAAGCACAATTGTAGAACCATTTTTCTTCAGGTCATTAATTACTTCAAAAATGTATTTTATTGAATCGATATCAACACCACTATCCGGTTCATCCATCAGCACGAGGCGGGGCTGCATTGCATAGACAGAGGCAAGCTCTATTCTCTTTCTTTCTCCACCAGAAAGTGTCTTATCAACTGCTCTATTAAGATATTTAAGCGGGTCAAGTCCTACCATTGAAAGAGCGTCAATAACCACATCCTTTGATTTTTTCTTCGAGCCTGCAAGTATAAAGTCACTAACACCAAGCCCTTCAAATCTTGCGGGTTCTTGAAAGACAAGTGTGATGCCAAGCCTTGCCCTTTCATCAATGGATAGATGCTTTATAGATTGCCCCTCGAAAAGTATATCTCCAGAAAAATCTCTAAAGCCAGAAATGCCCATTATTGTATTTGCAAGCGTTGACTTGCCAGCCCCATTCGGTCCAACCACCGCGTGAACGTAGCCATCCCACATCTCCATCGTAATATCTTTTAGAATCTCACGTTCTCCTTTTACGAGGCTTACATTTTTAAGTTCAAGCAAATTCATACCATCTCCTTTATAATCTCAGCTACTTTTCTGCCCGAAAGGAGCATCCCTCCAAAGATGGGTCCCATTCTTGGAAGACCATAGACAGAACAAACAGACATTCCGGTAAGATAAAGGCCGGGGAAAAATTCTCCAGTCCTTTCTACAACCCCTTTTTCGCTTGTTTCTACATCCATTGGCCCTTCGAGTATTTCACCAGCAGGTATGTTCTTAACCTTTTTCTTCAGGACAGCAACAATTTCTGCGGGATGGCCAGTAGCATCAACAACACACCTTGACTTAATGCAGAAGGGATCAACATGTAACTTTGATAATGTTATCGCAGTACCATTCACGACAACACCTTGCACAGAGTTGTTCTTAAAGATTATGTCCTCCACACTTGTAAGATTTAAAACCTTTGCCCCAGCCTGTATGGCTTTATATGCAAGGCCAGTTGCAAATTCTACTGCATCAACAACAAAGAGCTTTTCATACTTTTCCTTCTTAATGCCAAGTTCTTCAATTATTTCCACTGCTTCGTTTTCTATGGTGATGACATTATATCCTGACGCTCCTCCCCAGATTCCCCCTCCTGTAGAAAGCTTTCTTTCTATAATTAGAGTTTTAAATCCAGCCCTCGAAAGATAATATGCTGCCACAAGTCCTGATGGACCTGCACCTGCTATTATTACATCATTTTCAAGTGAATCGAGAAGCTTTTTTGTGTAGTTATCAATAATAGCCTTTGAAATTAAGATCTCTTGCATAAGTATCCTCCTTTTAGTTTTGATGTTATTTATTCTAACTCAAAAATGTTATAGTTGCAAGTGAAAGCCTTCTTGGTGAGTTTAAAAAAAAATTGCTATATAGCATTTGAAAAAAATATTGATTTATTATAAAAAAGAAATTAAAATCTTATGAGAAAAAGGATGGGTCTTTCTCCAGTTTGTAAGACAGGATTTAGGCAGTTTTTGTAAAAAAATGATGGATATAATAAGAGAGGAGACAGTTATGTCAAAAAAATTTTTATTGGTATTCTCAATATTAATTTTATCAGGGGGTTTGTTTGCTAAAGTAATAAAAGTCGGGCTTGGGAGTTACGTAGATAAAAAACCATATGGGCAATCTGGACCTCATCTGGATACTCCATATGTTACAGAGAATATAAAAGGAGGTGTCCCAAGTAACAAGTGGTTTTCGAGTGTTTTATGGTCTCAATATTCAGAGGCAATGTATCCTCTTCCTATGACCTTTAGTTGTGCGGAAAGTGGATTTCTTATTGGTTATCCGGAAAAGGACACTTTTAAAGAGGGTGATGGTGATATTCAGGTTGTAATGCCTCATTTTCCAGAGTTTATAATTACTGGAAAGGAATTTAAGCCAGTCGATGCAAGACTTGATAAGTACACTGATTTTGGTGTAGATATTGTTATGGCTGATGGTAACAAAAAAATAAAGGCAACCATATTACAGGGGAGTCCATATTTTTATTTTACTTTTGAGAATGTTGATATTGTGGTAAATTTTATTGAAAAGTCAAAGCTCTGGTATGGAAATGAAAATAGTGAGACTCTCGGATTTACTGTTAATAACGTAAACTTTGCAATCTTTGCTCCAACAGGCTCAAAATGGAAAAATTTGACTTCATCGGCTTACAATCTTATAACCCCTTCAGGAAAAAACTATCTAGTTATTGCATTACTACCAGACAATAAAAAAAGCACTCTTGATTTCTTTAAAAAATATGCCTTTGCTTTCCCTACCAACACAACGGTAGAGTGGAAATATGATAGAGAGAAAAGCAGGATTTATACAAAATTCAGGGTTATGACAGAGTTAAGAGAAGGAAAGAATGAAAAAACATTGATGGGGCTTTTGCCACATCACTGTAGAAATAACCAGAATATCAGACCTCTACAATACTCATTTGATTCAATAAGAGGCAAAATAAGGCTCATTGAGGGAAATGAATTTTTGACAGAGTATACATACCATGGGATTTTACCCTGGTTGCCAGATGCTGGAAATTACGACAGAAATAGATTGCAAAAATATGTAAATGACATTTACAAAAGAAAAGACTACATAAGGTATGGTCCTGGAGTTCCGGGAGTTATGGATCCATACTCTCTCTCAAAAAATTTATCAAGGCTTGCCGACCTGATTGCCGTAGCAGAACAACTTGGCAATGAAGAAGCGAAGACTGACTTTATCAATGCGATTAGTAATACAATAAGGGAGTACTTTACTGCTAGTGAAGACAAGTATAAACAGATTTTCTATTATGATACTAACTGGGGCACATTAATAATGTATCAGGCTGGATTTGGCAATAATACTGAATTAAATGATCATCATTTTCATTATGGATATTTTATTTATGGGGCAAGTGCAATTGGTTTTAGAGATAAAAACTGGGCGAAAGAGGAAAACTATGGTGGAATGATAAAACTTCTTATAAAAGACATTGCAAACTGGGAGAGAGATGATAAGCGTTTCCCATATATGAGATATTTTGACTTATTTGAGGGACATTCCTGGGCAAGTGGTGGTGCACCGACAGGTTTTTCAGTTTTTGGTCCGAATCAGGAATCTGTAACTGAGGCTATTAATGCCTGGGTTGCTCTGATTATGTGGGGTGAAATCACAGAGAATGAAGCAATAAGAGATCTCGGCATTTTTCTCTACACTACTGAAGTTAATGCCGCTCTCGAATACTGGTATGATGTTTATAGAGAGATCTTTCCAAAAGAGTTTAAAAATGCTTATTGTTCACAGGTATGGGGTGGTAAAATTGTTCATACTACCTGGTGGACTGAGGAATATACACAGACAAAGGCTATAAATATGCTCCCTCTCACAGGAGGCTCATTATTTTTTAGTATGTACCCGGATTTTGTCAACAGAAATCTTGATGAGTTGTACAACAGAGTGGGGGCAAGAATTACAATCTGGCCAGACATTATTGCTATGTTTCAGGCTTTTACTGATCCAGATAAAGCACTCAATATATGGGATGAAACCTATCCCGTAGAGTTTGGGAACTCACCAGCCAAAACATATCACTGGATAGAGAATCTGAAAGTGCTCGGTAAAATTGATCCAGCCGTGACAGCTGATACAACATTCTACAGCGTATTTACGAAGAATGGCAAAAAAACTTACGTTGCTTATAATCCACATCTTACAAATATTGTGGTCAAATATTCTGATGGAAAAACAATAAATGTCCCCTCTCTTAAGATGGTAGTAGAAAGATAAATGTGTGGCGTCATTGATACGCCACACTTTCCGATTTTAATTGACAAAACCCCTTCTTTTTGATAATATATTTGTGTAATGCGCTCATAGCTCAGCTGGATAGAGCATCAGGTTGCGGTCCTGAGGGCCGGGGGTTCGAATCCTCCTGGGCGCGAATCTTCCCGGAGAGATGCCAGAGTGGTCGATTGGGTCTGACTCGAAATCAGAAGTACACTTTTTGTGTACCGGGGGTTCGAATCCCCCTCTCTCCGAAATGGGTTATAAAATGACGGATCTTTCTCCGAGACAAAATTATTCTCTACTAAAAAATTTAGGTAGCATTTCTGTTGATATATTCAAGAATTTGCCATTTCCATATGTAATCGTAGATAGAAAAGGCTATATAGTCTTTTATAACGATTTTTTTTCAAAGATTGTAAATGAAAGGACAGGGCTGGCAGGTAAAAAAATTTCTGACTTTTTTGTTCTTGATAATGAAGAACTAAATAATATTTTTAGGTCACTTTCCAATTCTTTGTTTACAACATATAAAATTGCTCAAAGGAATACAGATGAAAAGATATTTTCGGTAAGCATACAGAAATTAAATTTAAGAGAAGAAAGCTATATGCAATTCTTCTTTCAGGACATAAGCATTGAATATAAGCTTTTCAATCAGCTTCAGCTCAATAATAGAATGATGGATGATGAGTTGTCCACTGCTAAAAAGGTGCTGGGTCACATCCTCTATATTTCACCAATATATAATTCTTTTATAAGGTTTGAGACATTTTTCAGACCATCTGCAAAACTTGGGGGGGACTTTTTTGACATTTTTCAGATTGATGAGGATAGAGTGGGGGTTTTCATCGCTGATGTTTCAGGACATGGGGTTTCGTCTTCTTTGATTACAGCTGCACTCAAGATGTTGATTACCCTTACCCCTAAGGAGTTCTATAGTGTTGAAAAGATGGTTTTTTATCTTAACTCAAGTCTTATAAAACTTCTTATTGAAGACCAGTTTGTGACACTTTTTTACGGAGTTATTGATACAAAGAACCATGAAATAGAATATATTAACTGCGGGCATCCAATGCCACTTATATTTTCTGAGAAAGAACATAAAATCACTCACCTTGAAAAGGTTACCTTCCCTCTCGGTATCAGCCAGAATCTTAACTACTCAAGAAGCATTGCTAAACATAAGCTTCCGGATATATGTAAAATATTGTTTTATACTGACGGAATCTTTTCTTTTCACAAAAACAATGAGATTATTTCTATGGATGATTTAAAATCCCTTTTTAGAAACCTTGTCTTATCAAAAACCACAAACATACTCAATAATATATATTTAAGATTGCTGGAAAAATATGAAAGATTTGAAGAGGATGATATTTCTATGCTTCTTGTTACGATAAACAAAAACTTTGCATACAAAAATTATATTTCCATTCCAAGCAATGTCCTTGAGGCAGATAATGCCATTATGAAACTGATTAAATCCCTTGAGCATATTTTTTACATTGATGAGGACACAAAATGGAAGATATATACCTGCCTTTATGAGGCTTTAATAAATGCCATTGTCCATGGAAATAAGTCAAACATTCAGAAAAGAGTATTTATAAGTTATAGAGTTTGGAAAGACTGGATAGTTTTCAAGCTTAAAGATGAGGGGGAAGGATTTAGATTTGACAAACTTCCCGATCCATCGAGGGGGGATAATATTTTAAAAACCTCTGGCAGGGGAATATTTATAATCAAAAAAATAATGAATAAGGTAAAATTTAATCTTACAGGCAATGAAATCACAATGTTTTTAAGGATGGATTAAAGTGGTCAAAATATATCATATCCCTGTTTTGCTTAAGGAAACGATTGATTTTTTAAAAATTAAGAAAGATGGAATCTATATAGATGCGACCTGTGGAGAAGGGGGGCATTCCTTTGAAATACTGAAGTATTTAGGAATTGAAGGAAGGCTTATCTGTATTGATAGGAACAAAGAGATTCTTGAAATTGCGAGGGAAAGACTTTCTGAATTTAAAAATGTTCATTTTTACAATACCTCCTTTGATAGAATTAAAGATATTTTAAAGGATGAAAATTTATCTGAAGTTGATGGTATTATAGCAGATCTTGGGGTCTCTATGTTTCACCTGAAGGAAAGTTCAAACCTGAAACTCGGGATAAGCTACAATGATGAAACCTCTCTCGATATGAGACTTGATGAGGAAGAAAATATAAGGGCATATGATGTTGTCAACAAGTTCAGGGAAGATGAGATTGCGAAGATTCTTTATGAGTATGGAGAAGAAGCTGAAGCTAAAAGGATAGCTAAAGAAATTTGCAGAAGAAGGCCTATAAAAAACTCAAAAGAGCTTGCCGATATAATCTTTAAAGTAAAAAGGGAAAGAAAAAAAAATATTCATCCAGCAACAAAGAGTTTTCAGGCCTTGAGAATTTTTGTTAACAAAGATTTAAAAAAACTCGAAAGTTTTATACACCATTCTGTCGATATTTTATCTGAAAATGGGAGGGTTGTTGTAATAAGCTACCATTCCCTTGAGGACAGAATTGTAAAACAGGGGTTTAAAGAGTTAGAAAAAGGGGGAATGGGCAGGGTGCTGACAAAGAAGGTGATAAAACCCTCTGAAGAGGAGATAAGTTTTAATAAGTCTGCCAGAAGTGCAAGGATGAGGGTTTTTGAAAGAATGAAAACCTTAGAGGGCTTTGATGAGTAGGAAAAGTTTTTCCGGCATATTCTTTATTATATTTTTTACCATTTTTATAATTTTCTTTATAGGTGAGCAGAGACTTGAACTAAAGAATAATGAGCTATTATTAAAGAAGATTGAAAGTGAAATTAAAGAGCTCGAGGAGACAAGACAGCAGCTTATTCTTGAGTATAATAATGAATACAGAAGCTTTTCTCAAAGACGCATTGATACAAAAAGCAAGCCCATCTCTATAAACGATATAAAAATAATAGAGTTAAACACTAAACTTAAAACCTCTCAAAAGGCAAAAGAAGAAACCTCTTCAGATTTTGAAAAAATAATAAAGTTTATCAAGAACAAAATGGGATAATCAAGTTCTCACAGGATTGAAAAGTAGCAAGGTCTATTAGATTAAAAATCTACTCAAATTTGAAATTTTCCTCCTTTTATTATAAGATTTTTATGAAGAAAATTGCAGGAGGAAAAAATGGAACATACCCTCAATGAGGTTTTTGAGAAAATAAAGGCAATTAAGGAGGAAGTTGATAAGGTAGAATTCAGGGTTTTAAATACAAAAAACCATATTGACACCGTAGAAAAAACAATGGAGAAAATCAGCAAGGAGCTTCTTGAAGGATTTCACAGGGTATGTGTTAAAATAAACCATCTTGAGGAAGAATTAAAAAAGCTTGAGGATATTCTTCTGAAAAACAAATAACTATGTACGAAGATATAAAAGAAAAGCTAAAGAAAATTCCTGCTGATTTTGCTGAATTTCATTTTGAAGAGGTTCTTTCAACAAGGATAGTTTACACAAGGCAGAACATTGAATTATTTCAAACCTCAAAAACCTCTTCCGGCAATGTGAGGATTTTTTACAATGGCGGATGGGGGTTCTCTTCATTCAATGAGAAAGACATTGATAGAGCTATTGAAGAGGCACTTGAAAATGCGAGAATTGTAAGTACAAATCTGCCGAAGAAGATAAATATTTTAAGGCTTTCCCCTATTGTTGAAGATGTAAGTACACAATACAGAATTTCACCACTTGCAATCTCTCCAGAGGAAAAAAATGAGCTTGTCAAAAATTACAATGATATGTTGCAGGATGAAAAGATAGCTTCCACAAAAGTTACATATTCAGACTGGAAGTCAAAGAAATATTACTTAAACTCAGAGGGAAGTAATATCTCGGTGGAAAGGATATTTACAGGCATATCGTATGGTGCAATGGCAAAGGATGGCACAAATGTTCAACAGGCATTTGAATCAATTGGACAGTATGGAGGCTGGGAACTTGTTGTGAATCTTGAATCCAGAATTGAAGAGGTCAAGAAAAGAGCACTGGATCTTCTTAAAGCAAAAAAGGTTGAGAGTGGAAAATATCTTGTTTTATTAAATCCTCTGCTTGCAGGTGTTTTTGCACATGAGGCTTTTGGTCATCTTTCAGAAGCCGATTTTATCTCTGAGAACCCAAAAATGCAGAAAATTATGAAAATTGGAAGGGTATTTGGTCCTGAATTTTTAAATATCATAGATGATGGTTCTATTCCTGATCTTGCGGGTTATACACCCTATGATGATGAGGGAGTAAAAGCCAGTAAAACCTATCTTATAAAGAATGGCAGATTATATTCCAGACTTCACTCAAGGGAAACAGCATATTTGATGAATGAGAATGTTACCGGTAATGCAAGAGCAATCAATTCATTTCATCAGCCGATAGTGAGGATGACTAATACTTATATTGATAATGGCACCTCCACTTTTGATGAAATGATAGAGCAGATTGATGATGGAATATATGCACTTGATTATCTTGGGGGTATGACAAATCTTGAAATGTTTACCTTCTCATCAGGCTATGCTTATAGAATAAAGAATGGGAAAAAGGTGGAGCTGATAAGGGATGTGAACCTTTCCGGGAATGTTTTCACTACATTAAAGAATATTGTGGCGATAGGGAATGATATTGAACACCATGGAGGGCTTGGGGGATGTGGCAAGGGAGGACAGAATGGATTGCCAGTTTCCACAGGGAGTCCACACATACTTGTTAAAGATGTGCTTGTTGGTGGTGTGTAAATCCATTCTTAAATTAAAAATTCATATTTTTGCCATTGTAAAAAAAATGTTTTATAATATTAAAGTTTTCGTTGTGTAAAGAAGCCAAAGTCTTCTTTGCAGGTCAGTTTAATGCCGGGGTGGCGGAATTGGCAGACGCGCTAGATTCAGGGTCTAGTGGGCATTTAGCCTGTGTGGGTTCAAGTCCCGTCCCCGGCAGATTAGATTTTAGAGGTATTTTTGATGAGAAAGTTGCTTATTTTCTTTTTGGTTTTCCCTGCAGTTTTATATTCAAAAAAAATTGAGGTAACAAGTGCAAACACTCTTCTTGAAATTGTGAAGAGCAGAATTATTAAAACAAGGACATTTACTGGCAGCTTTGTATGTGTGGTAAATAAAAAGACATACTTTGGAATTATAAAGTATAAAGCTCCTAATAAGTTTTTGTTCAGCTATTATGGCAGAACCCCAAAAGGCGAGCTCTATGAAACTGGCAGTAAGATTGTTTCGGATGGTAAAAATTTCTGGATTTATCTTAAGGATCAAAATGTAGCCATAAGGGAATCTTTAGCACGTGAAAAAAGAACTCCAATGATAGGCTGGAATATAGATAGACTTCTGAAGGAGTATGTGGCAACCATCCCAAAAGATGGATATAAGTTTACATATCAAAATAAAACTGCATATAAGCTTAGTTTTGTACCAAAGAACAAAATGGCTGGTTTTAAATACATAAATATGATATTTAATGAGGATGGAGATATACTCAAAATGGAAGCTATGAACCAGCTCGACACAACAATAGAGCTTTCTCTTAAATATGAGAGTTTTAATATAAATATAGTTGATACAACTTTTGAGTTTTTCCCGGATGAAAACACACAGATTTATGAAAATATTCTTGTCCCGGAGGAAAAGAAAGGTGATTGAAGCGGAGGATAAAAGATGAGAGGATTTTTATATTTCATTTTTCTCGTATTTTTACTTATATCAGGTTGTATAACAACCACAGAAAAGTATCGTTACCAGCAGAGGGTGGATAATTTTTATCATCTACTGAAAGATGAAGAGTGGGCTTTATTCAAGACTGCTGAATTCGATAGAGCTGGAGATATGATAAAGAAGAGACTTTCTGAAGATACAAACTTTTTTAAGAAGTGGAAAAAGATGCAGTATGACGAAGCCATTGCTACTTTTGATCCGGCACAGACACTTAAGTTCTTTTATGAGATAATCTATAAAGAATTGAACAGGACAGCATATTACAAGCTTATGAATATGATGGATGAAAAATCTCTGATGAAGTTCATAAGATATGAAGATTTTGAAAATCTGGGGGATGAATTTTACAAAAGTAGTAGCAGGGCAAAGGCGTTTATTGAAAATTTAAAGAAAGGATACAGACTTTATAAATTCTCTAACAAAGAGATATTTGAACTTTACAGAAAGGTTATCTTCAGGGAAGCCACACAGAAGTATTTTTATGACCTCTGCAAGCTGCTTGATTCTTTAAAGCTACTAAATGATTTTGAAAACGGCAATCTGGAAAGGTTTTCTTCGTTAAAACTCGATAATCTTACAGAGATGGAATTTCAAAGAATTCAACAACTTACAGGGTTAAAACTCAACTTTTCCGAATTCGTAAAGGTATATTATGATGTGGTGATAAAAGAAATGGACAGAGGGGCTGTTATTCAAACATTACACAAGTTTTAGTTTTTGAGAAAAAGTGATGGAGGAGATGCTTAAAACCGTCCTTTCTGAAATGGAAAGGCTTAAATTAAGGAATATAATTCTCTATAATTCCGGAGGGCTTTCAATAATAGCAGATTATTTTTTGCTTTCAACTGCCGATAGCCTTATTCAGATGGAAGGAATACGTAATAGATTGATAGAATTGATGGATGAATATGGTGTTAATCTTAAAAATCCTCTCGAAGAGTGGCATGATGGCTGGTGTCTTTTAGATTTTGGAAATTTAATTATACACATATTTCTCGAAGAGATAAGAAGTTTCTATAATCTTGAGGGAATCTTTTCAGGGGCTGGCTTCAAAACACAGAAAATCAGTAAATAGGGTTGATTTTTTTCCAATTTATGTGTAAATTATATATGGAATTTTATGAAGTTTGGAAAATTTATTGCCGATGAAAAAGGCGTTCTTTTAAGATAGATTTTTATTAAGGGAGCTTATGAAGGCAAAAATTTTTAATAGACTCAAATCATTTTTTCTGCCTGAATGGGTCAAAATGAAAGTAGATAAAATGCTTATCGATCCCTCTTCTGGGAGATATCATGTCATACTTAAAGGAAAGGTCGGGAAAAAGGAAGAGGTTTTTTTACATTCTGGCTTTTTGCTTGAAGAGAGTGTTATTCATACTCTTTTCTTGAAAAATTCCTTTATGAAAAAGTTGTTTAACAGCCTCAAGCTGAAATTTAAGGCTGTGAAGATACTCAAAAAGATTGATCAGCCTGATTCTGCTATGTGTGAGATAAAGGTTGGCTTTTATAACAAAAAAATATATCTCAGTCCTATAGAAGCCCTTAAGATAGCTCATGAGAACAACATACCAATAAAGGTAAAGAGGAACATCATCGGGATTAATTATTACAATCTTGGAGATTTTCAGAATAGAAAATCAAAAATAGAGGGAAATATTTTCTTCCTCAGGCATAATGAAAGAGGATTTAATCAGCAAAATGAGGTAATAATGTGAAAAAAATTCTCTTTTTTCTGTTGTTATTGACATTTTCTCATAGACTGATTTTTTCACTGCAGGATGTTGAAAATTACGTCCAGCAAGCCCCTTTTGTTGTGATTATTCCATCATGGCAGAGGTTTAACAGGGATATTTCATTCCTTATGAAGAAATTTTATGACAAAAATTTTACCCAGACAAAACAGGATTTAACCCTTCAATCGAAGTCATCTTTTGGTATAGATATTTTTGAGGACAAAGAGCTTGAAAGAGTGGGTATAGATATTTCAAAGCCTCTTGTATATTCCCATTTCTCCAATGATGTGGGCTATCTCCTTATCCCTGTTAAATCCCAGAGAACCTTTTCAAAATATGCTGAAAAGAATCTTTCCCAGTTAAACTACAAGTTTTTTGGTGATTTTGTGGCAATATCAAAGGAAAAGTCACTGCTTAATAATCTGTCTGCAGGTGAGAAGCTAACTGGCAATAAGGCATTTCAGATTGTCCAGAAGAAGCTTGATTTCAAGTGGAATAAATACCTTATCTGGATTGAAAGCAAATTTTTAAGTGATATTACCTCTTCAAGTGGAGTTACTCTAAATATAAACATTCCTTATGGCTTTTCCTGTTTTTCTCCCGAGGTATCCGATACAGCTCTTATTATAAATGGCTATTCTGGAACACTTTCTGATGAACAGAAGAGATTTCTTTCTTCCATAAAGGAATTTGAAGCAAAGGAAAAACTGAATTTTATGGATTATTTACTTCCTTCTCCAGCAGTGATAATGGTAATGAATATGAATATTCCTGTGCTTTACAGATATTACCAGTTTATTGATAAGGTTGATATTCTGGGTATAAAAGGATTTTCAAAGCAACTTGAGGAAAAATACAATGTAAACATTGAAAAGGATATAATCTTTAATGGGGATGGGAGGGTAAGATTTGCGATTGATAAATTTGATTACCAGAATAATGAATATCTTGTTTATGGAGTTTATGGCTTAAGAGATCCAGTTAAAGCAAAAATACTTATAGATAACCTAAACAATGCAATTATAAAAAATGGGGAGAAAGTATACTCCTTTGAGGTCTTTACATATCCATTTTTTAGGTATCCAGCCTCAAACTATTCGGTTTATTATGGAATAATTGAGAATGATCTTATTTTTGCTACAGATAAGACACAGCTTACAAACATATTGCAGAAGCTTTTCAAAAAAGAGGGTGGGGCGCTTGAGAAATATCCAGAAATGCTTGCTACTGCAAATAGTAAATTGAATACCGGGGCATTTTTCTATATAGATATGCAATCCTTTATGGGTAACATAAAGGGAGGAGATATTCAGCTTAACAAGGATTTCTTTGTCAACATTAGAGATGCTACCATTTCCCTCATTCCAGATAATGAAACCGGCTATGGTTGGGAAGCTAAAATCCAGCTTTTCTGGAATAAATGAAACCTGTCACTGCAAGATTATCAACAAAGGAATAGAAAAAACAAAAAAAATCTTGCATTATTTTTTCTAAAACTTTAAAATAGAACATCAGTATTGTCTTTCGGGTGATTTTGTTATGGAAAAGCAATTTGTTGGGTTTAAGGTGGCTAATAATTCTTATTGCTTCGATATAGATTTTGTAAAAGAGGTTGTAAGGGTTTCTCAGATTACCTGGATGCCGCATGCTTCGGGTTTTGTGAAGGGCATTATTAATCTCAGGGGGGTGATAATTCCTGTTATTTCATTGAAAAAGAAGCTCGAGCTGGAATCTGATGAGATGAATCTTGAAGAATATAAACTGATCATTCTGAATATAAATAATCTGCTTATAGGCTTGATTGTTGATGACTTTATGTATGTTTTTTCTGTTGAAGCTAATAAGATACAGAAAGTGGATATGTCCGGTGATGTGAAGATTTCAAAGGATCTGATTGATGGAGTTATCAGACTTGAGGAAAATGTTTTTTTAATTTTAAACATAAAGAATCTTTTAGATACAGAGGAGAAAAGATTTATAGATAAAGAGATAGTTGAAAGTGAGAAGGTTATTTCTTAATTTGACATTTATGGTTTTAGCTGTTAGAATTTAGAATAAACAAAAAAGGAGGGAATAAAATATGCAAAAGAGATTATTTCTGGTTGTTGTTGTTTTACTGGCTGGTGCCACTCTTCTGTTTTCTCAACAGACCACAGCTCCTGATCAGGAAGAAGCTACATCAGAAGCTGTAAC
>JBMFQR010000031.1:0-21339 GCA_049968515.1 Brevinematia bacterium
TAGACAATTAGTTTAATCCTTTTCTCATTATCCGTCTACTTAGAGCTTTAGTCCACCTCTTTTATCATACCATCTCCCTTACTTCAAGATCTGTCCTATTCTTTCTATAACCTTTTCTCTATCGATCGGCTTTACAATATAGCCCTTTGCTCCAAGTTTTATGGCTTCTCTTACTGCCTCAACCGTTCCCAGTGCAGTTACCATTACAACAGTCACATTTGGATCGATTTTCTTTATCTCCTTCAGTGCTTCAATACCATCCATTTCTGGCATTGTGATGTCAAGTGTAATCAAATCAACCTGCCCCTTATTTTGCTTTAATATTTCAAGCCCCTCCTTTCCATTCTCGGCAGTTCCTATAATCTCAAAGTCTCTCGAAAGAAATATCTGGGATAGGTGTTTTATAACAAACTGAGAATCGTCAATTATAAGCACTTTTACATGGCCCCCTGTTATCTTTCGACCTGTTGGCAGGCCATTCTCATCAAAAACAATTGACATTTTAGCCTCCTTTAAATCAATTTTCTTTGAAAGCAATATTTATTTCAACAATTCCAAGTCCAGTATCTATTGGTATTATTAATGCTTCCATATCAGAAAACTCATATATATGAATATTTTCCCCCGTAATTATAGTTGGAGGTGTAAAGCTGAAAGATAAATTTTCCTTCTCAAGCTTTGTAACAGATCTACCTGTAATCATATTGGCGAGCTCACCAACAGTGCTTCTTGCCATTTCATCGAATTCTTTTAACTCTTCATTATTCATCTTTGAGGCAATCTTTAATGCAGTTTCCTCCGTCATATCAAAGACTATCCTTCCACTTACATTCCCTGTTACTCCGATGACAATTGCAATTCCCTTGAATGAATCACCGAGTTTTTTCAAATAAAGTTCATTCCTCTTTACAGAGGTTTGTAAAACCTCATTTAGGATTTCAAATGAAGCCTCAATAAAAGGATTAATGTACTCTATCCTCATCTTTCCTCCTCTGGAAAAATTTAAATTTTTTTGTTCAACATAGCAGGTTGCCAGTAGTAACCTACTTAAGTGAGAAAATATAATTCAATAGCCCATTTATAGAGAGAGTAAATATTTCATGCCCCTCAAATAAAATCAACCCATCGAAAAGATCATCCTTCAGCCATTTTTTGATGTATTCTTTTGTTTTGTACTGTCCTTCGAGGACTGAAATATTTTTATATATTGTATCCACAACAAGCCCGAACATATTCTTATCCTCTCTGAGAATCATTATGAATCTCTCATCCTCGAAAATTTTATTTTTGCCTTTCAGACTTTCTTGATGTCCCAGCAATAGATTGAGACTGAAAACAGGGATTATATTTCCCCTGAGATTGATAACTCCAAGTAATGTCTCATTTGTTCTCGGGACCCTATAGATTGTTCTAAAAAATATTATCTCCCGTAGATTTTCTATGTTTATAGCATACAGATTTTCCTCAAGCCTGAAAATAATTGCGCTAAAAAGAGTCCTTTGTATTGATTTTTCTTCTTTTTCTTCAATTCTTTTGTTAACAAAACCTTCTTCCAAAATTTCCCCCTAAGATAAAGCTGGTGAACTTTTCACACCTGACAATGAGGTTACTCTTTCAACATCAACAATAAATGCTATATCGCCATTGCCTATTATTGTAGCTGCAGAGATACCGCTTGCTTTAACAAGTTTATTGTTCAATGGCTTTATTACCACATCCTGTTCACCTATTACATTGTCAACAACAAGGCCAAAATTTTTCTCCTTTGATTTTACCACTATGCAGTATTTTTTTTCAACTTCTTCAACATTTACACTTTTCTGGTAGAAAAACTCCTCAAGGAAAATTAAAGGAATGAGACTCTCTCTCAAAAATATCATCTTTCTACCATTTATGTCCTTGAAATCCTCTTTTGAAACCACAATGGTTTCTTCTATTGAACTGATGGGTATAAAAAAGTGAATATCTTCGACTTCTACAAGCAGTCCCTGAATTATTGCCAGAGTAAGTGGTAGACGTATCACAATTCTTGAACCCTTATTTTTTGCAGTATAAAAGCTTACATTTCCACCGAGCTCTTCCACCTTCTTTTTAACGACATCCATTCCCACTCCTCTACCGGAAATCTCTGTTATTTTGCCTGCAGTTGAAAAACCGGGCAGAAATATAAGTGCAAGAAGCTCCTTGGGGGACATTTTTTCTACCACTTCCTTCGGAAACATTTTGTTTTCCAGTGCCTTTTTTCTTAAAACTTCAAAATCTATTCCCTTGCCATCATCACTTTCTTCAATCACTATGCTATCACCCTCATGGTATGCCTTAAGAATTATCTTACCTCTCGGCGATTTGCCAAGTTTAATCCTTTCTTCCTTTGATTCTATACCATGATCGAGAGAGTTTCTGATAATGTGCACAAGAGGATCAAAGATTTCATCCACCATGCTTTTATCTATTTCTGTTTCCACTCCCTCCATTATGAGGTCTACATCCTTATTCATTTTTTCTGACATATCCCTTACAAGTCTCGGAAAGCGGGAGAATATCATCTGAACAGGAACCATCCTGAGGTTCATAACATTTTCCTGCAGGGAGGAAGAAACCCTTGATAACTTTTGAAATGTTTCCCTGTAGGCATCAAACATCTGGAATATTTCCTCAAAGCTGGCAAGCAAAGCAAAATTTTTCTCTTCATTTTTCTTTGGATCATTGTCGAGTTTTAACTTTGAAACACCACTTAAAAATGACTTGAGATGGTTTTTAAATATGTTTTCAAGCCCATCAAATTTTTCATTTATATCAGAAAAAGAAGCCTTTGTTATTACAAGTTCTCCCATAAGGTTAAGAAGCTCATCCACCTTCCAGCTTTCTATCCTTATAGTAGAAGTGGCTCTTTTTTCCTCTTCCGTTTTTTCATTTTTCAGGTTGTCTTTATTTTCAGCTACCTTTTTTAAATTTCTATCTCTAAATCCTTCAAGGAGCTTGTCTGTAAGAGGGAGAATGAGAAGCTTTTCTACCATTTCCTGCAAGAAGGTTTTTTCTCTTATATCCTTTTCAGTTTTATCAGAGGCAATTATAAAGTATACATTCCTGTGAAAGCTAGTTTCAAGCTTATTTAAGTCAGGTATAACCTTTAAGATTTCAGAAATATCTTTGAGTAAGGCATTTATCTGAAAAGGTGCCACATCCCTCATTTCATACTTATCGTTCAGATAATAATGCAATACAAAAACCCTTTTTCCTTTTGCAATTATTTCAGAAATTGTTGAAATTTCATAGTTGGTAAGTTTTGATTTATCCAGAAATTCTTCAACTCCGATCCTATCAGGAGTTTTTTCTTCAGCTGTCGGAGCCGGTTTTTTCTCTATCTGTCCTCCTTTTATGTTCTGGAGAAACTCCAAAAGCTTTTCTTTTTTCTCAGATGTATAAATCGTTTCTTTCTCTCTTGCAGAGAGCATTTTTTCTATCTCATCCTTGCATTCAAGAAACTTTGAGATATATTCTCTAGAGATTAACAGTTTCCCCTTTCTTATCATATCAAGAACATCTTCAAAAATATGTGTGAAATCTTTTATCTCATTAAAACCAACAGTTGCAGATCCTCCCTTTATGGTGTGAATTGCCCTGAAGATCTCATTGATAGACTTTGTGTTGTTAGGATCATTCTCCAGTAGAAGCAAATTTTTCTCAAGGGAGTCAACAAGCTCAAAAGCCTCGGATAGAAAATCCTTAACAAGTTCTTCAGAGAAATCCATTTTTTACCCCATAACTAAGAAAAAAACTTGTTTATTGCATCTCCAATTTCTTCTACACTGAGCACAATATCTGCGCCACCATTCTTTACTGCATTACCGGGCATTCCCCACACAACAGAACTCTGTTCATCCTGTGCAATAACAAATGCGCCGGATTTTTTTAGATTAACACACTCTTTTGCACCATCCCTTCCTATTCCAGTAAGTATAACAGCAAGGGCTTTATCACCGAGACTTTCCCTTACTGAACGAAAAAAAATATCAACAGAAGGCTTAAAAAAAACTCCATCATACTCATTGTTGTCCTCTTTAAACAAAAGGCTGCCATTATTCTTAAATATTCTTGCGTGTTTTCCACCCGGACAGATGTATATTGCACCATTTTCCAGTATCTCTCCATCCTCTGACTCTTTTACTTTTTTTCTGAAAGCAGCTTCTAAATTCTTTGCAAACTCATTTGTAAAACCAGCTGGCATATGCTGGGCAATCACAACTGGAACAGGTAGTGGATTTAATTTGCCAATTATCTTTCTTAAAGCCACAGGACCTCCTGTGGAGCTTCCTATGGCAACAATTTCTGGATTAATCCTTTTTGTGTTAAAGGCATCTTCAAAATTATTTAAGCCATAAGGAACAGGGGACACCTTTTCCAGTAAGACCTCTTTTTTTTCTTCGATTTTTTCTTTCCGGCTGAAATAAAGCCCCTCTATCTTTATTTTAAATTCTTTCTTTAAATACTCAATGTTTTCCTGAATATTTCCATCTGGCTTTTTTATTAGCTCATTTGCACCATAGTTTAAGGCATCAAACGTAGCAGATGGATCACTTTCAATCAAAGAGCTGAAGACAATAATATGAGGCTTTTTGATTTCTGGATGTGCTTTTAAGTATTTTAGAAAATCAATGCCATTCATTTCTGGCATTTCAATATCAAGAATTACAACATCCGGAGAAAAAAGAAGCATCTTCTGAAGCCCGATCTTTCCATCAGAAGCGGTAGCAACAACCTCCATTTCGAGTTCTGTGATTATCCGGGAAAGGTATTTTCTTACGAGAACAGAATCATCAACTATAAGCACCTTTATATTTTCATTCTTTGACATACACTATTCCATCCTTAAAGGAAAATGGTTTCAATCTGTCATATATGCCAAAGAGGCTTTCTGAATGTCCTAAAAACAAAAAAGCTCCTTTTTTCATTGAGGTATAGATATTTTCGAGAACCTTTTTCTGAACATCCTGATCGAAATAAATAATCACATTTCTGCAGAAAACCACATCTACATCTCTTATACCATTGTCATATATCAGATTGTGCATATCAAATCTTATCTTTTTTCTTAAAAATTCCTTTACAATAAAGACATCCTCATCAACAAAGTCAAAATATTTCTCTATAAATTCCTTTTTTACCTTTTCCATACTCTTCTTTGAATATTTTGCCTCTCTTGCAATAAAAAGACTCTGGAGACTTATGTCTGAAGCTATAATTGTAAAATCCCATCCCTTTTCATAAAGAGCCTCTTTTTCCATCACCTCGTTCATTATCATTGCCATTGAATATGGTTCTTCTCCCGTTGCACAACCGGCACTCCATAGTTTTATCTTTTTATCCTTTTCATTTGATTTAACAAGCTCTGGAATAAGTTTCTTTTCAAGAATTTCAAATTGATTGTGGTTTCTAAAGAAGCTGGTAAAATTTGTTGTCACAAAATCAACAAAGCTTTGTAATTCCTCTTTGTCTGACTTTAAGAGCTCAAAATATTTTTCGAGAGAAAGATTTTTTTCCTTCAACCTCTGGGAGATCCTGCTTTTCAAAACCAGAATATTGGTTTCCTTGAATACAATGCCACAATTCTTATAAACTATGTCAGCAATTTCATTGATAATTTTTTCTTCATCCATTATTCTTTTCCTCAAAAACAATTCTTTTAAAAGTATTTAGTTGGTCTGATATTTCATACTCAAATAAATCGCCAATCAAAACAACATCCTGATTCTCAAAGGCTTCAAGAATCTTCAAAAGGGAAGAATTTAAAGCCTCATAAAGTTCAACAACCTCTTTTTGTTTCTCATTTGCAAAATCTTTTACACTTCTCTTCAGATAATTTGATAATATTTCCAAAACCGTTATAACATATTCTATCCTGTCATAAGCTTCTTTATCTTTTCCCACCTGAAAAGACTCGGAAACGACAGGAAGTGTTTTTAGAGTTTCTTCTATCATATTTTTTATACTCTCCACGTCTGGCATTGAAACAGAAATAATCCTTTCCCTTATTGCCTTTATATAGTTAGCAAGGTTATCAACTACGTTTATAAGTGTACTTACCTCAAGGCCTTTTCCTTCGATTGTGGAGATAAAGTCAGATATTTTCTCAATTGATTCGAGAACTATTGTAACTTCTGAACTATTTATGTAGCCGGTTCTGCTTATAGTTTGAATGGTCTCCTTAATCCAGTCAAATACCTCAATTATTTCATTTTTTTGTTCTGTTCCTCTTTCTATAATTGATTTTTTGACCTCATTTAAAAGCCTCTGGCATTCAAAAAGCAATTCATAAATTACTTCCTCTTTTTTCTGGGCAGAAATTTCAACTTCTTTTACACTATCTATAGCAATATTACTTAAACTCTCATCAGACACCTGAATCTCCTTTCCATCAACGACAACTTTTGTAATTAAAGCATCCTGTCTCGATAGCTCTTCTGAGAGAGAAAGTATAAAATCGGAAAGATTTTTTTCATTTTCGATAGTGTAATCAACATTCTCATTGTTAATCTTTAGTTTCATTTTTTTCTCCTGAAAAAAACTTTTGTATCAAAAAAGTTATAACAAATCTAAATATATAAAATTAGCACAAGCTGTCCAGAAAGTCTGTTTCTGGTGTTTTGAGATAAAATGAGACTTTTGGACAGCTTCCACTTTATTTCTCAACTATGAGAAAGAAAGTAAGCGAAGCTTTATTTGCATAAATAATATAAATCATAACTTGATTTTATTCAAAAAAAAACCGCATTATTCTTTCGGCTTTATACCACTGAAATATAAAGTATTTTCAGGCAAAGTTTATCATAATTATCCCATGCTACAATCCTTAAAACATCTTGCAGATGAGAGCTACAAGACCTATAGAATTTATGGGAAGGATATTTGAAAGATGCAAAGTAAAGAGATGCTATGTCTATATCCTTATAGAAGATGTTCAAGTATTATTTTTACACCTATTAGAATAAGTATTATTCCCCCCAAAAGTTCGGATTTCTTTTCTAAAAACCCACCGATTTTTTTCCCTATATAAAATCCAGAGATTGAAAATGTGAAGGTGGTAATGCCAATAAAGATAGCAGGAAAGAAGATCTTTATTCCGAGGAGTGAAAGACTCAATCCAACTGCAAAAGCGTCAATACTTGTTGCAATTGCAAGTATGAGCATCTTTTGTGTATCAACATCACATTCCTTTTTTTTATTCTTTGAGAAGGATTCAAATATCATCTTTCCACCGACGTAAGCAAGCAAAAGAAAGGCTATCCAGTGATCAAAGTTTTTAAAAATATTCTCAACTCTGCTTCCCAAGAGCCATCCAGCAACTGGCATTATGGCCTGAAAAGCACCAAACCACAGAGCCATTCTGAAAGCCTGAAGGTGGAAGTTTTTCTTTATCACACAACCTGTGGCAATAGCAACTGAAAAGGCATCCATCGATAGGCCAACTGCTATACCTAAAAGGATATAAAGTTTCAAATTTTTCTCCAGGGGTTACATTTTCTCAATTATGAAGATTTCCTCATCAGTCTTTACTGGACTTGCATTTTTTTTAAGTATCTTTACTATTTTACCCTTAACTTCCGCTTTTATCTCATTCATTACTTTCATTGCTTCGATAATGCATAGAGTTGTATCCGGCATAACAATATCACCAAGTTTAACAAAAGGAGGAGAGGTTGGTGATGGTGCTTCATAAAATGTCCCCACCAGCGGAGATTTTACCTTGTAGTATTTTGTCTCATCGTAAACCTCTTCACTTGCTTTCTGGGCGACATTTTTGGCCTCATGTTTTTCTTCGGCAGGTTTTTCGGCAAAAGGAGCAACCGATTGAGCAGGAACATAGCTAACAACATTGTGTATATCGTGGTGGTCATCCTGTTTTGATATTCTGAGATAAGTTTCCTCTTCTTCTATTTCAATCTCTTCCAGCCTTGAATCTCTGAAAACATCTCTCAAATCAAGCAAAAACTTTTCTTCAAAACCAAAAATCATCTTTGCCATAAAAACTCCTTCATTAAAATTATACTTCGAGTGCAGACTTCAGTCTTTTCACAGCCTCCTGTAACCTCTGAATTGATTCAGAGTATGAGATTCTTATGAAGCCCTCCATACCAAAGGCGCTTCCGGGAATAACCGAGATATTTGCCTTTTCTAAGAGTATTTCGGTGAACTCAATGGAGTCGTTAGGCACTCTTCCAGCAACCTCTTTTCCGAGATAATATTGAATATTTGGGAAGAGATAAAAGGCTCCAACTGGTTTTACGCATCTAATTCCATGAATGGAATTCAAAGCATTTACCATATAATCTCTTCTTTCCCGGTATTCATCAACCATTCTTTTTACAAAGTATCCGCAACTTTTTAGTGCTTCTATACACGCAAACTGGGCAATATTGTTGGGGTTTGAGGTTGAATGGCTTTGAATTTCATCGAGCTTTTTTATGATCTGTTCATCTGCAACCACATATCCCACTCTCCATCCCGGAATAGCGAAGACCTTTGAAAATCCGTTTATAAGAATCACATTTTCAAGATATTTTGGAGAAAGCGATAAAATGGAGGTGTGTTTCCCTTCATAAGAGAAATACTCATAAATCTCATCAGAAATTACGAAAAGTCCTTTTTCAGCTGCCAGTTCAGCAATGGCTTTAAGCTCTTCAACAGCAAAAGTTGTTCCTGTTGGATTTGATGGGTAGTTTAAAATTATACCCCTGACCCTTGAAGTAATCTTTTTCCCAAGTTCATCTAAATCTATCTGAAATCCATCTTCTTCGGAGGTATTTATAATCTTTGGGATTCCACCGGCAAGTTTAATCTGCTCAACATAGCTTACCCAGTAAGGTGCAAACACTATAACTTCATCACCTTCATCCACAAGAGCCTGCATCGTGAGGTATAGTCCATATTTGGCACCTGTTGTTATAATTATATTCTTTTCTGTGACGTTAATATCATTTTCTTTTTTTAGTTTCTCTACAATAAGTCTCTTTAACTCCGTAATACCGGAGCTTTCTGTGTAATGTGCATTACCATCCCTTATGGCATTTATAGAAGCCTCTTTCATTTCTTCTGGAGGGTTCCAGTCTGGTTCTCCAGCTGCAAGGGAGATTATATCAATTCCCTGTGCCTTGAGAGTCTTCGATTTTGCAGCAATTGAAAGAGTTGCCGAGGGGGATAGATTCTTTACTCTCTTTGCAAAATTTAGCATTAGATTTCTCCTTTTAAATTTGAAGCATTTTATTTTAAACTTATCTCATTGTTATGTCAACTTAATAGGGATTTTTGTGTATGGAAGAAAGACATCTGATATTTGAAAGTAGTCTAAACTTGCTTTATAATAATTAAAAGTTTTGGTTTCGGAGGCTTTATGGATGAGGAAATCAAAAGGTTGACAGAAAAAGCAGAAGAGAAAATAAAAGTTATAGAGAGAATAAGAGAGGAATTTCAGAAGGTTATTGTAGGGCAGGAGAGGCTCTTTCAGAGGATGATGTCTGCTATTCTTACTGGTGGGCATCTTCTTCTTGAGGGCGTTCCGGGGCTTGCAAAGACACTTGCAATCAAGACACTTTCACAGATATTGAATCTTGAGTTTAAAAGGATTCAATTCACCCCGGATATGCTTCCAGCAGATATAAGAGGAACACTAATTTACAGACAATCTGATGGGCAGTTCGAGGTGAAGAAGGGACCAATCTTTGCAAATTTTATCCTTGCAGATGAGATAAACAGAGCACCATCAAAGGTTCAGTCTGCATTGCTTGAATCAATGCAGGAAAAGACTGTGACACTTGGCGATACCACATACCCATTACCAGAACCTTTCTTCGTTATGGCCACGCAGAACCCCATAGAACAAGAAGGGACATATCCGCTTCCAGAAGCCCAGACAGATAGATTCTATATGAAGGTTTTGATTGATTATCCATCTCCGAAAGAAGAAAAGAGGATAATTCACAGGATGAGCGGTCTGACATATCCATTGCCGAGGCAGGTTGCCACAAGGGAAGAAATACTTGAGTTACAGAGATTTGTGGAGGAAATCTACATAGATGAAAAAATATACGAATACATAGTAAATCTTGTCTTTGCGACAAGAAATTATGAGAAAAATCTTGTGAGATATGGTGCATCTCCGAGGGCCTCAATAAACTTTGTAAAGGCCTCAAAAGTGGAGGCATTCTTTGATGGTAGGGGATACGTAATACCTGAAGATGTAAAAACAGTGGCATATGACATATTAAGACACAGGATAATACTTTCATTTGAGGCCGAAGCAGAAGAGGTTACACCCGAAAAAATTATAGAAGATGTTTTGAATAAGGTTGAAATACCATAATGATATTTGTGGCAGGGGCTACCCACCCTCTCTTTTCATTTCAGTTCAATAAATTTTGAAAGATTATACTTTCCTATATTTGCTCTGATTTTTTTTCCATCAGAGAGGAATAAAACCCTCTTTATTCTTGTGTTTGCCTTCAAGGTTTCAAGCATGGCTTTAATTGTTAACTCATCCATTTTTTCAACAGCATTTAAGAATTCAGGATTAAAATCTATTACTGCATCAACTGATTTTGGAGGACGCACAATGTAAAAATTCTGGAGTCTAACCTCCGGTGGAAGATTCAAAGTAAGCTTATAGCTTAAAGGTCCTAAAAGATATTCTTCAAGGATTGCTTTTTCAACCTTTTCAGTCTTTCTGTCTATCTTTACCTCTCTTAACTCTTTATCAATTCCGGTTAAATTCTGCCTGACATAGTAAAATTTGAAATGCCCTTTTGAAGTAAAACAAATCTTATAAGTTGCCAGAATTATTACAAGTACTGAACTTATTGAGAGAATAAAAATTAATCTTTTCATTTTGAAAACCCTCTTGTCTTATTGTAATACATTATAAAATCCTTCAATCCTTCTGCAATAGAAAGAGACAATCTATTCTGATAATCTTTATTAAGCAACAAGCGTGCTTCTTTAACATTGGACATATAGCCTATCTCGAGAAGAGCAGATGGCACAAAATTATACTTTAAAACATAAAAATTTGCCTTTTTTCTACCTCTTATTATTGTTTCTTTTAGACTGATATTTTTAGCCAGCATATCGCCGAGAGCTTCTGATTGTATCATTAAGCCATCAAATATAAGGTCCTTCAGTATTTCAAAAAGCTCTTCGGTATCTTTTACATCTTCTATATCAAAGTTTATGTTTTCTTTCATTTCAACTGCTGTGGCTTCTTCATCTGTTGCCTTGTCCGAAAGAGTATAAATCTCTATTCCGTAAACAGAAGGATTTAGAGAAATGTTTCCGTGAATACTTATAAATAATGGATTATATCCTTTGTTTATAATGTTTCTTACAAAATCCATCCTTTCCTTAAGACTTATGTATCTGTCATCCTTGCGTGTAAGGAAGATCTTTATGTCCTTGTTTTTTGAAAGATGAGAGGCTATTCTTTTTGAAACATTTAAAGCAAGACTTTTCTCTTCAAGTCCACCAACTCCAAGCCCTCCGGGGTCTTTGCCACCATGACCCGGATCTATAATTACACAGTTCAATGGCTTAAAACCTTCCTTTATTTTTACAGGTTCAACCTTTGATGAGATTAAGGAACTTGAAACTGAAGATTTGACAATAAGATTTGTCTGAACATTTGTGGAAGAAGGTGCTGGAATTTCTTTTAGTATTCTTTCTATCTCATTCTTATAGGAAAGAGGTAGAAGTATTTCACCATCTTTTTTTATTACAACACCTTCATCCATATATTTCACTTTGTTGTTATAGACTATATATGGCATATTCAAGAATATCTTTATTTTTTTTACCTTACTGGATATTTCAAAATAGCCAAAATCAAGATTTACCTTGATTGTGAGGGAATACTTTTCTGAAAATTCGTAAAGAGAAACAAAATCTTTTGTCTGGGAAGAAAAAACAAGAAAGATTGATAGAAGAAATACTAAATATTTTTTTTCCATAGGTAATATATTCCTGAAAGAGTTAAATGCGGATCAACATGATTTATTGAAAGAGAGAAATCCTTGATAACCTTTGATAAACCACCCGTTGCAATCACATAATAATCATTCCAGCCCATTTCTTTTGCAATTCTCTCTGTCAATTCATCAATCATTCCTCCATGTCCGTTAAATATTCCAGACCTTATACACTCGATTGTGTTTTTTCCCACAACATTTTTCGGGGGGGTAAGATGTATGTGTGGCAATTTTGCAGCTCTCATTTCCAGTTCTCTGAGTGAGGTGATAATTCCGGGCAGGATTATTCCACCAAGATAGGTTTTATCCTTTCTTACCACATCAATCGTAGTTGCAGTGCCAAAATCAACAATCATAAGGTTCTTTTCAGGGAAAGTATTAATTCCACCAAAGGCATTTATAAGTCTATCTGTTCCGATTTCAGCTGGAAAATCATACTCAATCTTCAAAGGTATCTCCGAATTTTCAATAACTCTTGGAGTTATTTTAAAGTATTTTTCAAACATATGTAAGAACTCATAATTTAACTGGGGAACGACACTGCATATCAAAACAGCCTTTACAACCTCATCCTCTATCTTCCACAGCTCTTTAAGATTTTTATAGGCTATGGCAAGCTCTTCGGTTGTCATTGAAATATCAGTTTTTATATTTCCAGAGTGAAGAAGTTCGGCTTTTTCCTTCCTGAAAAAACCAAATGTGATGTTTGTATTGCCTATGTCAATTGCGACTATCAAGCTTAACCTCCTTAAATCTGGATTGTTGATATGCAAAATTGCATATCAAGTGGTTTTAAATGTATTCATGCTTTAATGGCCTTTTCATTAAAGCTTTTAAACCCATCTCTGGTGAAAGCCCCTGGTAAAGTACCTCGTAAACCATATTTGATATTGGAAGCTCTATGCTATACCTTGCTTGAAGAATGGGGATGCTTCTCGCTGTCTCAATGCCTTCAGCTACCATTTTTGTAGAGGAGATTATCTCCTTTAGATCTTTCCCTTTAGCAAGAAGCTCTCCAGTTCTGCCATTTCTGCTGTGTTTGCTAATGCAGGTTACTATAAGGTCACCTATGCCAGCAAGCCCGGCAAAGGTTTCAAGCCTTCCTCCCATCTTTATTCCAAGCCTTCTGATTTCAGCAAGTCCTCTCGTTATGAGTGCAGAGAGAGTGTTATCACCCAAACCAAAGCCTCTTAACATTCCGGCTGCAATTGCTATAACATTCTTGAAGGCAGCAGCAACCTCCACTCCCACAATATCATTATGTCTGTAGAGTCTTAAGGTGTCAGTGGAGAGTATCGATTGCACAAGCCCAGCGACTTTTTCATCCTTTGAGGCAGTAACTATTGAAGTAGGGACATTTCTTGCCACCTCCTCGGCATGAGAGGGCCCTGAAATAACAGCAATCTTCTTTGAAGGGGTTTCCTCCTTAAGAATCTCACTCATTCTCTTTTCTGAGGGATATTCTATTCCCTTTGTGGCACTTACAAGTATATGATTTTTATTTATAAAGGGCTTAAATTCTTTCACAATGGTTCTAAAATATTTTGATGGAACTGCAAAGATGATTATCTCACTTTCTGTGATCTTTTCCTTGTTTTCTGTGATATTTATATTTTCCGGAATTTTTACCCCCGGAAGATAATAGACATTTTCTCTCTGGTTATTTATAATCATTTCATATTCTTCTCTTGAGTAAACCCAGAGAGATACTTCGTTTTTTGTGGAAGCCTGAATAGCAAGTGCCGTCCCCCATCCACCTGCTCCAATAATGCCGACCTTCATAATCTTTCCCTCTCCATTAATTCAATACTGATTTTTCCATTGTCATCTATTCTTAATGGATTGTTTTTAAAGTTTTCTCTTGAAAGTTTTTGTAATATTTTTATTGATGTTTTTTCTTCATCATAATAAGGTATCCCATTGAAATTATTACCCGAGTATTGTCTTGTTGGCACAACATACCCCTCTAAAAAATTACCTTTTTTATCGAGAGTGACACTTAAGATAAAAGCGTACTTTTTGTTTCCTTTTGTTGACATTACAGGAGTTAAAAAATTACCGAGAGAGTAGGCAATAAGCTTGCCATTATAAGACTCAATTCCTCTTATAACATGGGGTCCATGCCCGATTACCAAATCTGCACCATTATCCACAGCAAGTCTGCAGAATCTATAAAGATTGCCTCTGTTTTCATTGAAGAGATATTCTTCCCCATCGGGAATATACATTGCTTTTTCACCCTCAGATCCACCATGAACGGAAAGAATGACCACATCATTTGAGATTTTAACCTTTCTTATTAGCTTAAGAGAGGACTCTAAATCTTTGTAGTTATTTGCCCATGAATGCCAGGAGAAGGCAATAATGCCCACCTTTATACCATTTTTTTCCAGGCTTAAAAATTCTCCCTTTCTCCCTGTAAAAAGTATTCCTTCTTTTAAAAGATATCTTTCCGTATCAAGAAGCCCTGCATCGCCAAAATCCCTTGCGTGGTTATTTGCATAAGTTATTACATTAAAACCTGCTTCTCTTAAGATTCTTGCTGTGTTGGTTGGCAAACTAAAGGCATAACTCCTTCGTGGAATAATTGCTTTGACTGGCTTTTTTAACAATGTTATAACCCCTTCGAGATTTGCAAGGAGGATGTCTGGATTGTTGTTTGTCAGATAAAGGTTTATGAATCTGAAGGAGCTTTCTCCATCATCTGGGGGCAATCTTTTTTCCGGAAAGTAAGAGCCTGTCATGGTATCTCCAACTGCATTTATTATGATCCGCTCATTTTTTTCTACTGGAGTCTCAATGTGGTTTGAGTTTAAAAGGACAAAAAGCAGAAAATAGATAAATCTTTTCATACTTAGACCCTTATGAAAGCTTCTTTCTTAATATTTCATTTACAAGCTTTGGATTGGCCTTGCCCTTTGAAAGCCTCATTACTTCACCGACAAAGAAGCCTATCAGTTTTTCATTTCCCTGTTTGTATTTTTCAACTTCCTTTGGATTTTTAGCAATGACTTCCTCTATCCATTTTTCTATTTCGCTGTTGTCGGTTACCTGTTTTAAGCCTTTGCTTTCTATTATTTCCTTTGCAGTCTTTTTAGTCTCTACCATTTCTTCAAAAACCTGTTTGGCAATCTTACCGCTTATTGTTCCATCTTCAATGAAGGAAAGTAAACCTACAAGATTTTCTGCAGAGATATAGTTTTCTGCAAAGTTTGAGATTGAGATATTTTTTTCATTCAATACTGCAAGAACCTCACTCTGTAACCAGTTTGATATTTTTTTTGGTTCAAGTTTTGAAATTTTAACACATTTTTCAAAGTAATCGGCAAGTTCTTTCTCCTCTGATAGCAATTCAGCATCAGAGAGGGGAAGTTTGTATTCCTCCGAAAATCTCTTTTTCTTGGCAAATGGAAGTTCGGGAAGTGAGGCTTTAATCTCTTCAACAAACTTCTGCTCGAGTATTATGGGTGGAATATCAGGCTCGGGGAAGTATCGATAATCGTGAGATTCCTCTTTGCTTCTCATAGAAAAAGTCTTATTTTGCGTGGCATCATAAAGCCTTGTTTCCTGAATTATCTCCCCACCGCTTTCCTTTACTTCTATCTGCCTTGCAATTTCATAATCTATAGCCCTTCTCACACTATTAAATGAGTTCATATTCTTGATTTCAACCTTTGTGCCGAGTCTTTTTTCTCCCTTTGGTCTTATTGAGACATTTGCATCACATCGAAGACTGCCCTCTTCCATATTGACATCGCTTACGTCAATATATTTCATTATATTTCTTATTTCTTTGAGATAGAGATAGGCTTCTTCGCTGCTTCTTATGTCCGGTTCGGAAACTATTTCAAGCAGAGGGACACCAGCCCTGTTAAAATCCACATAGCTTACTGATTCGCCTTCACCATGAACAAGCTTTCCGGCATCTTCCTCCATATGTATCCTTGTAATGCCAATTATTTTAGTTTCTCCATTTGATAAAGTTATGAGAAGATGTCCATTCTTCATAATGGGTAGGTCAAACTGGGATATCTGGTAGCCTTTTGGTAAATCTGGATAAAAATAGTTCTTTCTGTCAAACTTTGAGTAGAGTAATATCTCTCCGTTCAAAGCAAGCCCTGCTTTTATTGCCTTATTTAACACCTCTCTATTTAAAACAGGGAGTACACCCGGGTGTCCCATACATACAGGGCATACGTGGGTATTTGGTGGAGATCCAAACTCCGTGGAACAACCACAGAAGATCTTGCTTTTTGTATTTAGCTGAACGTGAACTTCAAGTCCTATAACAACCTCATAATCCATAACATACTCCACAAAGAATATTGTGTTGTGTTAAAGACGATCAACAATTAAAGCCGCTAAAATTATAGCAAATATTTTTATTTTTATCCAGTTCTCAGCCTTTCCTTACAAGCAGGCAAAATGGGTGGTAATAGGATTACTCAAGCAACCTCTCTTTCTGTCCATCTGCTTCCAGTATATGTAAATAAAAAATAAATCATCCGATTCAAATTGAATTGTTATACTCTTGATATTTTTTTTTAATTTGATTATAATTTTAGTGAAGGAGGTTGCCATGAGTTTAATTGAATGGAATGACTCTTTTTCAGTTAATAATGAAACAATCGATAAACAGCATAGAGGATTGATAGAACTTTTAAATGGACTTTCTACCGAATTTGATGAACAGAGAGAAAAAAGACTTCTTGAAAATACGATAGAAAAACTTTTCGATTACACAAAATATCATTTTTCGATAGAGGAGTATCTAATGAGACAGGCAAATTTTCCTGATTATGAAAAGCATAAAGCTGAACATGATGCATTTGTAAAGAAGGTGAAAGATTTCATATCAAACTTCATAGATGGCAGGGAAGGATTAACGAGAGAGATTGTGGATTTCCTTATGGAATGGGTTAAGAATCACATTCTAAAAACTGATAAAGAATACATTCCTTTTCTTTCAAAGAAGTAAGCTCTTTCAAATTTCATTATCCACATCTGGAAAATTCCTAAGTGCGACTCCGTCTTTGATTATGTTGTTATTTTGGAATTATCTAATACTTATAAGGTGGAATAAGTCTTAATTTATTTTTCTTTATTCCGATAAGAGATTAAGAAGCATTTTCTGGAGGAGATGAAATGAAAAGATGCATTTTAATGTTATGTCTTTTTCTTTTTTATACATATAGTTACTCTCAATTTCCCAAGTATCTCTATGGGACAATTTCATATTATGGCGACGAATTTAAGGGTAAAAGAACAGCGAGTGGGGAACTTTTTGATCCTGAAAAGTATACAGCCTCCCATAAGACACTTCCTTTTGGAAGCGAGGTGCTTGTGGAGAATCTTGAAAATGGAAGGAAGGTAAAGCTTATCATAAACGATAGAGGTCCATTTGTTGCAAATAGAATAATGGACGTCTCAAGAAAAGCCGCAGAAGAACTGGGTATTTTAAGAAAGGGCACTGCCTATGCAAAGATTACAATTTTGAAGATAGGGGATAATAAAGTTGTAACTTATGAGGAAGGCTCATTTTCCTCTTCCTCAACATTATCTGTCAGAGATTCTTCTTTATCTACAAAGAGTTCAACGAGTCAGCCTTCTTTACCAACAACTGGTGTTTCAGCTGGAGTTAGTGGAACTGCTGTTGTACCGGGCACTGGTGGTGTTTCTGGGGGTGTTGTAACCGGCGAAGCATTATCCACGAATGTGGTGGTTATTACAAAAACCAATGAGGTTTTTATAACAAATAAAATAGTTATTCCAGTAACAAATGTTGTTGAAATACCTCCCTATGAAGAAAAGATTGTTGAGCAACCATTAACCCAGAAATCGCTAGAAGATGAGTTTATTCTTGAAGAACCAGAAGAAGATATATCTTTGCCACAGGAAAGCAGTTCACTTGCTTCTCAATTCTCTGAGGCTTCAAGTTTATCTTCGGAGACAAAAGCAAGTTTCTCATCTCAAAGCTCTGAAAATTTTGAATTGATGGAGAGAGAAGCTGTTATTGACTTTTCTAAAACAAATGTTTTTACAAAGCAAAAAATCGTAGGGGTAGAAGGAAAATACTACATACAGGTAGGTGCATTCTCACAAGAGGCAAATGCATTGAAGGTTTATGAATTATTGAGGAAAGAAAAGCTACCTGTATTTACAACTGAAGAAACCACAAAAGGAAAAAAATGGATAAAAGTAAAAATAGGTTATTATAATACAAAAGAGTCTGCAGAAGAGACTCTGAAAAAATTGGAGAATTATAAGCTTTCAGGAATGATATTATTGAAAAAATAGAATTACCCCTCTTTAAGACTTATAGGATTCATGCAAATCTGTCATTTTGGAATCGAAAAGCCAGCCACTTCAATTGCTTTTTCTTACTTTGACAGCATCTCTCCTTCTATGTCAAGCTTCACTCACTTTCTTTTTTAGACTACATCTGTCGAAGTAACGGAAAACCTGTGTGCAAAATGCACTTTACAATGTGCACATTGGTGCATTAATCGATTTTTCACAAAATTTAATAAGTATTTGTTATTTCAGTAAATAACCCCGATTTAAATTTTTTTGGCACTATTTTTGCTAGAAAATGTTATATAAAAGCTATATAGCACTATTTAAGGACAGAGGAGGTATCACATGAAAAAAGTGTGGAAATTTTTGTTGTTAGTTTCTGTTGTATTGTATTTTGCTGGGTGTAGTTTCAATCCGCAAAATGTTAGCGAAGGCGAAATTGCAGGCGGAGAAAAAAATGTACCCATAAGTGGTGTTATATTCTACCAGGAGGTAAATTATTCAGGTCCTGGTTCGCAAATTTTAGCGCCGGGTGAGTATACTTTGTCTCAGTTGATTTCAAAAAGTTGTTATAACGACTGGGCTTCATCAGTTCTCATTCCAGATGGGTGGACTGTTGTAATGTATGAGCATGACAACTTTCAGGGTACATCATGGACATTAACTTCCGATACTCCTAATTTTGTTGCTATAGGAGCAAATGACAAAATGTCTTCCTGTAAGATTTATTCCAGCGGTAGTGGAACAGTCTCGTGGACAGTTGAAGCTGAAAACTACACTTATATGAGTGGTATTCAGACAGAAAGTTGTTCTGAAGGAGGTCTTAACGTAGGATGGATTGATAATGGAGATTGGATGGCATATGCAGCAAGAACATACGGAGGTGGTAATTACAAGATAGAATACAGAGTTGCCAGTATTTATTCAACAGGCCAATTAAGGGCTGAATTAAATGGAGGTTCCACTGTACTCGGTACTCTTTCTATTCCAAATACTGGCGGATGGCAAAACTGGACTACCATCTCCCATACCGTTTATATTCCTGCTGGAACACATACATTTGGCATAAATGCGGTATCTGGTGGATGGAATATAAATTGGATAAAGTTTACCTATCTTGGTTCTTCAAGTTCCTCAAGCAGTAGTTCATCTTCTTCTTCCGTTGGTTCTTCAAGTTCCTCAAGCAGTAGTTCATCTTCTTCTTCCGTTGGTTCTTCAAGTTCCTCAAGCAGTAGTTCATCTTCTTCTTCCGGCAGTATTAGTCTCATCCCTCGAAACAGTGGAATGAGTATGACCATACAATTCCAGAACAACAGTGGAGGTAGAGTTGCCAATTCTCAAATTTACGCAGCTGTTCTGGGTAGAAATGCAGCAGGGCAATGGTGTTATTTGCAACCTAATGGAACTGCAGTGGTTATTCCAGTAAACCAGACTTCAGACAGTTGGTTCTATAAGTTAAGTGATATAAGTGGTTTCCAAGTTCCTGCAACCTTTACTTCTGTAAGAGTATATATGTCAAAAGATCAAAAGCTATCAATGAGAAGTGTTATTGACGCAGCGGGCTATGTTGGTATTGTTCAGCCTGATATTAATAATCCCTCTGATCCCAATCAGACTATAATCTTTGATTGGTGGGAATTTACAACTAGTGGTGGATCATTCTGGGGGAATACCACACAGGTTGACCAGTATGGTTTTTCATACACTTTAGCTGTCTACGATAACTCTCTTGCTCTTGTTAAGGAGGTGGGTATTACAACCCCAAGAGATCAGATATTCACTCAATACCAGAATAGCGTCCCAACAGAATTTAAAACCCTTGTAAAATCACCATACAGAATCCTCGCTCCATGTAAAGGTGATTTCAGAGTAGGTAGAACTTATGGAAATTACTTTGCAAGTTATGTAGATCAAGTATGGAACCAGTATAAGACACAGATCCTTGTAGTAAATCACCCTCTCGGTACTTTTAATGGGAAGGTTTTAGCAGATAATAGATTTGAATTTACAAGAACGAGTGATGGGGCGAAATTTTATATAGCGAGAAAACCAAACAATGATGAAGTTTTTGAAGGTTCTGGAGTACTTGCGAGTGGGAATACAGTTGAGCTTGCCCTACAGGCATGGGTATGTGCAGCTTTCAATAGGCATGTAATGCATTATGCAAACACAAGTTATTGGAATAATGCAAGCTATTACTATCAAACTGCTCCGGCAAACTACTATTCTAAATTTTTTCATGATGTAAGCCTTGGTAAACTTGCATATGGCTTCTGCTATGATGATGTTAACGATCAAAGTACCCTGGTTTATACTCCGAACATTAGGGGTGTTGTAGTAAAAATATACTGGTAAAAATCTAAATTTATTCTAAAGGGCTGCTCGGAAGTTTATTCCGGGCAGCTTTTTTTATTATATGGTTTTTCAGAATACTACATGAAAAAATCAAAAAATAAAATTTAGCTATTGTAAATTCTAATATTTCAATGTACTTTCCAAACTTTGATAATTGCGAAGGTATAGTTTATTATTCTGTAGAGAGTTGACTTTTTAAGGTGGAATAAATTATCCCTACACATTTTCAAGTGGCAAATTTCTTTGCTGTCATTATGAATGAAATAAAGAATATCTTGATATCATTAGAAAGTTGCATACTCTTCACTTCGCTCAAAATGACAAGTTTAGCCTTTTTGGACAGTCCCATAAAAAAAGCCAACACCTGCTTTACTCACAAAAGAAATCTGTATACAGCTTAGCTTACATATACAACAAAAAAGCCAACACCTGCTTTACTCACAAAAGAAATCTGTATACAGCTTAGCTTACATATACAACAAAAAAGCCAACACCTGCTTTACTCCAGAAGATATTTATATATAGCGTAGCTATATATAAAATAAAAAAACCAACACCTGCTTTACTCACAAAAGAAATCTGTATACAGCTTAGCTTATATATACAACAAAAAAGCCAACACCTGCTTTACTCCAGAAGATATTTATATATAGCGTAGCTATATATAAAATAAAAA
>JBMFQR010000032.1:0-20663 GCA_049968515.1 Brevinematia bacterium
ATCTCTTAAAAATTCTATTCTGAAAGGTAAGGTTCCCCATGCCCTCTTGTTTTCGGGAATCAGAGGAGTAGGAAAAACTACTACTGCAAGAATTTTAGCAAAGGCTTTAAATTGTCTGAACCCTGGTAGTGATGGAGAGCCATGTGGTGAATGCAGCCAGTGTATTGAAATAACTGGCGGCTATTCAATGAATGTAATAGAAATAGATGGGGCTTCAAATAGGGGAATTGACAATATAAGAGATTTGAGAGATACCACCATCTATAAGCCTATGGGAGGGAAATATAAAGTTTACATTATCGATGAAGTTCATATGCTTACAAATGAGGCATCAAATGCTCTTCTTAAGACTCTTGAAGAACCGCCACCTCATGTCATATTTATTCTTGCTACAACAGAAGCAAACAAGGTTCTTCCAACAATAAAGTCAAGATGCCAGCACTATGTATTCAAAAAAATTAGTAACTCCATTATTGTTAAACAATTAAAGAAAATAGCCACTTCCGAAAATATAAAGTTTACAGAGGATGGACTCTATCTCATCGCAGAATTTGCTGATGGTTCAATGAGAGATGCTCAGAGTGTTTTTGACCAGATACTGCTTTATACTGACGGAGAGATAAATGAGGAAAGCATAAAAGATATTCTTGGAATACCTAATGATTCTTATTTCGAGGAATTAATTGTGGCAGCTCTGAAGGGTGATTATATCATGGCTCTAAATGTCATAAGAAATTATTATGAAAATTATGGTGAGCTAAAAATATTTCTGAAAAATTTTATTAACTATCTTAAAAATGGTCTGATAGCAAAGAAGATGAGTTTTGATTCTGCACTAATGGATTTTTCTGAAAATAAATACAACAAGTTGAGAGAAATTTTTAAACCTTTTAGTGAAAATGAAATCATAAAAATAATTGATTTGTTTACAGACCTTTTCAAAGAAATGAGAAGTGAAGTAGGGGAGATTTTCTTGTTTGAAATTGCTCTCTTCAAGTTTATAGATTATAAGAATCTTATAAAAATCTCTGAGATTAAGGATGAAATCTTTACAATTCTTAGTAAAAGGGCTGTCTCAACACCGGAAAAAGAGGATATATTCAAACCAAAAATTGAAAAAGCCGTGGTAACTTCAAAAAAAGAAGAAGAAAAAACCATACCTGTTAACGAAAATTCAGAAACCCAGAAAAAAAGTCAACTGGAGGGAAATAGTATTAAGAAAAGCTTCTACGATTTTATGTCAAGAAATGTGCTTATAAAACCAATGCTTCAGTATATAAACTCTTTTACCTTTAAAAATAATAATATCTATATAGAATTTAATAAGCCTCATCCGCTTGAATATTTTACGAGGAACAAAGCAATCCTTGAAAGGAAATTCAGTGACTTTATTGGATTTGAGGTTTCCTTGAATTTTTCCATCTCAAGTGATAAAATTGATATTGCTCCGGTTGAAAGTTATAGAAGAGAGCCAGCAATTGAAAGAAAGGAAGAAAAAAAGGATACCGTTGTAGAAACAATAAAGGAATTATTTAATGGAAAAATAGAATAAATTGGAGGTTTTTATGCCTGTACAGGATTTTAAGGATTTAAACAGATTGAGAAAGATAGCAGAAGAGACAAAAAAAACAATGGAAAGTTTGAGAGCCACAGGAATTTCAAAAAAAGGTTATGTAAAAATCACACTCGATGGAGAAAAAGATCTAAAAAGTGTTGAGTTTTCGGATGAAGCGATGAAGATTGATAAGGAAGAATTATCAAAGTGTGTCAAAGAGGCATACAAGGCAGCTGCAAAGGAAATAGATAAGTTTGTAAAGAAGCAGATGAAAAATTCGGAGATAAGTAACTTTTTACTTGGAAGGTAGGGATGTATCCCCAGAGTATACTTAATTTTATCAAGATCTTTTCGAGGTTACCCGGAATTGGACCTAAAAGCTCTGAAAGAATTGCATTTTTCATACTTTCCCAGCCGGATGAATTTGCAGTAAAATTATCCGAAAGTATAAGGAACATAAGAAAGGAAACGAAAAAGTGTTCTTTGTGTGGTAATATTGATGTAAAAGATCCTTGCTCTATATGTTCTGATAGTTCAAGGGATCAGTCAAAAATCTGCATTGTAGAATCTGCAGTGGATATATATTTCATAGAAGAAACCAATATTTATAAAGGTTTATATCACTGCCTTGAAGGTTTGATTTCCCCGTTACATGGTATAACTCCCGATAAGTTGACTATAAATCAATTATTAACTAAAATAAAGGAAAAAGAAATAAAAGAGATAATTTTTGCTTTAAGTGCAACTCCAGAAGGTGATACAACCATTCTTTATATAAAAGACCTGCTGAAAAATAAATCTATAAAGATGACCACATTGGCAAGAGGTATTCCTGTTGGCACAGGATTACAGTATGCCGGAAAGAGTAGCCTTTCAGAGGCATTTAAAGGAAGAGAAGAGGTAAAGTAAAGATGTTTGGAGTAGGGGACAAGGTTTTTTATCCATTTCATGGGGCTGGTGAAATATCTGAAATTAAAGAAAAAGAGGTGCTTGGTAGTAAGAACATATACTACGAAATATTTTTTCCTTTAACCGGCACCAAAATATCCGTTCCTGCAAATAATGCAGAAAAGATATTTTTAAGACCGATTTCTACGGAAAAAAAGATTAAAGAAGGGCTAAAATATTTAGCCTCAAAGGAAATCTACATCGAAAGCAACTGGAAAAACAGATACGCAAAATATCAATCCCTTCTGAAATCTGGGGAATTAAATGAAATGTTTGAGGTGCTAAAAAGCCTATATTTTCAGAATAAAAGAAAAGAAATCTCAATCAGTGAAAAGAGGCTTTATAATCAAACACTAAATCTAATCACAAGTGAAATTACTCTCTCACTCAATAAGAATCCGGACGACGTAAAGAAAGAGATAATTGACATACTGAGTAAGCTTGAAGAAAGCATTGAGTAGAAAATGGAAATATTCAAAGAATGACAAATTTCTTTGTCTTTTTTTTCTTTGTTATATCCTTCTGACTTTATACATAAACTTAACATAATATTTCTTATCGGAAGTAAAATATAAGCTTTTCTGATAAGTGATAGCTAATTCATAAACCTAATAGTTCCTGAATTGCTTTTAATACTTCCCCACTCTCAATTTCTTTTATGCACTTGTACTTTTCTTTGATGTGGCACATCAGTGGTTTTGGAGAATAAAAAAAACATGGTGAACATGGCAGATTTAATCTTATAATCCTGTATTTTACTCCCCAGGGTCTTACCCAGTTGGGATTGGTTGGTCCAAAAATTGCAACAACCGGGCTTCCGACTGCAGCAGCCAGATGCATCAACCCTGAATCATTACTGATAAACAGATTTAAACTTTTAATTATTGACGCGACTTCTCTTATGCTTTTATTTTCTACAAGGTACGCATTTTTATGCTTTGAATTTTTAAGCACAAAATTATTCTCTTCCTTTTCTTCTTCTGTACCGAAAAGAAAGAAATCAGCTATTTTAAATCTATTAATAACCTCGAGAAATTTTTCCTTTGGCCAGCGCCTGTAAATATGGTTTTTAAAACTGCTTGTGCCTGTGTGTATCCCTATCTTTATATCTTTTCTTGAAATAGATTTTATATAACTATTGGCATTTAATATTTCCTCTTCTTTAAGATAGATTTCCATTGGTGGTATTTTGTCCACCTTTATTCCGAAAAATTTAAGAAGTTTTATATTTTCTTCCACACAGTGGAGATAATAATCCTCTTTAATGGTTTTATTTTTCAGCCAGTTTAGCTGGCAAAAATTCGATTTCAAATATCTATGACCTATTCTTTCTTTTGCCATTGTTAGAAATGAAAATAGATTGTAATCCAATCTATTACTTGGATAAAAATTAATGACGGTGTCATACCTTCCCGTGAGATTTTTAAATATGTAAAAAAGGCTTTCAAACTTACTTTTCTTTAATAACGGATAGAAAATTAATTTATCAATAAAAGGATTACCCATCAGAAGGTCATAGCTTACTTTTTGAAAGGTGAGGCATTCAATTAGGAAGTTGGGTCTATTTTCCTTTAGCACTCTTAATGCAGGGGTTATCATAAGTGTATCACCCATTCCATACATGGGTGATACTAAAATTTTCTTCATATGCACATCCTTTTCTGTCAAAGATTATTATTATACATTAATTTCAAAATATAGACAAATTCAGTTTTATTTTTTATAATATAGATATGAAATGGTTTATATTACTGCTTATCCTTGTTAATACTTCTTTTGCTTTAGAAGATACCACAAACTCTTTGGATCCATCCGTAACAAACATTTCGGGAGAGATCTCCACTGAAAAGAGACTACCCAATATTTATTTAAAGAATCAAACTACAGAGCAACACATTCTATCATTTGCCCGCCGATATGACGCTGTCTATTTTATAGCAATACCTGTTACATATTATCTCACTTTCAATTTAATCCAGCAAAAGAACTGGTATTTGAACCAGACATACGATATGAATAGAGCTGATGAACTCTTTTTATATTTTAATACCTTTTTTCTGCCTTTGATTGTGGCCTATGTCGACTATGTATATGTCGAAAATTACACAAAGAAAAACCTTTCAATACAGAAATATGAAATTCCATTTTTTGTATCAGAAAGAAATAAAAATCTTTTTTATCTTGAATTTTACAGAAAAGAATTCTAATGAACCAGTTTAAGTTAAAAAGTTATGAGGAAACCCTCGAATTTGATAGTGTGCTTCAGTTAATAAAAAGCTTTTTAAAAACGGAAGCTGGTAAAAACATAGCTTCACGGATAAAGCCATTTCAGGAAAAGCAATCAATTTTAAGCGAGTTTGCCATCTTAAGAGAGGTGGTTGAATTTTTAAAATACGACGGCCGTTTTCATTTTGAGGAAGCTAGTTCGATTGAAGAGTTTCTTAAGACAGCTGAAATAGAAGGTTATTTTTTGTACCCTCTCCAAATTCTTGAGATTCAAAAGTATCTGACAATTTATAAAAACCTATGTGAAGCGATTGCCTCTTATGAAGATAAATATCCCCTACTCTCAAGCCATCTTGATAAGATGATTTTACCTGATAATCTTTTAAAAAAATTGACAGATACATTCGAAGCGGATGGTTCCATAAAAGACAGTGCAACAAAGGAACTTTACAATATAAGGCAGAGAAAATATCTGGTGAGAGATGAGATTCAAAAGAAATGTAATTCGATTTTTCAATCACAGGAATTTCAGGATTGTTTTCAGGAGAAAATTGTTACTTTCAAGGATGGAAGATTTTTAATTCCTATTAAAACCTCACATAAAAATAGACTTAGAGCTATTACAAATTTTGTGGTTCATTCATTCTCAAATACTAGAGAGACAGCCTTTATTGAACCAGAAAGCCTTTTTTACCTGAATGAAGAGGTTTTGGAACTGGAAGAAAGGGAAAATGCTGAAATTGAGGCGATTCTTAAGGAAATTACACATCAGATAGCTGAGAATTCTCAGGAAATAAAAAAGATTTACGAAGTTACAGGAAAGATTGAATGGCTTTCGGCACGGGCAAAATTCTGTATTAAGAATGATTGTCATTTCCCTGAGATTGTTGATGATTATTACATCAGGCTAACTGAAGCAAGACATCCTCTACTTTTTGAAAATGCTGTGCCTGTCAGTGTAGAAGTTGGAAAAAGCTTCAACGGGCTTATTGTTTCAGGTCCAAATGCCGGCGGTAAGACAGTACTGATTAAAACCGTGGGGCTTCTTACAATGATGGCACTGTATGGTATCCCTGTACCTGCAAAAAAGTCAGAGATAGGACTTTTTACAAAAATAATGGCAGAGATTGGTGATGAACAGAGCATTTCAAATAATCTTTCAAGCTTTTCTGGTCACATACTTTCATTGTCCCGTATCCTGAATGAAGCAGACGAAAAATCACTTATCCTGATTGACGAAATTGCTTCCTCCACAGAACCAAAAGAAGGAGAAGCAATCTCTTATGGCATTATAAAGGAATTAATAGAGAGGAAGGCAAAATTTATAATTACCACCCATTATCAGGGATTAAAGAAGATGGCATTGCTAACAGATGATTTAGAAAATGCCTCAATGGAATTTGACCTTGAAAATTTCACACCAAATTACAGACTTCAGATGGGAAAGTTTGGAAAAAGCTATGCCATTGAAATTGCACAGAAGTATGGTCTATCTCAAAAAGTACTGGACGATGCTAAAACCTATCTTCTGTCAATAAGTGATGAGCTTGATAAAAGAATTGCAGATTTTGAGAGGTTAACAGATGAACTAATGAAGAAAAAAGCTCTAATTGAAGAAAATATCAAAAAGGCAAAGGAATTAAAAAGTTTTTATGAGAAAATTAAAAATGAAATGGAAATTGAAAGGGAAAATTTCAAGAAAAGGGAGATTGAAAAAATAAAGCTTGAATATGAAGACCTTCTAAAGGATATTTCACTTCTTAAAAATGAGGTCAGATCAAGAAAAATAGAAGATAGAAAAAAGTTTGAAGAGAAGCTTGATGAGATAAAAAAATTGATTGAAAATGAGGAAAAAAAAGATACCTTAAAGGAAAAAGCAAGGCCACAAAAACTATCAGCCGGCGACAGAGTCTATGTTCTGAAGTATAAAAAAGATGGCTATGTTGAAACCATATCAGAAGATAAAGTGAAGGTAAGAATAGGTCTGGTCAGTGTTTTTGTGAACAGGGATGAAATTTTCGTTTCAAGTAAACAGGAGGAAAACAAATTTTACAGGGGAAATATTGAAGTAGAAAATACCCCGTTTGTAATAGATGTTAGAGGAATGAGGGTCGAAAAAGCACTGAAAATAGTTGAAAAAGCCGTGGATAATGCTATAATTAATGGTAACTCTGCAATTGAAATAATTCATGGCAAGGGAGAAGGAATTTTGAAAAAAGCCATACACAACTACCTGAGAGATCTCTCGGATATTAAAAGCTTTGATTATGCAAAGCCTGAGGAAGGTGGTCAGGGTAAAACAATTGTAATATTTAAATAGGAAGTTTAAGATGTTATCAATTAAGAAAAGCCAGAAAGTTTTTGTACTCGATACAAATGTACCTCTCTATGATTATTCCTGCATTTTTTCCTTTAAGGACAATGTTGTTGTCATTCCCATTACATTACTTGAAGAAATTGATAAATTTAAGAAAGGAAATGAGTTGATTAATTTTAATGCAAGGGAATTCATAAGAAAGCTTGAGGAAATTGTTGGAGAAAAAGAACCGGATAAAGGTGTTCCTCTCAAGGATGGAGGAGTTATAGTTATTACTACTAATATTGAAAAAGATGAGAAAATACAGGAGATTTTTAAGGAGGACAAGCCGGATCATAGAATTTTATCAGTTGCCTACAATTTTGCAGAGATTTATGGGAAAGAAAGGGTTATACTCGTTTCAAAGGATATAAACCTGAGAATGAAAGCAAAATCTATTGGCTTAAGATCAGAAGATTATGAGACTGGAAAAATTAAAAACATTGACGAGCTCTACACAGGTAAAAGAATAATGATGGACTTCCCTGTTGAAAAAATTGAGTTACTTTTCCAGAATGGGTTTCTAAGGCTTGAAGAGCTCGAACTTGAAGAAGAGCCCTACCCCAATGAGTATTTTATACTGAAAAATATGTCAAGAAGCGCACTGGCATTCTATTCATTTCAGGATAAAACATTGAAACTTGTTGAAAAAAGAAGAGCCTACGGAATTCAACCAAGAAATGCAGAGCAAATCTTTTCTCTGCATGCACTTTCCAACCCTCTGGTTGAACTTGTAACTCTTTCAGGAAAAGCTGGTACTGGTAAAACATTAATGGCACTTGCTGCTGCACTTGAAACAAAAAACAACTATAGACAGATACTTTTAGCAAGACCTATAGTGCCTCTTTCCAATAAAGACATAGGATATCTGCCCGGAGATATAGATAGAAAAATTGATCCATATATGCAGCCTCTCTATGACAACCTTTCTGTAATCCTTCATCAGTTCGATGAGGATGCAGAGGAAAGCAGAAGCATAAATGAATTGCTACAGAGTGGCAAACTTCAGATTATGGCTCTGGCATATATCAGGGGAAGAAACCTCTCCAAGTCATTTTTCATAGTTGATGAGGCACAAAATCTTACACCTCATGAGGTTAAGACAATCATCACAAGGGCTGGTGAGGGTACAAAGATTGTGTTTACAGGAGACCCCTATCAGATTGACACGCCATATCTTGATTCGAGGAGTAATGGATTGACCTACCTTATTGACAGAATGAAAGGTCAACCTCTTTATGCCCACATTACCCTTGAAAAGGGTGAAAGATCAAGACTTGCCGAACTTGCATCAAACTTATTGTAGCTATAAAAATCCTATATTGAAGCACTGTTTTTCATTTTCAGATAGCCTATAATAAATTCATCAATTTCACCGTCCATTACTGCTTGAATGTTTCTGTTTTCTATTTCTGTTCTGTGATCCTTGACAAGTGTATATGGTTGAAAAACATAGCTTCTTATCTGACTGCCAAAGTTTATAGCTTTTTTTTCTGTAAACTTTTCTTTTTGTTCTTCCTGCTTTTTCTTTTCGAGTTCATACAACTTTGCCTTAAGCATTTTCATAGCTGTATCTCTATTCTGAAGCTGTGATCTCTCTGACTGACAGGCCACAACAATACCTGTTGGAATGTGTGTGATTCTAACAGCTGACTCTGTTTTATTAACATACTGACCCCCAGCTCCACCAGCTCTATAGGTATCAATTCTTAAATCTTTCGGATCAATTTCTATGTTGATATCTTCGTTGATTTCGGGAATTACACTAACTGAACAAAAAGAAGTCTGCCTTTTGTCGTTTGCATTAAATGGGGAATGTCTCACAAGCCTGTGGATTCCATTCTCACTGGAAAGATATCCGTAGGCATAGTCTCCCCTTATATAAACTGTAACATCCTTCAGACCTGCAACCTCACCGGGAAGGTAATCTATAACCTCTGCCTTAAAATTATGTCTTTCTGCCCATCGAAGATACATTCTAAGAAGCATCTCAGCCCAGTCCATAGACTCAGTTCCACCAGCACCAGGATGAATATTTAGAAATGCATTGTTTTTATCAAATTCTCCTGAAAACATCAGTACAAATTCAAGTTCTTTTAATTCAGAAAGAAGTTCTTCATACTCCTTCTCAAGATGAGCAAGCATACCCTCATCATTTTCTTCTTCAGCTAAAATTACAAGCTCTTTATTTTCTAAAAGCTTTTTCTTAAGATCAATCCAGCCCTTTGTTTCTTTTTCGAGAGATGATATTTCAGAAGAGATCTTTGCATAAATCTGGTGATCCTTCCATACACTTTCTTTAGTCAATTCATTTTTTAAATTTAGTATCTGTGATTGCTTTTCAGCAATTCTAAGATAGTTCCAGTCAGTTTCAAGCTCTTTTTCAATTTCCTCGATCTTTTCAAGCAATGCTCCCATATAGTTCTCCTGCCGTAAATTTACATATTGTTAACAAGTTTATAACTCTTTTAATAAGAAATAAATAAAAATATACTATGTAAGATAAAAATTACTATTTTAGTTTTTCAAACTTAAAAATTTTTCTACAAGATTTTCTTCCATTACCTCTTCTAATTTCTTAAGCCAATCAATTACATAATTCTCATTTATATTTTTATTTTTTGTAAGTAAAATCTTCACATCTTCTGTGTCTTTGTTTCTTTTAGAAATAACCTTCTGAATTATAAGATCTTCTATTGAAATAAATCTGACATTTACATTATCAATTTTTATTTTATTTGCCCTTTTTATTGCTTCTTTTTCAAACGGGGATAAACCAAAAATTATATCTACTCTTATTTTGGACTTCTCCTCAATTGCCGGAAGGACAAAAACATCTCTTACGAAATTTTCTGGTTCTGAAACCAGAACTTTCAAACCAATTTTCCTTAAGATTTGTATAACTTTTTCAATCTCATTAATATCTATGTCAATAGTAATGTCAATATCCTTTGTTGTTCTAAATATACCATAAACTATAACTGCTTGTCCACCAACTATTATGTATCCTATTTTATTTTTTTCAAGTACACCGGCTATTTTCTTAATCAGATTTTTTAAATGCATTAAATATCCTTTCTATTTTTTGATGATTTAAAATATCTTCCATAAAGTCTTCTTCTGAAAAAACTCCTATTTTAGTGGCAAAACCAATAAAATCCTCTAAAAGATTTAATTTCTCTTCATAGCTCATAGAGTCTTTTTCAATCTGTTCCTTTTCAAATTTTTCCCATACTACCAGATTTTTAATCATCTCACTTTTTCCATCCCAAAGTACCTGAAATATTGAACGTGCCTAATATTATAATACATTCAATAATTATGTCAAAAAATCAAATTGACCCGATAGACAGCCTGACAATGTCAAAAATGTCTTCTTTGCAAAAAAAGAGAATTTATGATAAAATGATAAACAATGCAGAATTACGGGAATATGATGAAAAAATTTGTCCATCTCCATAATCACTCACATTATAGCGTTCTTGACGGAATTTCAAAGATAGACGAGCTTGTCGAAAAAACAAAAGAATTTGGCTTCAATGCAGTTGCTCTAACTGAACACGGCAATCTTTTCGGTGTGATGGAGTTCTACAAAAGCTGTAAGAAAAACAATATAAAACCAATTATTGGATGTGAAATTTATCTCTCACCGGGTAGCAGGTTTGATAAGAACAAGGACGAAAAGTATTATCACCTTGTGTTGATTGCAAAAGACCAGAAAGGTTATAAAAATCTTTTGAAAATCTCTTCTACTGGTTATCTTGAGGGGTTTTACTATAAGCCGAGGGTTGACAAAGAAATTCTTCAGGAATATTCTGAGGGATTAATTGTCCTTACAGGTTGTATCGGCGGTGAAATTCCAGCATACATTCTCTCAAATGAACAGGATAAGTTAAAAAAGGCTATAGAATGGTATCTCGAAGTCTTTGGAAAGGAAAATCTTTTTCTTGAACTCCAGAACCACAATATCAAAGAGGAAGTTATTGTTGCAAAAGGCCTTTTTGAGCTTGCACATAGGTATGATGTCAAATTAGTTGCAACCAATGACTCACATTACATAAAAAAAGAGGATGCAAAGCTTCAGGAAATTGTTTTTGCAATTCGTGATAAAACTACGCTGAGCGATTCCAAAAGACAGAAATATCCTACTGATGAATTTTACTACAAATCTTATGAGGAAATGTATGAATTATTTAAAGAAATTCCTGATGCCATCACAAATACCATCCTTATTGAGGAGATGTGCAATCTCGAATTAAACCTCAATGAGAAACATTCCCCAGTCTTTCCGTTACCGGAGGGAAAGGATTCCTTCACCTATCTGAAAGAAAAATGTAATGAGGGTCTAAAAGAAATATTTGAGAACGAAGAAATATCACAGGAATACTATGACAGGCTTGAAAGAGAACTAAACCTTATTAACAAAATGGGCTTCTCTAACTACTTTCTTATAGTAGCTGATTTTGTAAGAGAAGCAAAGCAGAGAGGTATACTCGTCGGTCCCGGAAGAGGCTCTGCAGCTGGCTCTTTAATATCCTATTCTCTTGGAATAACAAGGATTGATCCTATAAGGTATCAGCTTCTATTTGAGAGATTTTTGAATCCAGAAAGAATAAGTATGCCTGATATAGATGTCGATTTTGAGGATGATAGAAGAGACGAAATAAAGGAATATATAAGGACAAAGTATGGCTACAATAACACTGCTGACATTATAACTTTTGGTTTAATGAAAGCAAGAGCATCACTTAAGGATGTTGGAAGGGTGCTTGAAATTCCACTCGAAAAGGTAAATAAAATTACAAAAATGATTGACAACAGACTGGCAAATGAACCTCTATCGGAAGTAATTGAGCAGATTCCAGACCTCAAGATATTAAAAGAAAATGGGACAAAAGATGAAAGAGAGTGGATAGAAAATTCGATAAAGCTTGATGGAACAATCAGGAACATCAGCACGCACGCTTCTGGGATAGTAATCTCCGATATTGAGCTTACAGAGGTAGTTCCACTATACAAGGATCAGAACAGCGGGATTATAATGACTCAGTTTGAGGGAACTTATCTTGAAGAAAATGGGCTTTTAAAAATGGATATACTGGGATTGTCCAACCTCACAATAATTAAAAATTGTCTAAAAAAAATCCAGAAAAACCATAATGTAAAGCTGGATCTGAACAGAATAAAACTCGACGATATAAATGTTTTCAAGCTTTTCTGGAATGGGGAAACAGCTGGTATCTTCCAGTTTGAATCAGAAGGAATGACAGAATACCTTAAACACCTCAAACCAACTACAATAGAAGATCTCATTGCTATGAATGCACTTTACCGTCCCGGCCCTATGGAAAACATACCAAGATATATTGCAAGAAAACATGGTCTTGAAGAGATAGATTATTACCACGAGGACTTAAAACCGATTCTTGAAAGCACATTTGGAATTATTGTCTATCAGGAACAGGTAATGGAAATTGCGAGGGTTTTAGCCGGCTTTTCTCTTGGGAAAGCTGATGTTGTCCGAAGAATTATGGCAAAGAAAAAACCTGAAGAGCTCGAGAAAATAAGGCCAGAATGGATAGAGGGTGCTGTATCCAGAGGATATTCGAGAGAACTTGCAGAAAAGCTTTTTGATATTTTAGTCCCATTTTCTAATTATGCCTTTAACAAGTCACATTCTGCTGCTTATGCAATTCTTGCCTATCAGATTGCTTATCTTAAAACCTATTACAGACTTGAATTTATGGCTTCCCTGCTGACAAGTAATATTAACGACAGTGATGCTGTTAGAAAATATTGTGATGAATGTCAGGCAAATGGAATCAAAGTTTTGCCTCCGGACATAAATATGAGCAAATGGGAGTTCACAGAGTTTAAGGATCATACTGGAAGCTATATAATATTTGGCTTTGGTGGAATAAAGGGTTTGGGAGAAACCTTTGTAAATGCAATACTCGAAGAGCAAAGTAAAGGTGGAAAATTTAACTCCTTTGAAGATTTTATAAAGAGGATGCAAAAATATAGAGATTTCAAGAAGAATTATGTCGAGGTTCTGATAAAGGCTGGGGCATTTGATTCAATGCTGGAAAAACCAGATGATTTATCCCGAAAGAGCGAATGGTTAAACAAGTTTGAAATGCTTATTAATCATCATGAAGCTATGAACAGAGCAAGGGAGAAGGGCACACAATATCTTTTTGGTGAAGATATTATTGCAGAGGCTTACAACTCTGATAAAAATGGTGCTTTGCTTTCTATAAAGGATGAATTCATTAATGAAATAGAGGTTTTTGGTTTTTATCTCAGCAAAAAACTTTTCAGATATTATGAAAATAAAATTGGGATTGTGACAAAAATTCCAAAACAATATCTTGAAAAAGCTGGAAATGTAAATGTAATTCTGTGGGGGTTTATTTCTGAAATTGCTGTTAAAGTTGCATCCAACAAAAAGCCATATGCAATAGTTTCTCTCGATAATGGGAATGATGTGTTTAAGTTTATAATATTTTCCGAAAAATATGAGAAATATAGACAACTCTTGAGGGAAAAAGAGTTTGTTATGTTTAAATGCAGAATAACAACTTCAAATAATCAGACGCAGTATGAGATTCTTGATATAAAACCTCTTGACCGCATTCTTGAAGAAAAATTTACAGAATTTCACATCTACATTGATGAGAATGAGGCAAATATTGAGGAAATAAGAAATGAGCTTGCCACTATAAAACAATGGACACTTCTTCCAGAAATGAAAGGCTCTCTCAAGCTGTTTTTCCATGTGAATGGAAAAACAAATGCAACAATTATGGCAGAAGACAAATATAACATCAGATACAACCAGAGCTTTACAGAGAGAATTTTAAACATAAATTTTGTAAAGGGTATCTGGCTATATTAAACCTGAGCTTTAAACCTTTTTATATTCTCTGCAATTGCTGGCAGGCTTTTCATTGCTTCAATGTAAATACAGCTTGACTTAAACATATCCCCTTCATAAAAGGTGCAGTTTTTGTTTGCAGAGGATATATCTGTTGGATTACAAACCTCTTTTGTTAAGGGACAGATTTTTTCCATTGATGCCTCCTTTCACTCAATTAACATAGAAATATCAAGTGGTTTTATTGTATGTGTCAATTCGCCCATTGAGACAAAATCAACCCCTATTTCTGCAAGTTCAATAAGTCTTTTCTGGTCTACATTCCCGGAAACCTCTACATATTTATATTCCTTCAGAATATTGAATGCTTTTTCTACATTTTCGTTATTCATATTGTCAAGCATAACAATTTCTGCATCTGTTTCTAAAACCTCATCAATCTGAGCCATTGAATTGATTTCAACCTCAACAGGCACTTCTAAATTCAATTCTTTTGCTCTTCTCACCGCCTCTTTTAAACTTCCAACTGAAGCAATATGATTTTCCTTTATCAAAATCATATCATATAAACCATATCTATGATTATAACCGCCTCCAATAGCCACAGCATACTTTTCAGGTAATCTCAAGCCAGGCAATGTCTTTCTCGTATCAAGAAGCTTCGTCTGGGAAAATCTTATACTTTGTGCATAAAGGTTTACCTTTGTTGATATTCCGGAGAGAAAACCTAAAAAGTTTAAAGCCACTCTTTCTCCTGCAAGTAAACTATAAGAAGTTCCTTTAATCTCGGCAATAATATCCTTTTCTTTTACCGAATCTCCATCCTTTTTGAATAACTTTACTTCAATTTCCTCATCAATAAATTTAAAAGCTGTTACAAAAAATTCTACACCGCAAATTACCCCATCCTGTTTTGCAATCACAACTGCCCTTTTTATTCTCTTTTCATTTCCAAGCAGATAAAAACTTGTTAAATCTCCTTTAATTCCAATATCTTCATCAATGGCTTTTTTAACTATCTCATTAATCACCTTCCGGGAAACACAGGTTAACCTTTTTGGAAAATCAATCATCTTTCTCATAAGTTCTCCCAAGCCATTTTATATTTTAAAAGTATAACTTTTTTAAAAAAAGTAGTCAAAAAAACTCCTACCATCTGACTGGCACGATTTTTGACTTTTTGAAGGACTTAGTTTAAACTAATTACTTAGATTTTATCTGGAGGGTAAAATGGGCTATAACATTGCGGTAATCCCCGGTGATGGGACAGGCCCTGAAGTTATTGCTGAAGGGGTTAAGGTATTAAAGGCAACTGCCTCGAAGTTTAATTTTAAGATTGATTTTCAATATTTTGACTATGGTGGTGAAAGATATTTAAAGACTGGCAAGATCATTTCAAATGAGGAGATTGATGAGTTAAAAAATTTTGATGCAATATATTTAGGGGCTATCGGACACCCTGATGTTAAGCCAGGGATTTTGGAGCAGGGTTTACTATTAAAGATAAGGTTTTATCTTGACCAGTATATAAACTTAAGACCTGTAAAGCTTTATCCCAACGTAGATACACCTCTTAAGAACAAGACAGAAGACGACATAGATTTTGTTGTCGTAAGAGAAAATACTGGCGGAATTTATACAGGTCATGGAGGTGTAACAAAAGAGGGTACACAGGATGAGATAGCCACACAGCTTATGGTTTATGACAGAAGAACTGTTGATAGATGTCTTAAATTTGCCTTTGAGCTAAAAAGAAAAAGGGACAAAAAGAGTGAGAAATCAAGATCAAAACCGATCCACCTTGTGCATAAGAGAAATGTTCTCACATATTGTGGAGATTTATGGTTCAGAGCGTTTGAAAAAATGGGAGAAAGGGAATTTCCAGAGATAAAAAGAGATTATATGCATGTTGATGCAACAACAATGTGGTTTGTTAAAAATCCAGAGTGGTTTGATGTTATCGTTACTGAGAATCTTTTTGGCGATATAATAACCGATCTTGGTGCGATGATTCAGGGAGGTATGGGAATTGCTGCTGGAGGAAACATAAATCCCAGTGGGCTTTCTATGTTTGAACCAATAGGTGGATCTGCACCAAAATATACTGGCAAAAAGATGATTAACCCACTTGCAGCAATTGAGGCTGGAAGAATGATGTTAGAGTTTCTTGGGGAGGAAAAGGCAGCTGATTCTATCCAGAATGCTGTAAAGGAAACCTGTAAAAAGCTAAAGAGTCTTTCTGCTGGAAAAATGGGTTACAACACTGAAGAGGTTGGAGATCTTGTAGCTTCCGCAGTTTAAGATTTTAATATTTATTTTCTTAGGTTAAATTCATGAGATTTAAAAAGGACCATGTTTTTTCGTAAAGTAAATTCTTTACCACCCTGTGTTGATCCGTGTTCAAATTTTGATATTCCTGAAGTTTTCAGGTCTAAGAAGATTTCAATCTTAATGCCTTTTCTCAATGAAGAGGGTAAAATTTTAGAGAGTGTTAATGAAGTCTTAAATTACTTTTCCTCAATCGGGATGAGTTTTGAAATTGTGCTTGTCGATGATGGTTCTACGGATAATTCTTTTCAAATATTACAAAAGAATTTCAAGGAAAATCCCAATATCAAACTTATAAAAAACATTTCAAATTTTGGTAAGGGATGGGCTTTAAAAACTGCCTATGAGTTTTCAACTGGAGAACTTGTATTATTTCTGGACTCAGATCTTGAGTTATCGCCTTCTCACCTTCCTAATTTTTTAAGGATAATGCAATCAGAAAATGCGGATGTAGTTATTGGTAGTAAGCTTCATCCCTACTCCATCGTAAATTATCCTTTTTATCGCAGAATCTTAAGTCTCGGATATTACACTGTGGTAAAAATTCTTTTTGGCCTTCCAATAATGGATAGCCAGACCGGAATAAAGCTTTTCAAGCGGGAGGCTCTTGAAATCTCTCTGCCAAAGGTGCTCGTGAAAAGATTTGCCTTTGATATTGAACTTCTTCTCATACTCTACAAGAACAAAAAGAAAATATCCTCCGCTCCTATAAAGCTTGATTTTTCAAGAAAATTCGGCTGGAATTTCAAAGCAGGAGTAATTTTTAAAACCTTTTATGATACACTCGCAATATGGTATAGGGACAAGGTACTGAGATTTTATGATAGACCTTTTGGAGAAAATAGGAAGTTTTTTTATTCAATTGTTCTTTTCTCTGAAAAAAACGATGAATTTGAGAAAAATGCCTTCAAAAAATTTCAATCCCTGCTCTATCCTTTTTATGAAGTAATTCTCATAGGAAGTGAGAAATTTCAATCAGATAGAGATTATAAATTTATTTATGCTGAAAATGGGAAAAGTGAGGTGGAAAAGTTTTTGCTACTTTCTGAATCGGGCGTGGCAAAAGGGGAGGTATTTGTCTTTTCAAGATTGAACTCATTTCCGGATGAAAGATTTCTATATAATGCGGGGAGAATACTTTCACTTGATAAGGTAGGATCTATTGGTGGCTATTTAGTTCCTCCAAGGGAATCAACTCCGTTTGAGAAAATATCATACAGGCTTCTGGGAAGTTTCTTTTTAAATTTTAATCTTGTTTTCAGATATAAGCCAATTAATTTTAAGAAAGTAAAAGAACTACATCTTAATGGCTTATTTATTAAAAGAGAAATTGTAAAAATACAAAGAAACTATAGAAATGAAAAAAGGCTCGAACATTTGCTCTCAGAGGTTGTTGCAACTTCAGAAAAGGAAATGTATTATTCTCCAGATATTATGCTCTATCAGAGGTTTCCTGAAACATTTTCTCAATTAGTTGAGTATGTAAGGCAAAACTCTATTTCAAGGGCAAAAGAATTAAAAGAAATTATTTCTACCCGCAGGTTAAAAAACCTTTCTTTCAGTTTTATAATACCTTTTATACTTTCAGGATTTTTAATCTCTGCATTTATCAGTCTAAATAAATTACTGCTTTCAATTCTTGCTTTTTATTATCTCATTTTAATATTGAGCAGAATAATACTCTATGGGATTATTGATGGGATTTTTTATTCATTTCTAATCTCATTTTTACAGCTAACTTACACATTCTTTTATCTTATTGAGTTTGTAAGTTTCAGAAGAAAATAAAAAAAGGGTTGCATAGGCAACCCCTTTTTAATAAACAGAAATTATTCTTCTACAACTGCCAAAATATCCTCACTTGAGACAAGAAGATATTCAACATCATCAATCTTAATCTGCGTCCCTGCATATTTGTCGTAAATCACTTCACTGCCCACTTTCAAATCAACTGTTATCAACTCTCCTTTTTCATTTTTTTTACCGGGTCCGACAGCTTCTACAATACCTCTCTGTGTTTTCTCCTGTGCTGTCTGAGGTATAAAAATTCCACCCTTTGTCTTTTCTTCCATTTCTTTTACTCTAATTAAAACTTTGTTCCCCAATGGTTTTACCTTCATGAGATCCTCCATCCAATTAACTTATTTTTATATAAATTTACGAATTTTGCAGCCGAAAGTCAAGTCAAAATTGTATCTAAAAATAATCCAGATTTTAATCCTATAAAGATTGAAATTTTTAAGCAATCCATTTTCTTGACATATATTATTTGCATAGTATAATAAAATGTTTTGGAATAACACAAAAAAGAGGGAATTTTGTTTACTGGAATAATAAAATATACTGGAAAAGTAAAAAAAGCCTCTTCAACTGCCGGGGGCAAGAGAATCGAGATAGAAGCAGAAAAAGAATTTCTCCAGCAGCTTGAAAGTGGTTTAACAAGTGTCTCGATTAATGGAGCCTGCCACACCGTTGAGAAGATTGAAATACAATGCTTTTCTGTTTTCTCAAGCTTTGAAACACTTGAAAGGACAAATATTGGTATGCTAAAAAGCAGGGAAATCGTAAACTTAGAGCTTCCTCTTACAATAAACACTTTTCTTGATGGACACGTTGTTTTAGGACATATTGATGATACTGGAAAGATAGTAAATATAACTAAGAAGGGAGAAGCATTTTTATTTAGATTCAAAGCTTCAGAAAAAATATTTGATTATCTTGTCGAAAAAGACTCTATAGCAATAGATGGAATAAGCCTCACAATATTTAATATAAAAAACAACTCTTTTGAAGTTGCAGTTATTCCTGAAACTATAAACAAGACAAACCTGAAATTTAAAAAAGTCGGGGATATTGTAAATCTTGAAATAAACATTTTTGCAAAGTATGCAAAAAAATTCTATAATAATGAAAAAGAACAGTGGAACAATAGTTTATAGAGTGAGACGGAGGTATCAAATGAAAGATAAAAAAGAAAATTCGATTGGCAAAAACGTTGTTCTTACCGGATTTACATCTTTTTTTACCGATATTTCTTCTGAAATGATATATCCTTTGATTCAGGCCTTTGTAAGCTCCATTATGAAATCACAGGCAGCTTTGATAGGACCAATACTTGGCTTTATAGAGGGGGTTGCTGAATCCACTGCAAGCGTTCTAAAACTTTTTTCCGGGTATATATCTGATAGGTTGAAAAAAAGAAAAGCACTTGCAATATTTGGTTACACCCTTTCATCAATAAGCAGAATATTGTTCTTTATCCCATACTGGCTTGCAATATTCTCTGCAAGAATATTGGACAGAATAGGAAAAGGTATCAGAACTGCACCGAGAGATGCATTGGTTTCTGAAAGTGTTTCAAAGGAAGTAAGGGGAAGGGCTTTTGGTTTTCAGAGGGGAATGGATTTTGCAGGTGCCTTTTTAGGAACACTTATAAGTTTTTTACTTATAAGATTTGTTTTTAAAGAAATTGATAAATATAAAGAACCCTCAAATTTCTATCCTATCTTTCTCATTGCTTTAATTCCAGCATTTATAGCTGTTATATTTTTGTTTTTTACTACAGATATTAAGAAAGAAAAAACTGAAAGGGCAAGCCTTCCCTCATTTAAACTTAAAGATTACAACAAAAATCTAAAAACATTCTTTCTTGCTCAATTTATATTTACTCTCGGCAACTCCTCAAACCAGTTTCTATTATTAAGGACAGGAGATCTTGGCCATTCTCTCTCAACACTAACAATAATGTATCTCATATTTAACTTTACAACAACAATATTCTCTACGCCTTTTGGTTCTCTTTCTGATAAAATTGGAAGAAAATGGCTTTTGGTCGGTGGATACTTTCTTTATGCACTAGTATATTTAGGTTTCGGAGTAGTAGGTAAAAACACTAACTGGATCTTATGGTTAATGTGGATACTATATGGTGTATATTATGCTCTTACAGAAGGGCTTGAAAAAGCCTTTGTTACTGATCTTGCACCAGAAAACTCAAAAGCCACTGCGATAGGATTTTATCATATGATTGTTGGTGTTACACTTTTACCTGCAAGCCTCATTGCTGGATTTATGTACAGTTTATATCCTCCCCTGCCATTTATTTTCGGAAGCATTATGGCTATAACAAACTGCATAATACTAACTTTTGGAATATCAAACTGAGCTGGGTAGCTCCAACCTCTGTAGCCCTATAGAAATTGGTTGATCTGGTATGACTCTGTAGTTATTCGGGATTTTTTACTTGCTTTATTTTATGAAAGTAATTATAATTTTTAGATGGTTGGAAGGAGATGATATGATAAAAGAGGTGGACTAAAGCTCTAAGTAGACGGATAATGAGAAAAGGATTAAACTAATTGTCTATTTGGAGT
>JBMFQR010000033.1:0-20001 GCA_049968515.1 Brevinematia bacterium
TCTGGGAGAAGGAGTTATTCAACAGGCTACTTCTTGCAAGTGTAAACTCGAAGGCGGTTACTTATGCGGAGCTGACTAGATAGCCAAAAAATCTTCTAACTTTTACAGACAGCTTACATCATCACAATTACCAAAAAAATTTTCTCAGTATTCTTTCTCTGCATCCTATCTTTTAATATATACGTCTTACAATTTTAAATCTGATAATATTTCACAATACCCAAAGGCAAATGCTTTAATTTGACAAAAAAAGCATTTTTTGTTAAAATATATTCTGTAGGTTGGGCCCATAGCTCAGCAGGTTAGAGCAACTGACTCATAATCAGTGGGTCCCTGGTTCGAGCCCAGGTGGGCCCAATTTTCACAATCAGGAGAATTTAATGACCAATCTTGAAAGATTAAGAAAGCTTCTCGAATTTCAGGAAGTTTATCTAAAAAAGAAACACATCCACAGTCTTTACGCAGAGGAAGAAAAAAAAGCAAAAGAGCTAATGGTGGAAAATGAAGGGCTAAAAGAACAGCTTGAAGAATTAAGAATCAACATTGAGGAAATGAATAAAAAGATTTCTGAGGAAGAAAGCAAAAAAAAGGAGCTTTTAGATAAAATAAGCTCTCTTGAAGAGGCAAAAGAGAAGATAAAAGTAGCAAGGCAGATGCGTTCGTGGGAAAAGGATATGGAAAAGCAGAAACAGGAGCTTTCCATCGTACAGGCACAGATAGATTATGATACTTCCAAACTCAATGAGATGAAGGAAGAGTTTTCTTCTCTTGAAGCAACTATTTTAGAAAATGAAAAAAAGATCAAGGAAAATCTTGATTTTGTGGAAACAGTCAAAGAAGACAATAAAGCCGAGCTTTCTGAAACAGAAGCAAAAGAAAAAGAGATAAAAGAGGATTTCGACCTTCAATTCATAGAATACTTTGAGGCGCTTCTAAAAAAAACTGACGGCAATGCTCTGGTAGAAGTGGAAAGAGAAGCCTGCTCTGGCTGTTATACAATACTCCCCACTGCTTTACAGGGTGAAATTGGCGAAAATGTCCCTCCTGATGAAATTCAGATAATCCAGTGTCCCAACTGTTTTAGATTTCTGTACCATTCCTCATGGATAAATCTGGAGTAATCGATTTGATTTTTTAATACAGGAATTATCGCTCAAAGAGAGTTGTTTTTTCAGGAGGCAAAAATGAAAAGATTTTCTTTCTGGTTCAAGATATCTGGCTATATACTTTTATGCCTTTTACTCCTTATCCTGATTTTACAGAATTCCCAGGCTGTAGATTTTAAGTTTTTAGGCTTCTATTTCTCATTCCCGCTCGTGTTTCTACTGCTTATATCCGTCCTGATCGGTTTTCTGCTTGGAATACTCACCCTATTTATTATCTATCCGAGAGGGAAAAAGGAAGAGGTAAAAAAAGAAAAAAATGTATAAATCCGTCTTCATATGCACCAACTGCGGCTATAAATCCTCGAAATGGCTCGGCAGGTGCCCGGAATGCCAGAACTGGAACAGCTTTACAGAAGAGCTCCTAATTGAAAAAAAAGCTGAGGCTCCTTTAAAAAAGGAAAATAAGATTTCTCCAGTTTCTGTAAAATCAATAAAAGCAGACGAAATAAACAGATTCTTCACAGGGATAGAAGAATTTGATAGAGTCACAGGTGGAATCTTAAAAGGTCAGACCATCTTAATTTCCGGCGAGCCCGGAATAGGTAAATCAACACTTGTAATAATGATCACAAAGAATCTTTCCAAACATTTCAGGATATTTTATGTTAATGGTGAAGAATCAAATTCCCAGATAAAGCTTAAATTTGTGCGGCTTGGAATCAATGAGGAAAACATATTTTTGTTGCAAGATCCAGTAGTTGAATTAATTATAAATGAAATAGAAAATCAGAAGAATTGTCTTCTTGTAATTGATTCCATCCAGACAATTTATTCAGAAAATGTGGCTTCACTACCGGGCAGCCTGCTTCAGATAAGAGAATGTGTTTATCAGCTTGTCAATATCTGCAAAAATAGAGATATTCCTTTAATTCTTATAGGACACATTACAAAAAAGGGTGAGATTGCAGGACCAAAGATTATAGAGCATATTGTAGATAGTGTTTTTTTCCTTGAACTGGATAACAGGGGAGTTTACAGAATAATAAGGGCATTGAAAAACAGATTTTACAAAACAGATGAAATTGGCATCTTTTCAATGGAAGAGAATGGGCTGGTTTCTCAAAAGGAAATAAATATCAATCCCCACGATTTTGAAAATGGGCCTGGCATAGTTTATTATCCACATTTAGAGGGAAGCAGGGTTATACTGACAGAAGTTCAGGCCCTCGTAAGTTCTTCCATACTTCCATACCCCAAAAGAATCTGCTACGGAGTTGAATTGAACAGATTTCTTATGCTTATAGCCATAATGGAAAAAAAATTCAAGATTAATCTTTCAAAATATGACATTTACTTAAATATTACCAACGGGCTGAACATAAGTGATTCAGCTATTGACCTTTCGATAATCTATTCAATCTATTCAAGCTATAAGGAGAAAATTATTCCATCAACAATCTCAACCATCGGTGAGGTTGGCTTAAGTGGAGAGGTAAGATACATAAGAAACATCTCAAAAAGGATAAAAGAAGCTCAGAGGGCTGGAATAAAAGAGTTTTTCATACCATACAATCAGAAAGAAGATTTAAGAAACAATGAAATAAAAATTTTCCCCCTCAAAAATATTGAGGAAGGAATAAAACTGATTTTCTCATAAAAAGAGACATACCATCACAGAAGCTCCGGATTTTTGTAAATTTTAACTAACCATTTTTCATACTGGCTGGCTGGCCAGTTGATTCAAGAACGGACAACCACAATTGTGAAGCAAGATCAAGTTTTTTCCTTTTTTTGGTGGCAAGCTCCATCGGAATGTGTATGAAATGGCCATTATAATAGCCTACTATCATTCCCGTTCTGCCAGACATACCAGCATGAACTGCCATCTGTGCGAGCTGAATACAGAAAATTGAATCATTTGGTGTTGGAGGCGTGCTTCTTATAGTATAGCTTGGGTCAATATATTTTATTGAAACCGGAATATTTTTCTCAGCAAAATAAGACTTTATCTTCTCCTTTAAAAAAATACCTATATCGCCCAGTTTTCTATTTCCAGAAGCATCATACTTGACATTCTTTTCATCAAGCACAAACTTCTGACCTGCCCCCTCTGCAACAACAACAACACAATGCTTTCGCCTGAGGAGCCTTCTTTCCAGATGTCTTAAAAATCCGTTCTCACCATCTAGATCAAAATCGAGCTCCGGAATAAGACAGAAGTTTACAAGATTTGACGCAATAGTGGCACTCGCTGCAATAAAGCCAGAATCTCTTCCCATTACTTTGACTATTCCAATCCCATTGTTGCTCCCCTCCGCCTCAACATGTGCTGAGTAAATAACCTCACAGGCTTTAGAAAAGGCAGTTTCAAAACCAAAAGACTTTTCCACAAAGTATATATCATTGTCAATTGTCTTTGGTATTCCAATTACAGCTATCTTAAGTCCTCTCTTCTCAATCTCCTTTTGTAACGAAAGTGCCCCTTTCTGTGTGCCATCACCGCCAATGGTGTATAGAATGTCCACTCCCAGTTCTACAAGTCTATTTACCATCTGCTCAAAATCCTGAGGTCCTCTTGAAGAACCAAGTATAGTTCCTCCCTCAAGGTGTATGTCCCTCACAAGCTCCGGTGTAAGCAATAGAACCTCATGCCCCTTTTCTTTTATAAAGCCTTCAAAACCATACTTTATTCCATAAGTTATCTGATTCTTGTAGAGATAATAATTCATCATTACAATTCCACGAATAACAGAATTCAATCCCGGACAGAGTCCGCCACATGTTACAATTGCAGATTTTGTCCTGCCGGGTTCAAAAAAAAGCTTTTTTCTCGCACCTGCAAGCTCAAAAAGTGGTATCTCCTCCTGAACTTTTTTTAAGCTTTCCACTTTTGAGCTTTCAATAATGGAAAGCATCTTCTCATAATCATCTATGAAAATTTTTTCCCTGCTATATTCATCCTTAAAGTAATCAACAGGAGAGTCATATAATGGCTCTCCAAGTCTCTTAATACTCAGATCTTCTGATATAAGCTCCTTTTCATTTTCATCGAGAATGTTTAAAATTTCTTTTTCCATCTTATCCTCCAGTTTCATATATTTTAATACATTTTAGAAAAATATCAAAATTCCACCAATTTTTTGATTTTTTAACCAACAAAAATTAAAATTAAGAAGTTAAAAATACAGAGGAGGAATAATGTCTTCCTTACTCGCCGAATATAGAAAGCTGATTTCAGAAGAGATGGCTTCTTTTTTTGAAAATAAGGAAAATCATTTCAAATACACAAATCAATGGGGCACTGATACAATAAAAAAACTTAGAGATTTTACACTCGGCGGTAAGATGCTCCGTGGGTCTCTTTTAGTTCTTTCTGCTAAAATGTATTCGGATGAGATATTAAAGAGTGCTATCCAGACAGCTATTAGCATGGAGCTCTTTCAGTCTGGCTTTTTAATTCACGATGACATTATGGACAGGGACATTTTCCGAAGAGGTAATAAAACTATTTTTTACCAGTATACTGAATTATTTAATAAAAAGAAATATGCTGAATCATATCACCTTGCTGAGTCAATGGGAATCTGTGCTGGTGATATTGCTTTCTTTTTGGGTTTTGAGAATCTCTGTTTTGCTATCAAAGAAGAAACAAAACTAAAAAATACTCTTGAATTATTCTCAAGAGAGCTCTCCTATGTCTGTCTGGGACAGATGGATGATATTTACCTTTCAGCTTTGAAAGAAAATATTTTGGAAGAAAGGATTCTTTCGATATATCTTTACAAGACTGCAAGATATACATTTTCCCTTCCGCTTATGGCTGGTGCAATATTAGCAAATGCAAAAACAGACGAAATCAAAAAGCTTGAGATAATTGGCAAAAATTTAGGAATTATATTTCAGATAACCGATGACTGGCTTGGTCTATATGGTTCGGAAGAAAAGATTGGAAAGCCAGTTGGTTCGGATATAAAGGAAAACAAAAAGACTTTATTTTATTATTATTTATTTAAAAATGCCTCTGCAAAAGATAAGAGCTATTTGCTAAAAATCTCTGGCAGTAAAAAGGTGAATCAGAAAATTGTAAACAAGGTACGTGACCTGATAGAAAAATACGGAATTAAAGAAATAATTAAGGATAGGATGGAAAAGCTTGCCAGCATGCTAAAATCTCAGATTTCAGAACTCAACGTTAAAGAAAATTACAAAGCTGAACTCTTAAACCTTCTCGAATATAACCTTTCAAGAAGTCAGTAATAAATTTCTGTGCTGTTATCTATGGCACCTGCCTTGTTTTTAAGGAAAATACTTATAAATATCCTTCCTATGTGCAAAGCGAATAAATTCCACCTCATCTCCTCTATCATTGACTTTAATTCCAATTCTATAATCTCCTATCTTAATACGATAGTAATCTTTACTTCCTTTAATCTTTTTCATATTCGAAATATATCTTTTGTCTTTTGCTACTTTTACTTCTTCAATAACCTTATTTAGCCTAAAAAAGATTTCCTTATCATTTATCTTATCTATATCTTTATCAAAAGCTTTAGAATAAAGAACTTTCATTTAATTTTTTCCCTAATTTTATCCATAATTATAGACTCATCCACATATTCTCCTGTGTCTCCTTCTTCTATCATTTTTCCAAAGCAAAAATCTTCAAGTATTTCAAGAAAATTTTCTCTTTTGTCTCTGTCAATAAGAATTTCAATCAATGCCTCCTCCACTGCATCATGCACAATATTTTTTAATTCTTCCTTTGTAATCTCAACATATTCCATAATAACTCTCCTATAATCAATTTTTTATAAAATTACTGGCATATAGGCTGCGCGCAGTTATCTCTGGCAACCACATCCAGCCTATGTGTCAGTAGTATATATAAATAAAAAACAAAATTCATTTTAGGATAAAGCTTTTTTTAAAATTTGTCAACTTGTGCACATACAAAATCTGACTTTAAACTCTCATCGAAACCTTTTGAGAAATTGAACGGCTTCCTCTATAATCCAGTCCGGTGTGGATGTTCCAGCTGCGATACCGACCCTTTTTACACCTTCAAGGGTAGTCTTATCTAATTCTGTAATTCTTTCTACATGAACTGCCCTTGTAAACTTACTGCATACCTCAAAAAGACGTTTTGTATTGGAGCTTTTCTGTCCACCAAGAACAATCATTAAGTCAACTTTCTTTGCCACTTCCATTGCAGATTTTTGTCTGTTTTTAGCTGCAGGGCATATTGTATTATAAATATGGGTCTCACTGCACTTTCTTATAAAAAAGCCAGCTATTTCGATAAATCTGTCCTCTTCAAGAGTTGTCTGGGAAACTATTGCACATTTTTTTACCTTTAAGTCCAGTTGATCAGGATCGAAATGGTTAAAATCAACTATGGAAATGTCTTCTTTATAATCGAAGGATGAAGCTATTACTTCTGGATGCTCTGGTTCTCCAATCAAATAGACTTCACTACTTTCAGATATCTCTTTCTCTATTATCCTTGAAATATTTCTGACGAATGGGCAGGTCGCATCAACTATTTTGTAGCCTTTAGCCTTTGCACCCTCAACAATACTCATCGGAAGTCCATGTGCACGAACAACCCCTATACCATCCTCTATTTCTTCTATACTATCGACTATATCTACACCTTTTTCCTTATACTGCCTTATAACCTCTTCATTATGAATGATTTCTCCTATTGAATAGACCCTTTCTTTTCCTTTGGTCTTGAGTACCTCATCGAGTTTTTTTAGTGCTATTCTCACTCCACTGCAAAAGCCTATCTCATCAGAAAGAATTACTTCCATATGCCGAAAGAGGGAATCGAACCCTCACGGGATTGCTCCCACTGGATTTTGAGTCCAGCGCGTCTGCCAGTTCCGCCATTTCGGCTCAAGCAAACTAAACGCCGTATGGCAACCTATTTTTAACCTTAAAGTTAACCTTCTTCTCAAGTTCATCCAGCAAGGTTTGTGCAATCGCAAAAAGCTCAATCTGGTATAACTCTTCCTTTGGTATCTTTTGTTTTATCTCATCGAGACCAACATTCTCCTTCATGGCTCTTTCATAAAGTATATAATCTATGTACCTTTGATCTGGCTTTATTTTTAATTTTTTTCCAAGCAATGTTAATGCAATTGTTTCAACATACTCTTTATAAAACTCATCAATAAGACTCAAAAATTTATCTCTTATCTTCTTATCAAATATCAAATCTCCAATTGAGGAATTAGCATTTCCCATCTCATCGAGGAAAAACCTGTAGAACTTATCCGACAAAAATCTGAAAAAGTCATACTTATTAAAACTCACCTTAACATTTTTAGAAACATGCTCTCTTAGTGCACTCCTTTTCGAAATTGCATTAAGCCTGTTAACCTCAGAATTTAAGAATTCCTGGACGTCTTTCTTGAGCTCATCAACTGTCTTGAAATGACTTTTCTTTGCAACACTTTCATCGGTTAAGGGGAGCTTCTTTGGCTTTAAAATTCTATTGATCTTAAAATTTAAAGGCTCCTTTGTTTTTCCGAGAAAGCGAGAAACATATCCATTACCCAGTTCAAAAAAAGAAAGAGTTATATTATCACCCTTTTTCTTCCCCAGCAACACGGGTAATTCTTTAGGCGTGATCTCTATATCTTCAATCTTATCAACAACATCATTTATTAAACCGAGATAAACCCTGTCCTCTTCATCAACCTTTCCATCTGATTCTTCATATTCCACAAGAAAATTAAGGATTTTATCCTTAACGATCTTTTCATCATAAAAATACTCTTCATATTCGACCGTCTGGTTATCAAGATCTACCTCATTTAACAAAGCAGGCTCTTCAAAAAAAGATATATAGAAACTAAAAGGTTCCCCTCTTTTAAGCTGTTTAAGAGCCTTTACATCAGAAATACTCTCTATTTTTTTAGTTTTTTCAATTTCATCCACAGCAAGAGTCAAAAGAGCTGAAAAAACAAGATTATTTAATTTTGAGAGATAGTTTTTTTCTATTATCTCGAACGGGACTTTTCCCTTTCTATACCCTGGAAACTCAATATCTCCCTGCAAATATTCAAGTTCTTTCTGGAAAGCATTATCAACCTCAAATAAATTAACATAAGCATAGGCTTCCCTCAAACAATCTGGCAACTCTCTCACAACAATTTCCATAAAAGCCTCTATAAAATAAAAATAGCGGGAAACGGGACTCGAACCCGCGACATCTACCTTGGCAAGGTAGCGCTCTACCAACTGAGCTATTCCCGCATTTAAAAAACCCCACACTCACCTTTTGCGAGTAGAGGGACTTGAACCCCCACGCGTCGCCGCACCAGATCCTAAGTCTGGCGTGTCTACCAGTTCCACCATACTCGCTGGTAAAACTGAACTCTATGGGATAATGGGTCATACAGGAGTCGAACCTGTGGCCCGCTGATTAAGAGTCAGCTGCTCTACCAACTGAGCTAATGACCCAATAAAAGGATATAACAAAACTTCGTTTTGTTATATTTTTTTTACCAACTGAGCTAATGACCTAACCTTAAACCTACAAAATAACTTTGTTTTTGCTATAACAAAGAAGCTAATGACCTAACTTTAAACCTACAACAAAAACTTTAATATCATTCAGTTTTAATAGTGCTAAAAGTCCGCTTTCAAAAAACAACAAAACATTCTCGCGCCCGGCAGGATTCGAACCTGCGGCCTCCGGGTTCGAAGCCCATTGCTCTATCCAGCTGAGCTACGAGCGCATTTACCATAATCCACCCAGCATTCTCAAAAATGAGCTCGATGGGTGGACAATGGGATTTGAACCCACAGCCCCCGGTTCCACAGACCGGTGCTCTAACCGTTGAGCTATGTCCACCAGGCTCCGCGCCTGACAGGAGTCGAACCTGTGGCCCACAGCTTAGAAGGCTGTTGCTCTATCCAGCTGAGCTACAGGCGCACAATCGGGGCGAGAAGATTTGAACTTCCGACCCCCTGCTCCCAAGGCAGGTGCGCTAAACCGAACTGCGCTACGCCCCGCTAAAACAATAAGCCATAAAAAATACCTGTATATTTTAATAAAAAATCCAAAAAAAGTCAAATTATTGAAGAGTAAAAAGCCATTGCATATTTCGAGAAAAAATACACCAATGTTTAAAATTTGCAGATTTATAATAATATAGCTTACACTCAAGAGATTTTGATAATATAAATCTTTACTTCTAATGACAGCTAATAATGGATTAGCAATAAGCCGCTTAATTTTTGAAATCCATTTGCAGTTTCGCTGATAATTACATCCCAAAATTTTCTCAACTAATAAGTTTTTTAACTCATAATTTTTCAGAAAAACTAAGGACACCTCTTTATCCTGCCTTTTTAAATCATTCATTGTTATCGTGAACAACAATTAATTTATCTGTATATAATTAAATGAAAAAAAATATTGACTTTTTTTTGTTTTAAATTATAATAATGCAGAATATGTTTAGGAGGATTTATGGCTACCGTTGCGTCCGTTAAACAAAAGCAAGCTGGTGGAGGCTTTTCAGCTTTTCAAAGAAAAATTGCACCCTATATTTTTATTTCTCCATTTTACATCTCATTTTTAACATTCAGCACCTTTCCTATTTTTTACTCCCTGTTTCTAAGCTTTCAAAGCTGGAATGGAATTGGTGCGATGAACTATGTTGGTTTCAAAAACTATTTTGCTATCTTTAAGGATCAGCTTTTCTGGAAAACGGTTTTGAATACATTTGGAATGCTTTTCTGGACAGCAATTCCACAGCATTTTATAGGTATGGGCTTTGCCTTCATACTCAATCAGGGACTTGTCAAATTTAAAGAATTTTTCAAAGGTGTAATGTTTGTTCCATATCTTACTTCTTCTGTCGCTGTAGCAATAGTTTTCAGTGTAATATATGGTACGCAGTATGGATTTATGAATTATTTGTTAAGGTTCTTTGAGCCGATTCTACCGATTAAATTGCCAATCGAGTGGTTGAGAGGCTATACAACCTGGTTTACACTTTCATCACTAACAACCTGGAGGTGGACTGGCTGGAATGCTATTTTATACCTTGCGGGATTACAGGCCATACCAAATACACTTTACGAAGCAGCAAGAATCGATGGAGCAACCTGGTGGCAGATTTTTACAAGAATAACCATCCCTCTCCTTAAGCCAGTTATTTACTTTGCAACAACTATGACAATCATTGGTAATATGCAGCTCTTCGATGAACCGATGGTTATGATAGGACTCCAGAACAGGGCAATGGAATTAAGAGGAAATTATGGTATGACACTTGCAGTTTATATGTATGCATGGGCATTTAACTGGAGCAGATTTGGGCTTGCCTGTGCTACCTCATATATAATATTCCTTATAATTCTTATACTTACGTTTATTAACAGAAGAATTTTCAAAGAAGAATGAGGGGGAAAAATGGCTGAAGTTAAAGCAATAACAAAAGTAGAAGAAGAAAAGTACAGAATAAAGGAATCTCACAGGTTAAAAGAGCTTATAGGATCCATACTTCTTTATCTGCCGCTACTATTCTGGACATTTATTACCTGTTTTCCCTTCTGGTATATGCTTGTTGTATCAACAAGAAGCGCGGGTGATATATTTTCCTTCCCGCCTCCACTTACCTTTAAGGCAAATTTTTTAGAGCAATTTGTGATAAACTACAAGAACCTTATTACCAAGACATACTACTGGAGAAATCTACTGAATAGTATATATATTTCCACAATGACCACACTTTTAGGAGCTTTTCTGTGCTCACTCGGTGGATATGGCTTTGCAATGTATAGGTTTAAGGGAAGAAATCTACTCTTTTCCCTTATGTTATTCACGCTTATGGTTCCCCAGACAATAAACATCATCCCTTACTTTATAATGATGAAGACATTTGGCTGGATAAGTACAGCAAGAGCAATGTATCTTCCAGCTGCGGCGAGTGCTTTCGGAATATTTCTTATGAGGCAGTATATCTATGCTTCCATACAGCTTGACCTTGTTGAAGCTGCAAGAGTTGATGGTTGTTCAGAGTTCGGAATATACTGGAGGATTGTACTGCCACTTATAAGTCCAGTAATAGGTTCGTATGGTATTATTACCTTTCTCAACCAGTGGAATAACTATATGACCGCCCTTGTGGTATTAAAGGAGCCCAAAAGTTTTACTGTTCCTGTCGCTTTGGGTTCTCTTGTTGGCTTACAGAATGTTGATTATGGGGCAATTATGGTTGGAACAGTTATTTCAGTCTTTCCATTACTTATTATGTTCATCTTTATGTCAAAGATGATCATATCCAAGGTTACAGAAGGAGCATTAAAGGAGTAAGCGTCCGTTAAACAAAATATGAATATCTGGGGCTGTCCTGCAGTTAAATGAGTAGTTTTTTGTTTTGCTTTTAATTGCAGGGCAGCCCCAAAACCTTTTTAAACCCTCTGACTTTAGATTTATTAATTGCCAGCACCAGTTTTCTCAAAATCCGCTGGCACTGGCTTTCCTTCCATTAAAACATCCCTCACAGCAAATGCTGCCGGCTTTGGATTATAGTTTTCGTCAAACATTAAACCATATCCATAACCCGGGAAAAAAAAAGGAATCCAGGAGTGTCTGTCACTCAGACCCCATGTTATAAAAGCCTCACAATTATAAGCTAAAGCCAATCTTATGAGTTCAGAATATATCTTTTTGTGTTGATTGATCTCCTTTTCTGTTGGTTTACCATTGATGCGAACATCAATCTCCGTGAAATGAACTTCAAGACCAATTTCCTTAAACCTCTTTATGTTCTTCGCAATGCTTGAAAAATCAGGATAGTATGAGCCATTCAAATGAAACTGAAAACCCACCCCATGAATCGGCACACCACTTTCCTTAAGCTTTTTAACAAGGTTATAGAAGGCATCACTTTTCATACCAATTTCTTCAATATTATAGTCATTAAGAAATAATTTTGCCTCTGGATCAATTTCATTAACCCATCTAAGTGCAAGTTCGATGTAATCTTTTCCTATAGTAAGATACCAGATGTTTGCCCTCATATTTCCACTGTCATCAATTGGCTCATTTACAACATCCCAGTCCTTTACCTTGCCCTTATAACGCCCCACAACATTCTTAATGTGATCTTTCAATAATTCCATAGCCTTTTCTTTTGATAAATTAGAAGCATTTAGCCAGGGAGGATTCTGATAATGCCAGGCAAGAGTATGTCCTCTCAATCTCATTCCATTTTTTAAGGCAAAATTTACAATTCTGTCTGCTCCACTGAAGTCATATCCATTTTTTGTAGGATGAATTAATCCCCATTTCATATTATTTTCCGGAGTAATGTAGTTGAAATTGTTTGTTAAAATTTTTACATAAGCAGGATCATTAAGGTATTCAGGCATCACAGCACAGCCAATGAAAATGTTCCTTTCCTTTGCGTATTTCTTTAGCTCAAGATTGGTTTTCTCGGCCGAAAAAAGAAAATTTCCGCTTATAATCAGAATAACCACGAAAGTACACAAAAATTTTCTTAACATAATTTACCTCCATAAATGTTATATGTTAACACGAGTTTAGAAAAAATCTATATTTTATCTTCTCAAATATAACCATTTTAGCCATCCACTCTTGCTACACTTCCTCTTTCGATCAAAGGCATGGGAAAGGTATGTGTTGAAGACTTTTTAAAACTTAACAACTTTTGCAATGTCTCAAATGATTTTTCTGCAATCTCATAAATTGGGAGATTAAAGGTTGTCAATTTAGGTTCTGTATATTCAGAAAGAGGTATATTATCAAAGCTTATGACAGAAATATCTTCCGGCACCCTTATCTTATATTCCCTAAGCAAGTTCAGTGTAATCAAAGCCATATCATCATTACAGCATATAATTGCGGTCGGCAACTCCTTTGATTCAACCATTCTTTTTATTTCCATTTCAGTGAGATGTTTTAGATACTTTCCGTGAAGAATAAGCTCTTTTTTCAAAGGGAGATTGTGTTTCTTCATAGTATCAAGATAACCCCTGAACCTTTCATAGGCAGAGTAGTTTGTCAGTCTCCCATTAAGAAATGCAATCTTTCTGTGTCCCCTCGCAATCAAATATTCTGTAGCTTCCATTCCAGCCTCATAGTCGAGTGTGTTTATAACAGAAAGTGAGGTGTTTTCTACATTGTTAAGCAGGTAATTCTCATCGTAGTGGATTACTACAAAAGGAATGCCAAGTTTTGCAATTTCAAGTATCATCGGTTATTTTCTATCCACGCCAATAATTATACCTCCATCTATTCTCATCTCTGCAAAAATTTCAAGGATTCTCTCAAAATCCTCTCTTTTGTATGCAATATTAACAAGGGAGTAAAATCCACCCGAGTTTGAAATATCAATCAGAGCATCTACAAACGGACCAAAGTAATTATTCTGAAATAAATTGACTTTGAAAATTGAGTTCTGAAATGGAGTTATACTCACAACAAAAATGCCAATGGTATTGTTTTTCTTGCCGACAAGAACTCTGGCTGAGAGATTTGGCTTGTAATTGTATTTCTTGATTACCTCCATAACTTTATTATAAGTTTCTGGAGGAACATTAGGGTAATTATTTATGACCCTTGAAACAGTACTTCTCGATACACCGGCAATTTTTGCAATGTCTTTACTCCTTATCACCTCATTTCCCCCTTGTTGATAAACATTTTAAATTTTACGTAAAAAGCCATTTTTTAGTTATCTAATTAATTTTAAAAATATTGAACAAAATAATCACGATCTTATATTTTTATTTTAGATAAAATCAAAATTTATTGCAAAAAATTTCACCCTTTTTAAATATCAGGAGTAGAATATTCTGGAGGTAATTATGAAATACTTATTATTACTAATCCTTCTCTTTGGTTGCAGCAATCTTCCTAACAAAGCAGAAAATAATACTTCATCCTCTAACAATAATAACAGTAACAATAATTATGTTCCACCTTATGAATTTGTGAGGGTAAAAGGTAGAGAGCTCGTAGTTGGTTCAAATGAAACAAAGGTAATCTTAAAGGGAATATGTTTTGGAAATAATGTCTGGTCACAGCCAGCAAACCCGCCTACAACACACCATCAGGAAGAGGATTTTGTCAGGCTTACCAATATGAATATAAATGTAATTAGGTTCTACTTAAACTATCAGCTTTTTGAAGATGACAATAAACCCTATGTTTATAAAAATACTGGCTGGCAATGGCTTGATACAAACATTGCTTGGGCAAAGAAGTATGGAGTTTATCTAATATTTAATATGCATGTCCCGCAGGGTGGATTTCAGTCGCTCGGCACTGGAAATGCTCTCTGGAACAATGTTGAAAACCAGAAGAGGCTCAAAGCTTTGTGGAAAGCGATAGCAGAAAGATACAAAAATGAATCTATAGTTATAGGTTATGACCTCTTAAATGAACCAAATACATCAAGCTCAAAAGAACAATGGATAAATCTGGCAAAAGAACTTGTAAAGTCAATAAGAAGTGTGGATTCCAACCACATTATCATAGTAGAAAGGCTCAATGCCGTAGCAAACAATTGGTTAGCTGACTCAAATATGAATTTCTTTTTGGTTGACGATTTTAATGTTATGTATACATTTCACTTTTACTCCCCAATTGAATACACACATCAGTTTACAAGCTGGACTGGATTTTCCAATCAGGATGGAGGCGCATATCCCGATTCAAATAGAATTCAGGTGCCGGATAATCTTGAGTGGTCAGAGGAGATAGTCAACACAAAACTTTATTCCGGCAGTGCTGACTGGACAAATATAGGTGGAGTTTTACACAGACCAAAGCCAGAGTCAATTGTTGGAAAGCCAGCATGTAAAGCTAATTCCAATCTGGGAGTTGCCTACTTTGACTATTTTATACTCAATGAATATGATAGTAACTCAAACCTGATTAAAAGTATTACAAATGATATAGAAAGCATTGACAACTGGAGTTACTGGTCGTACAATGGTAGCGGAAAGTGGGGAATTACACAACTGGAGAAAAAGTCAGGCAATTATTCAATCTATATCTCAAACACAACTCACTGGGCAAATGTGGGTGCAAGTAGCTGGATTATCGTGAACACAAACCATTACTACTCAATTAAGGGCTATATAAAAACCGCAAACGCTACAGGAGAAAATTTTTTCACTCTCGATTTCTTTAAATGCCCCTCGGGACAAAAACCAGCTATCAGGGATATAAGCTATCTTTCAAATGAAATAGAAAAGTACTTACAATGGGGAAGAAAGAACAATGTTCCTCTCTACTGCGGTGAGTTCGGGGTTTTCATAGAATGTATGACAAATCAATCAAAAGGTGGAGACAGATGGATAAAGGACGTTGTAAAAATTTTAAGGGCAAATGGAGTACACTGTACATATCACTCTTATCATGAGGTTGGAAGCTTCGGAATTTATACGAACAGTGGTCTGCCACAGAATAACACCGGAATACAGCACATTATAGAAGCATTAAAAGAGGCTTATAATTACTAACTTAGATTAATGTAATTACTCATACATCGAAAAAAGCTTTCTTACATATCCATCTATAAACTTTTTTGGCAAAAGAGTGGTCAAAAAGGTAAGAAATTTGCCTTCTGCTATGATATAGCTGGTTTTAGGATTCTTCTTTCTTATCACCTTATAAATCTGTAATGCAGCCTTATCCGGAGACATCGCATTCTTTGCAGTATCAATAAAATTTTTTCCAAATTCTTCGAGGCTTTTCATATACTTTTTCTCAACAAAGGATATATCCTGCTTTCTTGCCTTCTGCCATATTGGGGTATTCACACCACCGACCTCAAGCAATACTACCTTAACTCCCAGGGGTGAAAGCTCTCTCCTCAAAGAGTCAGTAAATCCCTCAAGGGCAAATTTTGTAGAAACATAGGGTGCCAGAAAAGGCATTGCAATAACTCCAGCCATAGAGCCTACATTGACAATCATTCCCTTCGTCTCTAACAGAAGGGGTATCAACTTCTGAGTTAAGCTGACAAGCCCGAAGAAGTTAACCTCAAAAACTTCTCTAAAAATCTTCATCGGAAGGTTTTCAATTGGACCACCAAGCGCAATGCCAGCATTGTTGATTAGAAGATTGACCTTTGTGCCTTTATTAAAAATCTCCTTCACAAACCCGGCAAAGGCTTCAATTTCAGGTTCGACCCTTAAGTCCATCTTCTTCGCAAGCACCTTTTCATTGTCTGCAAAGGGATTCTCCTCAAGATATGAAGCTATTACAATATAGCCCTCTTTTACAAAAAGCTCGCAGAGACTCTTACCTATTCCAGAGTCAACACCTGTTATAACAACTACACCTTTATTGCTTTCCATAATTCCTTTCTCCAGAATCTAAAATCAAGGTGAAAAAACTTTACAAATCCATAAATTTCTCAACACTTATACCAATTTCTTTAATTATCGCTCTCAAAGTACCTTTCCGTATTGGTTTCCCCTTGTGATTTGGAACAGGAATACAAAGCCCATCTTTATCTCTCACCCATAATTCATGGGAACCTTTCCCATGGCGATAAAATCTGAATTCTAACAGTTTCAGGCGGCGGGTTAACTCATTGTAATTTAATTCTGAGAGTTTAGACATATCGTTTTAATGCAATTGGAAAAGACACTGTAATTCGCGTGTTTTTTGTAATCGGTATATAGTTAAAATTAACCAGTTCATTTCTTTCTTTTCTGTAATCCAGAATCATTTTAATTACATCAACACAATTGAATAAAGCTTCTTCAATCGAATCCCCTTCTGCAAATGCCCCCTGTATTCCCGGAACAGAGGCTAAATAACCATCGCCATTTGGTTCAATCAAAAAAGAGACCATAATTGTCTTATTTTTCATATCAAATACCCCATTTAATGTTAATATAACGCAAATCCTTCATCATGTCAAATTATTACAAACCTAACTTAAACTTTTTTATTAATATAAATAACCGCTTAAGTTGAAAGTAAACTAAATTCTTAAAACAGCACGAACAAAGTTAATGAATTTGTTTAAAAATGCAGATTCTGGCTTTATCGCTTTTTTTGGACATCCTGAAAAACAATAATAACAATAAACACATCTCTCATAATTTACCACAGGATAACTAGTTTCAGACTTTTCTATCGCTTTAGGAGTACAGAATTCAAGGCATTTATAACACTTATTACATACTGTATTGTCTACATATGGAGAAACATAGGTCTTGGTAACAAATATGCTTGGTTTTATTTCCTTTGCAAAATCACCTTTTATCAAAGAATTAAACCTTTTAACAAGAAAATTTCCTTTAATTTCAATATCATCAAAGTCAACAAGCCCCCTCTCCTTCGCCCTTATAAGTGTTGAAATATCTTCAGGCTCATAGCCTATCATTCTTGCAACCACAACATCAACTGCAAAAGGATTGTCTGAAATCAAAATCTTACCCAGCTTTTTAGGCCTGCCCAAAGCAGTTGGTCCCCCATCAAGTGCATATATTGCATCAATAATGTTAAGATGTGGCTTTATCAATAGATTCAAATCTATAAGAATATCAGAAAACTCGAAATCATCTTTTGCAATAAGATGTGCTTTTTGCTTGAACCCTCCCGGTATACAGCCATACAGATTTTTTACTGCCCCGCTCAATCTCATTGCACTATGGGTTTTCAACTTCGGAAGGTTAATTATGCTATCAACTTTGAATAAAATTTCTGGAAGGTATAATTTTTTTAAGATTGTAAAATCCTGAGTAATCCCAATAAGCCTCTCTTCTTCAAAAGGGACAAGTCTTGCATCATATTTTATTGCTACTTCTTCAATTCGAGAGGTTTTAAATGCCTTTTTTGTAAGGCCTTTCTGATAAAAAGCTATCGACTCACCGATAAATATCTCACAGTTGTTTTCTTTCAGGATATTGCATAAGGCTTCAACAATAGTGAAATGAGTAATTGAGTGCTGCTCTGGAAAGTTCTGGGAGAAAATATTTGGCTTTAGTAAAACCTTCTCATTTGCTGGGAAACTAAAACCATTTTGCAATACTCCTTTTTTAATTGCATCCTTTATTTTTTTAGAATTGTAATCTTCTACATCCTCTATCACAACTTTTTTCATAAAAAACTCCATTATTTCAAAGTTGCATCCCCCATGTGTGAAGCTTTCAACCTCTATGAAACATCTTAACTCTTTTCACCTTTTATAACAATAAATCCCCCTCTGTCATCTCCCTCTCTATATTCCTGCACATAGTCATTTGTGTTCACAAAAAGAGTTTGCCTGCAGATCTGGTTCTTAAAGCCAGCCTCCTCAAGAAAATTTCTAACCTCTTCCTTAGTATAGAAATGTGCAGTTTTGTAAAAATGGCTTGCGGCTTTTTTAGCCACATAAATCTCTCCAAGATAGCTATCGAGAGGTACAAACCCGATGAGAATAAATCCTTTTGATTTTATCACTCTATATGCTTCTTTTAAAGCCTTCAGAGGCTCACCAAGAAAACAAATAGTTGTAACCAACAAAGCAAAGTCAAAGCTTTCATTCTCAAAAGGCAATTCCTCTGCAAAGGCTTTTATAACTTTCAGATTTCTTCTTTGTGCCATTTCTGCCATCTTTTCAGAGGGTTCAACTCCTATCTTAATTCCAAGTGGTTTTGCAAACCTCCCACTACCTACACCTATCTCCAATCCATTTAATCCATCAGAAATAAAGCTCTTAATAAGATTTAACTCCGAAAGGTATATATTTTTATTTTTTTCAAACCAGCTATCATACTCCCGATAATAAAGTTCAAAAGGGCCTGACACTATTCTCCTCCTCCACGAAAGGATTCGCCAAACTTTTTAAGCCACATTTCATCCGGTGAAATATGTTTTTCAACCTCTTCTTTTGAAAAATTAATTTCATATTTATTACAATACTCAAGTAATACTCTTCCGGCTCTTATAATCTCGCGGGTTTTCTCTTCACAAACTTCTTTATCGCTCTTGCATTTATCAGGATGCCAGATAACCAGAAGTTCTTTATATCTCTTCTTGATAAAATTTAAAGTCGCCTTTTCCGGAACACCAAGTATTTCTCTTGCATAAGTAATATCTTCATATAATCCCATATGTTATCCTCTCGTAATTTCATTTGCTATGACACTCCGGACATTCAAAGGCATCTCTCCATCTTCTGCCGCACTTCTTACAAACAAATACATTTTCAACAAAATCCACATTTCCACCTTCAATCTTTATAGCCTTTCCGTTTATAAGTGCATCTGCAATTTTTTTTCTTGCAGAAGAAACTATATTACCAAAGGTCTGTCTCGAAACATTCATTCTTTCCGCTGCTTCTTCCTGATAAAGTCCCTCATAATCTGCAAGCCTTATAGATTCAAACTCATCAAGAGTAAGGTTGACAAAATCAAGATTTTCTAAAGGTATACCTCTTGGCTTGAAAATATTAACATCCGGCTTAAAACTCACCCACCTGTACTTCAAAGGTCTTGGCAACGTCAACTCCTATTTCACTTTAGTTTATCAATGAATTCTTCTACTTCTTTTGCTCCCTCTCTGTAAAACTTTTCCTCATCCGGTGCAAGCTGCTTCAAAAGCCTTAAAAACTCTCCAGCATGAACTTTTTCTTCATCAGCAATGTCAAGCAAGACTTCTCTCGCAAGCTTATTGTCTATTGACTCAGCAAGCTGTGTATAAAGCTGAATTGCCTCATATTCAGCAGCAACCATAAATCTTATTGCTCTGACAAGCTCCTCGTGAGTAAGCTTTCTATCAGAAGCAAGTCCCGAAAAAGAATTGCCAAAGTCTGGCATAAAAATCCTCCTATCTTATTATATTTGTCAAGTTTTTTTTCAATATTTTTTTAAAAAATTTTTTAACCTTCCGTTTTTCCCT
>JBMFQR010000034.1:0-11878 GCA_049968515.1 Brevinematia bacterium
ATTGCTTTATGAGATCCTTCATTATACCACATTTCATTATCTAAATTTGAAATATACTTCTGTCCGAAATCTATCATTAATGGAATTAAAACAATTTTCTCATAGGTTACATTCTCTATATTTAGTCCATTCTCAAAGAAAGGAAGTATATCCTTTCTTTCAATTGACCTTATTGCATCTGATATGTCTTTATCCATAAAAGAAAGTGTATTGAGCAGATTTTTTTTCTTTGAGGCATAAAAAACTGAGCTTATTAATGAGCCTATCAAAGGAAGGCTCAATATAAAAAGATACTCTTCAATCTTTACCCTTTTAATGAATGAAATAAGATTGGGATGACTAAGGTTCATTATGTGGCAATGGACATCATAAAAGTCCGCCATCTACCATCCTTTTTATATCAGTAATTCATAAATCATTCTTGCAAATGCCACCATTATGTCGTATGAAATTATAAGACAGGATACAGATACAATTAAAAAGCTTATAAACTCAAAATATTCTTTATAAATAGGCCGGTTAACGGGATATTTTGTTCCTAAAAGGGAGCAGAGGAAAAGCAAAAAAAATGTTATAATATAGTATACAAGCTGATTATAAATGATATTGCCGAGTTTCTGATAGTGTATCTTTGAGGAGAAGAGGAAGTCACTGAATCTAAAGACATCAATTAAGCTTACCTTTTCAATATCCTCATCCGAGGCAAAAATATAAATGGCTTCAGGGTCATACGTAATTGGTATTCCCTTTGAGGGATGAACACTAAAAGCCTTTTTTGCGGCACCTGAAAAATCAACAAAGGTTGTCGAGACAGGATAAATAATACCATCCACAAACTTTCCATATCTTGCACTTACAATATAATCCACTGATGATTTCTTTGAATAACCAACAAGGATAAGGTCTTCTACGTAGTATGTGTTACCTTTATATAGTTTTTTAAAGCTTACAAATACGTCTCCCATCATAAATGAAATATTCTCTTTATAAGGAAGCTTTCTTAAACTCAGTTCGTCCTGAGCTGTAAACGCAGTAGATAACTTTTCTACCTTTTTCTTCTTATCTTTTATGAAATCAAGCTTAAAGAAGTCAGTTTTTCTTAAATAAAGTTTTGGGAGGACAAGTTCCTGAAAGAAAAAAGCTGTGCCTAAGATAATAAAAATGTAAATAAATATTGAGAATGTCATTGCTGCAGGAGAGACTGGAGTCTGAGAGTCTTTTTTGGTTTTAATTATTAATCCCCAGAGAAGTGAAAGAGAAGCAACAACAGGAATTGTAAAGATAAAATTCTCTATAATTTTTATGGATAATAGGAATAAGTCTTTTTCAGCTCTGAAGTTAGTAAGAAAGAAAAATATTATTAAACCAAGTGAAATCAAAAGAAAATAAAACAGGAATTTTAAAAACTTTCTCATAATCTTCCCTCTATCTCCTGCCGGAAATTTTTGTCAGGAGGAATTTCAGCTCAATCGTCCCATAACCAAGCATCCCTGCAAATACACCAACAATCAATGAAGCAAGAAGCACCTCGAAAAACTTATTTTTTATTCCGAGTTTTATCAGATGGGTAAGACTTAAAAAGCCGGGTAAAATTGAGAAAAATATTAAAGATAGAACAAGCATTGTTGATAATGCAAGGAAGAAGACATCATTTTTGCCAAAGAATGAGCTTATTCCAACAACAAAACCAGTGAAACCGAGGAAGAGAATGTAAATTGCCACAATAGAAAAAACAATTCCTACAGACTTAAAGGTTTTATCAAAAAATGATTTCATCTTTATATTAAATTCTTCATACATTTTTAGTAAAAAAGGCGAAAAGGATGTAGACCTTAAACTTATCAATTTCTCCTTTGTATTTACATTGAAAACCAGAGCATTGGGCACGAGCGAGGTTTTTGTGATTAGGTAGGAGGTTGAAAGTGACACATTGTCGTCTTTTACCTTTATGCTATTAAGAATATATGGGTTTCTGTAAAATACAATTCCTTTCTTAAGAAGTCCCTTCTCATTAAGCTCATAGTAAAACCTGTAAGGGCCATAAATATTCAGATAGCCTTCTCTCGGAGCTGAATGATAAAGTGTATTTTTGTTTTCATAAAGCACCATAAATTTAAGATTTGAGATAAAAAAGATCGAGAGGATGATAGTGTTAAATGCATTGATGAGAGGGAGCATCTTTAGAATGTATAATCTATCTCCGCCGGAGAATGAGAAAAACAATATGCTTGAAAGAATTACAACAAAAGGCAACGAATTTATCAAAAATGCAAGATAGTTTAATATGGATTGAAGCAGTAAATTTTTTTCACCACCGAGCTTAAAAGCCGCAAAAAGATAAAAAAGATATATAAGAGAGAAAACAGCTGTAAAAAGAAGAACCTTAAGAAAGGTAAATGCATATTTTTTTAAAGTTTCAAGGTATATCAATCAAAACCCCTGATAATTTAAGTTTGTGCAAATGCACAGATATAAGACTTTAGATTTATCGGCAAATAAATCAATAGAAGTTTAGCAAACATCAAATTGAGTTTAAAATTTTAGTTTATAAACCGAGGATAAAGATGACTTTCACCCAGGAAAAACTTGCCTCTTGCCTTTGTTTATAAAGCTCACAAAATACAATTCAAGTTAATTCAAATCCTTGAAATATAATAAACTCTATGTTATAATTTAATGGTCTGGATTGAGAAGAGCCAATAACATTACATTGGCAGAGACATTCTGCCATTTCTCATTAAAATTATCTGGAGGTATAAAATATGTCCGGTCATAACAAATGGGCAAATATTAAGCAGAGAAAATCTGCACAGGATGCGAAGAGATCAAACCTTTTTTCGAAAATTTCGAGAGAGATCATACTTGCTGCAAAGAAGGGAGGAGGCAACCCTGAAACGAATGCGGCATTAAGAACTATTATTGAGAAAGCACGGTCTTATAATATGCCCAAGGATAATATAGAAAGAAGTATAAAGAGAGGGACTGGAGAGATAGAAGGAGCAGCCTTTGAAGAGCTAACATATGAAGGGTATGGTCCCGGTGGTGTTGCAATGATAGTGGATGTTACTACTGACAATAGAAATAGAACTCTTTCTGAAATAAGGAAGATATTTTCAAGGCTTGGTGGTAATCTTGGAGAGTCTGGATGTGTTGGCTGGATGTTTGAAAAGAAAGGCTATATTTCTGTAGATGCTACTAAATATACAGAAGATCAGATGATGGAACTTGCGATAGAACTTGGTGCTGATGATGTTAAAAAAGAAGGTGATGTAATTGAGATATATACATCTGTGGAAAACTTTCTTGGTGTGCTGGATGGACTGAAGAGCAAGGGGATAGAGATAAAGAATTCTGAGATAGCCCGTTTTGCCCAGAACACTGTTTCAATAGATAAGGATAAGGCACTTACACTCCTCAAGCTCATTGATGAGCTTGAAAATCATGATGATGTACAGTCTGTTGCAACAAATGCAGACATTGAAGATAGTGTTTATGAGGAGTTTGCAAACTCTTAATCAGGATGTTTTAATTTGTTAGAGGGAAAAACCTTTCTTTTTGTCAGCAATTGTTATGGTGAGGATATTGCAGCTTCTTTGATAGCCCGAAGTCTTGTAGAAATTGCTACCGAGAAAAGCCTTGAGCTTGACGTCTATGGAGCCTCTCTTATCAGCAGTGGGGAGGAATACACAAAAAGGGGGATAAGGCTTGTTTTTTCATCATCTCTGCCCCCATCGGGTGGCTTTCCTACAAAAAGTATTTCTGGCTTTTTTGCCGATTTCTTTTCTGGTAGCCTCTTTAATATTTTTTCTTTCTTGAAAAGACTTGAGGAATTAAAGGGCGAGATTGACATCATATTTGTAGTTGGTGATGTCTTTCTGCTTTATCTTGTAAGGAAGATTTTTAAAAAGGAAATGGTAATATTCTTTGCACTTGCCAAATCAGATTACTTTATGCCACATTACAGGATTGAAAAAAAATATATAAAGAAAAATGCAGATTTAGTCTTTGCAAGGGATAGCCTGACAGCGGAAAATCTAAGGGAATATGGAATTAATGCATTTTATCTGGGAAATCCTCTGATTGATTGCCTTGATCCAGAAGGTTTAAGATTGGACCTTCCTTTAGATAAAAAAGTTATTGGCATTTTACCCGGAAGCAGAAAAGAGAGCTATAAAAATTTTTTGCTTATCTTAAATTTGATAAAGAAGATTGAGCGTAAAGATTTAATTTTTGTTGCTGCCTTTCCCAAGACACTGGATGAAAGATATCTTAAGAATTGTTTAATTAATGCTGGATATTCTTATGTTGATTCAACTCCATTTCCGGAAATCATAATTAAAGAAAATAAGGTTATTATAACAAAGGGATATTTTGTAGATGTGGTTGATATGTCCACAATTTTAATTGGACTTGCTGGAACTGCAAATGAGCAGGCTGCTGGCAGAGGCAAGCCAGTCATAAGCTTCAGAGGATGTGGTCCTCAAACCACTCCACAGAGAATGAAGGAGCAGGAAAGATTGATGGGTGGGGCAATAAAATTCGTAAGAGATTATCCCGACGGAGTGATAAGAGAGATTTTATTTCTGCTTGAGAATGAGAAAGAAAGGGAAAGAAGAGGGAAAATTGGCAGAGAAAGGATGGGAGAACTGGGAGCAGCAAAAAAGATTGCTGAATTTTTATTTTCTTTGAAAAAAGCCCTTGTTTGAAATATAATAATAGGCATTTTGCAATGAGATTATAAGGAAGGGAAAATGGATTACGTAAAGCTAAAAGGCACATACGACATTTTACCAAAAGAATCTGATTTTTTCAGATATATTTTCGATGTCGTTTACAATGAAGCCAGAAATTATGGCTATAAAGAGGTTAATTTTCCTATTATAGAGTATGCAAAGCTTTTTCTGAGGGGAGTGGGTGAGGCTTCAGATATTGTTGTGAAAAAAGAGATGTACATTTTTGAGGATAGAGGCCACCGTCTTATCGCATTGAGGCCAGAAGGTACTGCCTCCAGTGTGCGGCTTTATCTTGAAAATAACCTTCATATGCAGGGGTATTCTTCAAAGCTTTTTTACTATGGACCTATGTTCAGGGCAGAAAATCCCCAGAGCGGCAGATACAGGCAATTTTACCAGTTTGGATTTGAATACATAGGGGATGGTTCGCCATTTGTAGATGTGGAATTGATACTATTGAATTATTCTATCTTTAAAAGGCTGGGAATAGAAAATTTTACACTCTACATCAATTCCATCGGATGTAAAGAATGCAGAAGCAAATATCTCGAGGTTTTAAAATCTTATTTTTCTGATAAAATTGAAAGGATGTGTAACGACTGTAAGGAAAGATATGAAAAGAACATTTTAAGGATACTTGACTGCAAAGAGGAAAGCTGTCGTAATTTTATTGAGAATGCTCCTTCTAATATAGAAACTCTCTGTAGTAATTGCAAGTCTCATTTTGACACAGTGCTTGCTATGCTGAAAGAGAATAAAGTGAATTATAAGCTGGACAATCGTCTTGTAAGAGGGCTTGATTACTATAATAGGACAGTGTTTGAGTTTAAATCTGACCTGCTTGGTGCACAGAGCAGTTTTTCTGCAGGCGGGCGTTATGATTATCTAATAAAGGAACTCGGTGGTCCTGACGTTCCAGCCAGTGGTTTTGCCATAGGGCTTGAAAGGCTATCAATGCTTTTAGAAGCCTCAATATCTAAAAACAGGGCTGATTTTTATAAGTCCCCTGTACTCTATGTAGCAAATATTGGGGAGGAAAATCTTTCTCTATCATTCAAGATAATAAACTTTTTCAGAGAAAATGGGGTCTCCACTGTTTCCGAGTATAAATATGACTCACTAAAAAAGCACCTCAAAGCTGCTGATAATATTGGTTGTTTGTTTGCTTTATTTGTTGGTGAAGAAGAAATAAAAAGCGGCAAATATACCCTCAGAAGACTTTCTGACGGAAGTCAGTGGAGTTTGTCCCTTGACGATGCACTTGCAGTTTTGAAATCAAATCCCTGAATCACTTGTATCTATAGTATTTCTGGAGATTTTCCCACGATCTGTCATAGGTTTTTTCTCCCTCTGGTGTAAAGAAACACGCGGGGAATTCACCATTATCTCTGTGATATGCCAGACAGGCCTTGCAGTTGCCATGCCTGCTACAACCGGGGTAGGTACATCTACAGGTGTCCATAGCTTTGCTCCTTTTCTGCAGGTTTAGGATTTATTATACAACGTTTTTGAAAAAATTCAAATCTTTATAAATAATATTGTGCAGCGTTACTATAAGTATGACTTCAATTAGTTAATCGGGTTAATCAAAATTTGATTTATTATCTCACAAATTTTAAAATAAATCTGATTTAGTACAGGAGAAGGAAAATATGGAAAAAAAGAAATACTTCTGGAGCTGTTTTTTGTTAGCTGGACTTTTGGGGTTTGTGGCGGTTTTTACGGCATACTGGTATCCAAATGGATTATTCTGGGATGAGAATTACCATATTGCTTCTGCACAGAAGTATATAGATGGTGTTATGTTTATGGAGCCCCATCCCCCCCTCGGTAAGCAAATTTTAGCCTTAGGTGAGGCAATATTCAATGCTTTTGGTCTGAATAAAGGCATCGATAAGTCATCTTTTCTTACTACGGATTATATTACAAGTGTTCCCGAGGGCTTTTCATTTGCTGGTTTTAGATTCTTTTCTGTCTTTTTTGCTTTTCTATCAAGCTTTTTTATCTTTCTCATTTTCTATTTAATTTTTTCAAATCCCCTATACGCCTTGCTTTTCAGTTCATTTTATATATTTGAAAATGCTATTATAATGCACTCAAGGGGAGCAATGCTTGAAGGGATTCAACTTTTTTTTGTTATTCTCTCAACTTTTTATTTTATTTACCTTATAAAAGTTAAAAATGGGAGAAAACTACTTGATTATTTTTTGCTTGCTATCTTTGCAGGGCTTGCAATTTCGGTAAAGGTTAACTCTATGATAGTACTTCTCTTTTTTGTATTTCTCGCCTGGGAGGATTACAGGGAAGAGATTTTAAAGCTTAAGTTTTCTTTGGGTTTTATAAAGGATTTCTTTCTTAAAGCAACAGTTTCAGTTGTCGGTGTTTTACTTGTGGTTTTTCTCTCTTTCTATGCCCATTTTGCTATCTGCAACAGAGTGGTATCAGGTAGATATTATCAGGCATCGAATGAGTATAAAGAGATTCTTGCAGCACATAAGACGACTGATGTGAGATATTTCCCCGTGATGTTAAGGGATTATATCTCATATATTATCCTGTATGAAAAGGGTGTGCCAAAATGGGACCCAACTAAAAAGGGTGAAAATGGCAGTCCTGCTTTCACCTGGCCATTTGGCTATAAGAGTATAAACTACAGATGGACAAAGTGGAGAGGAAAGGTGGCATATTTATATCTTCAGGGCAATCCTCTCATATGGCTGTGTGGCCTTCTGGGGGTTTTTCTCTCCATAGTTTTTGTTGTATCAAAGATTTTCTTTGGAGCAAAGATAAAAGATTCACAGAGGTTCAGATGGATATCATATTTTGTGATGAGCTACCTTTTTTACCTCTATACAATGTTTAATATTGAAAGAGTGATGTATCTTTATCACTACTTTATACCTCTCATCTTTTCTTTTATATTGTTTGCCTTAATCTTCTATGAGTTTTTTGGTGAATATATTGAGAAAAATGATAGATTAATGCTTGTGGCTACTTCTATATTTGCATTGGAAATATTTGCCGTCTTCCTCTTTTATTCTCCTTTTACCTATTATATTCCGATTGATTCAATACAGTTTATGAAGAGGGTGTGGACAAAAATCTGGGACCTTGTCCCGATTACATATTAAAAATCTGGAGCAGGCTATGAAATTTGATAGAAGACATATTTTCTTATTTCTTGTCGGGCTTTTTGGTGTTTTTTTTCTCTCTAAAGCATTTCTGCCATTGTATTTTAACACTCCAATAAAGATGACAATTACAAAGCAGAATGGGGATATAATTGATATTAACACACCGGTGAACGTTAACTTTGAAAACTTTTTAAGAATTAACACAATCGATTTTCCACAGGGTTATACACTCAGACACAGGAATTTTGGGAATCTGGGTTTTTCCGGGAATTTTTTCCTTCGCTTCAATACAAAGATGGTGGTGAAGAAAGAAGGATATTATGTTTTCTATGTTGCCTCGGATGATGGTTTCAGGTTGAAGATTAATGATAAAATAGTGGGGGAATTTCCTTCAAACAGGCCATTTTCTACGAGTGAGCTCCTTGTAGAACTCAAAAAAGGGCAATATTACCTTGACCTTCTATATTTTCAGGGATATGGCCCCTGTGGCATTATTGTGCATTATAAGCCGTTTGAGTTAGAGAAGAAATTTCTTTTAGGGCAGAACTCAAAGTATATTAAGTTTTACTATCCAGACATTTAGTTTTAATTTAAAATGAAAAATAAAGATAAAATTAGACACAACTATCTTGTTGAAGTTATCTCAAGTCTATTACTTCTTGTCATAATTGCCTTCTCTCTTTTTTTTATTTATTATCAGAAAAGGGTCCAATCAGAGAAGGTGGATGAGATCTGCACTGCTATCTCTACCGGGGTTGCTTCTATTTCAATAGAGGCAATTTTAACAGAAGAAACTGCTCTCATTACTGATTATATTAGAAATATTAAATCCAGAAATCCAATAGTTGAGAAAATAAATATTTATAAGATTCCTCTTTTGACAAATAAAAATTCTCTTGAGTTTTTTATCTCTTCAAAGCCAGACCTTCAGCACCATCTTTCAAAGGAGAGGGTGAAAGAGCTTCTCGAAATTATAAAACCTTTTAGAAAAGAGGAAAGCAAATCTTTGATATTTTACTATCCATTAACCCTGAAGGTAAAGAAGGATAAAAAAGAGGTTTTGATAGGTGTTGCAGAGATTTTCTTTTCAAAGACAGGGCTTTTTGAGACTTATTATTCTTACAGGAACTTTTCGATCTTTATTGTGGTTATTGTTGTTCTTATTTCCTCTTTTCTTATCTATCTTTATATAATGATTAACAGGAAGCTTGAAGAAAAGACCGAGATGATAAGGATGCTTTCACTTACAGATGAGCTTACCAGAATATTCAATAGAAAAAAAATTAATGATGCTCTTAAGGACGAAATTAACAGGGCAAAAAGATATAAAGGTTATTTTACACTTATTATGTTTGACATAGACCATTTTAAAAGAACAAATGATAATTTCGGGCATGATGTTGGTGATTCGGTACTTAAGAATGTTGTTAAGGTTGTTGGTGCACAATTGAGAATAACCGACATATTTGGTAGATGGGGAGGGGAGGAATTTATTATCATTTGTCCGAATACGACAAAGCTTGATGGTGTAGCCCTTGCAGAGAGAATAAGGGGTTCAATAGAAAGCTTTGCCTTTCCGGTGGTAAAGGATGTAAGTTGCAGCTTTGGGGTAACAGAGTTTATAATTACTGATAGTGAGGATTCTATCCTGAAGAGGGTTGACGATGCCCTTTATGAGGCGAAGGAAAAGGGCAGAAACAGGGTTGTGTTTTATTAATTAGACAGGGGTTGGGGTACCACCCCGCTGTAAAACCAGAAAAAATGGGAGGGAAAATGAAAAAGAAATATGCTCTTGTTTTAGGAGGTGGGGGAGCCAGAGGAGCCTATCAGATAGGTGCATGGAGAGCATTTAGAGAGCTTGGAATAAAGTTTGACTGTATTGTGGGGGTTTCTGTTGGTGCACTGAATGGCATACTTATGTTGCAAAATCTATTTAATGAAGCAGTGGAAATATGGAATAATATAAGCCTTGAAAAGATTGTTTATATTCCGGATGGTTTTGTTTATGAAATGAAAAAAGGCCCATTACAACTTTTTTCCTCTAATTTTTTCAAGGCGATTCTAAATGTATGGGATGACATAAAAAAGCATAAAGGCCTTGATAGCTCTCCTTTGTACAATTTGATTTTGAAGTATACCAACGAAAGAAAAGCCCGCAGTCTCAAAGTTGATTTTGGTCTTGTTACTTTCAGGGTTGATGATCTTGCCCCGCAAGTGCTTTTTTTAGAAGACATTCCGCTAGGAATGCTGCCTGATTACCTTCTTGCCAGTGCCTCTCTGCCCGGGTTTAAGCCAGCAAGAATAGCCAACAAAAGCTTTATTGATGGTGGGGTTTATAATAATGTTCCTTACAATATTGTAAAGAAGAGGGGGCACAGGAAGATAATTGTTGTTGATATATCAGGGCCCGGTCTCAAAGAATCCCCGCAGATTGAAAACACAGAGGTTATCTACATAAAGAATTCTATTGACTTTGGAAGTCTTCTTGATTTCAGACCAGCAGTAATAAAAGATTTTATGCTTCTTGGCTATCTTGATACAATGAAAACCTTTCAGAAGATTGATGGGATATACTATTTTTATAGAATCAACAGAAGTCTTCTCGATAAAATGGAAAAATATTTTTACTCTTTTGAAAATAAAAGAAAAATGCTTGAAATCTTAAAATCTACCGGAGACAAAAGTTTTACTGAAGCAATCAGAAGCATTCTGCCAGAAGAGGTTAAATACTACCGATATATCTCCATAGCCCTGCTTGAACAGGCTGCAAGATTTTTAGGTGTACCAATTTTAAAGCTTTATGCCTTTAAAGACTTGGTTATTCAAACCTATAATGGGCTAAACACAAAGAAGAAAGAGGATCCAGAGCTTTTTGGCTTTAGACCTAAAAATATCTTCGAGGAAATAATAAAGAGTGAAAAGCTTCAAAAGAGCCTTATCTTAAATCTCTGCCTTGAGTTTTTTAAAGGGCTGAAATTTTAAAAAATTTCCATATTCCTTGACAAAAGTAAGTAGTAATGTTATGATTAAGAAAAGGAACAGGGGGGTGGTATACAATGTCCTGTCCTTTAAAAAGGAGGCTAATATGTCAAGAAAGATTATTTTTGCTTTGTGTGGAGCTTTATTGATCTACTTTTCGTGTGCTGCCCAGCCGGGCACAGGTGGAGGTGGTGGAGGTACATCTTCTTCTCCTTCTTCAAGCAGTCAGATTGTAATCAACCCATCAAATCCATCTGAAACCCTTGAGACGGTACCGGAGCTTAAGCTAAAGCTTAAAAATATGCCGGATAGTCTGTCTGATAACAATCTAAAGCTTAAATCTCCAAGGTTTAAGGCGGTTGGGGATGTGACCAATTTCGATCCAGCTACACTACCTGATGTAAAGTCAGAGGCTTGGTATAATATGGTAAAGACACTCCAGCAGGAAAGTATGGCGCAGATGATGCTTGAAAGTTTAAAGGAAATGGCTCAATATTATCGAATTACCATGGATAATGTAATATCTCTTGGAGAAGGAATGGCAGTTAAGTGTGTGAATGATGGAAAGGGTGGTCTTGCATATTACTTTACTATTAATATGATGGGTTCGGAAGCAATGGGTATTATCTCAAAGAAAAATCCTGCTTTGATGAAGAAGATAAAGCAGAGACAGTCTGGATATGAATTTGTAATGAAAATGTATATTGATGTCTATCCCACAAATGGAAAGGCAGCAGTTGAATTTATTGCTGATTATGAAATGAATTATGAAGGTCAGAGCAATAGCTACAGAATGTATTCTTATTATAATGAGGCATCTGGAGAGATGATTGACTCTGCGTACTCTTCAGATATGACTTTCCTCTGGAGGGCATGGTGGGATAGCCCTTCAAGTATGGCAATATTAACATACTATGGTATGGAAGGTGCGGGAGAGTATATGACTATAGGCTGGGGTAATGACGACTATGGAGGTGTTGTATCGAGGAACTTATCTTTAGCATGGGGATCTACTAACAAAGATATCTACAT
>JBMFQR010000034.1:11977-19895 GCA_049968515.1 Brevinematia bacterium
GAGACAGATTATCCTTACAACTATGGTTATAACATATATATTTCTAACGACAGCGGGCTAATGCTTGTTGCAACTAATTGGAATGTGTATAATTTCTACTATAAAGCAGGTTCAAGCTGGGCGCCTCAAGATTGTGTATATTTTTATGACAGTCGGGATGGCTCTGTAAAATATACAAATGGCATTACAAATGGTTATAAAGATTACTATACATACACCAAAGGAATTGAAATTCCATCTGCAAGAACTTACTTCGGCGATAACTTCTATTTTTACAGCTACTGGCCACTTAAATATCTGACACTTGATGATATGTATTCCAGCTACCAGATTACAAGAAAGGTGGTTGATGAATATTCTTTCACCAATGAATGGGAGTGGGAAGGTACAAATTATACAAATATATATACCTGGACATATTATGACTGGTGGCTTGATAAGGAGGGGGATAAAAGCTATTCAAATAATGTAGATATAAACATTAATGGAGTTTTAAACGTCCAAACCGTTTACCTTTGGGATAATAACTTTGGAAATTTTGTGGAGCAAAATGCAATATTTGCTTATGGAACAGGAGATAAACCATTATACTTTAAGTTTTCACAGGAAAACCTCATAAGCAATGTTAATCAAAAGATCGAAGATTTATACACCAATGCATCCGGACAGAATGTTATAGATTTTATTACCAATAGACAGATACCGAATCCAGAAAATTTCCCGAGTTTTTAAAAAGAAAATAATGAGATTAAGGGCGGTGAGTTTTCACCGCCCTTTTTTATTATAAAAAAAATTTAAAAAATCTATTGATAAAAATCAAGTGATATATTATTATTTAAACCTATGAAAAAGTTATTTTTAACCCTTTCTTTAATATTTTTGGTTCCCTCAACTTTTTATTTAGAAGAGAGTTCTTATTCTGAGATGGGCTTCACTGAATACCAGCTTCCAAAGGCAGCAGACTTCCTCACAAAAGAAGAAATTGAGTGGCTTAACTTAAATCCTGTTATAAGAGTGGCTCCAGACCCGAACTTTGCTCCATTTGAATTTATTGACACAGATGGAAAGTACAAAGGTATAGGAGCAGACTATCTCTCGGTAGTTGAAAAAATTCTGGGCATAAGGTTTGAAATCCTTGCATACACCAATTGGAGTGATATCATTGAAGACTTTAAGTCAAAAAAGATAGATTTACTTAATACTGTCATTTCAAACGAAGTAAGAAGTGCGTATATGATTTTCCCTCCACCTTATCTGTTTATTCCAACTGTCATAGTTGCAAGAAAGGGGGAAATAAAGGGAATTTCTTTAGAACAACTTGGCAAATATAGGATTGTAATGGTAAAGGATTACGGACTCACTGAATATTTTCTTGAAAAATACAGGGGGTACAAGACAATTCTTGTAAGGAATAATACCAGGGCTCTTGAGCTTCTTGTCTCTAAGGAAGCCGATGTGTTTATAGCAGATGTTGCCACTGCAGAATATTACATAAGAAAGGGGGGCTTTTTAAATCTTGAAATGATAGATATTTTCAAACCAGATTCAATTATGGGCTTTGGAGTAAGAAAAGACTGGCCAATTTTTAAAAATATTCTTGAGAAAACCCAGAAGAAGATACCCTATCAGATATACAACAGTATTTTAAAAAGATGGATTGGTGTGGATTATTCCGGCAGAAAGCTCATAAAAAACTTTATTTTAATCTCTTTGATCACTCTGTTTTCACTTATTACGCTTATCATACTTCTGCTTTCAATAAGCTACAGATTGAATCTTGTTGTAAATGATAGGACAGAAAGGTTAAAAGAGGAACTCGAAAGAGTTAAAATCCTCGAAAAAGAGATAAGGGAAAACAAAAACTTTCTTGAAAATATACTTAATGAAATGCCCTTGCCCTTTATAATCACTGATGAAAAAGGAAAAATTATAATGCTAAACCATTCTTTCAGAAATTGTTTTTCTTTTCAAAAAGATGAAATCTTTTTAATGCAGGACATTTTAAAAGCCGGAATCTTTTCGAAAGAAGATGAATTTTTAAAAAAGCTTCAAACGGTTTTTTCTGGCAATGAGACTGATAATATTTCTTTCGAAAGCATAGAGTTAAATTGTAATGATGATAAAAAACACACATTCAACATAAAATACAGGAGGTTGGAAAAGAATTTCATATTTATCTTCCTTGATTTAACCGAGATTTTGACCTTACAGAAAAAGCTTAAAGAATCGCTGAAAGAAAAGGATTTACTCATAAAGGAAATACATCATAGAGTAAAAAATAACTTTAATATAGTTATAAGTCTGCTAAATTTACAGAAAAGCAGATCACAGATTGACAATGTTAAGGAATCTCTTTCAGTTGCACAGAACAGAATCTTCTCTATGGCATTGATTCATGAGATGCTCTATCAGAGCAATCAGTTTACAGAAGTAGTCATTTCCCAGTATATTAATAGACTGCTTAAGTATTTGAAAGGTATTTATTCAGAGATTTTTGAAAGGGTCAGCTTTGACCTGAAAATCTCGGAGGATATATCCCTGTCGATGGATACTGCCATTCCTTTTGGAATGATAGTCAATGAAATACTTATGAATAGCTTTAAGCATGCCTTTCCGGACAATAGAAAGGGAATTATAAAAATACATATTTATAAAGAAAAAAAGCAACTGATGCTTAAAATTGGCGATAATGGAGTCGGAATAAAGAATATAGAGGATATTTCTGAAGGTAAAACCTTGGGCTTTACATTGATTGAATCTTTATCCCATCAACTGAAGGGAGAAATAAACTATGAGAATAAAAATGGCCTTTTCTATAAGATAAGTATACCACTGGAAAAATGAAATTATACATTCACATTTTTTTAGGTATAAATGGTAATATACAGGATTGCCATTGGCGAAACATATCTTCTTTAGGTTGAATGAAAAAAATATTTGCTTTATAATAAAAAGGGAGTTGATAAGTGAGAAAGCTTTATGCGGTTTTTTTTCTCTTCTTTTTGAGTTCAATGCTATTTTCTCAGATAATAGAAAGAATTTCAAAGGAGAAAGAGTTTGAAATCCTGTCGAAGGAAATAGAGGGTTACAGGATTAATTCTCCTTTGATCTTACAGGATAGAATTATATTTTTTTACAGAGGCGATGGGACAGAAAAGAAGGTTGTAGTAGCTGGTGACTTTACGGAGTGGAAGCCTCTTCTTCTTATGGAGAGAAAATCAACCAATATGTGGCAATATGTCTGGGATGAGAGATTGAAGAGGGGGGAATACAGGTATAAGTTACTTGTGGATGATATATGGATAGGGGATCCACAAAACACAAACTTCATAATAGATGATTTTGGAGAGAAGGTTTCTTTTTTTGTTCTGGAAGAGGATTTAATTCCCGAAAAGACAAATCCGTTATGGATAGACAAAGATATTTATGAATTCAAATACTATAGTGACAGAGCTAACTCAGTTTCCCTCGTAGGCAATTTCAACAACTGGAACCCATACAGACACATACTGAAATTCAATGGGGCAGGGGAGTTTTCCATAAGAATAAGGTTGAAACCGGGGCTTTATGTTTACTGCTTTGTGGTTGATGAAAAATGGATACCCGATCCTTTAAACCTGAAACAATATAAAGATTCTACTGGAAATATTGTAAGCGTCTTTTATGCCGGAAAAAAGAAAGGCTCAAAGTAGATTATCACACCTTATATTAGCACCTTGCTATGTGCAAATTGCACATTTTTTTGTGCAGATATGTGCACAAGGAACCAGACAAAAATATTTTTGAAAAAATTATTTACTTATGTTAACAACAATTGATTTCTGGTAAACAGATTTTGGCACACTTTTTGCTCTATAACTTTACAAAGCCCCCTTAAATATATATTCTTCCATACCCTCCTCCACCCCCGGGGAGGGTTTTTTTAATTTATACTGCAGCAAAAAGGGGTTCTCCAAAAAGTGCAAAATTCTTTGGTGTTATTCTGAATGAAATAAAAAATATCTTGACGTCATTAGAAAATTATATATTCTTCGCTTCGCTCAGAGTGACAAGTTGCAACTTTTTGGACAAGTCCATCTTTTGTTGATTAATAATTTTCTTACTGTTAATGATTTGAGAGATATTCCTTCGTCATATTTGAGAAGATATGTTTAAAGCTCTTATCAATTGCATCAACAACATCTTTGTCAAGCTTTCCTTTCATCTGTCTAAATTTCTCAATGTAAAGCTTGTATTCTCTCGGCTTCAATGTAAACTCACCGCTTATTAGCAACTCAAAATAATTTGAAGCCGCTAAAATTCTTGCCAGAAGTGAAAGATCATCTCCCCCAATTCCTCTCGGTGAACCATTGCCATCGATGTATTCATTATGGTTTAGTACAGCATCGATAACATCTTCTGAGAGTTCATGCTTTTCAGCTTCTGAGTGCAAAATCCTCATTGATTCAATAGGATATTGTTCAAAATTTACTTTCTCATCAAAATCTTCAATTTCCATCCTTTTTCTTTCTGCAAAAGAGACTTCAAATTTCATAAGTCCTATGGAGTGAAGCATTGAGGCATGGATAAGTTTTTCGAGTTCATTTCCATCTATCATTCCCTGTTTGTTTGCAAGACTATATGTTTTATATGCAAGGATTGAAATGAAGGTTGTATAAACTGTATGCAAAAATATCTTTTCTGAAAAATTCCTTAACTGTGAAATTTTCCAGACTATATAATCATTATCTTTTAGAGCCATTCTGAGATATTTTGAAATAAACTCTTTGTTATCCTTTGGAAGTGTTTTAAAAAACTCATTTTTATCAATATGGGAAATAATAAAATCAATCCATTGATTTCTCTTTTCTTCGGTAATATAATGCGGCACAGTATGTTTTATCCTTAATGGTTTTTTAACCACTTCGGGACATCTTTCCTTTATCTTATCAAGATCCTTTAATGTAAGGACTTTCGAAGTACCGATAAGAATATGCATCTTATCATCACAGACCGGCTCTACCAAAACAAGATGTTTACCCTGTTGGATTTCTCTTTCTAATTCTTCAATTGTTAACATTTTTAATTCATCTCTGTGCATATATGTGAATACCCCCAAATATTAGTCTTCTTCTGCTTCCAGCATATAGTTTGGTGCCTCTTTCGTGATGATAACATCGTGAGCATGGGATTCTCTAAGTCCGGCACTTGTTATTTTTATAAACTTCCCCCTTTCTTTAAATTCCTTGATCGTTTTTGAACCCGTATATCCCATTGCAGCTTTTAATCCTCCGATAAGCTGGTAAATTACATCTTTAATGTCTCCCTTGTATGGGACAAGCCCTTCGATGCCTTCGGGGACAAGCTTTTCAAGCTCATAATCATCTTGAAAATATCTTGATTTTGAGCCCTCCTGCATTGCACCGATTGATCCCATCCCTCTGTAAGATTTATACCTTCTGCCTTTGTATATTACAAATTCACCCGGGCTTTCTGTCGTTCCAGCAAAAAGATTTCCTATCATTACTGAATCTGCCCCTGCAACTATAGCTTTCGCAATATCTCCAGAAAATTTTATTCCACCATCCGCAATAATGGGTATTTCATACCTTTGAGCGACCCTGTATGCTTCCATTATTGCAGTAATCTGGGGAACCCCTATTCCAGCAACTACCCTTGTTGTACAGATTGAACCTGGTCCGATTCCAACTTTTACAGCATCCACACCCGCCTTTATTAAATCTTCTGTGCCTTCTGCTGTGGCTACATTTCCTGCAATAAGATCAACATCCGGAAAGTTTTTCTTTATTCTCCTGACCATATCCAGTACCTTTCTGGAATGCCCGTGAGCAGTGTCAACAACTAAAACGTCTACCTCACTTTCAATAAGCTTTTCCACTCTTTCCATTTCTATTTCACCTGTGCCAACAGCAGCACCGACCCTCAACCTGCCTTTCCCATCCTTTGTTGCGTTCGGGAATTCTATAATCTTTGTGATGTCTTTTAGTGTAATCAGTCCGATAATCTTGTTATTCTTATCAACAAGGGGGAGCTTTTCAACCCTGTTCTGCCTCATAATCTCAGAAGCCTTTTTTAAGTCAATATCACCCTCGTAAGTAATTAGGTCCTTTCTTGGAGTCATCACTGATTTTACAGGCACATTCCCCTCTTTATCCATATCTATAAAGTCAAGGTCCCTTCTTGTAAGTATACCAACAAGCTCATTTCTTTCATTGACTATAGGTATGCCGGAGATTCCATATTCTTTCATCAAAGCTTTTGCTTCTTTAATCTTTTTATCCTCAAGAAGGGTGATGGGATTATTTATCACGATATTTTCAAAGCGTTTTACCTTTTTCACTTCTTCAACCTGCCTGTCAATGCTAAAGTTCTTGTGGATTATTCCAATTCCACCTTGTTGGGCAATTGCAATTGCTAAATTGGCATCTGTAACAGTATCCATTGCAGCAGAAACAAGTGGTATTTTCAGTATGATATTTCTTGTTAATATGGTTTGTGTGTCTGTCTCCAAAGGTACAACCTCGGTTTTCATTGGAAGTATCAACACATCGTCGAAGGTAAGTGCCTCTATGTCGGAATAGAATTTTTCTGGTATGGATTTTATAGACATTGCTTTTCTCCTTTAAAGAAGGCCAAGAACCTGTTCCATTGTATAAAAGCCCTTGCCATTTTTCAGAATAAACTTTGCTGCTCTCAAAGCACCTCTTGCAAAGGTTTCTCTCGAAGATGCCTTATGGGTAAGTTCTATCCTCTCTCCCTGCCCGAAGAAGTATACAGTGTGCTCTCCAACAACATCTCCACCTCTCAACGTGGAAACCCCAAGCTGACCTGAAGGTCTCTCGCCAATAATCCCTTCCCTGCCAAAAACCACATTTTCTGAATTATAAACCTTCTTTAAGGTATTCAAAAGCTTTAGTGCTGTACCACTCGGTGCATCCTTTTTCATTCTGTGATGAATTTCCATTATTTCTGCATCAAAGTCTTCTTTTAGAATATTTGCACATAGCTCAGTAATTTTATTAAGAATGGTGATTCCCACACTGAAATTTGGAGACCAGATCACTGGGACTTCATTTCCTGCACTTTTTACTTTTTCTATTTGCTCGCTGGAAAGACCCGTTGTCCCGCAGACAAAGGCTTTTTTATATTTCAAAACACACTGAAGATTTGTGTCAAAGGCGGCAACTGAGGAAAAATCTATCACAACGTCACAGCCATCGATGACTTTTTCCAGACCGTCTTCTATTTTCACACCAAGATTACCAACACCTGCAACCTCACCTGCATCAAGACCAATAAAAGATGAGCCTTTCACTTCAACAGCACCCGTAAGTCGAGCATCATTGTCGGAAGCAATAACCTTAATGTTGGTTTTTCCCATTTTGCCAGCTGCACCTGTAATACAGACCCTAATCATATATTCCTTCACCCCGGACAAGTACCATACTCAGATGGAATTGTCCCAAAACTCTAACTTTTTAAAATTCCTCAGATTAGAAATATTATAAATCAAATTCTCGAATTATTCAACTTAGTGAAATGTGGAAATTTTCATTTTGAGGTTAATATTCATTCTTGCCGGGTTTATAATGATTGGTTGAAATTAGAACGGGGTATACTAAACCCAGAATCAATGGGCACATTTTAGAGAATTAGAGAGCCCAGATTTAGCATATTTGACTATTTTTGGATAATATTTTAAGATTTTTATTAGATTGAAGAGAAAAGGTCTTTATGAAAAAAAAGGGATGGAGAAAGAGAGGCCGTCCAAAAAGTCTCATTTTAAGATAATTACTTTGCAAGCTTTTGATACAAAAATTTTGAACAGAACCTGTTTGCGGGAAGGAGATGGTATGATAAAAGAGGTGGACTAAAGCTCTAAGTAGACGGATAATGAGAAAAGGATTAAACTAATTGT
>JBMFQR010000035.1:0-19789 GCA_049968515.1 Brevinematia bacterium
ACAAAATCCCTTATATCATCACTTTTCATCGACTCAAAATAAAATGTCCTAACATCAACTTAGTTTTGCACAATCCCTAATTTTTGCCCTAAATCTGTCAAAGTCGGGAAAATACTGAAGCTAATGATTTTTTTATAAGTACTCCAGTTGACATAATTCCTTGAAAATTATTATATATTAATTGGTAAAATATTTGATAAGGAGCAAAAATGGTGGAAAAGTTTTCTTTTCAGACCGAAACAAAAAGACTTCTTGATCTTGTTATCCATTCCATTTATACGAATAAGGAAATATTCTTAAGAGAGTTAATCTCCAATGCCTCTGATGCCATTGACAGATTGAGGATACTTTCAATCACTCAGCCTGAACTTGTTAAGGATAATAATTTTGAGATATGGATAGAGGCTGATAAGGACAAAAAGATTCTTTCCATTATAGATAATGGCATTGGAATGAATAAGGATGATCTAATAAATCATCTCGGTACAATTGCTAAATCGGGTACACTTGAGTTTTTGAAAAAAATGGGAGAGAATAGGGTTGATTTTTCCGAACTAATAGGTCAATTTGGTGTGGGATTTTATTCTGCCTTTATGGTGGCTGATAAGGTTGAAGTCATTACAAGAAAAGCGGGAGAGGATAAAGCCTTCAAGTGGTTTTCCTATGGAGATGGAGAATTTGTAATAGAAGAGGCTGAGAAGGAAGGTAATGGGACGATAGTCAAACTCTATCTTAAACCAGTGGATGAAGAGAACGGTATAGAGGATTTTACAGATGACTGGATAATTTCAAGAATTGTAAAAAAATACTCTGACTTCATCCAGTATCCTATTAAAATGAATGTTGTTACTGATAAGAAGGAAAAGAAAGTGGAGACTAAAGTTCTTAATTCAATGAAACCAATATGGAGAAAGTCTCCAAATGAAGTCTCAAATGAAGAACTCGAAGAATTTTACAAGCATATTTCTCATGACTGGCAGAAGCCGCTGAAGCATGTGTTTTACAAAGCAGAGGGGACAATAGAGTTCTATTCACTATTGTATATTCCATCGAAAGCACCATTTGATTTTTATTTTCAGGGATATAAGGGGGGGCTTTCATTATATGTCAGAAAAGTTCTGATAATAGAAAACTATGAGGATCTTCTTCCCAAATATCTCAGGTTTATAAAAGGAGTTGTTGAGTCGTCGGATCTCTCTTTGAACATTTCGAGGGAGACATTACAGAATGATAGGGTGGTTCTGCAGATTAAAAAAAGCCTTACAAGAAAAGTGCTGGATACATTATCCGAAATCTTAGAGAAAGATAGAGAAAATTACATTACATTTTGGAAGGAATTCGGGAATGCAATAAAAGAGGGCGTAATTTCTGACAATGAAAACAGGGAGAAAATTCTTCCTCTTCTTCTCTTTGAATCCACCCATGATGAGAATAAACTCACAACCTTGGATGAATATATTTCAAGAATGAAGGAAGACCAGAAGGAAATCTACGTAATTGCTTCTGAATCGAGATTACTTGCGGAAAACTCACCACAGATGGAGATATTGAGGAATAAGGGCTATGAGGTCTTGCTTCTTTTAAATCCAGTGGATGAGGTGATGATTCAGTATGTCCCTCTGTATAAGGGAAAGAAACTCAGAATTGTTGGACGGGGAAAGCTTGATATTGAGACCGATGAGATGAAGGAGAGAAGGAAAGAGATAGAAGGAAAGTCAAAAGAAATGAAGGATTTCTTAAAATTTGTAGGTGATAGACTTGCAGAAGATATAAAAGAGGTGAAGCTTTCAGAAAGTCTGATTTCTGCACCCTGTTGTATTACTGGGGATGAGTTTGATATAAGCCCATCACTTGAAAGATATTTAAAAAGAGAAAACCCTCTTTTCAAATCTTCTAAGAGAATTCTTGAGATAAATCCATTTCACCCTGTAATTCAAAAGATATATGAAAGATACAAGAGTGGGGATAGCAAAGAAGAGCTGGGAAAGTATTGTGATCTTTTGCTTGATTATGCACTTATTGCAGAAGGACAGATGCCTAAAAAACCCTCTGAATTTAGCAAAATATTTGCAACTTTACTTGAAAAGAGTTTATAATAATTCTGGAGTTTTTATGAAATTTTCTTTTTTACGGCGAAATGCAAAAAAAAATCTTGGTGTAATCCTTCTGAATTTTCTATGTCTGCTCGTAATGTGTTTTTCTCTTTCATTTGGTGAGGTTACGAATACAACAAACCAGTTTCTTGAAGAATTTTACAGGGGAGAGGAGACTAAAGAAAGACAGAGGATAAAAACCCCCAATCCATTTGTTACCACACTTAAAATAATTCTCTATATCGGGATTTTAGGTGGTGGAGCATTTCTTCTTGTAAGGTGGTTTGTGAAGAAGACTTCTATTCCTCAATCTGAGGACTCTCAATTTGTTGAAGTAATTCTGACCAAAATGATTGGGATGAATAGCTACATTCATATTGTTAAAATTATTAATGATTATTATATTTTAAGTCAATCAAATGAAGTAAGGCTTTTAGAAAAGATAACAGATAAGGAAAGGATTGACTTTATTGAACTTAATAAAGAAAAGATGAAACCGAAAGATGTAAAATTTATTGATATTCTCGGTAATGTTCCTTCCTTCAAAAAAACAGATAAACTTGGCTTCTTAAAAACACAGAAAGAAAAGCTAAAAAAATTCTGATATGCAGAAAGTATTTGTGGGAATGTCCGGCGGGATTGATTCCTCTATCACGGCCTATCTTCTTAAAGAAGAGGGTTATGATATTACGGGAATTACTTTTACGGCTTTTGAGGAGGAGGGAGGCAAAAAATGTTGCAGCTATGAGGAGGTTGTAACTGCGAAAAAGGTATGTGAAAATCTTGGTATTGAACATAAAATAGTAAATCTAAAAGACATATTTGAGACAAAGATAATTTCTTATTTTATTGATAGCTATAAAAATGGTCTGACACCAAATCCCTGTGTTTACTGCAACAGGTTTATAAAGTTTGGTGCACTTCTCGAATATTCTCTTTCTCTCGGTGCAAACTTTTTTGCAACAGGTCATTATGCAAGGATAACAAGCTTTGATGGTGAGCTTCTTATAGAAAGGGGAACTGATAGAGAAAAGGATCAGTCCTACTTCATTTCTTATATTGAGAAGGAAAAATTACCGTTTATAAAACTACCACTCGGCAATTTTAAAAAGAAAGAAATAAGAGAGATTGCTAAAAAGATTAATCTACCTGTTAATCCAGACAAACCAGAAAGTCAGGATATATGCTTTGTCAAAGATGATTACAGAGGGTTTTTGAAAAAAAAAGGAGTAGGAGAGAAAAAAGGTGATTTCATTCTTGGTGAAAAAATTGTAGGAAGACACAATGGCATTCCTTTTTATAGCTTCGGTCAGAGAAGAGGATTAAAGATTGCACTTGGAGAGAGAGTTTTTGTAAGGGGGTTTAATCTTGATAGAAATGAGATAATTCTTGGTAAAAAACCTTTTACAAGAAAGTTTAAGGTGAAGAATCTAAATATATTTTCAGAAAGTTTTGCCAGTGGTAGATATGAGGTTCAATTCAGATATCAGAGCCCCCCTGAAAAATGCGAGGTTGACCTGAATATCAATACAAAAGAAGGAGAGATCCATCTTTCTAAAGCACGTGAGCTTGTTACGCCCGGTCAGTTTGCAGTTTTTTACTGGAATGACCTTGTCCTTGCTTCTGGAGTAATTTCTGATGTGGTTTTAGAGTAGATGGTTTGTGGCTGCCTCTATTTGCTTGACTAAAAAGGATTAAGGGTTTATAATTTATGTCTTTATTGGTGAGGTAATTTTATGGCTGTTCTTGAGGTTGTTACATATGGCAATCCAGTTTTACGCAAGAAGGCTGAAGAGGTTAGTAGAATTGACAAAGAAGTTCTTTCAATCATAGAGGATATGAAGGAAACACTGGCTGCACAGAAAGGGGTAGGGCTTGCTGCACCACAGGTAGGGATTCCAAAAAGGATTTTTATAGTTGACTTGCCACAGGAAAAGGGTTCAAGAAAGATTGTTCTGCTAAATCCAAAGATTATATTTTACTCAAAGGATAAGATTGAAGAAGAGGAGGGATGTCTTTCATTTCCAGAGGTCTGGGGAAATGTTACAAGGTCAAGCAAGATAAGAGTTAAAGGGACACTGCTTTCCGGTAAAAATACTGTAATAGAGGCAGAAGAGATGTTTGCAAGGGTGTTACAGCATGAGATTGATCATCTTGATGGCAAGTTTTTCATAGATTATTTTTCTCCATCAGATAAGGAAAAGAATAAAGAAAAACTTGAGAATCTATTAAATCAAAACAGGGAAAAATTGGGAAAAATTGAGATATGAAAGTCGTTTTCTGGGGTAGTTCAGACTTTTCAGTGCCTTCACTGGAAAAATTGTATGAAAAGCATAAAGTTCTTGCTGTTGTCACAAATCCTGATACACTTTATGGCAGGGGTATGAAAGAGGTAAAATTTACACCAGTGAAGGAATTTGCACTCAAACATAATATTGATGTAATACAGCCAGTAAGTCTAAAGGATAGAGACTTTCAGGAGAAACTTTTCTCTTATGATGCTGAGATTTACGTTGTGGTTTCATATGGAATGATTATTCCAGAGAATATAATCTATCATCCTAGGTATAAATCAATCAATCTTCATGCCTCTTTACTTCCAAAATACAGGGGTGCATCTCCAATTCACCATGCATTAATCAATGGAGATAAGATTACCGGGAATTCGATTCAGTTTATTACGAAGGAACTCGACAAGGGAGATATACTTTTGCAGAGCAGAGTTGAAATTGGTAGTGATGAGACATACTCTGAATTGTCAGAAAGGCTTGCAATTGATGGGGCTGACTTATTGATAAAGGCTATAGGGATAATATCAACTGGAAATTTTAGGACAACTCCTCAGGATGAAAATCTGGCAAGCTATACACACATTATAAAAAAAGAGGATGGTAAGATTAATTTTGTTGATTTTGGTGCTGAAGAGATTTATAATCGCTGGAGAGCTTTTAAGAAGTGGCCGGGCATTTTTACATATTATAAAAACTCAAAGGAGAGAGATGTTTCCACAGAAGGTATAAAGACCATTTTAACTGAGGTAAAGGCTTTTGATATTTCAGGTGAGAAGGGCAGAATACTGAAAGCTGACAGGAGTGGGTTTGTTGTGGCCTGTAAAAAGGGTTGCATACAGATTGAAAGGATAAAACCCGAAAATAAAAATGAGATGGATTTTTTAAGCTTTATAAATGGTTATAGACCTGTGGCTGGAAATTTTTTTTGAGAAAGGAGAAAGAAAATGAGTCTTTTTCAAAAGATTAAATTCTGGATAATAAAGTTTGAAAATAAAGCCAGAAATTATTTCAGTACAGAGGGAGCTGATATATATACAAGGCTTGTTAGAAGGATTTTTTTTGTATTTGTACTTGCCGGAGTTATTGCCTGTTTTGCAATATTGCTTGTTCTTTTAATAGCAAGGATTTCCTATCCTCTTACAAAAGTTCCGGATGTTAGTGAAAAAGATATAATTACTGCCATAGTTGAGATTCAAAAGAAAGGGCTTTCTGTAGTTGTTGAGCCAGTATTTAATACTAATTACGCAAAATATACTGTTATAAAGCAGTTTCCTTCAAAGGGGCTTACAGTCAGAAAGGGTAGGAGTGTCACAATAGTAGTCAGCCTTGGAAAGGATGTTTACACTGTGCCAGATGTTGTAGGAAAAAGCAAAGAAGAGGCAGAGGATCTTCTTGTGAAAAGCAATATTTCTTTTACTACAACTATCATAAGGGATCAGAGCTATCCTTTAGGGGTGGTTATAAGTCAGGAGCCATCTCCCGGCATAGAGGTTGAAAGAGGTGTCAAGATGAAGCTACTTGTCAATTCCGATGTTGAAGCCGGTAAATTCAGGGTAGAAGACTATAAGAATCAGTCAGTTGAAAATGTTGTGAGAATGATGATTCAGAATTCAATTACGCCCTTAATTGAAAAGCAGATTGCCACATCAGTTGATGATGATGGAAAGGTGCTGGATCAGAGTATTTCAGCTGGTTCGGTTGTTCCATTGAATTCTGAGATCAAGCTTTTCGTTGGAGTTTATGGTGATAGTGAAGAAGAGATAAAATTGGCAAACTATCACTATTTTTATTATAATTTTACTTCTATGGGTGGGGAATTGAAAGGAGGGTCTCTGTACAATGTTAAGGTAATCATCTCTGACGAACTTTCTTCGTCAAAGGAGATTTATACCAGAAATATGACCGAACCGAGTCCCATACTAACAGTTTTTAAGTCATACGGGAAGACTCATCTTGTTTTAATTGTAAATAATTCAATGGTTAAGGAAGTATACTATGAGTAGGATAATTGTAATGCCTTCAATTTTTGCCTCTGATTTTTTTAATCTTTCAGAGGCTTTGAAACTCATTGAAACTTCAGGTGCAGATGCAATTCACTATGATATAATGGACAATCACTTTGTTCCGAATATTTCTTTTGGGGCAAAGGTTGCATCAGACATTGTGTCAAGAACAAAACTCCCCTCTTTCTTTCATTTTATGATTGATCTTGGCAGGGAGCCAGCAAATACTTTGAAAGAATTTCTTTCTCTTAGAATAGATTATTTCACATTTCATATTGAGAATGAGAGTGACATTTTATCCAATTATTTAACATATTTTAAAAAGAAAAATAGAAAGATTGGGTTTTCCATAAAGCCATCAACACCTGTTGATGTTCTGCTACCTTATCTTGATTTTCTTGATTTAATTCTTGTTATGAGTGTTGAGCCCGGATTTTCAGGGCAGAGCTTTATGAATGATGCACTGAAAAGGATTGAGGCTGTAAAGAAAATTATAGAAGAAAGAGACATTATTATTCAAGTAGATGGAGGTATAAACCGAAAAAATTACAGGAATGTTTTAAAGGCGGGGGCAAATTCCCTTGTCATAGGGGCATCCTTTTATGAAGATAAAAATTTGAAGGAATGGATTGAAGAGATAAAAAATTTTAGTTATTGAAATTAAGATTTTTGCGGGGACAGATGAAGAGAATATTCTTTTTAGCTGGATTTATTTTTTTTCTTTTTTCCTGCCAGAAGGTTGGTGTTAAAGAGGAAATATACCAAGAAAACTACTGGAATTTGGTAAATGCCAGACCTTATGAGATTGTTTTTAAATCAGAGAATATAAACAGGGGTGGTAGCGGAGTAATCTGCTTAAAGAGAATCAATCCAGATATTGAATCTTTTTATCTAATTGTGAATGAAAATCACAAGATAAATTTTATAAGGTATAAAGGAGAGCTTTTTATTTCTTTCATTGCCTTTCCATTGAGTTATACAAATCTTAGTTTATCAATAGTTTCAAAAAGGGGTGATATTGAAGAGACAAACTTTGTGGCGATCAACACCTGCATTAAAGGCTATGGGGTAAGGAAGATAAGTATGAGTAGCGAATTCGGGATTGATAAAGGGGAAGAGCTCGGTGAAAAAATGCCGGAAGAAGTAATGAAAAGATATGACAGAATATTGAAAAAATTTTCAGAAAAGACAGTCTTTAATGTCTTTAATTATACCTCACAGAATCAGACATATAGAGAGAATTTCAGTTTTAATCCAGTTAAGCCAGTAAGCGGTGGTAAAGTTACTTCTGATTTTGGTATAAAAAGAAATTTTGTTCTTAAAAATAGGGTTGTTAGAACTTCCTTTCATATGGGAATTGATTATGTGAACGGGAAAAATTTTGACATTTACTCTATTGAAGATGGAACGGTCGTTTTTTCAGGATATAATGGGTGGAGTGGAAATTTTATTTTGATTGATCATGGTTTTGGTATTTTCTCTGCCTATGCACACTGTTCAAGACTACTGGTCAAAAGCGGTGATAAGGTGAGGAAGGGGGAATTAATTGCAATTTCTGGTTCGACGGGCTACGCTACTGGAGACCACCTTCATTTTTCTTTGATAATAAATGGCACATCAGTAAATCCCCATGAATGGCTTGACAGAGAATGGGTAAGTAAGAATGTTCTTCCAGCACTTCTAAAAGAATAGGTGTGAGTATAGTAATATAAATTAATACCTTCCTCTCGGTGTATATTGAGTATGAAGTAGCTCGTGTGCCTTGTGGCTATTTGGCTCACCTAAAAATTCATTATATAGCTTTACAATAGATGGATTTATATGGGACTTTCTATATTGCAGGCTCATATCTTCTTCATATATGGCTTTTGCCCTTGCTGCACGTTTTTCCGGGGTTATAGGTAATGGCTGTCCACCACCACCAAGACAACCACCGGGGCAGGTCATTATTTCAATAAAATGGTGATCGAATTCTTTACTTTTTACCTTTTCCATAACCTTTTTTGCATTTGCTGTTCCATGGGAGACAAGTACTTTTAGTGTCACACCTTCAAGGAAACTCCACTCAGGCTTTGTCTTTTCTATCTTTATGCTTGCTTCTCTGATATTTTCAAAGCCTCTTACAGGGGTAATATTGAGGTTGGGAAATGGCACCTCTCTACCTGTTACAACCTCATAAACTGTTCTTAAAGCAGCCTCCATAACACCACCTGTAGCTGCAAAGATTGTTCCTGCTCCTGTTGAAACACCGAGGGGGTCGTCGAAATCTGAGTCTTCAAGATCTTTCAAGTCAATGCCAGCCTGCTTAATCATAGCTGCAAGCTCACGTGTTGTTAAGACATAATCAACATCCTGAAATCCACTGTCTGCCATTTCTGGCCTTATTGCCTCAAACTTCTTTGCTGTACACGGCATTACAGAAACACTCACTATATTTTCTGGCTTTATACCAACCTTGTTTGCCCAATATGTTTTTAGTATTGCACCAAACATTTGCTGTGGTGACTTACAGGTCGAAAGATTTGGCAATAGATCCGGGAAGAAGTGTTCCTGAAACTTTATCCATCCGGGTGAACAAGATGTCATCATTGGTAAGGCCACATCTTCTTTGTCTACAAGCTTCTTTTTCAGTCTATTGAGTAGTTCATATCCCTCTTCCACAATTGTGAGATCTGCGGCAAACTGGGTGTCAAAAACATAGTCGAATCCCATCAGGCGAAGTGCGGTAACCATCTTTTTTGTTACACGACTTCCGGGCGGATAGCCAAATTCCTCTCCTAAAGCTGCACGAATTGCAGGGGCTGTTTGTATTACCACAACTTTGTCTGGATTATCTATAGCTTTCCAGACATCTTCAATGAAATATTTTTCATATAGTGCTCCAGTCGGGCAATGTGCAACGCATTGTCCACAGTTGATACATACGACATCAGCAAGTGGATAATTAAAAGCAGAACCAACTATTGTGCTATCACCTTTAAAGAGGTTTGCAATGGCATAAACTCCCTGCAGCTCGCCGCATGCTCTTATACATCGTTGACAGAGCACACATTTATTGTTGTCCCTGACAAGCACAGGTGAAGAAAAGTCCTGTTTTATAGTTCTTTCTCTTTTTTCTTTCCATCTTAAATCTGTAAGACCATAAAGATTTGCAAGATCCTGAAGCTCACACTTCAGGTTTTTATGACATGTGGTACAATCAGTATAATGGTTGGCAAGGAGTAATTCTACAACTGTTTTTCTTGCCCGTCTTATCTTCTCGCTTGAGGTTGAAATCTTCATCCCATCAGCTAATGGAGTGGCACAGGAAGGCTGAAGGGTTTTATAGCCCTCAACCTCTACAACACATATTCTACAGATTCCCTTTGTACTGAGGTCCGGGTGATAACACAGAGTGGGTACAAATATATTTTCCTTCTTGCATAAATCCAGTATCGTCATATCTGTTGTAGCTTCATATTCTTTACCGTTTACAAACACATTTATCTTTTCCATTTTTACTCTCCTTTGTATGAAATAATTTCGTCTCTGAACTTCGAAATTATAGTACGAAACGAGTTCGGAACCGACTGTCCAAAGCCACATTTTGAAGCAAGGCTCATAGTTTCAGATAGAGATAGAAGATCGCTTATTGTTTTTGAAGAGCCTTCACCGTTTTCAAATTTCTGAATACCTTCAAGCATTCTTGAACAACCCTCCCTGCATGGTGTACATTGCCCGCAGGATTCCTGCTGGAAAAACTCAACAAAGTTTTTTAATACCTTGAACATATTTCTTGATTTATTGAAGATAATTATTGAGCCTCCAGTGGGTATTCCTTCAAAGCAGAGAGGTTTGTCAAAGTCTTCTTTGCTTGCACAGTATCCTGAAGCTCCTCCAATCTGAACAGCCTTTGTGTCTATATCAGCTCCTACTTCTTTTAGCAGTTCTTTTATTGTTATTCCAAATTCAAACTCATATATTCCAGGTTTTTTGCAATCCCCCGAAACAGAAAAAAGCTTTGATCCTGTAGATTTAGGTGTACCAAGACGTTGGAACCATTCTGCCCCATTAAGGATAATGTGAGGAACTAAAGAAAGTGTTTCAACATTGTTTACTACAGTTGGTTTGTCAAGGAAGCCTTTTTCTGTTGGGTATGGAGGCTTATTTCTTGGCTCGCCCCTATAACCTTCAAGCGATTCTATCAAAGCGGTTTCCTCACCACAAACATATGCTCCACCACCGAGACGTATGTTAAGCTCAAAGCAGAATCCTTTTCTGTCGCATATATTTTCACCGAGTAGCTTTTTATCTTTAAGATTTTCTATTGTTTTCAAAAGAGTTGGCAGAAGATATTTGTATTCTCCACGAAGATATATATATCCCTTTTCTGCTCCTATTGCATAGGCACCTATAAGCATTCCTTCAATTACCTTTGCAGCCTGCTTTTCCAAAATGAGCTTGTCTTTAAATGTACCAGGCTCACCTTCATCGGCATTGCAGACAAAATATTTTGGGAAATCCTTTGACTTTGCTGCCATTTCCCATTTCAAACCGGTGGGAAAACCAGCTCCACCACGTCCTCTAAGGTTGGATTTCTTTATAACATCTATCACTTCTTGTGGCTTCATTTCAAATATCTTTCTTAATGCACTTCCAGTTTCAATATCTGAAAAGACAACTTCTATCTTTTTAGCCATTTTTACCTCCTCTTTTATTGATAACTGCGGACTATATCAACTGCTCTTGAAGGAGTCAGATTTGCATAGAGGTCATTATTTATCATCATTGCGGGTCCCTTGTCACACATTCCCATGCAGTTGGCATAGTCTAAGGTATATTTCTTGTCTGGAGTTGTTTCTCCCATCTTTATACCGAGTTCTGCCTCAAGTGCCCTCTGAATTTCTTCTTTTCCTCTGAGTTCACAGGAAATTGTCCTGCATAGCCTGATAACATATTTCCCCTTTGGTTTTATGTTAAGAAAGTGGTAGAATGATGCCACTGAAAAAACTTCTGTCTGTGAAAGCTCAAAAACCTTTGCCACCTCGTTTACTATCTCTTCACTTAGATATGAATATTCATCCTGTAGCTCCTGTAAAACTGGCAAAAGAGCACTCCTTGCCTTTCCATATTTAGAAAGGAGTTTATTTAGTTTATTGACAAGCGCCTCTCTAATCATAAGTTACCTCCCTGAAATTTAAAATCAAAAAATTATATTAAATTTATATTAATAAATTCTAATATAACTAATAGTAATTGTCAAAAAAAGTATGTGAAAAGGTTTATTCATTGACCTGTATCAGGTAATAATTTTTTATATACAATTCATAATAGATAATGTAGGGTCTGGAATATTGTCAAATGTGGTTAAATTTTTCTATTTAGACAATAAAAGATATCGTTATTTCCATTTTTATGGACTATCTTTGGTACTATTCTATTTTCATGCAAAAGAACATCAATATATTTTGATATTTCTTTCTCTGATATTCCAAGAACCTCAGAAATGTCCTCTATTTTTGCAGGCCTTCTCTCAACAATCTCAAGAATTGTGCTTTCTATGTCCTTCCTGTAATGTCTTATTTCATCTCTGTGTTTAAATTTTGAAATTATTTCAATATTTGGAAGGTCAAGCCTTTCTTTTACCATTTCAAGCGTTTCTTTTGAGGCTGGTTTTACCCAGCTTTCAGTGCCCGGTCTGTCGAGTGTATTGAGTTGGATCTTATCGGGATTGATAAGTATACAAGCCTCTCTGAGAGAGGAGATGCTCTTTTCATCTGTGTTTATCCCCTCAACAATAAAGACCTCAAGCCACATCTTCTTTTCATTGGAAATGGATTTTAATTCTTTATTCAGGAGTGCAATTCCTTCAATGATCTTCTCAAGTTTTAAAGAATGAAAGGGTCTATTTATATGTTTGAAAGCCTTTTCAGTGGCTGCATCAAGAGATGGTAATACTAAATCGACAGGGTAAAGGTCTTTTCTGACCTCAGGGATGTAAAGCAAACTTGAGTTTGTAAGAACCGCAAGTTTTATCAGGGGGTACCTATTTTTCAATTCTTCAAGAAGAAGACCAAGTCTTAAGTGTAATGTGGGTTCTCCTGAACCTGATATTGTTATGAAATCAGGTGGGGGATTTCTGGATAAGTAATCCTCTATTTCCTCAAGCACAATCTCAATGGGTAAAAAATCTTTTCTTTCTATTGTAAGTTCCGTATTTTTTCCACACTCACAGTATATGCAGTTGAATGAGCATACTTTATATGGAATTATGTCAATTCCAAGTGAAATTCCGAGTCTTCTTGAAGGTACGGGGCCGTAAATAGTTCTATACATAGATGTTAGATCTTACCTTCACTGCCTTCAAAGATTCTCTCCATTGGAGTGACTATTTTGGTGACTCTGACAGCAAAGTTTTCATCGATTACAACCACTTCTCCCTGAGCTATGAGTTTATCATTTACAAGGATGTCCACAGGTTCGCCGGCAAGCTTGTTTAGTTCAATGATAGAGCCTTCACCGAGCCCTAATATTTCTTTAATGGTCATTTCGGTTCTTCCGAGCTCTACAGTAACCCTCATAGGGACATCAAGTAAAAGAGCAATATTGCCCATTCCTTCTGATGCTACTCCCATTTGAAGGGGCTCGAAGGCGACGCTTTTTACTGGGACACCTGTCTGTTGAACAGCAGGCCCGGTAAATTGTGCAGTTGTTGCTGATTTTACTGCATTGATCTGATTGGATATATTTCTTGCCATTCCAATAGGTATAAGTGATGTAAATTTCAAATTTCCTTTGTCCTGAAGATTGAAAAGGTTGTTCAATCTTGCAAAGAATTGCCCTCCACTTAATGTCAATGCAGAGGCATCCTGTAAAATATCTACATTTGGAATCCCCGGTGTGACCTGCTTTCCAATCTTTTCTGAGATGACAGTCACCATAGAGCCCGTCATCTGGGTTATCACTTCTGAGAAAGTATTTTTAACAAGATCGGTTAGCTCGGTATTGTCTTCCTGACCTATGAGAACATTGGCAATTGAAAGGACACTTTTTTCAGGAATAACAAAAGTCCACTCTCCATTTACCCCACCCGTTAAAGAAACCTTTGCAACAAGTATCTTGCCTTTCAAGTCCTTTCTTATTGTATCAAGCGAGGCTGTATCGACAAAGGGGGAACCAAAAGTGCAGTTAAGGCTTGTCAGAGTTGAAATAACATTGGCTTCTGCCTGACCGATGTCGCGTAAGATTTCACCAATATTTGCCTTTTCACTATCCGTCAGTGTCTCGGCAGAAACGGTCTTCGTCGCACCAAAACCCCCCATTGAAGCATCGCCAAGACTTTCTGTCATCAATTCGTCAGTACCCTGTAATAATGCATCTATTTCATCTTGAGAAAGAGTTCCATCACTCATAGTTTCCTCCTGCTTTAAATTAGGCTCCTTGAAAAGCCCTTGTTTGTCACATTACTAACTTTATCGGATGAACAAGCTTTATTTTTAGCAAATTTACTCCTGTTCTCCCATCAAAATATCCTGCAGCATATCTTCTGTAATTGTAGATAAGACTTCCTGTACCTGCAATGCTCTTCTTTTGCCCACAACTCCCGGCTTGCCTTTGAACTTAATGCTATTTCCGATTATAATCTCTGCAAGGGATGTAGCCGGGTTATCAAGTCTTATTATATCACCCTCTTTTATCTGTGCAATGTCTCTGAATTTCAATTCAGTTTCTCCAAGCTTTGCAATTACTTCTATGGGGATGTCTTCTATCTGCTCCTTTATCAGTTCGAGGTTCTCTGTAGTGATACCTTTTCTTATACTTGAATACCAGTATTGAGCTGATAGTTTATTTATTATAGGTTCTATTGTAATATAGGGTATACAGAAATTCATCATTCCTTCCACATCCCCTACCTTTGTATCAAAGGTGGTTAATACTACCATGCTATTTGGCGGTACTATCTGGGCAAATTGTGGGTTGGTTTCTATATTACCGAGTCTCGGTCTTAAATCAATAACATTAGCCCATGACTCCCTGAGGTTACCCAAAAGTCTTACAATTATGCCTTCTATAACAGAGAGTTCTATATCTGTCAGTTCTCTGTTTGTTTTTAGAGATTCTCCCTTACCTCCAAAAAGTCTATCAATAATTGCGAATGTTATACTTGGGTCTAATTCTATAACAGAGCTACCCTTCAGTGGATCCATATTTATGATTCCCAATGTAGTTGGGGAAGGTATGGATCTTATAAATTCTTCATAAGTAAGCTGATCTACGGAAACTACGTGGACGTGTACAAGTGTTCTTAATTGTGCAGAAAGAGATGTGGTTGTTAAACGTGCAAATGTCTCATGCATCATCTGAAGTGTTCTGATCTGGTCTTTAGAAAACTTGTCTGGTCTTCTAAAATCATAAACCTTCAGCCTTTTCTTTTCTCTTTTTACTGCTGTTGAAGGTTTCTGTGCGGCTTCAGGTGTAGCAGGAAAACTTTCTCCACTTGAAACAGCGGTTAATAATGCATCAATTTCATCTTGAGAAAGTATTTCTGTCATATTGAAATTACCTTCTAATTAATAATTTATAAGACATTTCGCCTTTACAAAACCTTTTGTTTTGTTGGCCAGTTTCTATTCATCAGGAAATAACAAATTCATCATAATAAATATCCTCTATCTCACCTGAAGAGAGGATGTTATTTATCTGCTTTTTTATTTCTTCTTTTAATTCTTCTTTTTCTATGGGTTCATCAATATCCTGTTTTTCCTTTGAGTTTAAGACCCTTATAATAATATCACGAATTTGCTCTATTCTCTGGGAAAGCTCCTGTGCAAGTTTTTTGTTTTTCCCATCATAAGCAAGATTAACCCTCAATCTAACAAAGTGTGCCTCGTCAATATCTGCTGTATTTATCCTGAACTCATCAAGCTTAAATATAACAAGCGGTTGAGGCTTTGGGGCTAATTTTACAGTTTTATAGACCTCTTCGCTTTTCTTGGCAAGACTTCCCCTTATCATCAAAAAAGCCACAACTGTGGACAAAACAACTGCGATAATAATAGGGATCATATTAGAAAGCAGCCATTCAATCAATTTTCCTATCGAAAATCCCGGCTTTGGTTGTTCTTCTTGAGCAGGCGCCTCTTCTTCTACTTGGATTTCTTCAGGTTCAGGCATAACAATACCCCTTTAAAAATTCTATTTTTTATTGTTATCGGAAATATATTAAAATTCTTGACTTATAAAAATTTATCTGAGCGCATTTAAGACAATCTCCCTTGCCAAAGTGAGTGCTTCATCTACTTTCTCTACATCTTTGCCACCTGCCTGTGCAAAGTCGTCTCTTCCGCCGCCACCACCTCCCAAAAAACTTGCAACCTTCATTGCAAGCTCTTTCGCCTTTATGGAAGACGAGAGATTTTTTGTTACCCCACAAACTATGCTTGCCTTTCCACCAACCGTAGAAATTAGTAAAATCAATCCCTTTTCAACCTTCTGTTTGAACATATCCACAAGGTTTACAAGATCCTGTTGCGGTTTATCCACTCTCATTATGAGTAAACCAGCTTCTTTATAATTATCTATCTTTTGGAGAAGGTTGTCAAGTTCTTTTTCAAGAAAATTTTTGTTTAATTCTTCTATTTCTTTTTCTTTCTGTTTGAGATTTTCAAGTATAGAATTTATCTTTTCCGCTATTTTTTCTTTCTTTACGTTTAAAAGCCCAGAGACCTCATTTAAGATATAATAATTATTTCTATAGCTTTCAAGTAATGTAAAACCTGTTATGGCTTCTATTCTTCTTGTTCCAGCAGAAATGGATGTTTCATCTATAATCTTAAATAGCCCTATCTCTCCTGTATTTCGGACATGCGAACCGCCACATAGTTCTTTTGAGTAACCTTCAACCTCCACGAGCCTTACAATCTCACCATACTTTTCCTCAAAAATGGCTACTGCACCGCTCTTTATTGCCTCTTCTTTTTTCAGGTATGAAATTCTAACCGGTAGAGCAGATAGTATTACTTTATTTACTTCATTTTCAACCATTTCAATCTCTTCCCTGCTCATTGCCTTTGAGTGAGTAAAGTCAAATCTGAAGCCATCCGGCCCTACAAGTGAACCGGCCTGTGCAACATGGTTGCCTAAAATTGTTTTGAGTGCCTTATGAAGCAGATGTGTGGCAGTGTGGTTTCTTGCAATTGCCTCTCTTTTTTCTTTTTCTACTTTGAGTTTTACTTTATCATTTTTTCTAAAACTTCCCTCTGTCACTTTTCCTATGTGAATATAAACGTCTTCGAAGATTTTTGTGTCAGAGACCTCAAATCTGCTATCATCTTTTATAATTTCTCCTTTATCGCCAACCTGTCCACCCTTCTCTCCATAGAAAGGTGTTCTATTGACAATTATTATTCCATTGCTTCCAGTCTTCAGTTCTTCCACCTCATTTTTATCTGCAATCAACATTAAAATATTGGCTTCATCGGTGTATCTTTCTTCTCCGGTATATTCTGTTTTTAAGTCTTTTCCCTTGAGAATTTCAATATTTACAGCCTCTCCTTTCCAGTGTGCCCTTGCCCTTTCTTTCTGTTCCTCCATAAGCCTTTCAAAGCCTTCTTTATCGAGCTTAAGCTTCTCATCTTCTATCATACTTTCTATGAAATCAAGTGGCAAACCGAGAGAATCATAAAGCATAAAAACTTCATTTCCAGATATGACATTTTTGTTTTCCCTCTGATGCTTGTCGATTATTTCGTTAAGTTTGTCAAGGCCTCTCTCAATTGTTCTGAAAAAAGCCTCTTCTTCTGAATGTATTAGAGATTTCACCATTTCTCCCCTGTCTTTAACCTCTGGAAATACAGCTCCATACTTTTCTATGACTGATGATACCAGCTTGTAAAGGAAAGGCTCTTCAAAACCGAGATACCTTCCATATCTTATTGCACGGCGGAGTATTTTTCTTATTACATAGCCTCTTCCTTCATTTGATGGCATTACACCATCTGCCATTGCAAATGTGAGTGAACGGATGTGGTCAGCAATTACACGTATGGGGGTAACTGTTTCTTGTGAAAGTTTTTTGCCACTGAGTTCCTGTATGGAAGAGATTATAGGGGCAAAGAGATCTGTCTCATAGTTAGAAATCTTACCCTGAAGGACACTAACTATTCTTTCAAGCCCCATCCCAGTATCAACATGCTTGCTCGGTAAAGGTGAAAGACTGCCATCTTCATTCCTGTTGTATTGTATGAAGACAAGGTTCCATAGCTCAATGTATCTAGCACATCCTCCATTGACTTCACATTTATGCCCCGGAATATGCTTTCTGTCACAGGCAGATTCACCTCTATCAATGTGTATTTCCGAACAGGGTCCACAGGGACCTGTTGCACCCATTTCCCAGAAGTTATCTTTATCACCAAACTTTAATATATGACTTTTATCAATGTCGGTGATTCTTCCCCAGAGTTCATAAGCTTCATCATCTGTGTGATGAACTGTTGCATAAAGTTTATCCTTTGGCAATTTCCAGACCTCTGTAAGTAATTCCCATGCCCATTCTATTGCCTCTTTCTTATAGTAGTCACCAAAAGACCAGTTACCGAGCATTTCAAAGAATGTGTGGTGGTAGCCATCCTTTCCTACATCCTCAAGGTCATTGTGTTTACCTGAAACCCGCATGCACTTCTGTGTATCAGCAGCTCTCGTGTATTCCCTTTTTCCGGTACCTAAAAAGACATCCTTAAACTGGTTCATTCCAGCATTTGTGAACAGAAGTGTTGGGTCATTTTCTGGAATCAATGAAGAACTCGGAACAATAGTGTGTCCTTTGCTTTTGAAAAAATCTAAAAAACTCTGTCTGATATCATCTCCGCTCATTTTTCTCCCCTGTTTAAATTTGACATTGAAGGTGCTCAATATATTTTTCTGCATTATAAGCTGCAAGTGCCCCATCTCCGGTGGCTGTGGCAATCTGTCTTAAGGTTTTGACCCTGCAGTCACCAGCAGCAAAGATTCCGGGAATATTTGTCTGTAAATTTTCATCTGTAATTATGTATCCATTTTCATCCTTTCTCACATCTTTGATGAATGAAGTATTTGGAAGAAGTCCTACATAGATAAATAATCCATCTATATCGAGTAGGGATGTTATATTGGTTTTCACATTTTTTAATTTTAGTTTTTCTATTCTATTTTCTCCAAGAATTTCCTCAACAACTGTCTCAAGTAAGAACTCAATTTTTGGATTTTCCATTGCCCTCTTTTGCAGTATTTTTACAGCCCTGAGTTCATTTCTTCTGTGGATTATATATAGCTTTTTTACAAACTTTGTAAGAAATAAGCCTTCATCAAGTGCTGAATCTCCACCACCAACTACTGCAACAACTTTGTCCTTGTAAAGTGCACCATCACAGGTGGCACAGCTTGAGATACCATGTCCCCAGAATTTTTCCTCTCCGGGAACATTTAGTTTTCTGGGTGTTGTGCCTGTCGCAATTATTAAGGTTTTTGAATAAAATCTATTACTATTAGTTCGTATAATAAAGCAATTTTTACCTTCGTCCTTTTTGATTTCTGTAACCTCCGAAAATTCAAAGTTTGCACCAAAATTTCTTGCCTGTTCTTCCATTTTTTGCGAAAGCTCAAATCCATTTATTCCTTCAGGAAAGCCGGGATAGTTTTCAATGTGGTCTGTTACAGCTGCCTGTCCACCTGCTCCAAGCTTTTCAAAAATTATTGTGTTTAACATCGCCCTTGAGGAGTAGATAGCAGCTGTCATTCCAGCAGGGCCCCCACCTATAATACCAATATCATAAAGTTTCTCTTCAGTAGCAGGATTATATGCCATAATGCCTCCTATCTTATTATATTTCAAAGTGGTGATTTTATCAAACTTTTAGGCTTGACAAAAATAAAATTGTCGTTAAAATACTCATTGAATGGTGCTGTCCGGGACAACACCATTTTCTGGAGGCAGATTATGGGTATTGGATGGGGTGAACTTGTTGTAATTCTTTTGATTGCATTACTTCTATTTGGGGCAAATAGAATTCCAGAGATAGCAAGGGCACTGGGCAAGAGTCTCAAGGAGTTTAAAAAGGGCTTGAACGAGAAAGATGATGAGGAAAAGAAAGATTAGCTTATGGAAGAGAAAGAATTAACCTACTGGGATCATCTTGAGGAATTCAGAAGAAGGGTTTTATTCTGTATATTTGTCATTCTTTTTTTCTCAATAATCTCTTTTTTCCTGCTTGATAAGCTCTTATTTTTTTTAACCAGACCTTTAAGTGTTTATGGAATAAAACTTAATTACTTTAAGCCATATGAAAAATTCTTTCTTTATTTAAAACTCTCCTATGATAAAAGTCAAATTTTATCTACTCCAAAAAAGTATTCAAGCTGCTTTTATAACGAAATTAGAAAAATC
>JBMFQR010000036.1:0-19231 GCA_049968515.1 Brevinematia bacterium
TAAGGTATAGCATGTAAGCCTTATGATAGGGAAAAACGGAAGGTTAAAAAATTTTTTAAAAAAATATTGAAAAAAAAACTTGACAAATATAATAAGATAGGAGGTGTAATAAGCAAATATTTCTCCTTACGCACTAACTCAATATACGGAATTTCTACCGATCAGTATATTTACACCGAATATTATAATGGAAATGGTGGACTTGTTTTCAAAAGTTATGGAAATAATAGTCTTAAGGATTTAAGCTGGATGGACTACTATCGTGAAAATGGTTTTAATGTTGGAGCATTTGGCAGCAGTTCTCCACCAGATACTGTTACAATATTTCAAATTTACTCAAATTATTATGAATATCACTACGATCCTATAGTTTCCACTGAAGCCATTGTTTCTATCTACACAAATTTTACGCAAATCAAAGTGGGTAGTCATGAAACCAATCTAACCAACTATGTCTATGATATCTACTGGAAAAATAATCCATACACAACAAACTGGGAACCGGGTGATTCCATATACTGGTATGATTCCGGTGGATATTCTTACTCTTCAACAAATTACAGCAATTATGATGAGTACACAAATGGTTACACCAATGTTTATCATTACTATTATGTATATTACTATGTATCTACAAATACCTATAAAATAGGTTATACAGTACCGTCAAAAATGACATATCTCTATGAAAATTACTATATGGACAATTCCTGGCCAATGAAATATCTTTTACTTGATCCGGCCTATGGCAGCGGATACACTCTTGTACGACAGGAGGGAGAAAATTATACAGCAAACTATACCTATTATGATAAAGACTATAATCCACAAACATACACATACTCCTGGACAAACTACAACTGGTGGTTGAGAAGCAGTGTTACAAACAGACAATTCGATATAATTACCAATGTACAATATAATTATAATACAGGTGAATATGATATTACAAATATCTATTCTAATGACTTAAAACAGATTTATGGTGATATACAGCTCCAGAATGTTCAGTACGAAGATGTCTACGTCTGGGACTACAATTCGACAAATATGCTCCAGCAAAAGGGTATATTTATATATGGATCAGGTGATAACCCGAAATACTTCACATTTACACAGGCCTCTTTGAAAACTGTTGTGGATGCAAATATTCAATATGTTTATGCGAATAATGTTCTGAACTTCAATCTGAAGGCATTTTTATCGAATGTTCCTGCTATGCCCAATTATTCAAATTTTCCACCGATAATAAAGTAAAATAATATATGGGTCTGTCACAGCATTAACTTTTGCTGTGGTAGACCCTTTAAAAGATTGTTTTAACTTACAGAAAGGTAAATTTTAAGATTTTATAAGTCCTAAAAACAAATTCGAGATTCATCAGCGTTTTTGAGGGGTTAAAAAGAGCATATTAAAGTTGAGTTTTTCTCAAACTCATTTTAAGATAATACCTTATGAAAAACTCTTTCTTATTATTTCTATCTGGAAAAACTGATGAAACCCTCATTCAGTTTATCAGATATGGCTTTGTAGGAGGTCTTGCTTTTCTTGTTGACTTTTCTATTTTTTACTTTCTCATAAAGATAGCTTTTTTTAAAAATTACTACATTATTGCAGGGGCAATTGCTTTCATATGCGGGGTAGCTACCAATTATCTTCTGAGCATAAAATGGGTTTTTACTAAAAGAAAGCTTAAAAGCAGATTCAACGAGTTCTTTTTGTTTTCGATTATCGGTTTGATTGGATTGCTGTTAAACCTTCTTTTTCTGTGGTTTTTTGCAGAGATTTTTTTTACAAAGTTTATAGCTATTGAAAGAAATATAAGCCTTATTGCTTCAAAGCTGATTTCTACATTTCTGGTATTTCTCTGGAATTTTTCTATGAGAAAAATCTTGCTTTTTTGATTATGCTTTATTTATTCTTTAGGACTTTACGGGATATAAGGGGAGTCAAAATGTCTGATAAGCCGCTGGCTTTAATTATTGGGGGAGGCCCCGCAGGTCTTACTGCTGCATATGAGCTTCTTGCAAGGAGTGATATAGTACCTGTTGTGTTTGAAGCTACTGAAATGGTTGGTGGAATTTCGAGGACGGTGGAGTATAAGGGCAATAGAATGGATATGGGAGGTCATAGATTCTTTACGAAATCTGATAGGGTTATGCAGTGGTGGAATAAAATAATGCCAGTCCAGACAGAGCCGGCGTTGGATGATATTATCTTGAAAAGAGAGCCTCCCTTGAAAAAATCTGATCTATCTATAGATCCAGAAAAAGATGATGATGTTATGCTTGTTAGAAACAGGGTTTCGAGGATTTATTATAATGGAAAATTTTTTGACTATCCATTGAAGCTAAACTTTAATACTGTAAAAAAGTTAGGGATGGAAAAGATTTTAAAAATAGGCACAAGCTATGTTTATAGCAAAATCTTTCCAGTAAAGAATGAAAAAAGCCTTGAGGATTTTTTCATTAACAGATTTGGCAAAGAGTTGTATAAAACATTCTTTAAGGATTATACAGAAAAGGTCTGGGGAGTTGAATGTAAGAATCTCAGTAGAGACTGGGGTTCACAGAGAGTAAAAGGGCTTTCTCTCTCAAAGGCTATCTTTTATGCTTTATTATCTCTTTTTATTCCCGGAAAAGATATTGAACAAAAAAGAGTCGAAACAAGCCTTATAGAGAGATTTCTCTATCCAAAATTCGGTCCTGGACATTTCTGGAAAAGGGTTGCAGAGGAGATTGTTAAGAGAGGGGGGCAGATATATCTTAATAACAGGGTGGTAGAAATAAACTTGAATAAAGATAAAACCTTTTCCATTATAGTAGAAGAAAAATCCTCGCGTAAGAAGATGTTTACTGGCAGTTTTCTTTTTTCAAGCATGCCAATAAAAGAACTTGTCACTTGTTTCAAGCCATCAGCTATTCCTGAGGTGTTGAAGGCGGGAGAGGATTTGAAGTATAGAGATTTTATTACAGCTGGTCTACTTTTGAAAAAACTGAAGATAAAAAATGAAACACGAATTCCCACACTTAATAACATAATTCCGGACAACTGGATTTATATTCAGGATGGGGGTGTGAAGGTGGGTAGACTCCAAATTTTTAACAACTGGAGTCCATATATGGTAAAAGATTTAAATAAAATCTGGGTTGGTGTTGAGTATTTCTGTAATGAAGGGGATAATTTCTGGAATATGGAGGATAATGAAATTTTAAAGCTTGCAGTTGGTGAACTTTCAAAAATAGATATGATTTATCCCGAAGATGTTGAGGATGGTTGTGTTATAAGAATTAAAAAAGCCTATCCTTCATATTCAGGGAATTACAAAGAAGATATTTCTATTGTAAAGGATTATTTTTCAACTTTTGAAAATTTATTTATGGTTGGCAGGAATGGGATGCATAAGTATAATAACATGGATCACTCAATGTTAACCGCAATGGCTGGCGTGGATAACATATTAAATGGGGTAAAATCAAAAGAAAATATCTGGAGTATAAACATAGAGGAAGATTATCATGAAGAAAAATAAGAAGTGGGTTTTAAATGTTTTTGTACCTTTTTGCCTTATAGCCATTATGTATGTTATTTATATTCTTAGTTACAGGGCAATCTCATGGAAAATCACTGAAATAAAAGTAATAAAAGAAAATCTGGAGGAAACCCCACTAAAAGATTTTACTGAATTCCAGTCAAATAGAAGGGAATATTTTACTTTCAGGTTTAATATAAAGGGTGAAAGGTTTCTGAAATGGATAAAGATAGTTCCGGATGATGAAGTATTGGAAATTAAAGCCGATGGAAATCCGCTCCCACTTTCAATTATTAAGCCACATCAATTAAAGGATTATGTAAATGGCTTTTTTTATCCCCTCGGAGATTATCTCGAAGAAGGGGATAATCAAATTGAAATAAAAATAATTAATCATGGTGGAAGAGGTGGATTAAAGATATTCAATACTTCTAAAAATATCTTTCCTTTTCTTGTTTTTCTTACTCTTAAGATTTTATTTTTTGTCCTGTGTGTGTTTGTAATTTCAAGATTTAGGCTGCCGGTTTTATTAAAGGGTTTAATTTCTATTTTCGTCGTTGTTGGAATAATTTCTGCTTCGCTAACATTGTTTGACCAGAAAACACATGATGTATATGAGCATTTGAAATACATAGAATTTGTTGCAGACAACCTTAAAATTCCGCATCCGGAGGGAGGGTGGGCATTTTATCATCCGCCTCTTTACTATATCATTTCAGCCCTTGTGTGGAAGGCACTTCCGGCAGGTGATTTTCTCTCGAAAAATTACAACATAGAGATGCTTCAGTATTTCTCTTTGTTTATCTGGCTTTTCTATATAATCTTTGCAATTCTTAGCCATAGAGAACTAATTTATTCATTATTAATTCCAGAAAGAAGCCAGTTTCTCAAGAAAGGGTTTATAAAATCAGCTTTGAAGAAATTAAATCTTAATTTCAAAGAACTTCTTTTTCTGATGTCGGGCACTCTGTTTATTTTCTGGCCAGCCAATATCCTTCATTCAATAAGGATTGGCAATGATACTCTACTTTATCTATTTTATTCCGGATCTTTTTTCTATATCTTAAGATACTATAAGTCAAAAAGCTTGCGAGACTTTCTACTTTCTTTATTTTTTGCAGTGATTGGAATGCTTACAAAGACAAATGCTGTAATTCTTTTTGCCTTGATGGGATTTTCCGTCATATTTCTCTGGAAAAATAAAAATCTCAATTTCAAAAAGGCATCACAAAAATTTTTGATTTTAGTTTTTGCCTTTCTTTTATGTTTTCCACTTTCCTACAGGACTTTTACTTATAGATTGTTTGAAAAGAAGTCGTCTTCTATCAAAAAGCTTATTGTGGCAAACTCTGATAGCTTAAATGCCGAATTGAAGGTCCAAAACGAACTTTTTAATTATGTGTGGTTTGACTTGAAGATGTTTATAACTGAACCCTTTGTAAATCCAGCAGATGATAAGACTGGAAGGCAATTTTTCTGGAACTATCTTGCAAAAACATCACTTTTTGGTGAATTTGGCTTTCCTTCTGTATATAAAAGAAATTTAGCTGTTTTGATTTCCATTCTTTTTTTGATAATGGTAACAACCACCATTGTGGGAACATATTACCTCTCAAAGAGAGAAAGGGAGATTTTAAGGATGGTAACACTCAATCTAATATTGTCCTTGATATTTTTAATAGCATTCAGGATGATTATTCCAACCTCCTGCAGTAATGATTTCAGGTATATCCTGCCATCTCTAATCTCATTCTGTGGGCTCTTTTCAATCTCTCTTTATAAACTCCTTGCAAAGGGAAGAAAAAATCTATTTTTGACTGGCTTTTTTTCGGCAATCCTCTTTGTAATATGTTCTATATTGATTTATGTTTGAAGTAGAAAATAATCTGGCAAAAAACTTTAAAAACTTACGATTTTTATGTAAAATATAAGTGAGCTATTTTTAATAAAATAGGGGCTGTCCAGAAACTAACTTTCTGGATAGCCTAAAAGATTTATTTTCATCAGGGTGTATAAAATGCTTGAAGGTAAAAAGGATTTTCTTGACACCGATGCTTTTTCACCACAGGCACTGCTTTATCTTATTGAGCTTGGACTGAAGATTAAGAAAAACAAAAAAAGATATAGTAAAAGCCTTGCAGGGAAAAAGCTCGGCATGATTTTTGAGAAATCTTCTACAAGGACAAGGGTTTCCTTTGAAGTTGGTATGTATGAACTTGGTGGAATGTCTATCTTTTTGAGTTCAAGAGAGATCCAGCTTGGCAGAGGAGAAACCATTGAGGATACTGCAAAGGTTTTATCACGCTATCTTGACGCAATAATGATAAGAACATACAGTCAGAATGATGTTGAAATTCTCGCAAGAGAATCGACAATCCCAGTCATAAACGGGCTTACCGATTTGCTTCATCCCTGTCAGGCAATGGCTGACTTTATGACAATACTGGAAAAAAAAGGAAGGCTTGAGGGCTTGAAGCTCTGTTTTATAGGAGATGGAAACAATATGGCACATTCCTTGGGACTTCTTTCATCAAAACTTGGTGTTAATTTTTCAATTGCCACTCCAAAGGGGTATGAGATGTCAGCTGAAATTACTGAAAGGATTCGCAAAAATGCAAGAGAAAGCGGAGCATTGGTTGAGATTACAAGCGATCCATTTAAAGCGATAAGTGGGGCGGATGTTGTTTATACAGATGTGTGGACTTCTATGGGACAGGAAAACGAAAGGGAAAGGAGATTGAGGGATTTTTCTGGTTTTGAGGTCAATGATAATCTTGTGAAGAATGCTAAAGAGGACTTTATCTTTATGCACTGTTTACCTGCACACAGAGGAGAAGAGGTTTCTGCTTCTGTAATTGATGGGAAAAACTCCGTCGTTTTTGATGAAGCTGAAAACAGGCTACACATTCAGAAGGCGATTCTGCTCTCATTAATAAAATAGAGGTTTATATGGCCAAGGTCTGGCAAAAATCAAGCGAAAAGCTTGATCCAGTAATAGAAAAATATGAGGTTGGTACGGACTATCTTTATGACTCAAAGCTTTTCAAGTATGAGATAGCAGCAAGCATTGCACATGCCATGCAACTTGAAAAAATTGGCATTCTCAATAAAGATGAGAAAGAAAGCATTGTGGATACATTGAAAAAGCTTTACGAGAAGTATGGTAATTATTTTCCTCTCACACAAGAAGATGAAGATATACATTCAAAGGTTGAATTTTTGCTTATAGAAGAGCTCGGTGATACAGGCAAGAAGTTACATACTGGAAGAAGCCGAAATGACCAGGTTATTACGATAATGAGGCTTTATGAAAAGGATGAGCTTCTCTCTCTTTCTTTAAGCTTTGCAGAGCTTCTTGATGACCTTATAGAGCTGGCTGAAAAAGAGGGAAAGAAACCACTTCCAGGCTATACACATACTAAGCAGGCAATGCTTGTTAATGTTGCCTTCTGGCTTGCCGGCTTTATTGAACTGGGGCTGGACGACCTGGATTTTATAAAAAATGTCTATGAACTTATAGACAAGAATCCCCTCGGAAGTGGGAGTGGATTTGGTATTCCACTTGAGCTTGATAGAGATTACACTGGCAAGCTTCTCGGTTTTTCTGAAGTTCAGACAAGTCCTATGGCTGTTCAGAATTCGAGGGGTAAGTATGAGGCATGGATAGTGGACTCTTTATGGAACATTATGAACGATTTTTCAAGAATGGCACAGGACCTGCTTACCTATAATATGGATGAATTGCTTTATGTAAAAACGACAGATTCCATTACGACCGGAAGTTCAATTATGCCGCAAAAGAAGAATTTTGATGTAATGGAGCTTGTGAGGGCAAGGACAAACCTGATAACATCCTTTTCTTCTGCCATTAAGAGCATTATAAATGGCCTACTTTCAGGTTATAACAGAGATACGCAAGAAGTGAAGGAATTGCTGGTAAAATCCTTTATAATTGCAAAAGATACAATCCAGATGTTAAAGGTGGTCGTAAAGAACATAGAGTTTGACGAAGAGGCAGTAATTTCAAGGCTTTCAAAGGGAATTTTTGCTACCGATATAGCATATCAGCTTGTCAAAGATGGAAATTCCTTCAGGGATGCTTATAGATTTGCAGCACAACAGGTTGAAGATCTTCAGATAAGCCCTGCATTGATTGAGGAAAGCCTTAACAGAAGGGTTTCAGATGGGTCACCATTGACTATTGATTTGAAAAAGTATAAGAATCTTATCGAAAGGGAAAGGAAGTTTTTCAAAGAAAACCAGAGAAAATTTGAGAGCTGTCTTGAGGATTTACTGAAGTAAAAGAATAATCATTTGATAGATTTTATGGAGGAAAGATGATAAGAAAAGAACAGCAGAGGACTGTTTATTGTGGAGAGGTAAAAGAAGACTCATTTGTAAACAAAAGAATAGTTGTAAATGGCTGGGTACAGAATTACAGAGACCATGGTGATCTTACCTTTATAGACTTAAGAGATAGAACAGGTATAGTTCAGCTTGTTTTTGACCCGAAAACAGATCCTGTTGCCCACTCAGTGGCAAAAAAAGTAAGAAGTGAGGATGTAATTACTGCAAGTGGAGTGGTTCACCCGCGGACAGAAGAAAATATAAATCCTAAAATTCTCACAGGGAGGTTTGAGGTTAAATGTGATACCATAGAGATTTTAAGCAAATCAAAAACCCCGCCTTTTCAAATTGATCAGGATGAGATAAATGAAGAAGTCAGGCTTAAATATCGCTACCTTGATATTAGAAGGCCTTTTATGTATAGAAATCTTTCTGTGAGACATAAAATTACATCTATCGTGAGAAGCTTTTTAGACAAAAATGGCTTTCTCGAGATTGAAACACCCATCTTAAACAAATCAACTCCAGAGGGAGCGAGGGATTTTCTTGTTCCTTCAAGACTTGCTCATGGAAAATTCTATGCACTTCCACAATCGCCACAGATTTTCAAGCAGCTTCTTATGATTGGCGGGATTGAAAGATATTTTCAGATAGCAAAGTGTTTCAGGGATGAGGATCTCCGTTCAGATAGACAGCCAGAATTTACCCAGATAGATATTGAAATGTCGTTCATTACAGAAAATGATATTATGAGTCTTATGGAGGAAATGATTTTTAAAATTTTGAAAGAGGTTTATGATAAAGAGGTAAAAATTCCATTCAGGAGGATGACTTATAAAGAGGCGATGGATAAGTATGCCTCTGATAGGCCAGACCTGAGATTCTGGCTTGAGATTGTTGACGTTACTGATATTGGTGCAAGAAGCGATTTTACTGTCTTTAAGAGTGTGGCGGAAAAGGGTGGAATGATAAAATGCCTGCCAGTGCCAGAAGGGAGCAGGCTTTCAAGAAAAGACCTTGATGACCTTATTGCCTTTGTGGGAAAGTATGGGGCAAAGGGCATGGCATGGATGAGAGTGAAGGAAGGTAAGCTTGAGTCAAACATCGTGAAATACTTTTCGCCTGAAATCCAGAATGAACTGGTTAAGGTTACGGGGGCAAAGGATGATTACACACTCCTTTTTATTGGTGATGTAAAGAAAAAGATAGTGTATGATGCAATATCAAACCTGAGATTGAATATTGCTGAAAGATTTAATCTGAGGAAGAAAGACGTACTTGAATTTCTCTGGGTTGTTGATTTCCCATTATTTGAATGGAACGAAGAGGAAAATAGATATGATTCTGTGCACCATCCATTTACAGCACCAAGGCTTGAGGATCTTGACTTGCTGGAGAAAGACCCTCTTTCTGTAAGGTCATTATCTTATGACCTTGTATTAAATGGAATAGAACTTGGTGGTGGAAGCATAAGAATTCATAATACTGATTTGCAGAAAAAGATTTTTAGTCTTCTTAACATTTCCGAAGAAGAGGCACAAAAAAAGTTTGGCTTTTTACTTGAAGCTCTCTCCTATGGTGCACCACCTCATGGTGGGCTTGCTTTTGGACTTGACAGGATGGTAATGGAGTTTGAGGGGCTTGAAAACATCAGGGACGTCATTGCATTCCCGAAGACACAGAAGGGGCAGGATCTTATGTGTGACACCCCTTCGGAGGTGACACAAAAGCAACTTGAAGAGCTTGGCATAAAGATTGTGGAGTATAAGGCAAATAAGTAGAGGAAAGCTAAAATATCTCCTTTAACATTCTGTAATAGTGAGAGCCCTTGTAATAGACTTTCTTACAAAGGGAACACCTGTAAAAGTCGGTGTAGTATCTGTCGGAAAGATAACTGAAAACACCCATAGCTTCTTTTCTTGAGATCTTCTTCAGTTTTTGGTTGCAGTTTATACATCTTGTAAAAGGCTTTTTTTTAGCCTCAAGGTCGAATCTTTCCATCACCTCTTTCAGTTGTTCCTTTGTATTTTTGCTTCTCAATAATAAACCATATTTCACCCTGTTATTTTTAAGAATTCCCCTGTCTTTTGTAAGGATTATTCTCTTTTCCCTGTGAGCAATTTCAATAATTTCTTCATCTTCAAAGTTGTTCTGATAGACACAATCAAAGCCTAAAATTCTCAAATATTTTGAAAGCCTGCCAAGATGAACATCTGAGACAAATCTAATTCTCTCAGGTTGCCAGTAAACCCTGCTAATGGTTTTTATATCAACATTATAAAAAAATGGATATACAGCAAGCCTTGAGCCATCGGATATTTTCTCATTCCAGTCTGCTGAGATCCCATTCAAAAGCACAAGGCCCACTTCTGTATGAGGAATGCCGAGAGACTCTATTATATCCTTAACAGAAGCTGAAAGCAAGAATTTTATAGTAATTTCACCATCACGATATTTCTTATGGAGTAAATACCTCAAATCCCCGTAAACTCTTACATAACAGATTCTATTCATTTTCTATCTGCTTTTTTAGTTCCCCGAGCAATGTTAAAGCCTCAAGGGGGGTCATTCTGTTTATATCAACACCTTTAATCCTTTCAATCACTTCGCTGTGAGGAAAATCAGGAAAAAGCTCAAGTTCAAAGTCTTTCTTCTTTAAAATTTTTCTTTCTTTTCTAAATCTTCTGTCAAAGATTGTTTCAATTTTATTCTGGGCAAACTGTCCTTCCTTCTCAAGTGTCTCAAGTATAACCTTCGCTCTCTCTATGATTTCCTCTGGAATACCTGCAAGCTTTGCAACAAATATTCCATAGCTCTTATCAGAGGGTCCTTCAATTACCTTTCTCAAGAAGACAAGCTCATCATTATATTCACGGACTGCAATGCTGTAATTCTTTATTCCCTTTCTGTCAGCAAGCCTTGTAAGTTCGTGGTAATGTGTGGCAAAAAGCGTCTTGCCACATCTTTCTGGATGTTCGTGTAAATACTCTATTACAGCCCATGCAATGGATAAGCCATCAAATGTTGAAGTTCCTCTGCCGAGTTCATCCATTATTATCAAACTCTTTGATGTGGACTTCGAGAGTATTCTTGAGGCTTCCTGCATTTCTATAAGGAATGTAGACTGTCCACCTGAAAGATTATCACTTGCCCCTATCCTTGTAAATATTTTGTCGACAATGCCTATTTTAGCACTTTCTGCCGGTACAAAGCTTCCAATCTGTGCCATAATGACAATAAGTGCATTCTGCCTTAGGTATGTTGACTTTCCAGCCATATTTGGTCCGGTGATGATTAATATTCTTGAGTCCTCACTTCCTATTGATGTGTCATTTGGGACAAAACTTCCCCTGCCAATATACTTTTCAACAACTGGATGTCTGCCATTTAAGATGTGAATTTCACTTCCATCATCTATAACTGGCTTGATATAGCCATTGTTGTGTGCCACATTTGCAAGGGTAGAATAAAAGTCTATTCTGCCGGTAACATCAGAGATTTTCTGTATCTCTTTTATAAGTTTCAAGCAACAATCCACGAGTTGCAGAAAAATCTCCTCTTCAAGCTTTGAAACCTTCACACTTGCATTTGTAATCTTTAGTTCATATTCTGTAAGCTCAGGTATTGTAAATCTTTCTGCCGAGACAAGGCTCTGCTTGCGAATGTAATAGTCTGGAACCTTATCGATATTGACCTTTGAGACCTCTATAAAATACCCTACTATCTGGTTGTATTTTATCTTTAAAGAAGTTATGCCAGTCTTCTGTCTTTCCCTTTCCTGAAGTTTTAAAATATAATCCTTGCTTTCATTCAGTAAATCTCTCAATTCATCAAGTTCTTTATTAAAGCCACTTCTTATTACATCACCACCGAAAGTTGAGGGGGGATCATCTGTAAGTGCACTATCAATAAGGCTTGAAAGATAACTCAGATCATCAATATTCTCAACCAGTCCTTCAAGTTCAGCATTTTTTGAAATCAATTCCTTTATGGTCTTAAAGCTTTTCAAAGAAATAGAAAGAAGCTTTAAATCCCTGGGAATAACTTTCCGAAGGGCTATTCTTGAAGAGATTCTCTCAATATCGCTTACTTTTTTTAGCTCTTCTCTTACTTTACCGAGTAATAATGTGTCATTGTAAAATGCTTCTACGTAGTTAAGTCTCTCATAGATAGCCTTTATGTCAGCCAATGGCATAAGAATGGCATTTCTTAAATATCTACCTCCCATTGATGTAATTGTTTCATCCAAAATTTCAAGCAAAGTATATTTTTTTGAACCATCCTGCATATTTTTGAGAAGCTCAAGGTTTCTTATTGTGAAATCATCCATTTCAAGAAGTCTATCCCTCGAAAGAAATTCTATTCTCTTAAAGAGATTTTCTATTTTTTCAGAAAAATTGAGATCATTTACTCCCTGTGTTTCATAAATATAATTTAAAAATGAGGTGAAGCCTTTTTTTATGTTCTCTTTTTTTGGCTTCTCAGGTAAAAACCTGTCCACCTCACAACCCGAAATTGTCTTTTCAAAATACCATTCCGGATAGAACTCAAGCTTGAAACCATTCTTTTTTAGCTCATCTTCGAGTTTTTTAGTCTTTTCGTTTGCAATTATCTCTTTTGGCAAAAATTTGTTAAGCTCTTCGATGATATTTCTTAAGTCTCCGCTTTGAATATAAACCTCACCTGTTGAAATGTCGGCAAAAACTGCAATCAGTTCATCTTTATCAGCATAAATTGAACAAAAGAAGTTATTTTCTGTGGAGGGAATAAAGTTATCTTCAATTACTGTACCGGGAGTTATCACATTAACTATATCCCTTTTTACAAGTCCTTTTGCTTTTGATGGATCCTCAAGCTGCTCACATATTGCTACCTTTTTTCCAGCCTGCAGTAGTTTTTGGATGTAGAAATTTGCAGAGTGAAATGGGACTCCTGCCATAGGGATGTTGTTTCTTGAAGTGAGAGCTATTTTCAGTATATCTGCTGCTTCCTTTGCATCGTCAAAAAACATTTCATAAAAATCGCCAACCCTGAAAAAAAGAATCTTATCAAGATGTCTTGATTTTATCTCATTGTACTGCCTTTCCATCGGTGTTAATCTTTCAGTTTCTTCTCTTGCAATTCTTGTTTCATTCATAATATTCTCCACTATATTTTAGCATAAAAAAGGTGTTTTAAAAAATTTTGACTGGTTATTTTCTCTTCAAATTTTTTCAAAAATTAAAACTTAAATACAATTGACTTTTGGGGAAAAATTTTTTAAAATCATAGCTGTAAGGAGGGAAAAATGGCAACGTTGGTGATAGCGGACGATTCGCTTATAATGAGAAAAACATTGAAAATACTTATAGAAAAGCTCGGACATCAGGTTATCGGGGAGGCAACTGACGGGAGGGATGCCTGTGAAAAGTATGGCTTACTTAAGCCCGATGGTGTAATAATGGACATTGAGATGCCAAATATGAATGGTATCGAGGCAATAAAAAGGATAAACTCTGAGGGTAAAAATGCAAGAATCCTTGTTATAAGTAATCACAACGAAAAAGATCTTATAATGGAAGCCTTAAAGAATGGTGCCAAGTATTATATTCTCAAACCGATCTCTCAGGATTCCCTCAAGAAAGGTCTCGATATTCTCTTCTCTTGAAGATATTGCCCTTTTCAAAAAGATTTAATATATTTTAAAATATGAAAAAATACTATGGCATTGAAACACAAAAAGCAGTTGAGAATTTTGGTGGAGGGTATCTACCAGACGAGCTTGTTTCTGCCTACGGGGAAGTAAAGTTTTCTGTCTTAAGTGCAATTCAGGAGATTGAAAAGAAATACAATGATAAAGAATGGGAAGCACTTGAAAAATCCTGTCTTGAATTGATTAACGGAAAGCTTAAGGGAAATTTCCCTCTTTCTCTTTTTCAGGGTGGTGCCGGAACAAGCATAAATATGAATATAAATGAGGTTATTGCTAAAAGAGCAAATGAACTTATTAAGGAAGAGAGATTTGATCCCATAGAAGACATAAATAGCTACCAGTCCACAAATGACACTTTTCCCACAGCTGTTACAATAGTTCTTTACAGAAAATTGTTTGATACAGAAGCTCTTGTGATTAAGCTTCAGGAATATCTTGTAAGAAAAGAGAATGAATTTCAGAATATACTTATAACTGGTAGAACGGAGATGCAGAATGCCCTGCCAATAAGTTTGGGTCAGGTTTTTGGAAGCTGGGCTGGAATGATAGAAAGGGATAGATGGAGGATACACAAGCTGAAAGAAAGAATAAGAACAATCCCACTCGGCGGAACAGCAGTTGGTACCGGCTATCCTGTGCCACAAAAAGTGGTTTTCGCATCCGAAAAATATCTGAGAGAGATTACTCGGCTCCCTCTTTCAAGAAGTCAGAATCTTCCGGACGAGGTGGCAAATCAGGACAAGTGGTCTGAGCTGGCTTCTACTCTTAGAATAATTGCAGAAAATCTTTACAAGATAACTGGTGATCTCTTATTATATACATCTTCTCTTGCTGGTGAAATTATACATCCCGAACTTCAAGCTGGTTCTACAATTATGGCAGCCAAAACAAACCCTGTCATTCTTGAATTTGTAAGAGGATGTTCAATCTTTATTCAGCATGAGTGTGATAAAATTTCTGATTATTGCAGGAATGGTCAGCTTCAACTGAATCCTTTCCTGCCATTTATTCTTGAGAGTTTCTTAAGGGTTTTTGAATTGATGGAAGGTTCAATTAATAGGCTTATAGATAAATTTTTTGAAAGAATTGAAATCAACAGAAAAAAGATTGAAGAAAATCTCATAAATTCAAATGTAATACTTAATGCTCTTGTTGGAGTAATAGGTTACAATAATGTCAAAAGGCTTTATAGCATTATTCAGAAAGAAAATATAAAGACAATACCCGAACTAAAAGAGATCTTGAAGAAGGAAACAAATCTTTCACCCGGGGAAATAGATTTCTATCTTGATCCTATAAATCTTTCAAGCTTCTGGAGAAAGTAATGTCCCTTATAACAACGCCCTTATCCGAACAAATAAGAATTGTACTTTTTGGAATAAGAAATGCTGGAAAATCAAGCCTTATGAACAATCTGTTTGAAAATAAGATTTCTATTGTTTCAGAGTTTGCCGGGACAACAACTGACCCTGTAACAAAGTCAATGGAGCTTGGGAAATTAGGGCCTGTTGCTTTTACAGACACTGCCGGGCTTGATGACGTAGGAGAAGTAGGAAAACTCAGAATAGAAAAGACTCTCGAATTCTTAAAGATAGCAGATATTGCAATACTTGTAACAAGAGCTGATACTCCACCCTCAGAGGTTGAAGAAAAGTTTGTCTCCGAGACAATACATTCAAAGAAAAGTCTTCTTATTGCACTTACATTTTCTGACAGGGAGATAAATCAGAAAAAAGAAGAATGGTTAAAAAGCTTTAACTATGTAAGGATAGATAATATAAGCAAAAGAGGGGTAGAAGATTTAAAAAAAGAATTGATAAAATTAGCCGATCAGATAGAATTTGAAATCTCTCCCCTCGAAGGAATAGTTAAAGAAAATGACTTTGTTCTGCTTGTTACACCCATAGATCTTGCAGCACCAAAGGGAAGACTCATTCTTCCTCAGGTTGAAACAATCAGGGATGCCCTCGATAAGGACTGCGGCGTTTTAATTGTAAAGGAAAGAGAACTGAAAATTTTTTATGACTCACTCAAGATAAAGCCAAAAATTGTTATAACTGATAGTCAGGCATTTTCAAAAGTAGCAGCTGATATTTCACCCGATCAGCTTCTTACCTCATTTTCAATACTTTTTGCAAGAAAGAAAGGGGATCTTGCCCTGTTTGTGAAAGGTGTAAAGGCATTAACAGGGATAAAGCCGGGTGCGAAGATTATGATTCTTGAAGCCTGTTCTCACCACAGACAGGCTGACGATATTGGAACTGTAAAGATTCCAAGACTCTTCAGACAGCTTGTTCAAAGCAACGTAAGCTTTGATTTCGCAAGAGAACTACCCGAAGAGGAAAAGCTAAAGGAATACTCCCTCGTAATTCATTGTGGCGGGTGTATGGTAACAAGAAAGAAGGTTCTCTCAAGGCTTGAGATTCTTTTTAGGCATGGAGTTCCTTCAATAAACTATGGCCTATTTCTCGCCTGGGCCAATGGTCTTCTGCCGAGAGCAATAGAACCCTTCCCCTATGAATATGCATTATACAATGAAGAGTAATCTTTAAGTTTAAAGAAGGTTAAAGCTCATCCTATGATATGGAGAGTGGCCAAATTTTCTTATAGCTTCTCTGTGAGCCTTTGTGGGATAGCCTTTGTTCTTGTGCCATTCATAACAGGGGTACTCTTTGTGAAGCTTTTCCATTATTCTATCTCTTGTTACCTTTGCAATTATAGAAGCACAGGCAACCGAAAAGCTTTTCTGATCCCCTCTGACTATTGAAACGGTGGGGACTGAAAGCAAAAGGTTTATATTTCCATCTATGAAAACGCAGTGGACATCCGGCATTACCTTTTCTATGGCAAGTTTCATCGCAATCTTTGTAGCATTAAGAATGTTAACCTCATCGATCACATCATTTTCGACGATTCCAACGCCGTAAGAGACACATTTTGAGATGATTATATCAAAAAGCTTTTCTCTTTCGGAATATGACAGACACTTTGAATCATAAACACCCTCAATAATATTCTGTCTGTCAAAAACTACACAGGCAGCCACAACAGGACCTGCGAGAGGACCTCTACCTGCCTCATCAACACCAGCAATATTCTTAAAACCCCGTTGCCACCAGTCTTTTTCATAGCCAAACAAGGTTTCACATGCTGGTACTTTCATTATTAGACCTTCTCTACTAAAACTGCTGACCTGCCGTACTTACCCCGCAGATAGTAAAGCTTGGATCTTCTTGCCTTCCCCTTCCTTACAAGCTCGATGCTATCTATTACAGGCGAATGATAAGGGAAGATTCTTTCAACGGCAACCCCATAGCTAACCCTTCTAACTGTAAAGGTTTTTCTATGGTTACCGTGCTTGATAGCAATAACAGTTCCCTCATAAGGCTGAATTCTCTGTTTATTTCCCTCTATGATCTTTACATTTACCCTTATAGTATCACCGGGAGAAAAATCGGGAAACTTGCCGGAATTGTTACTCTTTGCCAGTATTTCCTTTTCAATCTCTTCAAGTGTGATTTTTTTCTTCTCTTCAGGCTTACCTTTGGCTGGCTGTTTCTCTTCATTATTAACACCACTTTCATTTTCAACGACACTTTCATTCTTTGCTTCTATTACTTCATTCTGGTTCTGAATCTCTTCTGACATATTTCCACTCCTTGGCAATTTTTTGTATATTTGATAAAAAATCTTTAAATTTTTTATTTGCCTTCTTTAAAGCTTTTATTTCATTGGCACTTGAAAGATCCTTCAATCTCTCCTGAAAAAACAAAAAAAGCAGATCTATTCTGTTAAAGTAGGTCTTTTTCAGTGAGTTGAAAAACCTGTACTCACTAATAGCTCTGTGATTCCCACTTTTAAGAACATCAGGTATTTTCATACCCTCCCATTCATTCGGAAAGGTATAGTGATCATACTCAAGAAGATTGTTCTCAAAGCTCTCTTCATTTACGGCATCTCTTTTCAGAGCATTTTCAGCAAACCTGCTCACAGCATCTACAACGATGAGAGCAGCAAGTTCACCACCCGTAAGTACATAGTCCCCCACTGAAATCTCGATATCAACCTCTTTTTCAACAAACCTGCAGTCCAAACCTTCATATCTACCACAGATCAAAATCAAGTTCTCAAAGGTCGCAAGCTCCTTCGCAAGTCTGTTGTTAAAAACCTTTCCCTGAGGAGAAAGAAAAATAACCTTTGCCTTTCTACAACTTTTCTTTATCTCCTCTACAGCGGCTTTAAGAAGAGGTGCCTTAAAAAGCATCCCTTTTCCACCGCCGGTAATTCTATCGTCAACACTCTTTCTCCTATCAGTAGAAAAATCCCTTAAGTTATAGACAAAAACATCAACCAATTTCTTTTCGATTGCCTTGGAGATTATACCTGCTTTAAAATATTCCTTTATAAAATCTGGAAATATCGTGAGAATATGAAAATTCACTCTATCTCCGTAAAACAGCTAACTTTATAATAAATCCTCAAGCTTAACTGCAATAAGCCTTTTCTCCTTTAGGCTTATATCACTGACATATTGATTGCTAAAAGGAACAGCCAATTCTTTCCCATTTTTCATCATTACAATAAGAATTAACCTATTAGCAACCTCAATAATATTTGCAACCTTTCCAAAAACACTTCCATTGTATAAGACATCGATGCCTATCAAGTCCTTCTGGTAGAATAAACCTTTATTCAGTTCAGGGAGCTCGGATTCATCAACGAAAATCTCCAGCCCTCTAAGCGTATCTGCCTGTGTTCTATCGTTACACCCTTCAATCTTTACGTTAAAGAACTTGTATTCTCCAGAAATAGAAACAAACTTTACTTTCCTGTAACCGGTAGCCTCATTTTTGTCCTTAATAAAAAAGGACTTAAAAGCACCAAGTTCCTTTTTATCATCTATATAAAAAATGACCTTCAGAAAACCTTTCAGGCCGTAAGGCTTAATGATTTTACCTATACAAAGAGGATTCATTTATCAGTCTAAAATCTCAAGAATAACTCTTCTCCCATTCTTCACTGCAACTGCATTTACAATTGTTCTGATTGATTTTGCTATTACCCCTCTTTTACCTATAACCTTTCCAACCTCTCCAGCTCCAACTTTCAACTCAAGAATAGTAGACTTCTCACCATCGACCACATTAATATTAACAGCAGAGGGATTATCCACAAGGTTCTTCACGATTGTTTCCACAATTTCTTTTTCTGTCATAATTCACTCCTATCTCATTTTTTTGAGTGGCTATTAATAAAAATCATTTTGTTGCTTTTTTTACAAGATTTTTTACAACCTGTGTGGGGACCGCTCCCACTTTAATCCATTCCTCATATCTTTCAAGATTAAGACTTATAACTGGTTCTGCTGGAAGGGGGTTATAATGTCCTAAAGACTCTATATAAGCCCCATCCCGCGGTGCCCTGCTATCAACAACCACAATTCTATAAGAAGGTTGCTTTTTCTTACCAAATCTCATCAATCTAATATGTACCGCCAAGAGAAACCTCCTGAATTTTCTTCAAAGAATTATTTTAACGTGAAAAATTTTATTTGTCAAATTCACGCATTTGTCGTTCCAAGTCAATGTCGTTCCAAGTCAATAGTGGAATAGTTTCTCCAAGAAAGAAAGTGGAAAATATTATGCAGTAACTTTATTATC
>JBMFQR010000037.1:0-16496 GCA_049968515.1 Brevinematia bacterium
TATCCTACCCTCCGATAAAAATTTAATCCACTTCCTATCGGAAGGTTAAATCTTTTTTCACTATAATATAGTAATCTATAAAAAATCACCAATCAAAGGACTCTTCTATGTTTTGTAACATCCCTGTAATATTCTCCGGAAAGCTTAATTGTTCTTTTCTGATTTGAATAATTCACCCTTACAATTCCAAATCTCTTGTCATAACCATATGACCACTCAAAGTTGTCAAGCAAGCTCCAGATAAAATAGCCTTTTACCGGAATATTGTCCATTATAGCCCTTGAAACCATCTCAAGATGCATTCTTAAATACTCAAGTCTATCTATATCGAGAACTTCACCCTCTTTTGTTTCTACATCTTTACCAGCCATTCCATTTTCTGTAATGTAAATAGGTATATCCCCAAAGTATTCCTTTGTAAATTTAAGACTGGCATAAACAGCCTTTGGAGTAATTGGCCATTCCATATATGTTTTCGGAAAATTTGATGGGAAAGAAAGTATTTCATAACCATCTTTGTTTTCCTTAAACCTTACCGGGTGACCCATGTACATATTAAGACCCACAAAATCAAGCTTTCCTCCAATCAGTTTCATTTCCTCCTCTGTAAATTCTGGCGCATTTTCCCCGACTTCCTTAAGCCATTTTTCAGAATATCTGCCAGTCATAAAAGGGAAAAGAATTTGCTGATTTCTGTCATAAAAAGCCTTTTTCGCCGCATTTATATGTCTCTCCTCTTCATAAACCGGCCATGCCATCCAGAGATTTTCAACAATTCCAGCCCTCGTTTTATCATTTCCATTTTCCCTTATAGCCTTAAGTGCAAGCCCATGCCCTAAAAGGGCGTTATGCACTGTCTGGTTTGTAACCTTACTGCTTTCAATTTTTCCCGGAGCGTGTTTGTCATATAAATGAGCTAATATAGTAAAACAGGAAATTTCATTTATTGTAGACCAGAACTCCACCTTATCTCTAAGATTTTTAACAACATAGGCAGAATAATCAGCAAAGAGCTTGCTTACCTCCTTGCTTCTCCAGCCTCCATATTTCTCCTCAAGTGCCTGTGGCAAATCCCAGTGAAAGAGTGTCACAAATGGCTTGATATCATTTTTTAGAAGCTCATCAATTAGCCTGTGATAATAATCCAGCCCCTTTGGATTTGGCTTACCTTCTCCTGTCGGAAAAATCCTCGGCCATGCAATGGAAAATCTATAAGCATTAAGATTTAATTCCTTCATAAGCTTCACATCTTCTTTATAAAGATGGTATTGATCACAGGCAACATCTCCGGTGTCATTATTCCATACTCTGCCGGGTAACCTGCAAAATCTGTCCCATACAGATTCGCCTCTACCATCCTCATTGACAGCACCTTCAACCTGATAGGATGCTGTTGCAGTTCCGAAAATAAAGTCTTCAGGAAAACTAAACAAACTCATCTAATCCTCCAGTGAAAAGCTTTTATGTTATGCACTATAGTGCATAGTATAAAGCAAAAAGGAATTTATGTCAAAAAAAATAAGGGGGGTATCCCTATAGTTATAGTCCAACCTGAACGATTTTTTATCCAAAAAAGTCATTTTTGCACATTTTTACTGGTAACCAGAATCTAAGATCTTTCAGTTTAAGGAAAAGATAAAAATTTGAATTTTATAACCTTTCTTTTTAAAATATTTAAAGAAATCTTTCTTAGAGTTAAAAAATTATGATTCTTTTAATATTGTTTTACTACATCCTTTCACTTTTAACCGGGGCAGTAGCACTTGTGTTTTCTTTGTTTGCTCTTTTTAAATATAACAATAAAATTTCGAGGGTACATTTTGTATTTCAACTGCTTCTTTTTTTCTTTGTTCTAAACCATATGGTTTATTTTTATTTCTACAATGTTTATCCAGCAAAATTTAATTTTGTTGGATTTATGAACATAAATTACATATGGCTGATGGGATTATTAACCTACATCAGTCCAGCGCTTTGCTTTCTTTTACTTGAAAAAAAGTTTTCCACCATTCTAAAAATATTTTTTTTATCATCTTCAATAATTTCATTATTTCTTGTGATTCTTATCTTTCTTTTAAAACTCTCATATAATCTTCAGGAAAAAATTATTTACATTTATGGAATTTTATTAATTTTAAGTGTAGTTTATATTGTCTTCATTCTTTTAAAAAATCTTACTGCCTGCTCAAAATTCATAAGGGAACTCTGCCAAAAGGTTATACTGATTCTTACGTTTTTCCTGCCCGGTTTTCTTATTGATTTGAATTTTGATTTACTTCAGAATAAATTGAGAGTCATACCCAAAGTATTTAACTTTCTGGCACTATTTTATATTTTCTGGAATCTACTCACAATATACTATGCCTACAGGTTTATCGAAATGCTTTCCGAGAAGGTCGACGTGCTCAACATACCTGAAAAGTTCTTTGAGAAACATTCTCTCAGTGAAAGAGAAAAAGAAATTGCAACCCTTCTATTACAGGGTTATACCAATAAAGAGATTGCTGATAGATTGTACATATCTGAAGGCACAGTAAAGAATTATATTTATGTGTTATTTCAGAAATTAAACATCACGAACAGAATGCAAATTATAAAAAAGCTCACAGAATTTTTAAAGATAAAAGGGAAATAAAAGAGAAAGAAAATTTATGGGAAAAATTAAAATTGTAGGTGAGAATGCCAGAAAACTCTTGCCTTTGAATGGCCAGACGTTATAAAAAAATTTATATTGTATATTTCCTGAATTGATGGATTTATTTTTATGTCTTTCAAATGGATAACTGGCTTAATGACAAAAAAGTGGCAACCCAGCATGCGGCTTATACAGGCAATTTGAAAAACTGCCTAATTAAGGTATTTATTAGACAATTTTAATTTCCTGTTTTAAAATATAAGTTTGAGAGGATTGCAGGGAAATGGTGTAACCAGTCCACTTTTCCCCTTCTTTTAAAATATAAATTTGAGAGGATTGCACATGATATCAAAAAGAAGTCTAAAAGTTGATTCATCAGGCATAAGAAAGGTTTTTGAGCTTGCCGCTAAAATGCAGAACCCTGTAAATTTCAGTATTGGACAGCCGGATTTTGATGTTCCTGAAGAATTGAAAGAGGTTGCAATAAAGGCAATAAGAGAAGGTTTTAACAGATATACTCTAACCCAGGGAATTGACGAATTAAGGCAGAAGGTTCTGGAATATATTGAAAAGACAAGGCAGAAAAAATATGCTCCCGGTGAGGTTATAATAACTTCAGGAGTTTCAGGTGGCTTGCTTCTTGCACTTATGTCTATTGTGGATGCTAAAGATGAAATTGTGTTTTTTGACCCTTATTTTGTTATGTACAAGCATCTTGTAAATCTTCTGGATGGCAAACCCGTTATTGTTGATACCTATCCAGATTTTAAAATTTCGGAAGAAAAGCTGAGGAAGGCAGTTACTGAGAGGACAAAGGCAATAATCTTAAATTCCCCTTGTAATCCCAGCGGTTATGTTTACACAAAGAAGGATATTGAGACAGTAATAAAAGTAGCAAAGGAAAAAAATATCCTTTTGATATCAGATGAAATCTATGATGGATTTGTTTATGACACTGAATTTTTAAGCCCCGCAACTTTTTACGATAATACTCTTATACTTGGTGGTTTTTCAAAGACTTATGCAATGACAGGCTGGAGACTTGGATATGCGGTAGGTAAATCAGAACTCATTGCCCAGATGATAAAGCTTCAGCAATACTCTTTTGTGTGTGCACCTGCACCTTTTCAATATGCTGCCGTTAAGGCACTTGAGTACGATACAACTCCCTTTAGAGATGCATATAGAAGAAAGAGAGACCTGATCTATAATGCCCTGAAGGATGATTTTAACATTGTAAAACCCGGCGGAGCATTTTATATCTTCCCTGCATTAAAAAATGGGGATGTTTCCCGCTTTGTAGAGCTTGCCATAAAAAACAACGTGCTGATAATTCCGGGAAATGTTTTTTCGGAGCAAAACACCAATTTCAGGATTTCATATGCTGCAAGGGATGAAGATATAATGAGAGGTGCAGAAATTTTATGCAAACTTGCGAAGGAATTTAAATAAAAAGAGAATTAATTATGTTAAAAAGATTATCGATATTAAGCTTGATTATACTTTTCTCCTGTTCTGGAAAGCCAAACTTTATGAAATTTGAGGTTGTTTTTTATGCTCCACTTGGCACAAACTATAATGAGATTGGCTCAAACATCAGTGAGATTAAGGAAAACTGCTCCAATCAGACTTTGATATTGAATGATTATATAAATGTGTCTACAAGTTTCCAGATATACAGAAACAGACTGTATATAGCCGATAGATACAACAAAAGAATTACAATATTTTCACTCGGTGAAAAGGATACAAATGTCTCTATCATACCCAATAAGGGAGAGGGATATGAGTTTGATACTCCAGTATCCCTTGTATTGAATAAGTATGGTGAAATCTATGTTCTTGCAACCGTTACAAACAGGCTCTCAAACACTATGACAACAAATTCTGAGCTATACGAAAATCTTTTCTATGTTTATAAATTTTCTCCATCTGGAAAATTTATATATTGCATTGGAGAAAGTGGAATTAACTCCACACCATTTGGCTTAATCGAAAGGATTGATATTGATCTATTTAATAATCTTTATGTATATGTAGTTAGGTATGATGGGGATTACAAAAATTATGATGTGAAGAGGTTTTCTATCTCTGGCGAATTAACCTTCGAATTTGACACAAAATATATACCAAGAACAAATGTTATTAACAATGAGACTTATATAAGACTTATATCAAGCATATTCAATCTAAAAAACAATGAAAGATTGATAATAACATCACAGAATTATATGATAGGTAAAGACGGAAAGAATGTGGATACACCATCCACATTTTATAACTCCGTAGATGTTTACAGTATTTTAAGAAACTCGATAACAAAGAATATTTTTAAATCTAAAAAACACTTTGAAGATGTACTTGCTGTTACATATGATGACGTTGCAGTATTGTACTCTTATGATGAGAGGGCTAAGGGCATAAAATTTAGATTTCTGGATTTAAGTGGCACTTCTGAGAAGGAAACAGTTTACTATGCTCCACAACTCCCCTCACTCTATCTTAACTCCGGCTTTTTTGTCGACAAGAATGGGGAAATTTATAGTACCATTGTTAAAGATGAAAAGTACTTTGTTATAATCAGGTGGAAAAAGGTAAAAAGCAGGTCTTAAATATGAAAATTGCTTTTGGCATAACCTCTGGAATTGCTATCTACAAGCTACCTTCTCTAATAAGAAAGCTTACAAAAGATGGCCATAAAGTCAGGGTAATAATGACAGAAAATTCTACAAAACTTATGAATCCTCTAATATTTAAAGTGGCTTCAGGAAATGAGGTTTATGTTAAAGATTTTTCAATAAAACACCCGCTTGCACATATTGAGATAGGTGATTGGGCTGATGTGTTTGTCATTGCACCTCTTACTGCAAACACACTTTCCAAGATTGCCAGTGGTATAGCTGATAATCTGCTTACCTCGACATTCCTGGCATGTGATAAAAAAAAGATTGTTTTTCCTACAATGAATGTCAAAATGTATGAATCGAAAGTAATTCAGGAGAACATAAAGAAATTAAGGTCTTATGGTTGCATTGTTGTTGAACCTGATTCTGGTGAACTTGCCTGCGGCTACTCAGGCAGGGGAAGATTACCATCAGAGGAAAAGATTATTGCAATAATAACAAGGGATATAAATGAACCACTGAAAGGTAAAAGCTTTATAGTAACAGCCGGCACCACTGTTGAAAAGATTGACCCAGTAAGATTTATTGCAAATTTTTCTTCTGGCAAAATGGGCATTGAGATTGCAAAATTTTTGTATAAAAAGGGTGCTAATGTGCTTCTTATATATGGCAGAGTTTCTATAGATATTCCAGAGTATATACCTTCCATATGTGTTTTTTCCTGCGTTGATATGCTTGATGCAATAAAGAAAAATCTTTCGGAATACGATGGATTGTTTATGTGTGCTGCACCTGTAGACTTCAGAATAAAAGAAGCCCATGATAAAAAAATAAAGAAGGGTGGTGAGTTAAATCTCTCACTGGTTGTTAATCCAGACATCCTGAAAGAAATAACCTCGCTTTTTAAAGATAAATTTTATGTTGGGTTTGCACTTGAGACAGACAATTCCATAGAGAATGCCTTAAAAAAACAGAGGGAGAAAAACCTTGACTTTGTAGTTCTTAATACCATAGAGGCTGATTTTAATCCTATGGGAAGTGATAGAAATAAGGTGAGGCTTTTTGACAAAACTGGGAATGAGGCTGGTAGTTTTGAGGGAAGCAAAAGAGAAGTGGCGGAATGGATTGTTTCAAAAACTCTCGGGTTAAGAGAAGTATGATAGTCATAGGTGTTGATCCCGGCATTGAAAGAATGGGATATGCAATTCTTAAAGCTGATAGCAGGAATTTAAGTCTCATTTCCAGCGGACTTATTACTACAGAAAGGAATAAAAAGAATCCTGAAAGATTGCTGCAGCTATTTGAGGATCTGGGTAAACTCGTTATAAAATATAATCCAGATGCCATTGCTACGGAGACATTGTTCTTTGCAAAGAACACAAAAACTGCCAGTAAGATTAGTGAGGTGAGGGGAGTTATTCAGCTTATTTCTGCAAAATATAAGCTTGAATATCTTGAGTTTTCTCCCCTTCAGATAAAAATGGCAGTAACCGGCTATGGAAGAGCAACAAAAAAACAGATAGAAAAGGCTGTAAAAATGATACTCAATCTCGTACAGGTTGAGGGAACAGATGATGTAATAGATGCTATTGCAATTTCGATTTGTGGTGCAAACACAACTTTTTACGACAGAAAAGTAAAGAAATAAAAGAGAGTCATTATGAAATTAAGTAAAAGCAGTAAACTGGTATTTATGATTGGCTTTTTGATAGGTGGAGTGCTTCTGTTTATCCTTATTTACAGCAACATCAAGGTGCTTGATAAAGTTCTCACTCCTGAACCACCCTCTGGCTTCAAACTTTTCTTCATTGCAAAGAAAGAAAATACAGAAGATATAAGCATAAACCTGAAAGTTGAACAGCCAGCAGTATATCAATTCTTTATTGCACCAAACTTTAATGGTGAAAAATACGTAAAAATGGTTTCAGAGAGAAGGTTTATCGGGCTTTATACAAATGAAATTGTTGTCCTTGAGGGGAATTATGGAAATTCTCAGGTTGGGTTACTCCTGCTACCCGGCAATTATAAGTTTTATGTAAACATTGGCATTAAGGGAGCATCAATTTACTTCTATACAAACACTATCATTCCCGATAAAGATTATGTGGATAGACTTACAAGAATTGATGGTGGAAAGATTTATAATCCACCGGCAAATTATAAAGAAATTTTTAAGACAAACCTCAATAATATAAAAGTAAACAATCTTACGGTTGCAAGGTTTGAGATAAAAAATGCCGGGGAATACGGATTCTCTGCCTATTCAACAATAAGCAGGGGAAGATTTTCATTAAGACTTGTGGGTGGTGGATACAAAGGAGTTGACCTGCTTAATGAGACAAGGCTTATCAGCGACCAGATTTCCCTATATCTACAGCCCGCAAGCTATGAGGTTTTACTCTCCTCTTTTGAGGCCGATGCCAGCATTGTACTTTACATTACCAACTATCAGTAATTTCTACTTTCTTATTTCTGATATTTCTATAAATGAGACAAGCCTTTTCTGAAATATTGCAATAATAATAAAGTAGACAATCAGAATTAGTGCACTTATCGTGTAAGAAAGCCCTTTCCCGAAAAAGCTCTGTAAAACTAAAATGGAAGCTATAAATATCAAAAGTGGTAGAATGAAAATCAAAAAGGCAATAACTATTGCAAAGCCTTCGTTAAGTCTGATTGAGACAGGGCTTCCTTCGGCAAGCTGCTTTTTAATGTTTAGAGTGATGAGTCTCTCGTCTCTGTTCTGATTACAGATTCCTCTAATGTCACATTTGTCGCAAAAAGCCTCTTCTTCCGATGTAATCCTTACAATTAGTCTGCCATTTTTGTTAGAAACAACAATACCTTTCCTGTACATATTAAAAAGTATAAGCTAAAATTATTAAAAAGGCAACAAATTGCATCTCTTTGAAATTTAAATCCATAGGATTTAAAAAATCATAAGCTCAACTTTTCTGGAAAAAACACAGCCTTTATGGTAATATAAACTATGCTTCATATATTCACTGCATTATATCCAGAGGCAAGGCCACTGATTGATTTTTACAACCTAAAAAAAGACTTAAGTATTACAGACTTCCAGCAATTCAGGGGAGAAGAAATAAAGCTTTCCATTACAGGAGTTGGCGGATTAAGGTCGGCATCCATACTTTCATATGTGCTTGCAAAAGAAAAAACTACCTGCCTTTTGATCGGTGTGTGTGGGGCAAAAAACAAAAAATATGGAATAGGAGAGCTTTTTCTCATTAACAAAGCTATTCAGAATGAGACAAAAAAAGTCTTCTACCCTGATATACTCTTTGACCATAAAATTAAAGAAAACTCAATCGAAAGCTTTAATAGAGTCGTAGAAAATATAGCTATAGATTCAGAAGCAGAATTGATCGATATGGAAAGTGCCTATTTTCTTGAGGCTGGTCAGATTTTTTTACCACCTCATAAGGTCTTTATTTTGAAAATTATTTCTGACTACCTTGAAATCAGCCATATTACCAAAGAGTTTATTTCATCTCTCATAGAAAAAAACATTTCAGAAATAGATAATATTATCAAGATTCTTATGGGATTTCCCTTAGAAATGCAGGATACAATCCTTTCAGAAAAAGAGCATTATATATTAGAAAAAATATCAACCAACCTTTCCCTTACTTTATATATGAAGAATGAGTTATTTAAAAGTTATAAGATTGCAAAAATGAAAGAAAAAATCTCAATTGAAAAATTAATTCCTTTTACTGCGAGAATATCAAAATCAAAGGCTGAAAGAAAAATAATCTATGAAGAAATCAAGAAGCTACTTTAAACACATCTACATTGAGAATTCTGCGCTTGAACACGAAATCACCAGAGAAATAACCTCAAAATTTAAGAATATTAGCATTATTTTAGTAAAAAACTATCTTGAAATCTTTGGCAGAAAGAAACAATCCTTTTTACTTCAAAAGGCTTTTCCTTCACTCATTCTTGCCAGAAAGCAAAAAAACTTTCTCTACCCCAATCCACCTTACTGCCAAAATTTTGGCTTTGAGAGAAGTTTTTATGCCTCAATGGTTTTAAACTGCATTTTCGATTGTAAGTATTGTTTTTTGCAGGGAATGTATTCATCAGCTTACATAGTAATCTTTGTAAATATAGAGGATCTTTTTTGTGAACTCGAAAGAGAACTAAAAAATGGCAACTTTCTGCTTTTTATTTCTTATGATACAGATCTTCTTGCTCTTGAATATATTACAAATTACATACACAGGATTTACGAATTTGCAAAGAAAAATAGAGAATTAACAATCGAAATTAGGACAAAAAGCTCAAATTTCAGGGTTATAGAGGATTTAGCACCTATTTCAAACATTATACTTGCATGGTCGATTCTCCCCGATAAAATTATAAAAACGTTTGAAACGAACACGCCCTTGCTAAAAAAAAGACTTGAATCCATAAATAATGCTATGAGCAAGGGCTGGAATGTAAGACTCTGTTTTGACCCATTGATTTTTACGAAAGAAAGTCTTTCAGATTACGAAAAAATGTTAGAGATTTTAGCAGAAACAATTGAAACAAAAAAAATTTATGACATAAGTGTCGGTAATTTCAGAATGAATAAGTCTTACTTAAAAAAGATTACATCCATAAGGCTTGAAATCTTAAAGATTGAAAATGAAGACAGTCTTTATTTTGAAAAAATTCTAAAAAAAATTAGTTCTATTTTTATTGATAAAAAAATTTATAGTTTGTATAATAAACCAGAATAAGAAGGAGGAAATTTATGGCTGAAACAACAAAGGAAAAAAAGGAAATAAAGAAGAGCAAAAATTTAATCAAAAACATCCTGATCTATTTACCTGTAGTAATAATTCTCGCAATTGTTATATTTTTGATAGCAAACTTTATCACAAAGAAACAGGCATATTCTGCAAGTGAATATGAAAAAAGGCTTTCAATCTTTTACTTTTATCTTTCCACAAAGGATACAAATAATCTGCTTCCTCTGATTGCCATTGATTTTGATAACAAAGAAAATCTTCTTCCACTTGAAAAGAATAATTACACACTCTTTTCATATAAGTTTGAGGTTTTTACAAACGAGATAGAATCAAATAAAGTAGAAGTGGCAAAGCTTCTTTATTCACTTTATATACAGACGAAAGCCTCAAATATCTCGGTTGTCAAGGAGGCATATTTTTCCACAAAAGATAAAAAAATCAATCAGATTAATGATGTTTATAAGGGAAAGGATATAACAAAAATAAAATAAAACTTTTTCAAGAAAATAGTTGATATAATCCGAAAATAATTTATAATTAAATTTGCTAAAATATCATTTTAGCTTTTTTCATCGGAGGAAAGGCTATGTCAGATGTACTTCAGGAGGAAATAAAAAGGCTCAGGAAAGAGAATGAAAATCTTGCGAGGCAACTAAAGGAAGCAGATAAAATCATAGAAATGTATGAGAAGGTTTCAAACCTGACCCGACAAGAGATAATGGATAGAGATAAGCTTTTATCTGCACATGAAATAGTTCAGGAGATTAGCAGAAATGAGCTTATAGAAAAAGATAAACTCCTTAAGGCACATGAGATAGTACAAGATTTATCAAGACAGGAGCAGATAGAAAAGGATAGAGAGATTGAGGCACTTGAGATAACAGAAGAATTATCAAGACAGGAGCAGATAGAAAAGGAAAAAACAATTGAGGCATTTGAAAGTGCAATGAGCCTTGCAAGAGAAGAATTAATACAGGCAACTGAAAAGAGAGAGGATACATTAAAACAGCTATTCACCCTCCTCGATGCCTATGAAAAGATTGAAGAGCTTCACATCAAAGAAACACTTACGAATGATAAAATTCTCAAGGCTTATGAAATTCTCGATGACTTCACAAGGCAGAAAATGATAGAGCTTCTTGGAATTATAAGAGCCTTTGAGTTGCTTCAGGACTATACAAGAAAGGAAATGATAACCGATGACAAGATAATAAAAGCCTATCAGGAGGTTGAGGAGCTTGCCCGACAGGAATTAATTGCACTTGATAAGATCAATAAGGCTCATGAGGTTGTAGAGGAGCTTTCAAGACAGGAACTTATAGATAGAGAAAAGCTTAACGAAGCATATGAAATAGTTGAAGAATTAAGTAGAAAGGAACTGGCAGAAAAAGATAAAATAATAGAGGCTCACGAGATTGTAGAGGAGCTTTTTAGAAATGAGCTTCTTGAAAGAGAAAATCTTGCCAGAGCACACGAGGCAGTTCAGGATCTTGCGAGAAAGGAGCTTATGGAAAAGGACAGAATAATAAATGCCTATGAGATATTACAGGAGTTAACAAGAAAAGAACTTATAGACAAAGAAAATATCAACAGAGCCTATGAAATTATAGAAGATTTGGCAAGAAATGAGCTGATGGAGAAGGATAAGATAAACAGGGCACATGAGATAGTAGAAGAGCTGATGAGAAAAGAGCTTATAGACAAAGATAATATAAATAAGGCACATGAAATAGTAGAAGAGCTTGCGAGAGAAGAACTGAAGGAGAAAGATTCCTTAAATAAAGCCCATGAGATAGTTGAAGAACTAATGAGAAGAGAACTAATAGAAAAAGACAGAATCAACGAAGCACATGAGATTGTAGAAGAGTTAAACAGGGTTGAATTAATAAGAGCTAAAGAGCATAAGTAAGCATCAGTTTTACAAGACCCCCATCTTTTTCTCTATCTTCATAAAGCTATTGAGTGCAGCAGATCTGTTAAATGCTTTCATTATTACGCTCCCGATAAGTATTCCGTCATAACCTGCTTCCATAACCTTTTTTGCGTCTTCCCTTGATTTTATTGAGGAAAGTGAAAGTTTAATTGCTCCATCTGGTAGAAATTCTCTAACTCTCAAAGAGTGATTCAGGTCCTCTTTAAGTGTAAACAGGTCTCTGTTGTTTATTCCTATTATTGCTGGATTTAATTCAACACACCTCTTAACATTCTCAACTCTGTGTGCCTCCAGAAGAACATCAATCTTTTTGGATATGGCATACTCATAAAGCTTTAATAACTCATTGTCATTAAGAATATCTGAGATCAAAAGCACGGCAGATGCCCCATTAATCACTGCCATATCTATCTGAATCTTATCAATTATAAAATCCTTTGCAAGCAATGCAATATCAACCTCTTTTGAAATTTCATCAAGCAGATTATATCCACCTCCAAAAAATTTGCTGTCGGTAAGTACAGAAATGGCATTTACACCTCTTTTTTTGTATAATTTTGCAATCTCAATCATATTTTCCTCAGAAGCCATTACTCCATGAGAAGGGGATTTTGGCTTTATTTCTGCAATTACAGAGAGATATTCTTCCTGCTTTAATGATTTGTAAAATGAATTGGAGTTCCTTCTCAAAGAAAAAAGACTCTCACCATGCAATTTCTTTAATTCTGAAACTTCCCTTCTCTTTTCTTCAAGTATTTCATCTATTATGCCCATAATTTCCTCCCTAAGAATTTGATACTTCTCTTAGTTTTTCAAGTGCTAAAAATGCCCTGCCGCTGTCAATTGCTTCTTCAGCCATCTGGAATGCCTCATTAAGTTTGACACCTTTCGTAATATAGATTCCGAGACCGCTGTTTAAAACCACCATTTTTCTCGGATCCCCTTTCTCTCTGCCTTTTAAAATCTCAAGAATCAGAGTAGCACTCTCATCTGGAGATTTTACCCTGACATTTTCTATCCTACCATTCAGCCCAAAATCGGATGGATTTAACTCCCAGCTTTTTATTTCACCATCCTTTATTTCCCTCACAAGAGTTTTCCCCTCAATACTTGCCTCATCAATTCCCGGTTCTCCATGAATAACGAGAGAATGCTTATGCCCAAGTTTTAAAAATACCTCTGCAACAAGATCGAGTAAATCCTGGGAGAAAACCCCCATCACATGATGTTTAACACCTGCCGGATTTACAATAGGCCCTAAAATATTGAAAAGTGTCCTTACACCAACTTCTCTTCTGACTGGCATTACCTGTTTCATTGCTGGATGATAAAGAGGGGCAAATAAAAAAGCAATGTTGGCTTTCTCAAGACATATTTTTGCCTTATCAGGTGGAATTGAAATGTTAACCCCCAGTTTTTCGAGCACGTCTGCAGCCCCGCTTTTTGAGGTTATAGAACGATTGCCATGCTTGGCAACATAGCATCCGGTCCCGGCAAGAATGAATGAGGCAGTGGTTGAGACATTGAAGGTTTCTGATTTATCCCCACCACTTCCACATGTATCAACAAGCGGTTCCAAATCAGTATTAACCTTTGAACATACCTCAAACATTGCCTTTGCACTACCAGCTATCTCATCCGATTTTTCTCCCTTGATTCTCAACCCTATGAGGTATGCAGCAATCTGGGATGGAGTTAAATCTCCCCTCATTATGAAGTTCATCATCTCATAGGCCTCATTTATTGCCAGATCCCCGCCCTCAACGACCTTGGTAATGATATCCTTGAATTTTGTAAATACCACGTCCTTTCTTTTTTTCTCCTCTTTTTCTTTCACAATCCCAACAAAATTTTCTATAATCTTTTTTCCGTTTTCAGTGAGGATGGATTCAGGATGAAACTGAATTCCATAAGTTGGAAATCCCTTCAATTTTAACCCCATTATTTCCCCATCATCACTTTCTGCAATTACTTCAAGGCATTCAGGCAAATTCTCCCTTCTGACAACAAGTGAATGATATCTTATGGCACTGAATTTTTCTGGCAAACCGGCAAAAATTTCATTTCCATTCTGCAAAATCATTGAAGACTTTCCATGCATTATGTTTTTTGCCTGAATTATTTCACCACCATAAACATAACCAATTGCCTGATGACCAAGACAGACACCGAGTATGGGAATATCAGGTAGATTCTTTATCAAATCAAGAGAAACCTTTGAGTCCTCTGGCCTACCCGGTCCAGGGGAAATAACTATTCCATCGGGAGAAAGCTTTTTAACCTCTTCCAGCATAATCTTATCATTCCTGTAAACCCTTATGTCGTTATAAAACTCACCAAGATACTGCACAATGTTGTAAATAAAAGAGTCATAATTGTCAATTACTAAAATCATGATAACCTCCTTTCTTATTTATATTTTTCCTTATAGAGCTGTCCAAAAACTTCTCTCTAAAGTATTGCCTTCATTAAAGCTTTAACCTTATTTATACACTCCATATACTCCTTTTCCGGCACAGAATCATAAACAATACCCGCACCAGCCTGCAGATATACCCTTTTATTCTTATGGATTATTGTCCTGATTGCTATACAGGTATCAAAATTCCCTCTGAGGTCTATGTATCCAACCAGTCCGGCATAAATTCCTCTCTTTTCTGGTTCTATCTCCTCGATTATTTCCATTGCCCTGATTTTTGGAGCACCTGTTACAGTTCCCGCAGGAAATGTGGCTCCAATCACATCTATTGCATCGGCATTCTCCTGTGGAACACCGTAAACATCTGAAACTATATGCATAACGTGTGAATACCTTTCTATGTGAAATGGCTTTTCAACCCTTACAGTATTGTATTTAGAGATTCTTCCTACATCATTTCTTGCAAGATCAAGCAACATTGTATGTTCGGCAAGTTCTTTTTTATCACCAAGAAGATCTTTTTCAATCTCCAAATCTTCTTTTACATTCCTGCCTCTCGGCCTTGTTCCGGCTATAGGCCTGACAAGAATTTCAGAATTTACTCCATTTCTAACCTTTTTCACCATCACCTCTGGCGAAGACCCAATGAGTTTAAAATCAGTAAAATCAATATAAAACATATATGGAGAAGGATTTATCATTCTGAGTTTTCTATAGATATCGAAAGGTGGTTTTTCAGTAAAAGTTGCGAATCTTTGAGAAATTACCCCCTGAAAAATATCCCCTGCAATTATGTAATCCCTTACCTTTTCAACAGCTTTAAGAAAATCATCTTTTTTAAAATTTGATGTTAGCGTAATGGAAGATGTTATATTCTCGTTTATATGTGAGATATACCTGACATTATAAATTCTTCTCTCATAGTTTTTCATCTGCTCAAAAACCTCATTTTTCTCCTCATTTTTGAAATAATGACTGTTTATTATAACCTTCTGCTTTATGTGGTCAAAGACAATCAATATTTTTGGCAACATAAGGTAAATATCAGGTAGATTGAGCCTATCTGGTTTAATGTCCGGAATCTGCTCAAAATATCTTATGCTATCATAACTAAAATAGCCCACAAGTCCAGCTGTAAGAGGAATAAAATCATCCCTTTCATCCATAACCTTTAGTGAATTTATAAGTTCCTTCAGCTCCTTTAGAGGATTTGGAGATTCGAAGCTTTTCTCCTCATTTTTAAATCTTATAAGAACCTTGTCCTTTTTTGCTATAAATTCAAGCTCGGGTTCAATTCCTATGAACGAGTATCTACCTATGCTTTCGCCCTTCTCAACACTTTCGAGAAGAAACGATTTTCTACCATCCTGATCCAGAGCTAAATACGTCGAAACTGGAGTTTCAATATCTGCCGGAATCTCAAAACTCACCGGATAAATTTCCCTTTTTTGAAACATAAAAAAACCTCCATAAACAAAAAAAGCCCACAGGTATCAACCTGTGGGCTTCTAAAATAAAATCAACCTTTTTTATCCCTTCTCCACCGGGTCAACACCTGCCTTAGACAGACTCAAGAACCACCACCAGAAGAAATAAAAAAGATTGACAGCCTTACAATCCATCAATAACCCCTAATCAAACTTGTAAGTATTATAACTTCTAAAAAAGAAAAATGCAACATTTTTTTGTAAAATTTTTAAAATTTTTCCATTATTGGTCAAACTTTTTACATAGTCATATCTACAATTCTTATTAGAAGCTTCAATGCCCCATATAAAAGTTAAGAGGTATTTCCTTAGAAATCAATTTGTAACAAACGCTTCGCAATCTTTTACAAAAAATTTTTCAAAAAACTTGAAATACTTTAAAAAATAAAGTATACTATATAATAAAGAACTTTAAAGGAGATAGTATGAAATATACTAAACTTCTATTTATTTTATTTATCTTCAATTCCTTTTATGGGGTTGTTTTAAATAAAATAAAAATAATCGGGAATGAATATACTAAGTCATCTACCACTCTTGAAATAGCTTCAGACTTAAAAGAAGGAGATGGTATGATAAAAGAGGTGGACTAAAGCTCTAAGTAGACGGATAATGAGAAAAGGATTAAACTAATTGTC
>JBMFQR010000038.1:0-15764 GCA_049968515.1 Brevinematia bacterium
AACAAGAATTATTGTTATAAAAACTGTTGCAATCAATATACTTTTTAGAAATCTTTGAGAATGTAAACCTATATCCTTTGGCTTTCTTCTGACCAGCCAGAGGTAACATAAAACAATAAAAAAACCTAATATTTTTGAAATAGAAATTTTTCCCCATAGCTCGTCCAGTCTTAGAATGTGAAAATTTCTACTATCCTGAAAAATAACACAATAATAAAAAGTATAAGACTTATTTTCACAGGGTATTTTGATGAGAAATCTGAAAAGAGAAAACTCTGTTTCATTTTTTACCTCCTAATCTTATTGGTTTTGCAAAGATTTATCCACACCCACACCCAGGTCCACAACCCGAACCAGATGTAAAACCTCCGCCGGAAGTTTTTATAAAGTTAAGTCCACCGAAAAATCGAACGGTTTTTATACTTCCACACTTAGGGCATTCTGGCTTTAAGCCCTTCTCTTTTTCTGTTAATGTAGCAAACACCTCAAATTTATTTCCACATTCAGTACAAACATATTCATATGCTGGCATTTTATTGCCTCCAAAAATTTATATTTTTTCTTTTACAATCTGTACAGCCTCTTCTACAGAAGGCGAACCAATCGAAATAATTTCTTCTCCAACGGAGAGTATAGGTACAATTCCAGGACCAAGACTACCAAGCAAACTGGCAATCTGAGGAAAAGATTTATCAAAGTTTCTTTCCATTATATTATAAATCTCAACAGAAACTCCAAGTTCTTTAATAGCATTTGATAGTCTTTCAATGTCTTCCTTGTTCTGGCCTATTGGTCCGCAGCAAAAAGAACCTTCTCCACATGGGAATTGAATTGGAGCAGTAAAAATTCTTACAATCTTCTTTTCATTATCCATATTTTTCTCCTCAAAACAAATTAAATATATAGCCAGCGAGTACACAACCAACAAAAGTTAATCCAACATAAAGCCGCAAAAGCTTTGGTTTAAATACGCCAGACAACATTGCTATAGAAGGAAGACTTAAACCCGGTCCACCCAATAGATATGATAATGTTGCCCCCGATCCCATTCCCTTTGCCATCAAGGCCATTGCCGTAGGAACCTCTACATAGGTGCATACATATGCAAGCACAGCAATAATTGAAGAGACCAGAACAGAATTTAATCCTTTGCCTCCAACAAAATTTACAATCACATTTGTTGGAATTAAAACTCTAATTGCCCCGGCAATAAGTACAGCTAATACAAGATAATAATTCAGAGCAAAAAATAATTGCCATGAGACCCTCCAGAGTTGAAGTAACTTTTTCTTTAAACTTCCCTCATAACCCTGAGGAAGAATCATACAACCAGATTGATATTGTGATTTATCTCTCTGTATTAAACGCCACTTTCCGCTTTTTGTTTGCTCTATTATCTCTGCTTCTTCAAGCTCTTCTATTTTAGCTTTGTTTTCTATTCCAATTTCTTCAAGAGTTAACCCTTCGGGTTTCTTTATTAACTCAATTGAAAGAGAATAGGCAAACTGTTGTATCTCTCTGGAGAGATTTGGCTGCACATATATCTTAACAAGATGTCTTAAGCCTTTCCTTTTCTTCTGCCAGTATGATACTATTAAACCTATAGCCATTGCGATGACAAAAACTGAAATAACCCTCGCAATAGCAAGTTTCCATCCCAAAAGCCCTGCCGTCATAAAAACCGTTGGCACGTTAAGCATTGGTGCTGCCACTAAAAATGAAATGGTAGGACCAAGAGGAACTCCAGCTTGTACCATTCCAGCAAGCACAGGGACAATACCACAAGAGCATATAGGTATTATAGCTCCTATTGTCGTAGCCATAAGGTTCGAACCAAATCCGCCATAACCCATTTTTTCCTTTACTTTTTCCCAGGATACAAATACCACAAGTGCACCAGCTATAAACATTCCAACAATCCAGTAAGGCAAAAGCTCAACTAAAAGCGCTGCAGCCTTAATTATTATATACCAGATAACCAGTGGTACATTCCAGCTGAGAGGGGTTTCTATTTCTTTAACACGAGCCTCTAATCCAGTCAATCCCTTTTCTTGAAGGACTCCAGCTTTAAACATTGCAGACCAAGATAAATCATGATAGTCTACATACTGGATAGCCATTACATAAAGCACCACTACAACCAAAAAATAGAATAGCTCTTTTTTTACCTAATTTTGTTTTACTCATTTATTTCCTCCCGCTAAAGAAATCATCCATCTTTCTTATTGTATGTATCTGCTCTAAAGGCTTACAAACAGCCTTTTCCATATTTGATAGATCTTCTTTTATTATCTCATTCTTATTGTTAAAATATTTTTTTAAACACTCATAAATACCTCTTTCAAGTTCTGTCCGGGGCTCGGATAAGGAGTAAAAAACCCACAAACCCTTTCTTCTTTCCCTGACAAGACCTGCATTTCGCAAAACGTTTAAGTGCCTTGAAACCTTTGCCTGTGTCATATTAAGAGCCCATTCAAGATGACATCCACATAATTCCTTGTGTGATAAAAGTATTAGAATCCTTAAGCGAGTTTCATTTGCAAGAGAAGAAAAGAGCTTAACTTCTTTTTCGAGAGATTCCACAAAAATCCTCCTTTTCTCCTAAAATTTTTCATATTTTTCTTCTTTCTTTAAATCACTTTCCTCAGGTTCTATATTAGGAGGTACTAAATCAGGGTTTAAAATTTTAATTTCGTTAAAATATTTATTTAGTTTCTTTAGCGAAAGTGAAATATTTACAAGGAGTATCATAATAGGCACTTCGATTAAAGGTCCTATAACCGTTGCGAATGCCTGTCCTGAATTAATGCCAAATATAGCTATGGCTACAGCAATCGCTAGTTCAAAATCATTAGAAGCCGCTGAAAAGGCAACTGCTGTGGATTTTTCATAGTCTGCCCCAATTTTCTCTGCAAGAAAAAAGGTTATAAACCACATAATGAAAAAGTACAAAACATAAGGAATCGCAACCCTTAAGACATCAAGAGGGGCTTTTACAATAAATTCCCCTTTGAGTGAAAACATTTCAATTATTGTGAACAAAAGGGCAATCAAAGTAATAGGACTTATCAATGGTGAAAAAACATTTTCAAACCAACTCTCCCCTTTTAATTTTATCAATCCAAAATGAGTAATAATTCCAGCAAAGAATGGAATACCAAGATATATCAGTACTGTCTTTGCAGATTCCAGCATAGAAATTGAAACATTTACACCAGGCACAAGTTTGAAAAAGTTTAGCAAAAATGTAATAAACACAAAAATATAAACGGCATAGAGAAGCACCTGAAAGATAGCATTAAAAGCCACTATCCCAACTCCAAGCTCCCTATCTCCGCCAGCAAGATCATTCCACACGATAACCATTGCTATACAACGAGCAAGCTCAACCAGAATGGCTCCAATCATATATCCCGGATTATCTCTTAAAAATAGAACGGCAAGTAAAAACATAACAACAGGTCCAACCACGCAGTTCTGTATCAAAGAAAGAAAAAGAAGCTTTTTATTCTGAAAAGTCGTTCCCATCTTTTCATACTTTACCTTGGCAAGTGGTGGATACATCATCAGGATAAGGCCTATTGCTATAGGTATGGATGTTGAACCAATTTGAAATCTACTTATCCAATGAGTAAAAGGAGGATAAAAATACCCTAACAAAACCCCAATAGCCATTGAAAGAAATATCCACAACGTTAAAAACTTATCAACAAAGCCAAGTTTTTTTAGAATTATTTAGCTTCATAGAAAATTCTCCTTTTAATACTGTAATCGATTATAAGATTATCATAAAACAAAAAATTCCATCTGTCAAGTCTTTTCTTAAAAAATGTGTGAACAGGATTAAAATTTTCCCCTTTTCAGACTATTTTCTTAAAATTAGCAGGGTACTCTTTTCAGTAACAATTATTAAGAATTTAAACCTTCTTTTGAATTATTGGGTTTGAATTTATATTGCGAGATGAGCTTTTGATTCCTATGACTTTCTTTTTGAAAATAAAGAATTAATAATTCTTAAATTTTTGTTGACTTTTACATGAGAATTGATTATAATTTATATATACCCATACAGGGTATATGTAGGAGGCAGGAATGGAACACTGTAGAAAAGCCCATCATTCAAAAGAATTTAAGGATGATTTAGTAAAGCGGCTTAATAAGATCGAAGGACAAATAAGAGGAATAAAAAATATGATTGAGAAGGATGCCTATTGTGATGATGTCTTAAATCAAATTACAGCCATAAGAAGTGCACTTGCAGGTGTGCAGGAGAAGCTACTTTCAGGACATATTAAGACATGCGTATTTGACCAGATTAAAGAAGGCAAGGTTGAGGTCGTGGATGAGCTAACACAAACTATAAGAAGGATGTTAAAATGAATATAAAATTTTTATATTTTCGTGGCTGTCCGAATGCAGCCGAAACATTTAACAATCTTACCTCTGTTTTAAGAGAGATGAATATTTCAGAGGATTACCTTGAGATTATTGAGGTTAATGATCTTGAAATGGCTGAAAAGTTTAATTTTCAGGGTTCACCAACAATTCTTGTAGATGGGAAAGATATTTATACCGGAAAAGAGCCTGAAGGTGTAAATTATACCTGTCGAATTTATGAATTTAATGGAGAAAAGACTGGAGTTATTCCAGCTAATTATATAAAAGAAATGCTGAGAGGAGCAACTTTATGAAAAGGGTAAAGCTAAGCGTTTCTGGAATGAGCTGTCAGGGATGCATGAATACAGTTAAAAATGCTCTGCTTGAAGTAGAAGGGGTTAGAGAAGTAGCCGTTACACTTGTACCCGGCAGTGCAGAAATTATCTGTGAGGACAGTGTAAGTGAAGAAAGTCTCGTTAAGACTATAAATGACACTACAATTTACAAAGCTAATTTATATAATACTGAATCTTTGTTACCTGAAGAACTCGAATAAAAGAGGAGGAATGTATGAAGAGGTTAATTTTAGCCTTTCTTCTGGTCTCTGGAGGATTGTTTGCACATTCTGATAATCCACCAAAGGATATCAGGAATATTCTTGATTCAATAAAGCAGCAACAAAATATTAAAGAAGATAAGGATATTGATATTTCAAAGGTTCAGGCTTCTGAACTTGAAAAACTCGGTGATGCTGTAATGAGTTTATATATCCCCAACAAAACTACTCACGAATATATGGACAATATGATGGGTGGAGAAGGTTCTGAAAGCCTGAAAAATATGCATATTGCTATTGGTTTAAACTATATTTCCTATATAAAGGGAGAAAGCACTTATCCTTTTATGGGGCCGGGAATGATGTTTTCTCTTTTTAGAGGGAGAGAGAATATTTTTGGAGGTTTTCCTATGGGTTGGATGCATTGGAATTATCCCTGGATGGGATTTGGATATTATGGTTTAGGAGGTTGGTTTATGATGATTTTACTTATCGTTGCAGTAATTGTGATAATTTATCTCATTGTAAGAGATAAGAATATCAAGATTTCTTCTGGGAAAACTCCGCTTGATATCTTGAAAGAAAGATACGCAAGAGGAGAGATTTCTAAGGAAGAATTTGACAGGATAAAAAAAGATTTGAATAGCTAATAAAGCTTTAGAAACGTTCGATTACAGTTGAAAATTTTATGAAAATTAAAAAATCTTCGATTATAATCGAAGATTTTCTGCTTGAAGAATGAGGAGTTAATCTTATGCCAGAAGTAAAATTTAAAGTTGAGGGAATGCATTGCTCAAGCTGCACCCTTAATGTCAAAAAATCCCTCGAGAAGATAGATGGAGTTAAATTCGCCAGTGTTGACCTTGCAACAAAAAGTGCAGTCGTGGAGTGCACAAAGGAAATTTCTTTTGAAGAGTTTTATGAGGCTGTTAAAAAGTCAGGATATGAACTTATTAAAGAAGAAGAAACTGAAAAGGAGCTTTTATTTTTGAAAAAAGAAAAGTTGAGGCTTATACTTTCATGGGTTTTTACCATTCCGCTTGCTTTAAAGATGATTCTTTCAATGATATTTCATCTAACTATAATGCCAGAAATGATCGGAATGTATTTTGATGTTTTAATAAGCGGAATTGTGATTTTTGTAATTGGCTTTCCGATAATCAAGTCGACATTTCTTGCGATAAAAAATCTTTCATTCAATATGGATTCACTGATTGGCATAGGAACAATAGCTTCATTCTCTACGGGTGTGTTAAAACTTTTAGGCATAAATATTGAAGACTTTTCGGTTGTTGGTGCTATGATTATGTCAATCAATTACATCGGCAATTACTTAAAGGACTTATCGACCGGGAAAGCCAGTGAAGCAATAAAGAAGCTTATCCAGCTCGGTGCAAAAGAGGCTCATCTTTTAACTCCTGAAGGGATTATTGATGTGCCGGTTAACAAGCTTATGCCGGGAGATGTTGTGCTTGTGAAGGAAGGGGAGAAAATTCCATCTGACGGCGTAATTGTGGAAGGTTTTACCACAATTGACGAATCAATGGTGAGTGGAGAATCAATGCCGGTGGATAAAAAAGAAGGAGATAAGGTCATAGGTGCTACAATAAATCAGACAGGCTTTATAAAGGTCAGAATAGAAAAGGTTGGTAAGGATACGTTTCTCTCACAGGTTATAAAAATGGTGGAAGAGGCACAGAGAAGCAAAGTGCCAATTCAACAGCTTGCAGATAAAATTACCGGTGTGTTTGTCCCACTTATCTTATTACTTTCAGTTTTAACATTTCTTCTTTGGTATTTTTTGCCAGACTTAATGAGAAGTATTCAAGCCTTTTTCCCTTGGATGGTCTCAGAAACCGATAAATTATCAATGGCTTTGTTTTCAGCTATTGCCACTCTTGTTATAGCATGCCCATGTGCACTCGGACTTGCCACACCAACTGCACTTATGGTTGGAATGGGTAAGGCAGCTATAAGTGGGATACTCATTAGAAATGGTGAAGCTATCCAGAGGATGAAGGATATAACTACCGTGGTGTTTGACAAGACTGGTACAATCACAAAGGTTAAGCCATCTGTAAGTGAGTTTATTGCTGAAGATAAGACTTTGCTTTTTAACATAGCCTATGCTATAGAAAATCTATCAAATCACCCTCTGGCAAGGGCAATAACAGCCTTTGTAAATGATAAGATAACTGAATCTCTTAAAGTTGAAGATTTTAGCGTGGTCGCTGGAAAAGGCTTGAAAGGAAAAATTCAGGGTAAAGTTATTCTTAGTGGCAATATAAAATTTCTTAAAGAAGAAGGAATTAATGTTGATGAAAATGAGCTTGAAAAGCTTTTTTTACAGGGCAAGACTCTTGTAGGCTTTGCTCTGGATGGAAATTTTATCGGGGCATTTGCAATTTCTGATGAGGTAAAAGAGGATTCTAAGGAAGCTATTAAGTTACTCCATTCTCTTGGATTAAAGACAGCTATGCTTACAGGGGATAACAATCTTTCAGCAGAATATATTGCTAAAACGACTGGGATTGACACATACTTTGCAGAGCTACTCCCTCACCACAAGATTGAAAAGATAAAAGCCCTTCAATCGGATAATGTGGTTGCTTTTGTGGGTGATGGCATAAATGATGCACCAGCCTTAAAGCAGGCTGATATTGGCATTGCAATAGGAAGCGGGACAGACATAGCCATTGAGTCAGCTGATATAACTCTTGTAAGTGGAAGCCTTACAGGGGTGTATAAAGCCTTTATAATCTCGAGAAAGACATTTGACAAAATCAAAGAGAATCTCTTCTGGGCTTTTTTCTACAATGTTATTGCCATCCCGCTTGCGATGATGGGGGTTTTACATCCACTCATTGCCGAAATTGCAATGGCATTAAGTTCTATAAATGTTGTGTTCAATTCTCTAAGGCTTGGAAGAGTGAAGGTGTGAATATTATTAATTTTCCCAACTTTAACAGTTATAAAGATATAATTTATTATAATGTAATAAGTTAAGTTTTTAGATTGTTTTTCCTTCTTGTTGATATGTCAAACCATACAGCAAGAAGAAGAATTAGACCTTTTATAATATACTGAAAGGTAATGTCAAGGTTCATCAGGCTCATGCCGTTGTCAAGGCTTGTTAACACAAGTGCTCCAATAAGGGCACCTAAAATTGTTCCCTCTCCCCCCATAAGGCTTGTACCACCAATTACTGTAGAACCTATTGCATCAAATTCGGCATTTATTCCGGCTGATGTAGTGGCAGCATTCAGTCTTGATGTATAGACAATACCGGCTATTGCAGTCATAAGTCCCATCAGTCCAAAGAGAAGAAGTGTCTTTGCTCTGATGTTTATGCCGGATAATTTTGCTGCTTCTAAATTGCTGCCTATGGCATAAAGATGTTTACCAAATGTTGTGTTGTTCGAGATAAAAGAAAAGATTAATGCGAGAAACAAAACAAGAATTATGCTGTATGGAATTCCCATATAGAAAATCATTGTAAGGAATATTAATATTATTCCGGCGGATATAAGAATGTTTTTCAAAATATAGAATCTGAAAGGAAGAACATTAAATCTGTATTTTATTCTATCCTTCCTTTTTCGCAGGTCTACTATCCAGAATAGAAAGACAAAACACAGAGTAGTATAAAGGCTAATGTCGTGAAAAGGTAGTTTGGGATTTAGCCTCATTAAGTATCCCTGTCCAATGGCACGGAAGATTTCTGCACTTGCTTTTGGAGCCATTTCGAGGCCTAAGGTCTGTCCCCCAGTAATGCCGATTATTGCACCCCTGAAGGCAAGCATGCTTGCAAGCGAGACTATAAAGGCCGGTACACCCTTGTATGCTACCCAGTATCCATGCCAGAGACCTATCAACACTCCGGTTATGAGTGTAAGAATGATGGCAGGTAATACTGGCATATTAAACCTTATCATCAGTATTGCAGCCACTGCTCCACAGAAGCCGAGAACTGAGCCAACAGATAGATCAATATGTCCTGCAATAATAACGAACGTCATTCCGATGGCAAGTATTGCCACAGGGGTACTCTGGACAAAGAGGTTTGACAGGTTTCTTGGAGTAAGAAAGACGAATTCTGTAAGAAAAGAAAAGATTATCCATATTGCCACAAGAGCAATGATCATCGCATACTGTCTTATATTTAATTTAAGGAAGCTTAGAATTTTTCTGACATAACTTTTTTTATTTTCTAAAGGCATTTTTTTTCCACATTTATTATAAAGAAAATCTTAATTTTTTCAAGGTTTGGATTGGTTGTTTATTAATTATTACTTTTTTCACCAGTAAAATGTGACTTCTTTCACTACTCAACTTTTATGAATTTTTTTAAAATATGTGTGAAAAAAATTGCACTGGCTTGATGCTGAGGACTGGTTTTGTGACAATTTTTACAGGCAATTTAACGGAGAGGATGTAGATTTTGTTTGTAGCTATTTTGCCAGTGAAAATGTGGCTTTTCTTTCGGTTACCTTTCTTTTGATGCAAAAAGAAAGTAACAACCAGCTTTTTTCTAAAATGGAGGATATTATGAAAAGAATGATTTTTATTTTGTTATTGCTTTATGGATGTTCTATAACACCACAGAATAAGGAGAGAGAATCAGTGGATTCACCTGAGGTTAAAACTGGTGGGTTGAGTGTCAGAATTTACAGTTTGCTTGTGAAAGGCAATCTTTTTTCAAAAGCTTATGTTGAGGTTTCCGGGCCTGATTTTTCACCAATAACTAACTCTCTTACGATTGATTATTCTTCAAATCTGATATATGGTTCGGTTGCCGGAATACCATGCGGAAAAAATAGGGTATGCAAAATAGAGATTTTTGATAATGAAAACAATCTTACTGGCTATGGTGTGACATCCAACATAACAATTCTTTCCTCTAAAATATCACCTGTTACTGTTTTGATTTTTTTAACTGCTTCTGGTTATGCAAGTGTTAATTTTAACATAACTATTGATAATTTTGCCATTACGCCAGATACTCTTGTGAAGCTTATCTTTCTGGATATTACAAATAAGATTGTACCTGCAAATTCAAATTTCACTGCTTTATTCACAAATGTTTCCCTTGTTGAAAATGCCTCATTGAGGCTTATTCTTAATGAGGGAGGGATGGAAATTTATAACGGGATAGTGCTGTCAAATCTTTCCATAACAAAGTCTTCAAATTATACATTTAGTGCCCTGGTTGAGATTCGAGGCGGTGGATGTGAACTTGAGGGGATAATAACAAATGGAGATATTACTTCACTCTATCTTGTTGACAATTTCGAGTGTGGACTTTTCTGGTCCGCCACGAATGGCTTTGAGATTTTCTATGATAGTGAAAGGAAAAGAAGTGGCTTATATTCCCTGAAGTTTAGCGGAATTCTTTCAAATAATTATGGAATTTTTGCTTCACCTTCTCTTTTTGATAAAGATTATGGAAATTATATTTCTTTCTGGATTAATGGGAAGGGTGATAATAAAAGCATTGTGTTGAGAGCCGGAACAAATAGTTGTTACTGGAATATTAGTTGGGACAGAATTACAAACGGAGAGGTGATTTATCCATCGAAGTCAGCAAGTTATGGAAGTGGCTTTGATACTCATAATGGCTGGTATGAGGTTAAGCTTTATGTTTCAACAAACATTGTGCCGGATGAATTTAGTGTTGAGTTTAAGGGGGGAAGTGGTGGTGATTATGAATTCTGGATTGACGACGTATATATGTATTGAAAGTGATAAAAGGGGCTGTCCAAAAAGACAAACTTCTCCAGTGTCATTTTGAATGAAATGAATAAGATCTTACCATTACATATTCTTCGCTTCGTTCAAAATGACCGTTTTACTACTTTTTGGACAGCCCATTCTTTTATAACAGCTTACTTATAAACCTCAAAAACCTCATCTAACTGTAATCTTCCGTTAATGTTTCTTCCTTTGAACAGATAGATGTTGCCGGTTTTTAGGATCTCATAGTAGAGAGATAATGCGGTGCTATCCATAAATGTATTGACACTCGATGTTTCATCTACGAGGCTTAGAACAGCTATCTTTTTAGAGGTTGGGTGTTCATAAATCCTTATTTTTTCAACAAGTGCTAAAACAATGAAGTATCTCTTAAACTCAAGGCTTTCAAGACTATCCAGTTGAAGATTTTTCAATTTATCTTTCACCCTTTCTATCGGGTGAGCAAAGAGATGTAAATCAGTTGCCTTATAACTCATTTTCATTTTGTCATCTTCACTTTCATTCACAGAAGGGTATCTGGCCAGAAGGTTGCTTATATCCAGTTCTTCTTCTATTGGGAAAAGTTCATTTATGCCCTTTGAAATCTCACTTATAATATCAGAAATATCTTTTAAGATTTCTGCACCTACTTTTATTAAAGACATACGGCTTATCCCCATAAAATCAAAACAACCTGAGAGGATTAAAAATTCGAGGCTTCTTGAGGAAAGGCCATATTTTTTTACTCTTTTGCAAAAGTCTATGATGTCATTATATAGACCATTTTCTTTCCTTTCAAAAACAATGTTTCTTGCAAGGTTGTAACCTACAAACTTTACAAGGATAAGTCCCGGTCTTATTGAATTTTCTTCCTCTTTTTTGAAGAATATCTCACATTTGTTTATGTTAAACTCTTTGATTTTGTAGCCTTTTTCCCTTATTTCAAACAAGTATCTATCTAATTTTGAGTGAAATCCTATATAGTTATTCAAAAGGGAAATAAAAAAATCGAGGGGGTAGTTTGCTTTAAGATATGCTGAAAGATATGCATTATAAGCGTACGAAATAGAATGTGCCTTGTTGAATGAATAACTTCCAAAATCAACGATTATTCCAAAGAGATGATTTGCTTCATCGGGAGGGATTTTATTTTTAGTACAACCACTTATAAAATCATTTTTTAGTGAAATGATTTTGTCTATTTCTTTTTCTGATAGAGCCTTTCTAAATCTATCAGTAAGTTCCCAGCTAAAACCTGCAATGTTATGAACTAAAGAGAGAATCTGTTCCTGATATATAAATATTCCTTTTGTTTCAGCAAGAATTTTTTTAATATTTCCCCGAAATCCCTTTTCATTTTCATTTTGTTTTCTTTTGCAGTATTCTTCTGTCATACCTGAGCGGAGGGGACCTGGTCTGTAAAGAGCAAGGACATTTGATAGCTCCTCGAGGGAATGGGGTTTGACTTTTTTTAATAATTCTCTCATTCCAGTGCTTTCAAGTTGAAAGACGCCTATTGTATCTCCCGACGAGAGTAATTCAAAGGTTTTTTTATCTGTGAGAGGAACTTTAGTGACTTTTGTCCTTTTAATTGTTTCGTTTATAATTGTTATAAATCTCAAACCGAGAATGTCAAGCTTTATAAAACCAGTGGATTCAATATCTTCTTTTGTTATCTGGGCTACTGGATTGCCATTGTCTGCAATTTCAAGACTTGCATAATTTGTGATTTCATCAGGAGTGATAATTATTCCGCCAGAATGTACGGATGAATGCTGTGACAAAGCCTCTATTTTGATGAGAATATCAAGAAACTCTCTTATCTCTCTGTTTTCTGAATAGGCTTTCATCAATTTTGTTTCATTCTTAAGGGTGGTGTAAATTGAAGAATTTCTTTTATAGAAAAATTTCTTGATGAGTTTTACCTTTTCTTTTTTCAGTTTATAAAATTTTGAAATTTCATTTATCAATGAATTTGGCAATAGCCTTTTTGTTGTCGCAATGTGAGCCACCCTGCCTTTATATTTCTCAAATAAGTATTTGAATAATATCTGGCGTTTTTTCCAGCAGACATCAATATCTATATCCGGTATTTCTGTTCTTGCTGGGTTTAAAAATCTTTCAAAAAGAAGATTGTATTTTATGGGGTCTATTTTATTCACATCGAGAAGGAAGAGAATGAGGCTTGATGCAGATGAACCTCTACCAGGTCCGGAGGGGATGTTCCTCTTTTTTAAAAAGTTAGCAATTTCCTGGGCAAAAAGAAAGAAATCTTCAAGACCTTTTTCCTCTATAAGAGAGAGTTCCTTTTCAAGTCTTTCCCTGTAAATTTTTTCATTCTTTATGTTTTTTTCTGCCATGAAGGCCTCTAATTTTTCTTGGCATATTTCTCTTAAGCTCTTTTCCTTTGCTATTTTGAAAAGCTTAGGTGTTTTTAAATCGATTGTTGCATTGACTGAAGATATTAATTCATCAAGATTTGAAAGATAATCTGGATGATTTTTAAATATGACTTGAAATTCACTTACTGACCTGAAGGGATATTCATATTCTAAATCGAGCTTAAAACCTTTTTCATTTTTTGCATGACTTTTTTCCCTGAAAGCATTTAAAAAATCGAAAGCGCTTTTATCATCTTTCTCATATCTTGTTTCGCATGTGGGTATTGCCTTGAGTTCAAAATTTTCTATAATGCTTATAATCTCTTTTATCAGAGGAACTTTTTTCACTCCGGTAAAGTTGACCTCTACATAGAAATCATCCTTGAAAATGCTTCTATATCTATCTATGATTTTTCTTAATGTTTCAAAATTATCTCTGTAGTGGATTATTTCCTTTTCAATGAGAATTATTAGTCCGTCGTTATACTCACCGAGCAGAGGAAAGTCTAAGGCATATCTTTTTGTCTCTGAAAAGTTTTTATGTGAGATTGAGTTAAGCTGAAAGATATTTTTTAGCCCTCTATTATTTTTTGCAAATAATAAAACTGGAAAGATGTGCTTTTCTAAAGTTTTTATGAAAAGCTCAATTCCATAGATGGGTTTCAGATTTTCCATTTCACAGTATTTTGAAAGTCTGAAATAGCCAAAAGTGGAAAGAAGGTCTGAAATAGCAACAGCATTATATCCGTTATATGCAGACAAACCGACAATTCTTTCGACTGTTAGAGTTGAACCGAGAAACGTAAATTCACTATGAGTATGGAGATTTGTTATATGCATTGCTCTATTTAATCAGCCTTTTTAATTCTTTTGATACAGCGGATAAAAATGAATTTAATATTCCCTTTTTGGATGGTGATGTTGCAATAATCTTTGCATTTTTTGAATTAATTATTTCTCCACTTGATACCTCTACAAGCTGGAGTGTCACGGTGTAATTTGCAATGTATCTTTCGAGTGTTTCATCGTATTTTGATTCTTCTCCTGTTGCAATTATGATTAGAACCTGCTTTATTCCATTTTCTTCAAGCTTGTTTAATTCACTCTTTTTGATGTCAGCAAGGAGGTTGTAATTAATTCCAGAAGGGGTGTTTTTTACTTTATAACCTTTTGCAACAAGTATGCTTTGTGCCTCACTGGAAAGCTCTCTGTTTAAGATATAACTACCATTATTTTCGATTAAGGCTACCACTGCGGTGGCAAGTTGCCTGTTTTTACTTGAAGTTGTTGAAAATGTGATTGAGGTTGAAATCTTTTCCACTGCGTCCATAAGGGTGAGATAAAATTTTTTGTAATCCTTTTCTATGTCTGTAAGTTCTGGAAAATCCATCACAAGCTTTGCATAGAGAATTGTCTCATCATTTACCTCATTTAGCGATTGAATACCACAAGAGACCGTGCCATCCTCTGAAGAGGTGGACAGTTTAGCATAGTTTCCTGAGTTATTACGGATTGTGAAGTTAACCTTTGCACCTGAAAGTGGGATTTTTCTTTTACCATCAGAGTATGAAATTTTAAAGCCGAATTTCCCGCCTTTTGAAATATCAATCTCCTTTGCTTCTTCTGCCGGGGCTATCTCAACATTCTGTAATATTTTTGTTATTTTGCTAATGTATACTGGAAATTCGTCTCTTCTTTCTTTCACTTTCACAGAACTTAATGCCGCTGTATAGTAGGCTTCTATAGATTTTAATATATTTCCTTCTTTTAATTCATTTTCTGCCAGTTCAAGTTGTTTGTCTACAAGTTCAAGCTTTCTCTTTAGTTCGCTTAGTATCCTGTTTCTCTCACTTTCGAATGTAGCCTTGCTGATTTTTGTAAGAACCCAGACTTTATAATATTTTAGCCCGCTATCTTCTGTTTCTTCATAGGAGACCTCATCAACCTCAACTCCACTAAGCTGAACAATACTTTTTGACTTTATTTCTTCTGTGTAGTTTCTCTGAAGGTCTTTGTCTGATGAGAGGTTTCCATATGTTGAAAATATCTTTTCAACCTCTGTCTCCTCAAATATGCTTGAGGCTATCTTTGATTTCGCATTGTATAAGGCTTTTTCCTTTACATTTTCAATGCTGTCAATATCTTCGGAATAACCAACAAAGTAGAAGTATTTATCATCCTTTTTAGGGTTTGTTACCCAGACTGGTTCTTTTGCAAAGCTGAAGCAGATTGAAAGGATTAAGATAAAAGGGTAGATTCTTTTCATTTTTTCCTCCGTTTGACTTAAATTATAATTAGATTTTAACCAAATGTAAAATTTAATTAGCACTCTAAAAACTGGAATGCATTTATATTTTAACATCAGTTCTGGCTATTTTCTAATGATTGAAATTTTTTTGTTTTATCAAATCACAAAGGGGCTGGTAAAAATATCAGCACCAGCATTTTCTTACTTTATTTATCTACGGATTGGATGGATGAGAAGGATTTGCATAGATTATAAATTCCACGAGAACTGAAAAATCAAAGCTCTTTGAACGATATAAAAATAAATTGGCATAGATTATAAATTCCACGAGAACCCATCTCATCAGTGAGAACCATTGGAATTGAGGATAAAATAAGTAAAAGCTTTAAGCTTTGTTACAATGTTGTTATCAGAAAGACTTGACATATTATATCCAACTATCTTATAATAAACTAAAAAAGGGGCAACT
>JBMFQR010000039.1:0-15635 GCA_049968515.1 Brevinematia bacterium
TAGGGAAAAACGGAAGGTTAAAAAATTTTTTAAAAAAATATTGAAAAAAAACTTGACAAATATAATAAGATAGGAGGTAATATGAACACAAAAAAGCTTTTATTCAACCTCACATTTTTTGCAATCACAATTCTTGTATTTGTTCTCATTGAGGTTTTACTGAGAATATTTGGTGCCGGATATAACACAGAGCCATTTGTAAGACATCCGCAGATAAAGCAATTCTATGTTGATAACAAAGAGCTTCGCTACAAATACTATCCAAAAAAAATAGATCTATCAAGAGATCCTGTTAAAAATATTTTCCTATACAAAAAACCAAAAGGCGTACTGAGAGGGTTTGTACTTGGTGGCTCTGCTGCCGAGGGATTTCCCTACTATTCAAACCATTCATTCTCAAAAATACTTGAAACTGGATTAAATGAGCTAAAAAAATTTGACAAGGTAGAGATTATAAATCTCGGCTATTCAGCAATGTCCTCATACTATGTAGCCGATGTCTCAAAGAAACTTTTGAAATATGAACCAGACTTTATTGTAATCTATTCGGGACACAACGAATACTATGGTACAATCTCGGAAACAACAGGTGGAAACCACATCGCAAAAAAAATTTATCTTGCATTGAAAGAATTAAGAATATTCCAGTTAATCTTTGAGATATTGGGTCAATCAAGATGGAAAAACATAAAAACAAAAACAATGATGGCAGAGCAGTTTAATAACAAGATACTCCCCTTCAACAAAAAAGTTGATGAAAGAGTTGCGGAAAACTACAAAAAGAATATAAAAGAAGTAGTGGATTTTTTTACAAAAAAAAAGATAAATGTAATAATTGTTGAACCAGTCTGTAACCTTATAAATATGCCTCCATTCAAGGGAGAAAATGATGAAATCTATTCAAACAAAATTAATTCCCTACAAAAAATATTAAGTGGGTCTCAAAAAGGCAGGTTTGAAATCGAAAAAAATGAGAGAAATGCAAATATTCTATATCTAAGTGCATTTTACAAAATGCTTTATGAAAAAGATGAAAGTCTTTCAAACTTTATTTTGGCAAAGGATATGGATACTGTCCCGTTCAGAGCAAGAAGCCCAATCCAGCAAAAGTTACATGAGTTAATTTCAGAATATAAGACCTGTAAATATCTGCACTTCATCCCCTTACAGGAAAGAATTTTTAAGAATTTTGGAAGCAGAGGCTTTGGTAATTTTTTATTTATAGACCATCTGCATTTTAATTTTACCGGTCATACAATAATGGCAAATGTTCTTGCACAAAAGTTAGCTGATATTTACAACTTCAGCAATGAAGAAAGAGAAAAATTAATATCATTTTTCCAGAATGAGGAAGTGATAAAGGAAAAGATATATTTTACCCCACTTCATGAATTTCTCGGCTTCAGATCAATTTTGCTTCTTTCAAAGCAATCCCCTTATAGTGAAATGCTAATAAAATATACCCCATTCATAGATGCAAAAAATCCCTTCTTCGAGAATAAAGAGGCTTACAATCTCAGTGAAGAAGAACTTTTCAACAAAATACTCAATGAATTTATAGCCCGCAAGGATTTTAAGAGTGCATTTTTATATATGAATTCTGTACTCTCAACCTATCCAGGCGATTCTAAAAATCACCTTGCAATGGCAGAACTACAGAGAATGGTGGGTAATACTGAGGCAGCTTACAATTACATCCTTGCATATATTCTTTCTGACAGAGATTATAATTACTACAAGAAACTAGAAAACTATCTACATTCAATAGGACAGTCGGCAATGCTTGAGAAGGTAATATCACTTTATGGAAAACCAAAAACCAACCTTCGTTAAGTTTAATATGACAGACCAAAACCTAAAGGAAATAAAGGCTTTTGCTTTCTTTTATAATCAAAAGGGATCTGCCACATATTAGCTGGCCATCTCACTGGCAATCTACCGGTAGGAGAATACTTACCAGTAATCACATCCACCACACCATCCCCCTCAGTACCGGGAAGCCATGCCATAAGAAAAGCATCACTCTTTTTAATTATATCTTTCACCATAAGAGGCCTGCCAGCAACAAAAATAATCACCAGTGGGATTTTCGCCTCAACTACCTTCCTTATCACCCTTGTATCCCTGTAATCCAGTACGTATATATCAGGATTAAGAAAATCCTCATAATCAAGAGTTAGCATCCTTCTATAGCCACCCTTTTCAGCATAAGGCCTCTCACCTATCACAGCTATGGCAATATCATATTCCTTATACTTTAAAGATTTTGGTTCTTTTTCATATACAACCTCACTATTCTTAAAATGCTCTTTTAGTGAATGAAAAATTGTTTTCCCACTAGTAATAAGCCCATTTGTCTGATGTAACCATCTCTGCCAGCTACCATACTTATAAATTGTCCAGCCGCCACACTGGTTTCCAACATCACTGGCATTCTTACCGGTAACTAAAATTCTTTTATAATTATTTGTAATGGGGAGAATGCCATTGTTTTTCAACAAGACCAAGCTTTTTCTCACAATTTCTTTTGCGATCTCCCTGTGCTTTTTACTCCCGATAGAATCAATATCCCTGTGGTAAATTGAAGTATTTGCTTTTTCAAATATTTTATATTCAAGCTTTATTTTTAAAATTCTTTTTACAGACTCATCTATTCTTTTTTCTGAAATCTCACCCTTTCTAATAAGTGATTTTAATGTCTCAAAAAACCTTTTATACTCACTTGAAACAAGAAACACATCAATGCCTGTATTAATAGCTGTTTTAAGCTGTGTTTCATAATCTCCTTGAAGTTCATAAAATGCATTCTTTTCAGAAAAAACTATACCATCAAACTTAAGTTCTTTTCTCAGGATTTCATTCACAAGATAGCTATCCGAATGAATCTCCTTTCCATTCCAGCTTGAGTAGGAAAGCATTATGACTTTTGCATTTGCCTCAATTGCCTTTTGGAAGGGATAAAGATGTATATTTTTCATCTCATCTTCGGTTATCTCAATATTACCATTATATAAGCCTTTCTTTATAGCCCCCTCACCTGCAAAGCCTCTAACACATCCAAGTAAGGCATATCTTTTAGAAATATCTTTCCCCTGCAAACCAAAAAGAAAAGCAGAAATAAAATCTCCTACCATCCTTGCATCTTCAGAATAGGCTTCATAAACCTGCCCCCACCTCAAATCCTTTGGAACTGAAAGTGAAGGCAAAAAAGCAAGATTTATACCGAGAGGTAATGTCTCCTTTGCCGTAATCTCACCAATCCTTTTTGCAAGCTCCGGTTCAAAAGTTGCCCCAACTCCAATATTATGAGGAAAAATTACAGAATTAAGTGCCTTATTATTTCCATGATATATATTTGCAGCCACAAAGAGTGGAATCTTATGAGAAGTTTTATAAGCCTGAGATTGATATTTGCTTATAAGATCAACCCATTTTTCTGGAGTATTTGGAGTTGGAAATGAATTTTCTCCAAAATAGATGCCCCCAACTTTATACTTCAATATATCATTTATGTTAGAAGCAATATATTCTTCTTCAACAAGAATCATCTGCCCTATTTTTTCTTCAAGAGACATCTTCTTAAGAAGAGAATTAACCCTTTGATCAACTCCCTCAAGGGAAAAGAGAGTTGAAATACACGAAAATAAAACAAAAAAGAAAAAATTTTTATTCATATCACCCTATAAGTGCATAGCGTAGGAACAAAAAATTTTCTCCTTACGCTATGCAACAAGTAGCTCTTTTAGAAACTCAAATACTTACTCTATAGGAACACCAGTCTCAACAACATGCTTCTTAAACTTCTCGATAAGCAGCTTTGTTATCTTGCCCGGTCTGCCATCAGCTATCTCTCTACCATCAACTTTAACCACTGGCACAATTTCAGCCGCAGTTCCGGTAAGGAAGACCTCATCAGCAATGTACATCTCTGCCCTCGAAAATAGCTTTTCTATCACAGGATAACCTTCTCTTTCAGCAAGTTCTGTAACAGTTGCCTGCGTTATACCGGGCAACGCACCCACAACAACCGGTGGAGTAAAAATCTTATTGTTCCTCACTATAAAAATATTATCCCCGGAACACTCCGCAACATATCCCTCCTGATTAAGCATAATAACCTCTTCAACACCTGCAATCCTTCCCTCAATCTTTGCCATAATGTTGTTGAGGTAATTCAATGATTTAATCATTGGATTTACTGCCTCTGTCAAATTTCTTCTTGTCGCAACAGTTACAATCGATAGACCATTATCATACATCTCCTTAGGATAAAGCTGAATTGTATCGGCAATAATAAAAACCGTAGGATTTGAACATAGCCATGGAGAAAGGCCAAGAGTACCACTCCCTCTTGTCACAACAGGTCTGATGTAACCATCCACAATATTATTGGCCTTACAGGTCTTGATAATAGCATCTCTAAACTCACCTTTAGAAATGGGTATATCAAGCATTATGATTTTAGCAGAGTTATAAAGCCTATCAATATGTTCATCAAGCTTGAATATCCTTCTGTTATAGGCTCTGATACCCTCGAAAACACCATCACCATAAAGTAACCCATGATCAAAAACTGACACCGTTGCCTTTTCAGCCTCAACAAGCTTTCCGTTTAAATAAACCCATTTTCCCATAAAACACCTCTATAACTAATTATTTTTTTTCATAGTTCAATAACTCTATCACATCTCAAAGCAATCTCCTTACTATGGGTCGCTATAACAAGAGTTACTTTCATTTCATCCTTCAAGTTCCACAAAATATTTTCAACATTCTCAGCATTCTTTCTGTCAAGACTTCCTGTAGGTTCATCGGCAAATATAACCGATGGATTATTAACAAGTGCCCTTACAACGGCCAATCTCTGTCTCTCCCCACCAGAAAGCTGATCGGGATAATGAAACATCCTCTCCTTAAGTCCAACCCTTTCAAGAAGTTCTTTAGCATATTCAAAGTCCTTTTTAGCTATACCTTCTCCCCTTATTTTAAGAGGAATCAAAACATTCTCAATTGCATTAAAGTCATTCAGCAAATAATGATGTTGAAAGATAAAACCTATATTTCTATTCCTGAAATCCGAAATCTCTTCTTCAGAAAGATTATCAATCCTTTTATTATCAAATAAAACTATACCATCAGTTGGTCTATCAAGCCCGCTTAAAATATTAAGCAGTGTCGTTTTTCCTCTGCCACTTTCACCAACGACTGAAACTGCCTCCCCCCTTTCAATCTTAACACTCAAATTGCTAAAGACAACCACCTCATCAACCATTGTCTTATAAACCTTGGTTAAATCAGAAGCTAAAATCAAATCAGTCATTTCTCAATACCTCAACAGGTCTTAACTTACCAGCTTTCATTGCAGGAAAGACAACTGCAAGTGTCCCGAGTAAGAGTGATAGAATCATTACAAAGACAATATCTCCAAACTCTATCTTTATAGGGAAACTGCTTATATAGTAAACATCTGACTTAAAAAACTCAAATCTTGGCAAATGAACAACTTTACCTGTCCACCTCAGAAGAAAATAGGAAAGATCATAATAAAAGTTAACACATTTTTCTATAAACTTCAATATATCATTCAAAGTTATCGAAAGAAGAAGCCCCATAAATGAACCAAATATGCCTCCAGCCATTCCAATAAAAAAGCCATCCAGTATAAAAATCTGCATTGTCTCACTCGGCTTCAACCCCATAGCTTTAAGAATAGCTATCTCCTCCTTTTTATCAAGTACCATTGCAATCATTGTGCTCAAAATATTAAAAGCAACAACTATAAAGAAGAAAACAAGAATAATCATTATAAGCATCTTTTCGTCCTCAAGTGCTGCAAGATCGTTCCTGTGTAATCTTTTCCACGTAAAAGTATAAAAAGGACATATTTTCTTTGCTTCAGGCAAATATTTTTCAATATTGTATGGATCCTTTACCTTTATTGCTATTCCGTAGGCATATCCCTCGGCATCAAAAATCTCCTGTGCATCATTAAAAGATATAAAAGCAAGTGTGGAATCATAATCCTTATGCCCTGCGGTGAATATACCTGTAACCTTAAATTTATACTGAAGACTTAAAAAATCATCACTGAAAATTGTTAAATCAACGTAATCTCCAACCTCTGCACCAATATTGAGTGCAAGATTATAGCCCAAAAGTATTGAATTATTACTATAGAGATTAAAATGTCCACTCTCAATGTGAAATTGCTCCTTGAAATCCTTATCTTTCTCAAATATGTATGGCGAAATTCCCATCAAGTTTATACCCCATACATTAAGCCTACCTTTCAGCAATCCCTGCTTCTCAAAGTAAGGCTCAACAGAAACAACCCCTTCAATCTCCTTTAACCTATCCACATATTTTTGATAACCGGGAATTCCCTTTCCTGGACCAAGAAAGATCAAATGTGCATCCTTCGCCATTATCTTGTTTAAAAAATTCTCATGAATTCCATTTGCTGCAGAAAGTATTACAACAGAAGCCATACTGCTTATGACAATCGTAAGAAAAGCAATTATGGCTATTGCAGATAAACCTCTTTCACTTGCCTTAAACTTCAGATACTTTATGGAAAAATAAAGAATCTTTCTCATTATAGCCTTCCACAAATAGAATTAAGTAGTGTAAGATATATCAAAAACCACAGCTTATTACTTCATTAAGGTTAAAGCCTTAAAAAAATAACACTCAATTTAAAAAGACTTTATTCCGATATTTTCCTAAAAGATTATAAATTATTTTCTCTTTTTAGTAAAATATTTTATAGAATTACTTGACAAAAAATTATTTTTGAAGTTAACTATTTCTTGGAGTTAAAAACCCGGGGTAAGTATGAGTGAACAGTCTGAAAAAACAATTATAATAATCAAGGGAAGGTTTAAAGCTCCCGCCGTAAGCTCATTCGGATTATTCATCGTTTTTATGGACAATCAAAGTAAAAGTGTCGAGAAATTCGATGTTGTATGTTCCCACTTCAGTACACTTTATGAAAATAACATTTCAATTCCTTGGAATGAAATAGAAAACATTATAGTTAAGCTAAAATGGAAGGGAGAATATGCTACAAGCCTCACCCACGACGTTCAGGCAACCTTGGATGATCTATTTCAGGTGGGTTCTGGAAGAACACCCGAGATATGGTCAAACATAAAAAAACTGCAATTCAACAAGGTAGAAAACGTTTTTGAAGAAGCCTTGAGCAGACCAGCCGGAGACAAAAACATAAAAGTTGATGTCGCAATAGAAACTCTTCATGCAAGTCAGATAGAATCCACAAGAAAAATGCAGAAGGATACTTCGGGAAAGGATATACTTTCTGCTCTGACTCCAGAACCCAAACAAGAAGCACAAACCACCACCCCCGCAACCTATATTCCGGAAGACTCAGCAGTTTTGCTCGAAGTGGCACTTGTTCTCTCACCTGTAAGTGGGGTTCCCATATTTGAGCTAAAAGAAGGAGATAAGATCTTTGTCAAAATAACAGAGCAAAGCAATAGAGGGCAATACTTTATAGATCTTCTGAATGCAAGTGAAGATGGAGATTTGCTTCCCATACCTGCTTCCGTAGTTAAGGTCTTAAAAGAGGGAAAAATCTACACGGTGATAGTAAATATCGGCCCAGGTATCTATGGAAGGTCAATCGATGAGGACAACGTAAAGGTGAAAATGTATGATCCATATTATGATAAAAGAAAACAAAAAACCGAAATTACTGGATTAGAACAAAAACAAACTGCTGAGAATATTCCAATAGAAAAAAAGGCAAAGGCACTTGAAATTCCATTTCATTTTATTTTTATTGCAATTGGAATTATTGCAGTAATTCTTCTGGCAATGTTAATTTATTTATTAGCATAAAAACGTATGGATACAAAAAAAGAGAAATGGATAAACATCGAATTGTACACCTCCTTTCTTTATGAAAATATGGTCTTAAATGGTGATCTATTTACAGAAAGTGGTGAAAAGGTAGCGAATGCAAAAGAACCTCTATCTATCAGCTTGATAAATACCCTGAAAGAGAGAGGAATCAAAAAGGTTTATTACACCAAAAAGGTAGAAAAAAGAGAAATCAACGCCCCTGAAATTTTAAAGCAGGAAAATCTTGAAAAAGGCTACCTCGTATCACAGGAGGTGGCAAAAAATGTGGAAAAAGAAAAACCGCTTCCGAAGAAAGAAATCGAAAATGTAGTTGACGTTTTTATGCAGGATATCTCCACAGCAAAGCCAGAAGCAGTGTTGAATATACTTGAACTTAAAGAATATGATGAGTATACATATACCCATTCAGTAAATGTAAGCTTAATCTCAATACTTTTCGCTACTTTTTTAAACTGGGAAAGTGAAAGGATAAAAAATCTCGGCATTGGTGCAATGTTACACGACATGGGGAAACTACTTGTTCCGAAAGAAATCATTAACAAAAATGGTAAATTAACAGAAAAAGAGTTTGATCTCGTTAAGAAACACACAATCTATGGATATGAACTTGTAAAGGCTCAGAAAGAATTTCCTGAATCTGTTCAGCTTATTCCCCTACTCCATCATGAATGCTACAATGGAAGTGGCTACCCATTCGGATTATCAGGAGAGAAAATAGATGAAGCCGCACAGATTGTCTCCATTGCCGATACCTTCGATGCCATAATCACAAAGAGAAGCTATAAACCCGGCTATCCAATGTGGAATGCATTTCTCTCGATACAGAAAAATGCAGGCATTAAGTTCATACCCCGCCTTTCAATAGAGTTCGTAAACAAAATGCCCCAAAAGCTAGCAGGGGAACAAGTTATAAAAATTGGAGATTTTGTGGTGCTCAACACAAAAGAGGTTGCAGAGATAATCGAACTTTCAGATAAGTCAACATTAAAACCAGTAGTAAAAATTTACATTAATTCAAAGCAGGAAAAGGTCAAATTTCCATTTGTGGTAATGCTTGAAGTTGATCAGATAAGGTGGATAGAAACAATAATTGATGACCCCAAAGCTTTACAATCGCTTGAGAAAATAAAACAGGAATTTGAAAAGAAAAAAGAAGAGACTAAAAAGCCTTAAAAACTAAAGGAATGCCTCTTGCACCCCTTTAATTTTATCTCTAAATATAATTTTTATATTCGGCATTGTCAGGGAAGTATCTCACTGCCACACATTTATTGCCCTTTTTATTATAAAGGAAACCTCCATTCCAGTACTCAAGTGCCGCAAAAAGTGCATTTCCACCATCCATTTCAGATGAATCAGGGCCTCTCCATGCCACATAATCTGCAAAATGCTCAAAATCTTGCTTCACAAGGCAGATTGTCCTGTTCAAAGCAAACTTATTCCACACATCCAGAACTTTTATACCCGGACCCTCATCTTCTACAATTATCTTTGCTCTTTTATTAAAATCAAACCATATCCTTATCTTTTTGTTTGGATCCATCTTATTACCATGCTCTATACCATTTTTTACTATCTCACTGATTTGTTGCTCTAAAAGATTTATTTCTTTATAAAGATCTGGGGCATACTGAATAATATAAGATGTATATGCCCTTACCTTCATAAAATCACTTGGAAATTCTTTATAATACATACCATGCGTATTAAAAAGAATGTGATTATCATCAACTCTCGTAAGCTGTTTGACAAAAATTTCCTTGCCATCATCAAGCCTAACAATAAGAGTATTTTCATTCTTCCATCCCACTGTATCATAATTATAAAGATTGGTAACGTTCATCTTAAAAAAACCTCCCATTACAACTTAATAAAAAATTATCGGTAAAGGAAAACCAAAAGTTAACTTAGATTTAATTATAAAACTTAACTTAATTTTTGTCAAATAAAAAAAATTAAACTATATATACATAGCAATGCCTCTGGTATTAATGTTTTGAAATCATTTCCCTAAAAATCAATACCTATAAACCAGAAGCTATACCATTTTGAAATATCAGGCACTCCAGACCCATCATAAGAAGTTGCAAGGTCATAAAACAGCTTGATCCCCTGTTGAATAACAAGCCTCAAACCAAAACCCAAACCACACTTAAGATCTCTAAAATAAAAAATTTCATCTTTTACTTCATAAAACCTGAAATCATTCCCCCAGTTAAAAGCGCTACCAGCATCAAAGAATATACTGCCCCATATTGTTGGCATTCTTATCGGGAAAGGAAAACCAATACTCCACTCGGGTAAAAGAGGAAATCTAAACTCAAGATTAAAAAGAAACATTGTATCTCCAGAAAAACTGAAGAGGTCATATCCTCTTATCGAATTAAAACCACCGACATAAAATGGATAGCTATCTTTATCCCTTCCTACTATCTTACCTCCATTTGCCCTGAATGCAAGACTGTAGCCGGGAAAAATAAGGAAATATCTTCTGTAGTCAAGAACACCTCTCGTATATGAAAGATCATTTTCCAGAAAGCTAACCGCCTGCTCAAGAGAGATTAAAAACCTCTGCCCATCCACAGGTCCTGTAATATCATTCAATGTTGAATCATGAACAAAGTCAAGCGTGATAGTATTCTTAAGTCTTGAGTAAAGCTCATACTCATACTGACCTTCTTTCTCATTGAATCTGTAGCTTTTAATAAAATTAAAATTTCTAAAGCCAATTGTTAAATCAAATCTCTCGAAGGTAGTAAAAGGATAAGAATAAAGCCCATATAAACCATAAGTCGTAAAATATGGTCTTTCCATCTCAAAAAAGTTATGAAATGTGTAAAATTCATAAAAATAGTTACTATAATGAAATGCCCTGAATCCAAGATTGTGCCTGTATTTTAGATACATATAACTCAAATCAATATTTACATTATTCAAAGAAGTGCTGGAAAAATACATCCCGGTATCAAGCCAGAGGAAATATTTGTGATCACCGAGTGTGTCACTCCAGCCTGTCATTCCTATGGCTGCCATTCCAAGTAAACTATTTACTGCAAGTCCTCCGATAAGATAGTCCATAGAAAGCTCAACGTTGTAATCGGAGACCTTAAAATTCAAATTTTCGCCCAATTCTTCTTCTTCCTTTTCTGTGTAGACAAAATCACCATAGGTAAATTTATCATAAACATTTCTATATTCAGGCACATATTCATAAATGTTATAACTTCCATTCCTGTAATAGCTGAGAATAAGATTTCCTTCTTCTGAAAAGGAAGGTGTCACTACACTACCAACAGGAGAAAATTCCTTATATAGTTTGCCATTGCTCAAATCAAAAATATAAAGTGATTGAAAAGCCTCTTTTGAAACAAAAACAATCTTTTTCCCATCCTTTGAAACGGAAGGATTTGCAACGTTAGATCCTACATCAAGATATTTCTTAATTTTTTTCTCTGTAAGATCAAAAAAATAGAGAGCCTTTTTGCCCATTCTATCTGAAATAAACACAACTGAATTTTCATCAAGAAATCTTGGTTCTCTATCCAGAAAGCTATCTTCAGTTAAATTAACTATTATATCCTTCTCAATATCATATATATAAATATCACTCTTATAATGCAAATTATCTGCTGAGAAAAGAATCTTTCTGCCATCTGCTGAAATATCAACTGACCTTACAACCTTGAATGGAAGTTCTATCTTGTTAAACTTCTTTTTTTTAAGATCATATATATATATCTGACTTTTGTTCTTACTCCTTATGGTAAAAGCAATCTTTTGGTTGGTACTTATCCCTATGTGGTTGTCATCATCATAAAAGAATTCCAGAAAATCCTCATTCTTCCAGCTCGAAACTATCTTTTTCAGTCTATTTTTTGCCCTATCATAGACTACAATTGAGGGATATAATTTTCTGTCTGTGATAAATGCAATAGAATTATTATCAATTGCAACAGGAGAAATATTATAAGAAGAATCTGTTTTTATAATCCTCTTTGCCTTTGTTTCAAGGCTCAAAAGCTCGTTATATCTACCATAATATCTCTTCTTCAAAAATGCAAAGAACTCCTCATTCAGTTCATTCAACTCTCTGTTAAGCACTCTTTTTAATGAAAGATTAAAATTTCTTGTTTCAACAATATCCTTTGTTATTTTTCTTACAGTTTCTTCACCATACTGGTTAGAAAGAAAATAATAAAAAATCTGACCTTCTTTATAGATAAAAGCATAGCTGTTTCTCTTCAAGTTGTAAAGGTCTGAAAGTTCCATAAGCGAGGGGAGATAGGAATTGTAAAGTGCTTCTGAAATGTAATTTTCGCACTCTTCATCAAGCCCGATAGAGTTAAATTCAGATGCACCTTCCACAAACCAGAGTGGAACATCAATGTCTCTTATCGAATAGACATTTGCCTCTCCCCTGCCCCAGAGATAGCCCTGAAATGCATGATTCAACTCATGTGCAAAGATATGCCAGAACTCATTCTGGTCCGGAGAGTAATATATCACCACCCTGCCCTTTAAAAACTCCGTAAAACCCTTTATCTGCGATGATGTCCAGTCCAGAACATTATTCTGCATAAAGTCGATATTGTCCGGAAATATCAAAACCTTTATCTTTTTAGCTGGCTTATAGTCATAAGTCTTTGAGTGTTTATCATAAATACCCTCTGCCATTAAAACCAGCCTATTGGAAAGAAAGAGAATTTCTGAAGGAACGTAGAGTCTGAAATGTTCTGTCTCTATTATCTTCCACTTATAAGAAGTGTAAATAACCTTATTTTTTCCAAATGGATACAATAGACCAGAAATAGAAAGGAAAAAAATAAAAAATAATCTTTTCATATCATCAGTCTATCAATCTCTTTTTAATTCCCAAAATTCCACAGACAGTGAAAACCACTGATACAATTATAACGTAACTTAAATCAAAAGTAAAGTATTCCCATCTGCCAAAAAGTATAGCCCTCGAAAGCCTTACAGAGTGTGTTAATGGCAATAATTCTGCAACAGGCCTTACAAAAGCTGGAAGCTGACTTAACGGAAATACCGTTCCCGAAAAGAAAAACATAGGAGAAAGAAAACCGGTCATATAAAAGCTAAAATGATCTATACTTTTGACAAATGAAGTGACAAAAAGACTTATTCCTGCAAACATAAAGCCAGTGAGAAATCCAATGATCGGGACAAAAAAAACAGTCGGTGTCCTGAAAACGCCAAGAATAAAAAGTATCGAAAGCACAGCAAAGGAAAAGAAAAAACCCTTTGTCCCTGCCCAGAGCATCTCACCCAGCAGAAGATCATTCACAGAAATGGGGGCAGAGATGATTCCATCGTAGGCTTTGTCGAACTCAAGTCTTATAAATGTTCCATAAGAACACTCAAAGGCAGAGGTCATCATGGCTGTGGAGACAAGAAGCGCACTTCCTAAAAACTGAATATATGGCAGTCCATCAATCTCCTTTATGAACCCTCCAAGACCGAGCCCTATACCACCAAGAAATATCAAAGGCTCAAAAAAAGGCTCAAATCCATTGCTGAAAAGATTTTTTGTGTAGACTCTCATAAATCTGTACCAGACACTATAAAGCCTATGAGATAGAGGTTTAAGCTTCCCGCAATCATTATTCATAAAGACTTCTCCCCGTATATTTTAAAAAAAGATCTTCAAGATTTGTCTGTCTCAAAATGATATTATTTATTCCAAAAGAAGTTGCAAAATTCCTCAATCCTTCAACCTCATTGGAATAAAATCTCGTTATCTCACCAGCAGTCTCTTTTCTGAAATTAAATTTTAAATCTGAACTCAGAAGAGCTGAAGGAACTTCAAGCACATAGCTCTCTATATTTCTCTGAAGCAACTCCTTGGGTTCACCTTCAAGGATTTTTTCTCCAAGATTTAAGATTGATATTCTATCACAGAGTTGAAAAGCCTCTTCCATATAATGTGTGGTTAAAAGCACTGTAACCCCACTTTGCTTCAGCTTTCTAATTTTATCCCATATGTTATGTCTCACCTGCGGATCAAGGCCCGTTGTAGGCTCATCAAATATTAAGAGGGATGGCTTATTCAATAATGCTCTCGCTATTGTCAGTCTTCGTTTCATTCCTCCCGAAAGCTCTCTTATCTTTACATTTCGCTTTTCGGCAAGCTCCATAAAATCAAGTAATTCTTCAATCCTCAAGACCGCTTCTTTTTTTGACAGCCCGAAATACTTTGAATATATGTAGAGATTCTGAAATACAGAAAGCTCATAATCCAGATTATCCTCCTGTGGAACAATTCCAGTCAGGCACCTGATTTTCAGATCTTGCTTTAATGGATTAAGTCCAAACACAGAAAGCTCCTTACAGGATATAGAATACTTCGATTTTCCATAGATTATCTTCATAAGAGTTGTCTTTCCAGCCCCATTCGGACCAAGCAGACCATAAATCTCCTTATTATAAACTGAAAAGCTTACATCCTTTAAAGCAACAAGCTCACCATATCTCTTTGTTAAACTGACAACCCTTATCACTTCATCCATAAAAACTCCTATGACTCTTTAACCTTAGGCAACTTTAATCTATATTTTATAGCTATTAACCTTCCTATAAATATTAACAGGATTATCACATAAATTACTATCTCTTTTCTTAACGCAAAATACTTAAATAAGACACAGTAAAAAAATGAGCCCAAAATGGCAAACGAAGCATATATCTCCTCTTTTAAGACAAATGGAATTTCACCAACAAGAATATCTCTTAGCATTCCCCCACCAACCCCCGTAGAAGTACCCATAATAATCACACCAAGCAAACCAAGGTTATGCTCCATCCCCTTTTCTGCTCCTATTATTGTAAACACTGCAAGTCCAAGTGCATCAAAAATCTGTATAAGAAAAGAAACCTTTTCAAGCCTTCTTGCGAAAAAGTATGCCACCAGTGAAGCTATAATAGCAAAAATGAGATCTAGCTCATTTCTTAAAATTAAAGGCATTGTATTCAACAAAACATCCCTTATTACTCCTCCGCCAATTGCAGTGAGAACACCAAGAACAATGATACCCAAAAGGTCAAGAGAATGTTTTATCCCCTTTATCGCTCCAGAAATTGCAAATGCCACTACCCCAATCTCATTAAGAATTAAAAGCAAAAGATCAATACTCATAATTGCCCCTTCGAGGGTTTTTGAAGAAATATTATATAATGCTCAACTAAAAAAAGCAAAACACTTTTTTTTCATTTTAACACAGAAAAGGTGGTGGGAAACATCAAGATATCAATAAGTTTTAGCATTGTACCGAAAACCTAACGATTTTGTTTATTTTACCCTCTTAAATCCAATGATTCACAGATTCCTCCCGATTCAACCATCTATGTAAATCCGTAAGAATATCAGTTTTTAGCAGTAAGCCGTAGTTAAACAAAAAGCTTTGTCTTTAATCCACTGATTATCTTTTCTTCCTAACTTTATGAACTTTACAAACTTTCAACTTTTAACTGTTTTTTATCTTCTCTACCTCTTCAATACTTAAACCAGTAACATCAGAGATGAGTCTTATCTCAAATCCCCTCTCAAGCATCCTTTTTGCTGTCTCAATGGCTTTTTTATATTCTCCCTTGCTTAAACCTTGCTCAATACCTTTCTTTATCAATACTTCTGCTGTTGACATAGCTACCTCCTCTCCTTCCTTTTCTACACTCTTTAAAATAAGCCCAACCTTCTCCGGCTCTACATCTGTGGCATTAAATAAATATAATAAAAA
>JBMFQR010000040.1:0-15142 GCA_049968515.1 Brevinematia bacterium
CATATGCCAATTTTTTGATTATAAATGAAGCTGTTTTACTTCCTGTTTATAATGACAAAAAGAAGGATGGCTCAGCAATTGAAATAATGAAAAGCCTTTTTTCGGCAAGGAAGATTATACCCATAAATTCAATCCCGCTCATTAAACAACATGGCTCAATTCATTGCATCACGATGCAGCTTCCGAGAGGGATTTTAGATATTTGATATAATTTTCTTTAATTCTGTCTTTTGAAAACTTCTCTATCTTTTCTTTCCCTTTAAGTTTAAGATTTTCCACAATTTCTTTGTTTTCAAGACAGAAAATTATCTTTTTAGCAATATCCATTGGATTATGTGGATCACAATATATTGCACTATCATTGTAAATTTCTCTAAATACTTCAATCTCTGATAAAATAACAGGACAATTATTTGCCATTGCCTCAAGCGGTGGAAGTCCAAAACCTTCATAAAATGAAGGCAGCACAAGAAATTTTGCATTTCTGTAGATGGAGATAAGCTCTTCGTCCGTAACAATGCCAGTAAATAAGACATTTGAAGAAATACCCTTTTCTTCAAGAACTTTCTCAATATTCAAATTCCCTGAGATAAAATTGTCCTTTTTACCAACAAGCATTAAATAAATCCCCGGATAATCTTTAAAGACAATACTAAAAGCCTCCAGTAATCCTTTGATATTCTTATGCCTCTTTATATTTCCCACGTAAAGGATATAATCTGTGGGCAAATTTTTAACCCCTTCCTGCGAAAGATTCATTTCAAAAGCTTCATAGACCACTTTTATTTTACTTTCATTTTTTTTATTAAGTTTTAGCTTGTCTATCAACTCTTTTCTTGTAAAGTTTGAAACAGTAAACACAATATCAGATTTTGATATAGCCATTTTGTAAAGAAACCTTGCATACTCTTTCTTAAGAATAGAAAGGTCGCTATACTCAGTAAGATGGCAGACGTCATGAATTGTTGCTATCCTGTACTTTGCAGGAATGCTAAAAATGGGCACATTAAAATGTGGAGTCCAAAAGATGTCAGTTTTATTAACCTTCTCCTTTAACTCAAGCTGCTCAAGGGGAGAATAAATCCGGCTTTTCATCGGTATTACTTTATGTCCTTTTATCTCCCCATAATAGGCAAGTAGTTCAAGATCAAAAAATTCCGGTAAAAATGAGAGCAAAAATTTTATATACCTTCCAATGCCAGAAAAATTATACATTCTTGCATCAAGCGTAATCTTCATATAACCTCTCGATTAAAATTAAAATTATATAGGGAGTTGCCCAAGGCAACTCCCTATTAAGTTCCTTAACATTAATGATGAAAAAGCCTTACTCCAGTGAAGCACATTACCATACCATACTCATTACATGCCTGTATAACTATATCGTCTCTCACAGAACCACCCGGCTGGGCAACATATTTTACACCACTTTTGTATGCTCTGTCTATATTATCCCTGAAGGGGAAAAAGGCATCAGAACCGAGGGAGACATTTTTAAAGTTTGATAGCCACTCCTCTTTTTTCTCCTTTGTAAGCCTTTCTGGAATCTTTTTAAAGACATTTTCCCAGTCCTTCATTTCAGCTTCTGTTATGTCTTCTCTTAAAAGCTGATCTATTGCATTTGACTTTTCTGGCCTGCCCACACCATCCTTAAACTCAAGGTTTAAGACTTCAGGATGCTGTCTTAAGAACCATATATCAGCCTTGGATGCTGCAAGCCTTGTGCAGTGAATTCTTGACTGCTGTCCAGCACCAACTCCTATCACCTGCCCATCATAGGCAAAGCAGACAGAGTTTGACTGGGTGTATTTCAGAGTGATGAGCGAAATGATTAAATCCCTCTTTGCTTCCGTTGTAAGGTTTTTATTTTCAGTCACTATATTGTTAAGCATTTCAAAAGAAATTTTTGTATCATTTCTTTTCTGTTCAAATGTTATGCCATAAACTTCTCTTTTCTCCATCTCTTCAGGTTCGTAGACGACGTCTATCTTTACAATGTTATATCTACCATTTTGCTTGGTTTTTAAAATCTCAAGTGCCTCTTTCGTAAATGAAGGGGCTATTATTCCATCGGAAACCTCTCGCTTTATAAGAAGAGCCAAAGACTCATCCACCTCATCTGATATAGCTATCCAGTCGCCAAAGGACGACATTCTGTCCGCACCCCTTGCCCTTGCATAGGCAATTGCAACAGGCGAAAGCTCTAAATCTTCAACAAAACAGGCTTTCTTAAGTTCATCTGACATAGGAATAGATAATGCGGCACCGGCTGGACTAACATGCTTGAATGAAGCCGCCGCTGGGAGATTAAAAACCTCTTTTAGCTCTTTAACAAGCTGCCAAGAGTTAAAGGCATCAAGGAAATTTATATATCCCGGATTGCCATTTAAGACTTCAAATGGAAGCTCTCCATTATTCATAAAGAGTCTTGCTGGCTTTTGATGTGGATTACAGCCGTATTTTAAAGGATATTCTTTCATATAAGCTCTCCTATAAAAATTATAAATCTTTTTCTCTGCCAGAATTAAAAGCCTTTATGTTTATATCTACAAAGTTTTTCTTTACTGTATTTTCTATTGCCATTATCCAGTTTTCATATTTGACTTCAGTTAAAAAATTTGAAAGTATTCCAAGCATATAAACATTTATTGCCTTAGGGTTGCCAAAGGTTTTTATTTCTTCATCGGGATCGATAAAAATGAGTTTTGATGTTTTTTTCTTTAAATACTCTTCGATGTTTTCTGGATATTTTTCCAGACCATATATTACCGAGATGGGCTGGATTTTAGCATTGCTTACAATTGCTATTGAACTATTTTTAAGCAAAGAAATGTATCTTAGGGATTCAAGCTTTTCAAATGAAACTAAAAAATCAGCTTCATTTTTACCAACCACCGGAGAATAAACTTTATCACCATACTTTACAAAGCCAACGACACTTCCCTGTCTCTGACTCATACCATGTATTTCGCATTTTTTAACATCTAAATCTGAATAAAACAGGGCATTTGCAATAATGTCTGAAGCAAGTACACTTCCCTGTCCTCCTACACCACATACAATGATACTTTTTGTCTCCCTCATATATAAGTCCTTATTTGATTTATAACTATTAGAATTTCAAAAAGCTTATTTGTTTTTTAACTTTCTTATTGCTGCTTCCCCTATAACACAAACCTCATCAACGAGAATTACAGAAACCTCTTCAGAGTTTATCTCTTCCTCTATGACTTTTCTTAGCTCATCCTTTTTGTATGCATTCACACGCCTTATCCTTTTAACACCAAAACCCTCTATGAGTTTTTCAAGGTTTATTTCCTCGGTTTTTGAAAACTTGCTGGTCAAACCGGTGGCAGGATTTGGTTGGTGTCCAGTCATTGCAGTGATCCGGTTGTCAAGAATGATCAAAGTAATTGGTGCTTTGTTGTAGACTGCATTCAACAGATGTGTCATTCCAGAATGAAAAAAGGTTGAGTCTCCTATGACAGCAACTGTCGAAAGTTTTTTGCCAGTGAGTTTTTCTGCTTTCTTGAAGCCAATTTCCATTCCGACACTCGCACCCATACAGATTGTTGTATCCATTGCGTCATAAGGTGGCATTGCTCCGAGTGTATAACATCCTATATCTCCCATTACATTGACCTTAAGCTGGCTCAATATCTCAAAGACTGGTATGTGTCCACATCCCTGACATAAAACAGGTGGCCTTTTGGGTAGATCTGGTATGGTTTCTTCAGAACTGGATTCCATCTTGAAGCATTTTTTAATTATATCAATACTCAGCTCTCCACTTGTTGGAATTATTTCCTTGCCGATGCAGGAAATACTATTTATCTTTAGTTCTTCTTCTATTATGGGATCAAGCTCTTCTATCACATATAGCTTTTTAACTCTTGAGGCAAAGTTTGAAATTTTCTTGAGTGGTAATGGATACATTGCTACCTTGAATATACTTGCATCTTTAAATATTTCTTTTACATAATTGTAGATAAATCCGTGTGTTATTATTCCTATTTCATCGCTTTTGTATTCAATGGAATTATAAGAGAAGCTTTCAGAAAATTCTTTTAGTTTTTCATATCTTTCCAAAACAAGCTGATGTCTTGGAATAGCGTAAAGTGGCATCATCACATATTTTGACTTATCCTTTTCATAGGTGTATTCTGGTTTTCTGCGAATGGGCTCTGAAATTTCAACCTTTGTTCTTGAGTGGGCAACCCTTGTAACACCTCTTAAGATGACAGGGGTATCAAATTTTTCGGAAATGTCAAGACCTATCTTTGTAAATTCTTTTGCTTCCGCACTGTCTGAGGGTTCAAGAAGAGGAACCTTTGCAAATCTGGCATAGTTTCTTGTGTCCTGCTCGTTCTGGGAAGAGTGCATTCCAGGGTCATCTGCAACGTATATTAAAAGTCCAGCATTAACACCGGTGTAAGAGAGTGTCATTAATGGATCGGCAGCTACATTCAGACCCACGTGCTTCATTGTCACAATTGACCTTAACCCAGCTAAAGATGAACCAATTGCCACTTCCAGTGCAACCTTTTCGTTTATACTCCATTCGGAATCAATTTCACCATATTTTGTTGAAAGTTCCACTATAACCTCTGAACTCGGAGTGCCGGGATAACCCGTTGCAATCCAAACGTTTGCTTCATAAGCTCCTCTTGCAATTGCCTCATTGCCACTGAGTAATTCTTTCATTTTTATCTCCAGTGTTTTAAAATTTTTGAGGCTGCCCTGCGGACAGCCTCAAAAATGACCATTATAAATTATACACCGAATGATTAAAAAAATAAAATAAAGTGCTAAATAGAACCTGCTAGAGTTGAGATAATGCAGGAGTTAAAATTTTCGTTGGGAAGATGTTTTTTTTCTGGTGGAATTTAATTATGTCATCCATTGAAATATATGTTTTGTCTTTATAGTAGTTAAAGATCTCCGATACTCTTTCATAGTCTTCCGGCGTATCAACAGTGACCCTAATGTCTGGTGCGTAGTAAAAACCGGAAGATAAAGGCTCAAGTACCTTAAAAGAATCTCTATTCTTGTAGATGAAGGGGGTTACATGTTCAAGATTGTAAGGGTCTTTCGTGCTTTTGTAAGATATTTTTAAAGCCTCTTTTTTGATTACTTCCACTCCAGTGCCGAGTGGAATACCAAGATAGTGGGTCAGGTCAGCATCGGCATTCAAATGTATTTCTATTGCTCTGTCCATAAATTCTGGACACACGAGAGGATTATCCCCGGTTGCTCTCACGATGATTCTTGAGTTGAATTCTTCCGATGCCTTGAAATATCTTTCTAAAACATTATTCTTGCTACCCACAAAGAATTTTATATAGTCATAGTTAGATAATGCCTTTTTGATTGTATCTATTGAGTCTTCAGTTGTAGCGATGATTATGTTTCTTAAGTATTTTGATAATGAAAGTCTTTCTACAATGTGTGCAATTAAGGGCCTGCCGGCCAGTGGTAACACAGCCTTTGCTGGCAATCTCGTTGAATCAATTCTTGCCTGAATAATTGCATCAATTTCTTTTATCATACCATCTCCTTTTTAAGGAATATCATTATTTATTATCGTCAGAATTGCGGAATCCTCAACAGGAGATTCATCTTTGATTTTCTTTGTTTCTTTTATTGTCGTCATCAGTCTAGAAATATATTTAAAATCAAGAAGAATCAATCTCTTGAGAATAAATTTAAGCAGAAGTATTTTTCTTCCTCTTTTGAATGTTTTTAACGTAATATTTCTGAGATTGAATACTAAATATTCAAGTTCATCGCTGATATTCAGGTCGGGATATTCCATTCCCGAATATAATACTTTAAAGTTTCTTGCCTGTGTTATTATAAAACCAGCCTTCCATACTTTATATCCTAATTCGAGCAGAAAGTATTTTTCATCGGTATAATCATAGAAGTCCGGATTTGAAAGAAATGCATTTTTATTTATTATAAAACATGGATACTTCGGATAAAGAGAGGAGATGGCAGTTCCCTTTATATCCATTGAAAATGTTGTAAGAAAGCCTTTTTTAACATCCATTTTTACAACGCCCGGAATTATCTCTTCTTTCTCATTGAGTATTAAAGGAATGATTATTCCGAATGAGGTTTCAGAAAAATAGATATTCAAAATATCCAGATTAAAATTAAGTATTCTGAAATCCTGATTCAAAAAAAGAATATTTCTGGAAAGAGATTCACTTATCCCAATTTTAAAAAGGCTTCCATAATTGGCTTTTTCCTGTGGAAATAAAATTCTCACAAATGGAAAGGTAGAAAATATTACATCGTAATTGTAGCTGATTTTATCCAGATTGATGATTATTAATTCATAACTGAACTTTGTGTTTGAAATGAATTTATAGATAGAATTTAAGGGTTCAATAGAGGCAGAAAGATTGTCGGTTAAAAATACTATGGATATGGAAAAGGCTCGCTTTTTAGAAAGATTACCTGTTGAAAAATTTGATATCTCTGAGTAAACGGGTATTCCCATCTATAAAACCTTTCCATTACAATCCATAGGCAAATGATATAAAGAATCTGACAGCAGCGGTATAGTTAAATGAGTCTGGAATAAATCCATATATAAACCTCACTCCAACCTTTGAGAAAAGATCGGATGATATCTGGGCATTTATTTCGACACCTGTTTGTGCTGCAAAAAAGTCTCTCTCCTGATCTGACATTGGAATGTAAGTGTTTGATGAAATTATATATCCTGATATGAAGTCATTGTATGAAGCTCCTAAATATAGTGTAACCCCTGGCACATAGAATTTAAATCCTCCAGAAAGCTCAATATATTTTCTAAGCCCATTTCCAGAAATAGTCATTCCTGATATTGTGTAGTTTGTGACTGGAATGTTATACATTCCCATTTCTATTTCCATCCCTAAGAATCTATTTATTACATTTTCAAAAAATATATTCATTGTGGCTTCACTTAGGGCATTGAAAACATAATATGCTCCACCAACTTTGAAGCCTATAAGCTGGGAATAGGGTAAGATGGGTTTTGGTGGTTCATAAGAAGGGGGTGATTTTGCTTCTTCCTCTTCCTGTGAGTAAACAATTCCGCAAAGTGTATATATCATAAACAAAATTAATAACACTTTTTTCATTTTTTCCTCCTGATATGAGATATAGCAATTTTCGGATAATGGTTTTCATAACTTTATAACCATAAGAGTTATATCGTCAAATTGCTCCTCTTCTCCTACGAAATTCTCGACAGCTTCTATTATTTTCTCGGTTATTTGTTTTGCTGTCAAAGACTTATTTCTAATGACAACCTCTTTCAGTCTTTCAAGGCCAAATTCTTCTTCTTTGTTATTTGTTGCTTCGGTAACGCCATCAGTGTAGAACACAAAAATCTGATCTCTATCAAAGTAGATTTTCCTTGATGGGAATAGTTCATCCTTAAATATTCCAGCTGGCCTTGAGGTTGATTTTATCAGATTGAAAACATTCTTATTTATATCAAACATTAAAGCTGGATGGTGGCCGGCACTTGTGTAATCGAGAATGCCATTTTCCTTGTCAATCTCACCGCAGAGAACTGTGGCAAAACTCAGTGTTTTACTTACCTTGCCGGTTGTTTGATTTGAAGTCATTACCTCATTTATTTTTAAGACTATACCACCAGTAGAAATATTTGAGAATTCCTGACTCTGTACTACCGTGTGAATCATCATTGAAACAAGAGCGGCCGAGAAACCTTTTCCGGAGACATCAGCAATGATAAAACCGGCTTTATTCTCACTGATTTTCTGTATGAAAAAGTAGTCTCCACTTACTTCTTTGGCTGGTTTTTGAAATGCATATATATCCATCCCTTTGAATGAAGGAATATCACTCTGAAATATAGCTTCCTGAATGTTCGATGCAAGAACTAAATCCCTTTTTGTTATTTTGGCGTTTTCTTCCTTTTCAAAAAGAATAATATTGTGAAGAATAAGTGTACATACCTTTTTTAGTTTTAAGAGAATTTCGATTTCGTCTTTCGTAAATGAGTTATTGTCTATTTTATATTCAATGTTTATTATGGCAATTAGGGTATTATCGAAAAATAGAGGGAGCATAAGTGCTGTTTCATAGGTGTCAAAATATCTATTTGATATTTCTTTTATATTGTTATACTTTGGGTCAATATTGATGACTTCTTTATCGAAAAATTCCGTTTCTTTTGTTACATAGCGAAATATCGGGTTTAGTGCAGAGATTTTATCTTTTCTTCCCGTAAAAGAATATATTGTTTCAAAAATATCTTTTTCGAGATTAAATGAAAGAAAGCTTGCACTTTTTATGTTAATAAGTTCAACTAAAGTGTTGACGGTATTTTTTGCAAGTTCTTCTATGTTTCTTGAATGTCCGAGTCTATCAAATAGTATTTCAGTTAGATCTGGCTTTAGGTTTATTCCAAAATACTTTCTCAAGAATTCAATCGTAATTTTATTAAACCACAGAAAGAAGATTAAAAGAATTGTTATTATAAAAAAGTAGGTTATGGCAGGAATATTTGAAAACCATCCTCTTGAGGCAAGAAAAAATATTACGAAAGGTAAAACAATCAAAGCATTTAATAAATTTTCTTTTATTAAATTAATTATCTTTTTTCTTAAATTTGCAAATCTGTAACTTGTTATGGAATATATAAGTGAGATTGAGCTGATAATGATACCTGTAATGAGAGCAAGGTTGTATAAAAATGATGGAATAAGACTTTTAAAAATGGCAACCGGGATAAATATTGTAATAAAAGCCAGAACACCCGAGATAAAGTATCTAATCTGCTTTTTCTGATATATGAGGTGAACTTTTTTATATTTTAGAATGATGAGAAGTATGGAGAGCAAACCTGTAGTAATTGAAAATGCTAATAGCAAAAAATGAAGTATATTGTAATTTAACGAAATGTAATAATGCATTTTCATCTGGGGAAGAAATGGATAGGGTACTTTTTGAACTGGTGATATAATATCAATTTTGTAGGAAATGGAAGCTTTTGATATTGCTTTTCCGGTAAATGAAACAAAAGCTATAACTGCGGAGGCTAAGATTACACCACTTAGGATAATATAGTTTTTTTTGCCTTCTTTTTCAGATGGAAAGTAGATTGAAAACACAAGCATAAGAAGTCCAAAAGAGTATAAAAGAAAGTCCCTAAGCTTTATAAAAAATTGAAAGTATGGATAGCCGTTTTCTACAAAGAATCTGATGATAAGGTTTGAACCAAGTATGGTAGCCAGAACAAGGAATATCAGGCTCGATATAATGTTGACAATCTTCTGACTTTTAACAATAGAATCTATAGAAAAGGCAATAAGTATTATAGAAGTTAAAAAGATTAATAAATTTTCTATATTCATTAATTTTTTTCCTCTTTTAAATCTTAAAATATTATAGCTTAAAAATGAATAAAAAAAAAGTTATGGATAGGTTTGAAGCAGTCTTTTTTTTAGTTATCCTTAAAGGGATGGTTTTTATTTAAGGCTATAAAAATTTCCCGGGTATTCTGAGATATAACCCTTGATTTCAAGCATTGTCAGAATATGTATTAATCTTGCAGGTTGTATCTTTGCTTTAGCAGCAATCTCATCGAAATGAATTACTTTTTGAATAAAGCCTAAAACCTCTTTTTCTTCTAAGGATAGAGAAGCCTTTTCTTCTATGTTTACTTTCTCTTTTTTTCTTGAGTTCTTTCCCAATATATCGATAGCAATTTCTTCTGGAGTAACAACAACCCTAGCCCCTTTCTGGATAAGCTTATTTGTTCCCGAGTAGGATGGGTCAAGCACATTACCCGGTATTGTGTATATCTCTCTTCCCTGGGCCTCTGCATATTTTGCAGTTATTAACGCCCCAGATTTTTCAGGTGCCTGAACAACAAAAACACCGCACGAAAGCCCGCTAATGATTCTGTTTCTCAGGGGAAAATTCTGTTTTAGAGGATAGCTGCCCGGCGGATATTCGGAAACGATACAGCCTTTCTGCTTAATCTGGTTATACAAAGCTGTGTTCTCAATGGGATAAATGACATCCACACCTCCTCCTACAACAGCGACTGTATACCCATCATTTTCAAGTGCTACTCTCTGGGAGATGCTATCGTGACCTCTTGCCAGTCCACTGACTATACCTATTCCATAACTCACAAGCTCTGCTGTAAAATACTCGTTTATCCTTTTTGCCTCTTCTGTGGCTTCTCTTGTGCCTACTATGGCAAGGAGCTTCATTGAGTAGTTGAAATTTCCAAGAAAATAAAGCAAAAAGGGAGCATCTTCAATCTTTTTTAGTTGTGGGGGATATAAGGGACTTTCTATTTCAATTATCTTTATGTTTTCATTCTCACATATCCTATAAATCTTTTCTCCCTCAAAAAGCATATTTTTGAAGACAGATTTTGCTTTTTCGATTTTTATTTTTAAAAAGCTCATCTTCTTTTCCGTCGGGAGTGAAAAAAAATCTTTCAAGCCAATGGTTGTTACTATTTGATTATACCTTTTTGGGCCTATATATGGATTATAAGAGAGGGCAAGCTTATAAATCAATTCTTCCATATTTTTATTTTGTCTCCATCCTACTTAAAATCTCAAGATTTTCTATGACTCTTTGCATTTCAGTGGAATTTTTTGGCAATATTGTCTGAAGCTTTAGATAAATCTTTTTTGATTTCTCGTATTCTTTTCGGTCATAATAAATTCTTGCTATTGCAAAGAGGCTTCTTGGCTCATTAGGATTTTGCTTTAAGACATTCATAAACTTTTCGAGTGCTCCCTCTATATTACCCTGCTCATAAAGAAGTGCTCCATAAAGATAGTTGCCTTCAATGCTATTGGGCGACCTATCGAGAGCAAGTTTTAGATATTCAAAAGCCTTTGTTTCATATTCTTTGCTTTTTCCCGGATCTCTTTCCACCTTTTTGAGATTATAATACACAATTGCATAGTTATAAAGTACTGCATAGTCTCCGGGAAGTATCTCTCTTGCTATATCGAGGTATTTCAATGCCTCATTCCACATTTCATATTTTATAAGGACATTTGCGAGAGAAAGGGCAATAATCTGTCTTTCCTTTTCGAGCTGTGCATACTTGAATGACATTTGAATTAGCTCTTTCTGCTTTGTCAAAATCTCTACAGCCTTTTCTTTTTCTGGTATTCCTCTTCTTGTCAGTTCCTGTGCCTTCCTTAAAGCCCTGTTAAATGGTGTAAGTGCCTGTCCCGTAAAAAAGCCAACTGAAAAAGATGCTATGATAAAAATGATAACAACTACCCAGTCAATCTTCTTCATTTTTCTCTCCTTATCTTTTGTAAACTCTTTTTTTCAATATTAGCTCAACAGGCAAAAGATTATCAGAGGTGTCAACCTCTGCATAATCGAGACCACATTTTTTAAAAATGCTTCTGTAATAATCCTGAAAAGCTTTAATTCTTGTTGTGTATGTCTTATCAAGCTTTATAATATCAGTCCTTTCAGTTTCACTATCTTTGAGTTCAAGCATTATTTTCAGGTAGTTTGCAAAAGGAATATTGTTTAAATTTAGAGATAGCTCCTTTTCAAAGAAATCATTTACAACAATTGCTATTACATCATGTTTTTTTGCAAGGGAAAGCAGGTTCTTTTCATAGCCCTTGTCTAAAAAGTCACTTAAGATGAATATTACAGCCTTTTTCTTGAAAAGCTCAAATATGCTTTTAAACGATTTTGAAAGAGAGGTTGTTTTATTTTTTCCATTGTAATACCAGCTATCCCTTATTATCCTTAATAAGTGAGAATATTTTTTTTTAGGTGGTATATATCTTTCTATATCATTTGAAAATAGCACCAGCCCTACCCTGTCATTGTTGAAAAGGGCTGTAAAGCCAAGAAATGCAACTATCTCAGCCATTTTTTGCCTTTTGGATTTTAAAACACCAAAGCTATTGGAATTACTTATGTCGAGGGCGAAAATTATTGTAAGTTGTCTTTCCTCAATGTATGTTTTTACGAAAGGTTCATTCATCCTTGCTGTTACATTCCAGTCTATGTCCCTTATGTCATCACCCGGAAGATAATTTCTTGTCTCGTGAAATTCTATTCCCTTGCCCTTAAAGACACTATGATATTCGCTCAATAGCGTGTCTTCTATTAGCTTGCGCGCCTTTATTTCAAGATGTTTTACCTGTGAGATTATTTGCTGAATGGGGATATCTGAATCTGGCATAGCTATTTTTCCTCTTTATCAGAAGGTTTTATATCCACTACTGAAGCCTTTGTTTTTCTTAAACCATCCTCATCATATTTTGATTCTTCGATTTTTTTGTTTATTTTATTAAAAACAGAATTAAGCAACCAGAGAAATCCCATTACAAGGAAAAAGATTACACCAATCACCACTAATACTGGCAATGAATAAAGAATAAGAGAGAAAATTAAGAATACCACCGAGAAGTAAAATATGTATCTCACTATGCTTGAGTATTGCATTTTATCTCTCCATCTAAGATTTTCAAGAAACTCTCAAGGTATTTATCCTGAATTTCAAACATCTTTTTTTCTTCCTCCTCTGACTTTTCATGGTCAAATCCGAGAAGATGAAGTACTCCATGTATGGCAAGCCTTGCAAGTTCCTCACTTTCTGAAACACCATATTCTCTTGCCTGCTCTTTTGCTTTTTCTACAGAGATTACTATATCCCCCAGTTCTTTTTCTTCTCCTTCAATTTCTTCTAAAAGGCCTTCCTCTCCTTCTGTTGCAGGAAATGAAAGCACATCTGTTGGTTTTGTAATCCCTCTGAAAGCTCTGTTTAGTTTCTTAATGTAGTTATTATCCGAAAGCACAAGGCTTACTACATAACCACTTTTACCGAAGTCATTAAGAATACTTTCGAGAAAGGTTGAAAGTTTATCTAAATCCTCAAAAAACTCACCTTTTATCCCTTCAAATAAGATATTAATCATCTTGTTCCTTATGAGAGACTTAATATTTCGGCTTCTACTTCGTTTTTATCTATTTTTATTATTCCATAGCTCCTCTCTTTCAGTGCACCCGGGTTAAAAATATATACCTCTCCTTTTTTTAGAAACTCACTCTTATGTGTATGTCCATAAAGGACAAGGTTTATCTTTTCTTCAGTTGCCTTTTTATAAAGCTTTTCATTTGAAAAATGTGCTTCATACTGATGACCGTGGATTGCCCATATTTTTATACCTTCCACATCAATTTTCATTTCCTCATAGGCAAAGCCATCATTTTTTGGAATGAAAGGATCCATATTGCCTTTTATGACAAAAGTATCTATATTTTGACTGGGTGCAATATCCATCATATCCTGGGAAAAATCTCCCAGATGGAAAATCATATCAATATTATCTTTGTTTTTCTCAATCGCTTCCCTTATAAGATACTTTCTTCCGTGTGAATCACTTAAAACGAGTATTCTTTTCATATAACTAAAACTCCCTTCTTTCTGTTGTTTTGTATACTATTGGTATGATTTCTATCTTTTTAGCACCTTCATTTGAAACAGCTATAACCGGGATCCTGAACTCACCATCTTTGAGATAAAATCTTATTGAAAATTTACCATCAGGTGATAATTCAACTGGTACGCCACCAATTGTCAATCTTGCATTTGGTGCAGTTGTACCATAGATTATGAGCTCTGTATTGAGACTCAGATTAAAGCCAGCTTTTCCCTGAAATGAAAAGACTCCACCCGAAGATATACCACTCCACTCTCCTGCACCTATTCCTCTCCATTCGAGTACGACCTCAGAACCCACAAGCTTCCTTATTATGTATCCACCGGATTGTCTGAATAACTCCTCTACCTTTTTGTATTCTTCCTTTGTAAGTTTTGAAAAATCAATCTCTGATTTATCTGAAGGGGCATATATTTCGTTTGATCTTGCTATTGCAATAAATTTATTGTTTCTAATAACTCCTATTTCTGAATAGTATTTTTTTCCGGGTGATGGTAGCTGGAAATAGCAGTTTCTCATCTGTGAAGAAAGTTCCACATCGAAAAATTTATTTTCCAGATCGTATGTTCGGATGACTATCTTGCCGCCTTCTTTGTCAAGGTTGAAATTCTGGATTGTTTTTTTTGAGAAGTCCCAGTAGGCATAAGCTAGATATGGATCCCTTACCAGAACAACAATTCTGTCCTCATTGTAGCTTTCAGGAAGTGTGCTTTCTTCTTTTATTTCATTTACGAGTATGGCTTTAGAGTTTTCGTACTTTGACCTTTTTGCTTTTGTTATGTCATCGGACTTATTGGTGGCCTTTTCTCTTCTTGTTTTCTTCTGAGCTACAGCTTTTGTTTTAGATACGGTTTTTTTTGCTTTTTGAGAGAGCAAAAGCTCTATGAGCTCTTCTTTCTTAAGGTTTTTATTTACCTCGATGCTTTTTTCTGAACAGAGTTTCAAAAGTTCATCTTTCTTTAATTTTGTCAGTTCGCTTTTCTTCATACTTCCTCCTTTTCAAAGAGATAATTTATTTTAAATGATAAAAAAAATAAGTCAAATTTAAATGGCAAAATTTTATTAATTTTTCGTACTTTTTCCGACTTTGACAGATTTAGGGCAAAAATTGGGGATTGTGCAAAACTAACTTCTTGTATTTCAATGGGTTTTTAATCTTTCATTAAAACCAAAAAGGATAGAGAATTATTTTGTAATGTTTTTTATTAGCCTTTTTGATTGAAAGGGAGCTTGAAGCAAGGTTAAACGAAATGTAGGGACAATTTTCTCAGGGTGAAAAAGTTAACTTATTACAGAATAATAAAATATGTCCTCTTAATTGTCAAAGTCGGAAAAATGGACAATTTATTTTTAACCTTTCTTTTCCAAAAAATGTATAAAATGCAATCATCATCTTGACAAATTTTTGTTCAAGTAGCAAAATATTTTAGTAGATATTTTGTAGAAGTTACAGGCTATAGGAATGAACTACCTGGGGTAGTTTTTAATGCCCAATCTCAACTCACACAACGCCAGATGACAGAAGAAGAGCAGAAGAAGATGACACCACAAGAAGCCTATGGTGGCTATGGAAGCACATCGCCTACGATGGAGCAGATAACATTGTTTGAAGCTTCAAAGCCAGCTGCACCTATGCATCTGGGAGAGCAGATAGAACTGGG
>JBMFQR010000041.1:0-6463 GCA_049968515.1 Brevinematia bacterium
GAATTGTAGTTCCTTCTTCTACACTTATTTTTTTGTTGTTTATAGTTAAACTTATTTCCATATTACTCCCTCCTATCACATCTTAAACAACGCATTGACTCTGCTATTGCGTTTAGTTTATGAAAACCGAGAGAAACTTTTTCAAAGTTAGATTTTCTCTTTTCGGGGTCGAGATATCTGACCGGGAATCTCTCATGTTCCACAATTGCCTGTTCTTCTGTGGGTTTTGGAATTTCTATAGGTTCTCCTACATTGAGTATTCCCTTTCCTCCGAGATATTTATCTATTGCTTTTGCTGCCTTTTTACCATCAGCTATTGCAGATATTACAGTATCTGGACCTCTGACCACATCCCCACCCGCAAAAACGCCGGGAATTTTAGTCATAAATGTTCCTTTCTCGGTTACAAGTGTACCCCATTTTGTAATCTCAACTTCTTCTTTCTTTATGAAGGGTAGGTCAGAAGACTGACTTACTGCAATTATTGCAGAATCACATTCTATGTTGAATTCAGAACCCTCTAAAGGTACTGGTTTTGGCCTGCCATTTGAATCAAAACCATTGAGTTCCATCTTTATACATTCAATCTGTTTTACCTCTTTCTTTCCTATGAATCTGACAGGTGCAGTCAGAGTGACAATTTTTACACCTTCTTCCTTTGCTTCCTTAATTTCCTGTGGATCAGCAGGCATATCCTCTATTTCTCTACGATAAACTATTGTAACATCAAAAACCCCAAGCCTCACTAAAACACGAGATACGTCAATGGCAGTATTTCCACCACCAATAACGACTGCTTTTTTGCCTAATTTAACTTTTTTTCCGAGATTTACATCTTTTAGAAAATCAAGCCCATGGTGGATCCCCTTAAGTTCCTCACCCGGTATGCCTATTTTTCTTGAGTATTGAGAGCCAGTAGCAATATATATTGCATTGTGTTTTTTACGTAATTCTTCAAATTCTCTGTCTGTGTTTATTGGTGTATTGAGATGGATTTTTACTCCCACCTGTTCTATAGACTTTATTTCCTGAGCAAGTACATTCTTTGGAAGGCGATATTCCGGAATACCGAAGGCTAAAACACCTCCTGCTACTGGAGCAGCCTCATAAACATCGACATCATATCCCAGTCTTGCAAGGTAATATCCACAAGTTAATCCTGATGGTCCCGCACCTATAATACCTACACTTTTGCCTTTCTTTGGAAAAACTATGTCTTTGTAAGGTTCCTCTAAACTCAAGACATTATCAGCAATATATCTCTTTAATTCTCTTATAGATATTGGTTCATCAACTTGTGCTCTTCGGCATTGTGCTTCACATGGATGGGTACATACACGTCCACATATTGCCGGGAAGGGATTTTCCTGCCTGATAAGATTGTATGCTTCTCTGAGTTTACCAACTGATATAAGTGCAATGTATCCCGGTACATTTATTCCAGCTGGACAGGCATTTTGACATGGGGAGAGGAAAAGATCACTGCATACCCCAGCTCTGCAATATTTATCTTTTATATGTTCTTCATACTCTTCTCTAAAATTTTTTATGGTACTTAAAACCGGATTTGGAGCAGTCTGTCCAAGTCCGCAGATTGCAGTGATTTTTATCGTCTCTCCAAGTTCCTCGAGGAGTTCTATGTCCCCCTCTTTTCCTTCTCCTCTTGTTATTCTTTCGAGTATTTCAAGCATTCTTTTGGTTCCAACCCTGCATGGTGTACATTTTCCACAGGACTCATCATGCACAAAGTCCATAAAGAATCTTGCTACATCGACCATACAGGCATCTTCACTCATAGCTATGAGACCACCTGAGCCCATTATTGTCCCGAGACGTGTCAGATTATCATAGTCAAGCGGGACGTTAAGGTTTTCTTTTGTTATACATCCACCCGATGGACCTCCAGTCTGTGCTGCCTTAAATTTTTTATTTTTTGTCAAACCACCACCGATCTCAAATATTATCTCTCCGAGTGTTGTTCCTATTGGCACTTCTACAAGCCCGGTATTCTGAATATTTCCAGCAAGTGCAAAAACCTTCGTTCCCTTGCTTTTTTCGGTTCCGATGGATGCAAACCAATCAGCGCCCTTAAGAATAATCGGTGGCACATTTGCAAAAGTTTCTACATTATTGATAATAGTTGGCTTGCCAAAAATTCCCCTTTCAAATGGGAAAGGAGGTTTCTGCCTTGGTTCTCCTCTCTTTCCCTCGATCGATGCAATAAGTGCAGTTTCCTCTCCACACACAAAAGAACCCGCTCCAATTCTTATTTCAATGTCAAAATCAAAAGAGCTACCCAAGAGATTTTTGCCTAAAAGACCATATTCCCTTGCCTGTTTAATAGCTTCCTGTAGTCTTTCCACCGCAAGTGGATATTCAGCCCTTATATATACATAGCCCTTTGTTGCACCAATCGCATAACCGCCTATTAGCATACCTTCAATAATGGTGTGAGGATCTCCTTCTATTACGCTTCTATCCATAAAAGCACCCGGGTCACCTTCATCTGCATTACAGACTATATATTTCTGATCGCTTTTTGCCTTAAAGCCAGCCTCCCACTTTATACCTGTAGGGAACCCCCCTCCTCCTCTACCACGAAGACCGGAGTCCTTTATTGTTTTTATGACATCTTCTGGCTTCATTTCTTTCAGGACTTTTGCTATAGCAAAATATCCATCATTCATTATATACTGAATTATAGAGGAATAATCAATCTTCCCACAATTTCTTAAGACAATCTTTAATTGCTTCTTGAAGAAATCTATGTCTTTTATGTATGGTATGTATTTCTTGGTTTTTCGGTCGTAATATGTCTTTTCTATTACCATTACTCCCGAAGCAAAATGGGACTTTACAATTTTTGGTATATCTGAAACTTCAAGCTTTGTGTAGAAAACTCCATCGGGCTGGACAATCATAACAGGTCCTATGGCACATGTTCCTATACATCCGGTTAAGTTGATAAGCACAGAACCCTTTAATCCATTTTCTTCTAATTCCTTTTCCAATGCTTCCTTAATCAAGAGGCTGTCTGAAGAAACACAACCTGCTCCACCACAAAGCTGAATGGTATATTTGTATTTTCCATATTCTTCAATTGCACTGTTCTTCAACTTGAGTAATTCTTCATAACTATGAATCTTCTTTGGCATGCTATCCTCCTATTGCAGATTGGCTAGAATCTGTTTGAGCTTATCTGGATTGACCTGTTTGTAAACCTTATCATTTATTGTAATGGCTGGTGCCAATCCGCATGCTCCTATACATCGCATTACTTCAAATGTAAATTTACCATCCGGTGTGGTTTCGCCTGGCTCAATGGAAAGAATATCCTTTAATCTTTCCACTATTTTCTTGCCACCTCTTACATAGCAGGCTGTCCCCATACATACACGAATTGTATATTTACCTCTCGGTTTAGTAGAGAAAAATGAGTAAAATGTAGTCACTCCATAAACTTAAGAAAGAGGCTTATTAAGCTTTTGTGCAATGAACTCCAGTATATGAAGAGGTAAATAACCGTATATTCCCTGAACTAAGTGCAGTATCTGAATTAAACTTCCCTCTTTATCCCTGTATTCTTCAATAACCTTGGCAATACGTTTTAGTTTTTCCTCTTCTGTTTCCTTTTCACAAAGACAAACTTCTTTCTTAATCATATAAATTCTCCACTTAAAAAAATAAGAGAAGTTTATGACACATAGTTTGAATTTTTGCAAAATTTAATCAATATAAATGACATCGTTAAAGCGACACCATTTAAACTTTTCTAAACCAACTAATTGGGCTGTCAGATGTTATTCTGAGTTTTAAGTGTAAGTATATTCTACTAAAAGTATTTGTATTTTTTTATCGTTGTGAATGTTTTTATAGAATTAAAGTATAACGATATCCTACTAAAAGTAGGAAAAAATCCCAGAAAGGTAGGATAAAATTCCAGTAAAGAGGCGATTTACTTTTATTTTTTATATGATTAGAATAAAAATGTAAGATAAAAAAGGAGGTCACTTATGAGAAGAATTTTTGCTGGGTTTGTGGGTCTAGTTCTGATATTATATCTTTCGGGGTGTTCATTAACTCCAGAAAGAGATATAATGTCCGATAAAATGGCGGTGGAGGAGATTTCCCCGAGAGTAACGGTAAACAATGTAGGTAGACTTACAGGAGTCAACTGGTTTGGTTTTGAAACGGGAAATTATGCGCCTCATGGATTGTGGTCGAGAGATTATAAATCCATGTTGAAGCAAATTAAAGATCTTGGTTTCAACCATATAAGATTGCCCTGGTGTAACTACATGTTGACAGCGACACCTACTGGTATTCAGGTTAATCCAAGCGGTGTGGATGCTTATACCAAACAGGTTGGGTTAAATGTTGACCTTGCTGGACTTTCTTCCATACAGGTGATGGACAAGATTATACAGGAGTGTGACAGGATAGGACTTAAAGTTGTTCTCGACAATCATTCAAGAGCAAATGACGGTTATATGAATGAGACTCTCTGGTATACCCCGAGTGTTTCTGAACAAAAATGGATTGATGACTGGGTATTTATTGTAAACAGGTACAAGAATAATCCTTCAGTTATTGGTGCTGATTTGAATAATGAACCTCATGGTAATATGGGACAGGGGATGAAACCTCCTGCAACCTGGGGTTATGATCAACCAGTATACACAAATACTGACTGGAGAAGGGCCGCAATAAAATGTGCAAAAGCTATTCTTGCAGCAAATCCTAATATTATAATTATTATTGAAGGAACCGAGGAGTATAAAGGTACAACTTACTGGTGGGGTGGAAACCTGATGGGAGTAAGAGATTATCCTATTACTTCAAGTGATATTCCAGCCTCACAGCTTATGTATTCTTTCCATGAATATGGACCCGAGGTCTACAATCAGAGCTGGTTTAGTGATCCAAATTTTCCGAACAATATGCCAGCTATTTGGGATAAGTTCTTCTGGTATATTCAGAAAGAGAATATTGCCCCACTTTATATGGGTGAGTTTGGTATAAAAGAAGAAAGTGCAGCAAATACTTCATCAACAGCTTATAAATGGTTCACGACTCTTCTGAGCTATGTAGGCAATAAATCTCACTGGGCTTTCTGGTGTATGAATCCTAATTCTGGAGATACAGGCGGAATACTAAAAGATGATTGGGTTACTGTAAATACTGCCAAGTATAATTTAATCAAGCCATACCTTGCAGGATTTACTTCCAGCAGTAGTTCATCATCCAGTGTTAGTTCAAGTTCTTCAAGTAGTTCTTCATCGGTAAACTCATCTTCATCATCGAGTTCGAGCAGTTCATCATCATCGAGCAGTAGCAGTTCAAGTTCTGTTTCACAGACGCCATACAATGGAGTGATACAGCTTCCTGGTACGATTGAGGCAGAGAATTTTGACAATGGTGGGCAGAATGTAGCTTATTATGATACGACAGCTGGTAATTCTGGCAATGCTTATAGGAGCACAGATGTGGACATCGAATCCACGAGTGATACTGGTGGTGGGTACAATGTAGGATGGATAGCGAATGGGGAATGGCTTGAGTATACTGTGAATGTGCCACAAACTGGCAGTTACAACATAGAGGTAAGGGTAGCGTCTATAAACAGTGGGAGGACGTTCAGGATAGAGTTCAATGGAGTAGATAAGACTGGGACTCTGACGGTGCCGAACACAGGAGGGTGGCAGAACTGGCAGACGATAACGAAGAGTGGAGTAAGTTTATCTGCTGGGCAGCAAGTTATGAGGATATACTCTATGGGAGATGGATGGAACATCAACTGGGTAAAGGTAACATTAGCTTCAAGTTCATCGAGTAGTTCTGTAAGTTCGAGTTCATCGTCGAGCAGTAGTAGTTCTTCTACTGGGAATTATGTAGAGAAGACTGCACCGTTTAGCTTTGATGGGGCAGGGACATACTATTGGAAGATGGCTAATATACCGAACTATATCAACTCGTGGAATCTTGACAGTCTTGTAATTAATGGAGTTGAGTTAAAGAATGTATGGAAGAGCACCTCACAACTTCCACCGAAGCAGAATGGATATTACTACATAACCTACAAAGGTTCATATTCTTGGAGTCACTTTGAGGCCAAGTAGAATTCATAGTATAAAAGGGGGCTGACAATTCTGTCAGCCCCTTATCTATAAAAAATGTATTGACTTTAGAAAATAGATGTTTATAATATATAAAAAATAACCTGGAGAGGCTGGTGAGAAATAATTTTCAAATCTCAAGATACACGATAGGCGCGCTGATAAATAAGATAGAAGGTGATTATCAGCATTTACTCTGGAGCGGCATGGATTCAATGGCCAGAGAAAAAAACATAAATATTTTTTATTTTGTGGGAGGTTCAGTTGGAAACCTTTTTGAGGGAGATGAAAGTAATAATCTTACCTATGAACTTGCAAAATCAAATAATATCGAAGGATTAATTATA
>JBMFQR010000041.1:6563-15125 GCA_049968515.1 Brevinematia bacterium
TCTAGAAAATATCCCTACTATTTTAATTGACAATAATAATGGAATGCAAAAAGTCATAGATCATCTTATTGAGTTTCATGGTTATGAAAACATTGTCTTTATAACAGGTCCCTTTACAAGCATTGAAGCAATTGATAGATTTAATGGTTACAAAGAGTCATTAAGGAAACATCAAATAAAGTACAGGCCGGAATTCGTAATTGAAGGGGATTTCACATATGATTTTGGCTGGAAGGTCCCACAAATTTTGCTGGATGATAGGAAATTAAATTTTGATGCTATTGTTTGTTCAAATGATGAAATGGCAATGGGAGTTTTCCATTCAATGGAGGCAAGAGGAATGATCGCACCAAAAGACTATGCACTAACAGGATTTGATAATGTGAGAGAAACAGAATTTTTTTCTGTTCCAATAACTACAGTCAGTCAACCGATATACGAGCAGGGGAGAAAGGCGGTGGAAATTCTTATTGATATTCTTGATGGTAAAGAGGTTGCTAATACTACCTATCTTGACACTGAACTTGTAATCAGAACCTCCTGTGGTTGTTATTCTTATATTGAAAAAGACAATGATGATAATTTACTGTCATTATACAATTATGGAGAAGGAAGTAAAAAAAATCCTCTATTAAAAGATTCCAGAATGATAACAGAAGATATTATAAATTATCTTTCAAATGATAGAGCAATAAATTTAGAGGAAATGAGAGTTCATCTTAATGCACTGCTGGATTCTTTGAATACAGATTTATCAGAAAATAAGAAAGGGAAAAAAACAATTTTTACTCTTGTACTGGATGATATCCTGGCTAAAGATTTTAGAAATTATGATCAGCTAATCTTCTGGAAGGAAGCAATTCTCAAGCTTCATAAGATGTTAATAAATAATACCATGCCTCCTGAATTGATTATTAAAATTGGAAGAATTTTTGAAGAAGCTAACAATCTTATAAATACTTACCTTATAAGATCCGAGGCATCCAAGAATGAGAAGTTTCAAAAATTTTTCTGGTATCTCAGGATGTTTATAGCAAGTCTGGATGACGAATTTAATATTTATGAAATTTCAAACATATTATATGAAAAATTACAATCATATTTTAAGATTAAAGCAGCCTTTATTTTTCTTTTCAAGCAGGAAGAAAAGGATTTTGGACCTCTTCCTCTTCAGGTTTCAACTTTACTTGCTTACGATGAACGGGGCAGAATTGACAATGGTCACGGTGATATTGTCTTCTTTACAAGGCAAATTTTACCCACGTCATTTATTCTTGAAAGTAAGAGATATTCTTTGTTGTTTTTTATATTGTTTACAAAAAGGGGCAACTATGGTTACATTGCATATGAACCTTCTGATACAACTCCACTTTTCCTTTATCCACTTCTTACAGAGAGAATAAGCGGGACTATTCAAAAAGCCTACATTTTTAATGAGAAAGAAAGGGTTAGTTTAGAGCTTCAGGAAACTCTGTCGAAGCTAAGTAAGAGTGAGGAAAATTATAAGGAAATGACAGAAATGCTTCCTCTGGGAATAATAGAAACCGATCTCAATCATAATATATTTTATATGAACAACATGGCAAAATCGCTTCTCCAGATTGACAATGACATAAAAGATTTGAATTTTATGAACTTTATGGTTGAAAAAGACAAATTTATTGAATATTGCAGGTACATAACAAAGACATTAAGATCAAGTTTTTCAGATTTTACTATAAACACTTCTCGAAACTTGAACATAACCTTAATCTGTAAGTCTGTTTTAGTTACCCATGAAAACTACATTACCGGATATAGATGGATAATAATTGAACTTTCTTCCTTTCTGAAAAGCTCACTTTATCCTACTGATGATTTTTATAGAAAATTCAGTATTACCCAGCGAGAAAGAGAGGTGCTTGAATGTTTATTACAGGGGATGGCTCTAAAAGATATTGCAAATAAATTATATATTACCCCGGGCACAGTGAAGGACCATCTTAGCTCCATTTATAAGAAAACGAATACAAAGAACAAAAAGGAGCTTCTCGCTAAAATAAGAGAACATGGATTTATGAAGCTGGATGATTCCTCTCCTCTATTTTCTATCTAATGATGGTATAAAGTTCTATCTTGTTATCTTGAACTTTGACATTTTCTGTCTCAATGTATTTCTATGTATTCCTAAAAGTGCAGCAGCTTCAGAAATTTTCCAGTGAGTTTTTTCAAGAGCTACAATGATCTGTGCCTTTTCTATCTCTCTTATTTCGCTCTCTGTAATGACAAGGTCATCCTTTTTCACAAATTTTTCATTTTCTAAAATGCTTCCTCTCCCTGTAATATGAAAGATATTTTCTGGAAGATCTTTAAGCGAAATTCTTCCATCCTCGCTCATAATTATTGCATGATGGATGATATTTTCAAGATGCCGGACATTTCCCTTCCATTCTATAGAAAAAAAGAGGTTTAAAACCTCCCTGTCAATACTCTCAATCCTTTTATTTTCCTTATTTGAATAAAGATCAATAAAATACTTTGTGAGCAAAGGAATATCTTCCATCCTTTCTTTTAAAGAAGGAAGTTTTAAAAAAACCACATTTAATCGATAGTAAAGATCCTCTCTGAACTTATTCCTTTTTACTTCTTCCCATAGATTTCTGTTTGTAGCTGAAATAACTCTTACATCGACGGGAATTATATCAAGTCCGCCAACCCTCGAGATAGTTTTATTTTCTATCACTCTTAAAAGTTTTGACTGCAGATTAAGTGAGATCTCTCCTATCTCATCAAGAAAGATTGTGCCATCGTTGGCAAGCTCAAACTTACCAATTTTTCTTCTTTCTGCACCGGTAAAAGCCCCTTTTTCATAACCGAATAATTCACTCTCGAGAAGAGTTTCGGGAATTTCGGCGCAGCTTATTTTTACAAGCCTTTTTGATGCTCTTCTGCTTAGCATATGAGCAGTTGTTGCAAATATCTCCTTACCTGTGCCGCTTTCTCCCTCCATCAGTATATTTGCTTCACTTCTTGCAGCCTTTTTAAGCTTAAGAAATGCATCTATAATTACCTTAGACTGGCCTATTATACCAAACTTTTGCATTTCTTCGACTATTATTGCATCTTCACCCTTTGGGGGATTTACAAGCTTAACAATCTCATCTATTTGCATAAACCATCCTTTATTTATAATCGATAAAGCCTTCTTTTAGTTCTTTGTAAACCCCCTTTGCTCTTTCCTTCAATTCACCGCTGTAATCCCCTTCAATAATACTTTTCAGTATCTTTTCTGACTGATAAACCTTTTTGAAATAAACATAGATTTCAGCAATATCAATCATTGACCTTCCATAGTAGTCTTTGTCCTGTTTGTAACTATTTATCCTTTTTTCAATTTCTTCTACTTCTTCTAAAGTTGCAAGTTTATTTTCCTTTAGTAATTCAAGCATCATGGTTAAGGTAATCTTTTTTGTTTCTACATCCCCCTTCTCAAGAGCATCTCTATAAAGAATATATGCTTCATTTTCTTTCTTTTTTAACTTATTTAACCAGCCAGAATAAAATATTCTTCTGCCTTCATTCTCAATCTCTTTAATAACTTTTTCCGCCTTATCAAAATTCTTTCTCTTAAGCAATAACTCTACAAGCTCATTTCTTACCACATCCTTTTCCTCTGCTGTTAATTCGTCCGAGGCAATCATCTTTTCATACTCTTTTACCGCCTCTGGATAAGGCAGGTTATTCTTGATGTTTTGAATCACCCCATTTATGCCCATCTGTGCCTTTTTCTCTACCACGTTTGTTTCTACATTGGTAACAGCAATCTTTTCCTCCGGTTTCTTTTCGACAGTTATATTTGTTGTTTTCTGTATAACACTTACATAATAGGCAACCCTTTTTATCAAATTACCATCAAGATCTAAAATGTCAAACCTTATTTTACCATCTCTTGTGCCTGCAGAAAAGTTGTAAATTCCAGCCTCTACTTTTGATTCGTTTGAATTAAATACGACATCACCCTCTATGGATTTTAATGCTACAAAATTTGTTTCAGCAGGAATCTTGATGGTAAAGGTTGTTCCTGAAGGGATATGTGTGATTTTATTTTCTGTGGGTATCTTCTTAATTTTTGGTAATTCGCTTTTCTCAAGGTTGTCTGGCTGGATTCTTTCATTCGTATTCGCACTATTTGTTATAATACCTGTATCGAGAAGGAGTTGATTGATAAGGTTAAAATTTACTCTTTTGAAATTCCTTATAAAGATTAATCCCTCCTGTGAACAGGAAGCTAAAAAGATGACAAAAATAAGCAAAATATACTTTTTCATACTTGAACCCTTAAACGTTAAGTTTTTTTAATTTTTCCCTTACCTTTGTGTTTTCTGGCTCCAGAGCAAGTATTTTTTCAAACAAATTCTTTGCCTTTCCTTCTTCCCCGAGTTCTATATAAAATAGAGCAAGCTTGTATAAGAGTTTACTGTCATTTTCATAATAATTTTCAAGTTCGGAAAAAAGTCTTATTGCTGAAAGTTTATCATTAAGTTTCATTTTTGTCAAACCAGCAGCATAGAGAAAATCTGGATTTTTTTCTATTTTTATTGCCTTTTCAAATAGGGCATCTGCCTCCTCATATTTGAACTGGGTTGACTTTACAGTCCCCAATGTATATAGCAAAGCAGCACTTTCTGGAAAGATTTCAAGTGCAAGATTTAAAATCTCTTCAGCCTCATCAAGGATGTTTAACTTGATTAAGGAGTAAGAAATTATTAAGAAGAATCTCTCCTCTCTTATTCCCTTCTCCATTAGTTCTCTCGAATACACCAGTGCTTCTTCATATCTTTCTATGTAGTAAGCACATAAAACAAGCTGTTTCAGCACTTCAATCCTTTGAGAAGGATCAAGCCTTTCGGACTCGAGGCACTGCTTGAAATAGGGATATGCCTTGTTAAAATTCTTCTCTAAAACCTCTATAAGCCCGAGTCTGAATGCAAAGTTAATATCATTTGTTATCTTGAAACACTTGTCATAATTCAGCCTTGCATTCTCAATATCACCATTTTCGTAGTAAATATCTCCCAATGTTTTCCATATCTCTGGTTCCCTCGGATTTAATTTTTTAGCCTCCCTTATGCTGTCGATAGCAGCCTGTAGTTTGTTTTGTTTCAGATAAGCCTTTCCAGTGTAAAGCAAAGCAACGTCCATATATATTTTTTTTTCAATTGCCTTTGAAAATGCTTTTATTGCCCCATCATAATCTCCAACCTGATAACATGAAACACCCAATCCAATATAAAAATAATCAAAATCTTTACTATCTTTCTCGATTTCTTTTGATATGCTTTCAAAACATTCTTTAGCCTTTTCAAAATCTCCGCAGGAAAAATATGAGATTCCAAGCCCATAAATTGTAGATTTATTTTTGCTCCCCTTCTTCACCATTTCTTCAAAAATATCTTTAGCCACTTCAAAATGTTTTTTTTCTATGAATTTCATTCCTACCATATATATTTCATCATCTCTTGAAGACAAAAAGTCTTTGTCTTTTATAAGGTTTATTGCTTTTTCGTCTTTGCCTGTTGCAAGGTAACAGAAAGTTAAATAAGGAAGGAACTTCTTGGAAAACTTATCTCTATCAAGATTTTCAAATATATGAATTGCTTTAGTGTAATCTTCATAGAAAAAATATACAAGCCCAAGATTAAACCTTAAAGCCTCATCTTCAGGGTCAAGAAAGGCGGCTTCTTTTAAGATCACAAGCGCCTTTTTGTATTCTCTTCTTTCCACATATACAGCAGATAGAGATGAAAGCATTTTTTTAATCTTTCCCCCATCTTCCCTTCTATCCTGAAATAAATCATATATTAGCTTCAAAGCCTCTTTTTCTTTTCCTATTTCGAGGAGCTTATCAAAAAAATCAAGATTAAATTGCCTATCATAAGTTCCCATCTTATTTCTCCAATATTGAAAGAAAAACATTTACTATCTCAGGATCAAACTGCTTCCCTGAATTATTAATTAATTCCATTTTAATAATGTCTGGCGTTTTTGGTTTTGAATATATTGTTCCGCCTGACATTACCTCAAATGCCTCCACAACACTCACAATTCTTGCAGAGATTGGGATATTCTTGCCTTTCAATCCACAGGGATAGCCAGAACCATCAAATCTCTCATGGTGGTAAGTTATTATTTCAATGACCTCAGAATTGTCTTTTATCATAGGTGCGAGAATCTTCTGTCCTATCAAGGGATGCTGTTTCATTATTTCAACTTCACTTTCTGTAAGTTTTGAAGGCTTTAAGAGTATAATGTCTGGAATTCCAATCTTTCCTATGTCGTGAAGAATAGCACCAATTGTAATCTTTTCGAGCTCTTTTCTGGCAAAACCGAGTTTTTTTGCAAGTTTTTCAGCATATACAGAAACATTCTGGGAGTGCACAAGTGTCCATCTGTCCCTCACTTCAATTGTATTGAGAATGACCTTCAAACTATCATAGAATGAATTTTCAAGCTCGCTTTTTGTATCCTTTATAGCCTTTTCAAGGGAGTTTATATAATTTTTTCTTTCCTCAAGAAGCTTTAATTTTTCTATAACACGATTTACTGAAAACAGAATTTCATCAACTGTGAAAGGTTTCATAATGTAATCATATGCTCCGTTTCTTATGGCCTCTTTAAGATTTTCTATATTTCCATATGCTGAAATTACAATGATATTTGCATCCTGATTAGACTCCTTTATTTTCTTCAATAGCTCAAGTCCTGTAAATTTTGGCATTAAAATATCAGTGATAACCACGTCTACCTTGTTGCTTTTGTAAAGATTAAAGGCTTTTTCACCATCTTCGGCTGTAAATATTGCATTTACATATGGGGAAAGTTTCAGGATGTCTGTCAGTATTCTTAAGACTGGTAATTCGTCCTCTACAACCAGAAAATTATATTTCTTTTGTGACATATATTTCCCTGCCCTTCAGTTTATGTTCAGATAAAACCAGGCTGTTGCATAATCCTTATTTATTCTTATAGCGACTTTCAAAAACTTCTCGGCAAAAAACTTAAAGTTAAGTTTATTAAGACACTTGGATAACTTAAAAGCAAACTGTGGGATTTCAGGATATGTTTCGAGAGCTTTTATATAATATTTCATTGCTTCCTTATAAGTTCCTTCTTCATAATAAATCTCTGCGATCTGAAAGTATGCAAGTCCATTGAAAAAATTATCGAGGGTTGAGGAAAGAATCTTTTCAAAGTATCCTTTTGCCTCCTTGAATTTTCTTTGATTCAGGTAGCACATTCCAGAAAAATACAGAGCATCCGAGGAAGAGTTCATTTTGAGTGAGGTAGATAGATAAAAGAGTGCTTTCTCATAATTGCCGGTTTTATATTCTGAGATGCCTTTTATTTTATAGAAGTAGCTTTCAAACTCAGAGGGAACATTTTTTATATCTTTTATCAAGTGCAATGTATTACTATAATCCTCAGCAGTCCTTGCATTTAAGTATGAAAGGAATGAAATTCCGAAATTCCTGTAAGGAATGAGAGCCTCTTCTATTTCATTGTTATTTAGTGTGAGGTTACTCAATTTGAGAATAAAATCCTCATCTCCTTCGAGGGAAAGCCTTAATATTATTCTGTAATTCCTTACTTTGTAATGAATATCCTCTTTCTTCTTTATTGTTTCAAGAATATTATATGCCTTAAGAAAATCCCTTTTATCATAAGCCTCATCAAACTTATAATAAGAAGAACAACAGCTTAAAAAGAAAAGGAACGTGAGAAAAAAGCTGATTCTAAGCATAACCTGAACTCCATAATTCTGGATTTTATAAGCTGATCTTTACAACGTTACACAGGTCCATATCCATTACTTTACATAGTAATAAGAAATACTTCCAGGAAAAAGGAAAAATGTTGCTTTATCTTTCTTTATTTTAAGCCAGCCGCCACCTAATTCCGAAAAAACAAAAGAGTTATTTGAAAAATTCAAGGCTTCAAAGTCTATACAACCATAGACTGGGGAAAAGTTAATGACCAGAAACTTCCCCTTATCAGTAAAGATAGCTCTTTCCCTCGAGAGATAAAAGATTTCAAAGCCACTTTTCAGAAAAGAGCATAAAGCAATAAAAAAATCATCTATTAATCTATAAGAGATCAATATCTTTTCCTTTTTCAGGAGCAAAAAGACTATTGTTGCAATGTTATTGACGGAGTTCTCACTGCTATCAATGAGGTTAATATCATTGCAAGGATTGTAGTTAGTGATTTCTTCAAGGTTGGCGAGGGGATAAAGAAAGACATTTTTTCTTAAATCCCAGTAATTTTCGCTATGAAGAATTGTTGGCTTAAGATTCTTATATCTTTTAGAGGTTAGAAAGATACTTTCTTTAAATTCCGTCTGACAGAAATCCAGAATTCTTCCCTGTTCATCATTTGAATCAGATAGATCAAGACACCATTTTTTTGAGATAGACTTAATAATAGAAAAATATCTTTTTAGCTTATTTCTTGTTTCATTCTCATTTATATCCACAATATATTTTGTGGAATTATTGATTGAGTCGGATGTAAAATCTTCAATAC
>JBMFQR010000042.1:0-12292 GCA_049968515.1 Brevinematia bacterium
ATCACTATCATAATCTCAGATTTAGAAATAACGAAAAGGTTGATTTGGGGAGTTATTTGATACCTTTCTGGGCAAGGAAAAAATTATATAGCCAATATGTCTTATGCTTGCTTTCTATGAATACAAAGGCTCAATATGTAGAAAATGGGGATTATAATGGAACTGTGATCTTAACAAGTGATTGGAAAAAGGCTTTACTATCATTTCTTGGAAGTATCAACTTTATGAAATATTTCTTCTTTTCTTTTTTTAATTGGATATTGAGCTTAAGGGCTTTCAAAGTGAACAAAAAGCATAATAAATATTTGATGTTTTTCTTGAGAATTCTTATAATGTATCACAATGTTTATTCCATTGACTATTTTCGTGAGGAGATGTAAATGGCTTATATTGTTGAGCTCCCTACGTTTTCCGACAACAGAGGATCTCTTACTGTTATTGAAAAGATTGTTCCCTTTGAAATAAAAAGGGTTTATTATATATACAATGCAACTACAAGAAGAGGGGGACATAGACATAAAAAAACCTGGCAGGCTCTGATTAGTGTGGTTGGTTCATGTGAAATATATGTGCATAACGGAAGAGAAGAAAACATATATCTTCTTGATAGCCCTGACAAATGTCTTGTTCTTGCCCCTGAGGACTGGCATACTATGGACAAGTTCACTTCGGATTGTGTTCTTCTTGTTCTTGCTTCTGAATATTTTGATGCGGATGATTATATTGATGAGGGGTACAAATGATTGAATACGAAAATCTTTTTTTGGCAAACAAGATGCTGCTTGAAAATTATAAAGATAGATTTGCGAAAGTTTTGGAAAGTGGATGGTTTATTCTTGGAAAAGAGGTAGAAAACTTCGAAAAGGAATTCGCGTCTTTTTGTGGTGTGAAACATTGTATTGGAGTGGCTTCGGGACTTGATGCACTTATTATGGCTCTTGATGCTTTAGACCTTCCAGAAGGGAGTGAAGTTTTAGTGCCTTCAAATACTTATATTGCGACTATTTTAGCAATTGTAAGGAATAGAATGAAACCTGTTCTTGTAGAACCGGATATTCGTACTTATAACATTGATCCTTATAAGATAGAAGAAAAGATTACGAAAGATACGAAAGCCTTGATGATTGTTCATCTCTACGGAAAAGCTTGTGATATGGATCCGATTATGGAAATAGTGAAAAAATACGATTTGAAACTGATAGAAGATTGTGCTCAGGCTCATGGAGCTATGTATAAGGGGAAAAAGGTAGGTTCTTTCGGAATTGGATGTTTTAGCTTTTATCCCACAAAAAATCTTGGTGCACTTGGTGATGGAGGTGCCATTACAACTGATGATGATGAACTAGCAAAAAGATTCAGAACATTGAGGAATTATGGGTCTCTGATAAAATATAAGTTTGATGAGGTGGGATACAATTCCCGTCTTGATGAAGTTCAGGCTGCCTTTCTTTCTGCTAAACTTGCTGTGTTAGATGATATTACAAGTCATAAACGTAAACTTGCAAATATTTATCTCCAAAATATAGATGGAAATAAATTTGTAAAGCCAGTTGTTCATCCTGATTTTTATGATGTCTATCATATTTTTAATATCAGACACCCAGAAAGAGATAGACTAAGAGAGTATCTTCTAAAAAATGGGATAAAGACAGATGTTCATTACCCCATTCCACCTCATAAACAGAAGGCAATGGAGGGATTTTTATCCGGGGATTATCCTATAAGTGAAGAGATTCATGCAACAACGGTAAGTTTGCCTATTTCGTATTTTCATACGGAAGAGGATGTATTAAAAGTGTGTGAAGCTTTAAATAGTTTTAGGTAAAAAACTATGATCAGAGTGTATATTATCCTACCTGTTCATAATTGAATAAAAACAACCGAAACTTTTTTAAAATTTTTAGTAAATCAAACCCACAAAAACTTCCAACTTATCCTCATAGATGACGGTTCTGTAGATGGGACAGATCAAATGGTTTTATCATACCCACCTGATACGATAGTGATTAAAGGCAATGGCAACTGGTGGTGGGGTGGGAGTCTTCATCAAGGTTATAAATGGATCAAGAAGTTTGTGAAAAATAAAGATGATATTGTTTTATAGACGATTAAAAGAGGTCAATAATGAAAGTTGGAGATTTCTTGGTGAAATATATAAGAAGTAGCACAAAAAAAATAAATATGCAAAGATTTTTTTTATTTTCAGTTTGTCTTTTTTATTTTCTTTTCTTTCGGATCTTTTTACTTTACTTCTTTTCTTACCCATCCAAAATTTTTAACTCTATTGTTTTCTATTCCTCAATTGATATGAAAATCGAAGGAAAAATAATTTATGGAAATGAGTTGAGAGATATGGAGATGATAAAAATAAAAAAGGGTAATCAATTTTCTTATTTCTTTCAATTTCATGATCTGGATGGAGTAGAGGGGTTTTTTATTGAAAATTCAGAAATCCATTTTGTATGTTTAGGAAAAAAGATGGGGGTTTTATCAGAACCTATTCCTTTGGTCAAACTTGAAGGGGGAAGCTATTTTCCTGTTGAAAAAACGCTCATTTCTAAGGTTGGTTTTGTGGGCTATCTTATAATTTTTCTGCTTGATATTGTTTTTTTCTTATTTGTCTTTTTGTTCTTAAGAAAATATGGTTGGTCATACTTAAATATTTTAGGGTTTTTTACGGCTCTGTATATTTCTCATATATCTATCATTTCCCTTCTCACTTCTACGCAGAACGTAAATTTGAAAGCTGCATTTTTCATTATTTGGTTCATTGATATTTTAATCGGTTTATTTATATTTTTTTTCTTTCTGGAATACATCAACAAAAAACAGAAGCTTATTTTTAAAAATGTTATCATGGGGCTGATTATTTTGATTATGTTCTGGAACATTAATCCTATTAACATGTTGTGGATGACCCAGCGAGGCAAAGATTTTTGGGATCTAATAAGAATTTTTGGAAAAGACAGAGAATATCGTTACAGGAGAAGCTATGCTTCTTATGGGGCTTTGTATGATGTGGGTCTTTTTATCCATAAGGTTGTTTTGGTGCCTTCAAATGTAAGTCTACCTGGAGGGGGATTCCCTGTATTTGGAAATGGTTCATTGGTAAGACGTTTTATTTATCCTCATACAGATATGATAATTGATACAAGGAAATTTTCAAATTCCGTAATCCTTTTAGACCACTGCAAAGATAAAAATATTCACTATTTAGTGGTAGTAAAAAAAATATGGATAGTTATGCTCCTTGGCGCTTCTGGCCAGATTTTCGTATCCCCTGTGAAGGTATATATTGGTATAGTATTTCCAACGGAGAGATAGATTTTGTAAAAGAGGATTATATTCCAGAAAAGCACCAGACAAATGACGGATATTATCTTTTACTCAAGCTAAAGTAGCATTTATGAGGTTTTTAGGGGTTTTTATTATCTTCTTTAATGGATTTTTGTTAACTCACTTGTTATGGAAAAGATTATCGCTTCTTGAAAAGATTGGGCTTGGTTTTTGGCTTTATTCGGGGATATTTACCTTTGTGTTTTTTATTCTGAATCTCTATTTCTCTATTACTTATACTCTCTTGCACGGTTGGATGATTCATTTCGTTTTTGCTTTACTTTTTATTGTTTTCGTTATTATAAAACGAGTAAGTGGGAGTAAAGAAGGGATTTTTTCAATTAACTTAAAATTTAAACTTGCTTTAAAAGATTTAAAATGGTGGGAATATTTTTTAGCTTTCTTATTATCTCTCTTTTGGGTTATTCCTCTTGTTTATGGTCTCCTCTTCCCTATTCCTGGTTGGGATTCGATTGTACTCTATGATTTTTATGGTTTTGTTTTTGCAAAGGAAGGCAATATGTTGTCAACCTTGAAGTATAGTTACTATGATGCTTATCCCTTTTATATCCATCTTTCTCATATGTGGCTTTATCTTTCTGGCTTTTTTACCCCTCTTTTCTGGCATGCTCTCTTGTACATTACCTTTGTGTTAATAGCAATAGGATGGGCATACCGTCAAAAGAATGGCAAAGCATTTGTATGGATAGTGGCAATTGTATTCACTGGATTAAAAAGCTTCTATGGGCATAGTACTCTCGGCTACAATAATCTTGATTCCTCTGGCTTTCTTGTTCTGTCTTTTCTCTATGCTTATGAGTTTGTAAGAGAAAGAAAAATCTCTTTTTTCTTTTTGTCTTCTTTGCTTGGTGCGGGATATCTCTGGTGTCGAAATGGGGAACCATGGTGGATTTCCCTTGTGCTTTTCTATGGGATTTCTTTACTCATTCTAAAAGAAATCAAATGGTGGAAAAAGGTTATTTTCTTTGTGATAGCTGTTGCGATTCTCTTGAGCACAAAAATCGTGTGGGAATCCTCTTTGCGAAACTGGGAGACTCTTCTAAAGAAGGATAGGGTGGAAAGATTTGTTGAAAAAGAAGCTTCTGTTAAGGATGAGGTTAAACTTGACTATAAAGCAGAAGTGGTGCGTATTTTGACTTCAGTTTTTGGGCCAATCAAATACATTACTTTTGATAGACTGAAAACATATCTGCCACTTACCATTGATATGTTCTGGCGGGCAATAGTCAAAACGCGACTTGCTTACTGGTGGCTTGTTATTTTTGCTATGATATTATTCTTTTCTGATAAATCTTTTTGGAAAAGATTAGAACTTTGGGTGTGGACGTTTTTTTTCTGGGTGAATGTAGTGATGATATTTGTTGGTACTTATGTATTTATCCAAACCTTTCCTGACTGGAATATACCAGGGTCTGCAGAACGTATGAGTATGTTTCTTGAACCACTTATATTGCTCTGGATAGTAACTTTAATCAAAGATTGGTTTCAATTTTCTCGCATAGACTTCAAAAGTATCACCGAGCTTCAGTAATCTCTGGATGTTTCTTGTGAGTTTACAATCTTTAAGCCCGAATCTTTCTGGATGAAGACCAAAAATCTCAAGCCTTTCGATTTTGAACCCTGTTCTATCGAGAAGATGTTTTATTCCTTTTATGGATGGCTCAAAAATGTGTTCCACAGGTCTTTTTTTTAGATAGCCTTTTCTGTTAAATCTGAAAAATCCGCCATAGCCATTTGGCAGTGATAATGCAATAATTCCCTCTTCATTAAGCATTGAGGATATTTGTTGCAGTACTTCAAGTGGCTGGCTTAAATGTTCAAGTGTAAACCAAATCGTGATACAATCAAATTTTTCTCTGATTGAGGAAATATCTTTAAAACATTCTATGCCAAAATTTTTCTCTGCAAAATCTCTTGCGTGCTTTGAAATTTCAACACCTTTTGAGATAAATCCCATTCTTTTTGCCTCATCACAGAAAAATCCGAGAGCACATCCTATATCCAGAAGGCTTATATTTTCCTTCTTCCTTATCAGTTTTTTTATTATATTAAGTCTTCTCTTTGAAAAGTTTCTAATATTGGCTTCATCATCAATATAACTTTTTCCATAGGCATCTGAATAGGTTTCATTAAAGTAGTTTTCTGAATAGAAGTCACTTTCTATCAATTCATCTTCCAGAAAGTTAGATTTGCACCTTTTACAGAAATAAAGCTTTACAGTCCTCAAATTTCCAATTTCTCTTGAAAGGTCTGATTCACATACAGGGCATTTCATTTTATCTCCGTTTGCCTTTTTTTATGAAATCAAGCCTTGAAAATACAACACTTCTTAATGTGCTACTGTCAAAGCTATCAGGCTTATTTATATAATCCACATATGCTCTTCCTGCTACCATTGCGGCATTATCTGAGCAGAGTTTTAAGGATGCCGTGTAGAAATCAATCCTTCTTTCTTCTTTTAACATCTCAAGTTGTTTTCTTAAAAAACTGTTTCCAGAAACTCCACCAGAAATTACCACCCTTTTTATACCTGTATCATTTACTGCATTCAGTGTCTTATCAAGAAGGTGCTTTATTGCGACATCCTGAAACCTTTTGACCACGTAAGGGATATCAGTCTCATCTATCTTTGTCTTCTTTGCCCTGTAAATAATTGCCGTCTTTAAGCCACTATAACTGAAGTTATATCTGTCTTTTTTTTCCGGGAGTGGAAGTGGAATATCTTCAAATTCTTTTATCTTAAAGGAAGTGGCTTTTTGAGAAAGCTTATCAATTACTGGACCACCCGGATAACCAAGCTTAAAATACTTTGCAATCTTATCAAATGCCTCGCCGATTGCATCATCAATTGTAGAACCAAGAAATTCAATGTCATAATAAGACCTCACAAGAAAGAGGATTGTGTGTCCACCAGAAGCGACAAGTCCAATATAAGGAAAGGGAATCTCATTTTCAATGTGGGGTGTATACATATGTGCTAAAATATGGTTTACAGGTACATAAGGCTTATTAAAAAATAGTGAGAGAGATTTTGCTGTATTTGTACCCACAAGAAGACTTCCAATAAGACCAGGGCCTGAAGTGGCTGCAAAAACGTCAACTCCATCAATATCGAATCCCTTTAAGGCGCCTTCTAAAACCTCTGTTATTCTTGCAAGATGATTTCTTGAGGCAACTTCAGGAACAACACCATCAAAATCCTTATGGATTTCAGCCTGAGAAAATGTATAAAGAGAAACAATCTTTTTCCCATCCTCTACAAGAGAAGCAGAGGTTTCATCACAGGATGTTTCTATACCTAAGATTATCATAATTTATTCCTTTACGGTTATATAAAGGCTTTCAGCCCAATTGAAAAGATTATACCCTCTCCAAAAGTTGGATCTTTGAGTAATTTTTCTACAATAACCCTATCAAAAAACCCATAGGATGAAACCTCAAGAAAGAGACCCAAAAAATTGATCTTCTCAAGGCTTATATTCATTCCAAAACTACCATAAATCCCATTGTACTGAGACTGCGAAAAGATTTCATCTTTTGTATCCAGAATTATCCATCCAATTTTAGCATATGGTCTTACAAACTCATTTTTCTCACCCGGAGAAATAAGGATGCCGATTTTATAAACAAGATAGTTAAAAACCTCTTCATCTTTTATTACAGCAGTATCTCTTACTCCTCTGAGGAATGCATAATCTACCTCACCATTCAATCCTATTCTGTTAAAAAGCAATGGGGAATTTATTTCTATCCCGAAAGCAAGGTCTTTTGGAGCCTGTGAAAAATTCAAATTGAATCTTGTACCAATTGAAAAGTTTCCAAGCTTTGATACATTATTTGTTTCAGCAAATATAGGAATAAAGAAAAAAATCAACAGAAAAGATAAAGAAAAAACCTTCATTTTTTACCCTTCTCAAGTATATTCAATATCCTTTGTTTAAAACTCAAAAATTCATCAAACTTAATATAAAAGCTCCCCCTGTTAAAAATCAATCTTGCAGTTGATTCGAATATATTCTCCAACACCTTAAGCTTATTTTCTTTAAGTGTATTACCTGTGGAAACAATATCAACTATGCAATCACACATATCCATTACAGCAGCAAGCTCAACAGAACCATAAAGCTTTATGATTTCTGCCTGAATGGAAATGTTTGCAAAAAACTTTTTTGCAACGTTTGGATATTTTGTTGCCACCTTCAGATAAGCTCTTGAAAAAAGCTCCTCTTTATCAATATTTTCCTTCCCTGCAACCACCATCCTACATTGACCAAATCCAAGATCAAGCACCTCAAAAACATCAGCCTCATGTTCTATCAGGTCATCTTTCCCACAGAAACCAATGTCTGCAGTTCTATTTTCAACATAGGTTGGTATATCCCATGCTCTCACAATGATAATTTTTGCATTTTCATTCGCTTCAAATATCAATTTTCTTGAATTTTCAGGTAGAGGATTGTTTAGTATTTTCGCTTCAATGAGTAATTTTTCGACATCACTTCCTAGCCGGCCCTTCGGGACAGCAATAACAAAGCTCATTTTTCCTCCAGAGTAAGATTATAAAATATTGCAGACAAAATGTAAAAATTTACTCTATTAAACTCTCTTTTATCAACTTATAAACCGGCAGATTCTTAATTTCATTGATAAATCTGCTTCTGTCGATAAAAAATTCGGTGGCCTTTTTCCCCACACCGGGAATCTGCTCTATTTCTCTGAGTGAAGCCAGAGAAAGATTAAATGGAAAAATCAGACCAACTATCGATCTCTCTCTGTGAGAAAGAATAAAAGCATCAATTTTCTCAAGCAAATTTAACCTTCTGGGTATGTTTACAGTTATTGGATATGTCCCAATCTGTCTTGCTAAAGACCAATCTCCCCTGTTTGTTTCTACTATAAGGTTTTTTAGGCTCAAACCTACAGGAAAAATTTGCTTCAGCATATAATTGTCAATTTCATTACGTATTTTCTCCCTGTATTTTTTAAATATTGCGTCAAGTATTGGTTCATTTTTGCCTTTTGAAGTGTGGGAGGCAATATATGTATGTGGCGAGATTTTAAGCTGTCTTATGTTTATTCTTCTTAAAAGCAGCCCATCATCTTTCACTTTTTTCAAAAATTCATAGTTTTTCTTAAAGGTTTCTCTGCTTTCACCAGCCAGCCCCTTTATGAAATTCAGCCCTGGCAGAAGCTTTGGTATGCCGTCCTCTCTTATTCCTCCTATTTCATTTATAAGCCTGATAGCAAAGTAAACTTCATCGGGTGATGCCTTTAAAAAATTTTTTTCTACTACAACAGGATCAGCACTTTCCATTCCCATGGCAGCCACATCGCCTGCTGTGTTGTTTTTTACAATTATTTCTGTAATCCTTTGTGATTCAACTGGAAACTTTGCTATCGTACCGGGATTAACATTATCAAGGTGAAGGGTCTCAAGTTGTGGGATATTATCCCTGATCCCTTCGTAAAGCATTCTTAAATTTTCCGGCTGTGGTCTCGGAAAACCATCCTTTATAGTTGACATATCAGCCATATAGGAATAAATATCTGCCTGCTTGCCAAGTCTGAAATGCCTTATTCCAAAACTTGCAAGAGATTTTATTTCATTTATTATATCGAGAGGCTTTCTGAACTCTGGATTGTACAATCCTTCTATGCAGAAAGAACAATGTATCTTCCTGGGACAGCCACGTGAAGTCTCAATTTCTACAATAATATCTGGATGTCTCGGGTGTTGTTCAACTATAAAACTGCCATTTATGGCAAAACTGTTTAACTCTTCAATGGTTCTGTAACGAAATTCTGTTTTTGAAAAAGAAAAATAGTCATATATAAAAGCCTCTATGTCCTTTTCAATCAAAAAAATGTTTTGATTTTTAAAGTTTATTTTTTCAAATTGTATCGGGCCACCTATAAAAATTCTTGTCTTTTTGTTCTTTCCAGCGATTTCTTCAATCTCATAAAGCTCAATGGGTTTACCACCAAGATATTTCCCCGGTACGGGATTGCCAGCAATGATTACAGCAAAATCAGTCGGGGAAATAATGTATGAAGACTCACGAAGTTGAAGAATTGTCCTGTATGAAATCTCTTTTATCCCGGCAAGGAATGCGGCTCCGGCAGTATATCTTATGTAAGTTGAAAGATATGGTGGAACTCCCAGACAGGTTGGTTCATCAACAAAACCATCAATAATCAATAATTTCATTGTATTCCAGAATTAATGTCAAAGTTTTCTTTTTCATTTTCAAGTATTGAATTGCTATTTTCATTCCCGGGAAGGAAATCAGGCTCAATGTTTTCTATGTCAATTTTATTTGTAAGCTGGTGAATTTCTATATTCTCATCTTCACGAAAGTTTTCATTGTGGAGATCACAAGTTTTTGTGGGAACTGTACCGTTAAGAAAATATTCTCCCACTACCTTTGGACAGAACTCATTTGCAAGAAGACCTGTTGAGGCACAAACCTCGGCATAACTGACTTCACCCTGTGGTGGAGTAAAAGGAATGTCTGGCTTGTCCTTTAAAGCTCTCAAGGTATATCTCATCCATATTGGTGCGGCAACAAGGGCTGCAGAACGATGCCTTCCGAGTGACTTGTTGGGATTGTCAAAACCCACCCATATTACAGTGGCAAGATTTTTTGTGAAACCACCAAACCATGTATCCTTCCAGTTAGATGTGGTTCCCGTCTTTCCACCTGCTTCAAGATTAAAACCAGTACTTTTCGCAGCAGATGCTCCTGTTCCGTAATAGAGAACATCCCTCATAAGTGATTGCATTATGAATGCCGTGCCCCTGCTCATTATTTGCTTTACGCTTGATTTATTAATCTCTCTTTTTAGCTCAAAATCTTCTATAACCTTTCCATATCTATCTTTTATCTTTAGAATGGCTATTGGCTCTATGCTTACTCCATCATTTGCAATAGCGGCAAGAAATCTTGCCATTTCAAAAGGAGTAAAGATACCAATACCGAGTGCTCCGGATAAAGTTGGAGGTAGCCTTTTTTTTACCTCATCCTTTGAAATTCCAAAATAATCACCGAGAGTGGCTGCGATGGTTTCAAAACCAAGTGTTTTGAGGAGGAGTTCCCACACCTGAACTGCAACAACATTGACAGAGTACTGCAATGCAGTTCTTATCCTTAACTTTCCCCTGTAAGTACCCTCGTAGTTCCTCGGTACCCATAAGTTTCCCGAGGCTTCAGGAAATGCAAGCTCTTTGTCTTCAAATACACTTGCAGGAGTGATGAGTTTTTTTTCTATTGCTAAAGTATAAAACACCGGTTTAAAAAGAGAGCCCAATGGCCTTTTTGCCATCGTTGCCCTGTTGAATTGATTGAGGTAGTTGAAAGAAAGACCTCCAACCATTGCTTCAACATAACCATTTTTGGGATTAATTGATACAAGTGCTGCTTCAATTTTGTCTTTTTTACCTTCTATAAGAGTCTTTAGATTATAACGCTGGTCAAGTTTACTTGCCAGTTCATCTACCCCCAGCATATATGAGGCAAGAAGTAAAAAGTCACTGTAAGTAGAGATGTAATCATCCATTAACCTTTCTAACTTTGCACTTCCTACCTTTAAAGAGTTTATCCCAAAAGTAAGACTTATGAGGTCGACAATATCTTCAAACTCACCCCTGTAGGTTTTTTCATAGTATTTGGTTTCTCTTTCATAGTTTTGCTGTTCTACGGAAATAGCTTTTATAATCTCTTCGTTTGCAATTCTCTGCTTATCAAGATCGAGGGTGGTATATATCTCAAATCCACCAGCATAAACATTTTCTTCTCCATAACGGCTTATTAATTCCTGTCTGATATATTCTGTGAAATAAGCTGCTTCATTTTTGACACTTCTCTGAATGTTAATCTCTCTCGCTTTGAAAACAGAAGCATAATTCATCCAGAAGTCTTCAAATATCTCATCTGCCTGTTCTCTATTAAGAAAGCCCATTCTTACCATAGAATTTAATACTATTCTATGCCTTGTCTGTGCCCTGTAGGGATTAAAAATTGGCGAATATGCAGATGGTTGCTGGATAAGACCTGCCAGAAGAGAAGCCTCTCCCACAGTTAAATCCTTTGCATCCTTGTCAAAGAAAAACCTTGAAGCAGCCTGAACTCCATAGCATCCATGCCCGAAATAGACCCTGTTGAAGTAAAGCTCAAGAATCTCCTCTTTTGAATACTTTTTCTCTATCTGAAAAGCATACCACAATTCCACAATTTTTCTAAAAATACTTCTCTCACCGGTAGTAAAAAGGCTTTTTGCAAGCTGCTGGGTTATTGTCGATCCTCCTCTTGCCCTTTTTCCCATAAGTGGTTCAAGCAATGCACCCTTTACAGTTGCCCAGAAATTAAAGCCTTTGTGTTTGTAAAAGCTGTTGTCCTCCGTCGCTATTATGGCAAGTATAAGTGAACGTGGTAGATCTTTGTAATATATCAGATCTCTTTTCTCAAAGAAAAATTCTGTGATGAGATTGCCCTTTATATCATACACCTTGGTGGGCACTGAATACATAGAATAGTCTTCGAGAGACTTTATGTCCTTTAATGTAGAAAATGTTACCATAATCTGAGCTATAAAAATACCTGTAAGAAATCCAAGTGCTAAAATCCCAAAAAAGAAGATTTTCTGTATGGTTGTAAAAGGAAAGTGCTTTCTGGTTTCGTTCAAAAACTTCCTTAAGCCCATTGAATACCCCGAGAGAAACTTCAGTAATTTTAAAACAAAAAGGCAAAATAATCAAATAAAAGTTTAAAGCTGAAAGTTTGTAAAGTTATAAGGTTAGTCCAGAAGCCTACCTTATCTACCATACCATATTGGGTATAATTTAAAAGTTTTAAGCTGTCGTTACAATAATGAGAGTGGAAATATAACTCAAAGTTTGAAAGTGGAAAAGTTTAAGAAAAGAAAACCTCCTTGCATG
>JBMFQR010000043.1:0-11952 GCA_049968515.1 Brevinematia bacterium
ACTCCTTGAAATACAATAACTTAGTTTTGCACAATCCCCAATTTTTGCCCTAAATCTGTCAAAGTCGGGAAAAAATATTAAAAACAACCATAAAACCTCCCTAAATACCAATTTTATCAAAAATCTTATCTATAACACTCACAAAATCTTCCTTAGTAAAATTCTTGCAATAATATTCATTCACAATAGGTGTAAGGAGTTTCTCAAGTTTTGTTAAATCTTTACTGCTCTTCTCTCTTGAAATTATCACCGCACCTTTCTTTCTATTAAGGCTTATCAAGCCCTCCTGCCTTAATAAATTATAAGCCTTGTTTACTGTGTGAAAATTGATTCCGAGTTCCTCTGCAAGCCTTCTAACAGGGGGTAGTGTATCTCCTTCTCTTAGCTCCCCCTTTGCAATACCTTCAATTATTTCATTCTTTATCTGAAGATAAATTGGCACATCAGAATTCAAATCAATCTTTATAAACATAGTTATTCCTTATGTTCTATATGTTATAGTTATAGTTATAGTATAACATATAAAAAAAGAAAAATCAATAGTTTTAAAAAAAATATAAAATCGGCTGGTAACATTTGTAATGAGACAACCACACTTAAAAAAATTTTAGTCTTTTTCTTGATAATTACCAAAATTTTTCTTATCATATATATCAAACTTTTCTGGAGTAATAAATGCCAAACCATTATTTAGACTTTGAACAGCCAATAAAAGAAATTGAAGATAACATTAACTCACTCAAAAAAAGTTCACAGGAAAAGAATTTGGACTTTTCAAAAGAGATATCCGAGCTTGAAAGGCAGAAAAAGTATATCATAGAAACAATTTATAAAAATCTTTCTCCATTCCAGATTGTAAAAGTTGCAAGACATCCTGAAAGACCGGGTTTTCTGGACTATGTGAAAAACCTCTTTGAGGATTTCCTGGAAATTCACGGGGACAGATACTTCAGTGATGACAAAGCAATCATAACTGGCTTTGCAAAAATGGAGGGGCAGAAATTCGTAATTATCGGTCAGGAGAAGGGAAAGGACACAAAAGAAAAGATTTATAGAAACTTTGGAATGCCTCAGCCTGAAGGATATAGAAAAGCCCTGAGAGCAATGAAACTCGGGGAAAAGTTCCATTTGCCCGTACTTACATTCATAGATACAAGTGGAGCTTATCCCGGAATGGATAGCGAAGAAAGAGGACAGGGAGAAGCAATAGCTAAAAATCTCTTCGAAATGTCCGGGCTCAAAACGCAAATTATTGTGACAGTAATAGGCGAGGGTGGTAGTGGAGGAGCGCTTGCCATTGGAGTTGGAGATAGGGTCTTGATGCTTCAAAATGCAATATATTCTGTTATTTCTCCAGAAGGTTGTGCCTCAATACTATGGCATGATTCCACAAAAATGGACAGAGCTGCTAAAGCCCTAAAAATTACCTCAAAAGACCTTCTGGAGCTCGGGATTATTGATGAAATAATACCTGAGCCTTACGGTGGGGCACACAGACAACCCGTAGAGACATATAAGAACACAAAGGAATGCATCTTAAAACATTATAACGAAATTAAGAAACTATCTATTCCCAAGCTATTACAGAAAAGATATGAGAAATTTAGAAAGATGGGACGTTATGCCCTGTTATCAGAGTAGTAAAATTAGATATTGTTGGAGGAAATAAAATATGCTTGAAAATCTTCTAATTTCTATGGAAAAAAACAACTCTCTTTTTGAGAGAGAGATAAGAAAATTGCCTGTTCAGGTATGTGAGATATTTATTAAAGATGGAAAAATTGTGCCAGCCAGATTTAATAAAACTGACAAACAAATAGGTACATCTGATGTTGAAATTGTCAACAAGGAGTTTCCAAAAACGGTAAAGGAAACCGAAAATAAAATACTGAAAGGCACAAAGGGTAATGTTTCTGCAAGCGGCAAAAGGGTTGCTGTATTGTTTTCTGGTGGACCTGCTGCAGGTGGCCATAACGTTATAATTGGGCTGAAGAAAATACTTGGAGATAACAACACACTTTTTGGTGTAAAAAATGGCCCGAAAGGTCTTCTTGAAGGAACACTCTTCGAAATAAAAGAAGAGGATATAAAGAGAATCCTTAATACAGGTGGCTTTGACTTTCTGGGTACAGATAGAACAAAAATAAAAACAGAAGAGCAATTTCAGGCAGTAAAGAAAACAGTAAAAGACTACAATCTTAATGGAATTGTAGTAATAGGAGGAGATGACTCAAACACCAATGCTGCAATACTTGCAGAGTTTTTATATGACGATGGGGTCCAGGTTATAGGAGTACCAAAGACAATCGATGGTGACTTACAGATAGGTGATATCCTGCCAATTTCGTTTGGGTTTGACACTGCTACAAAGATTTACAGCGAACTTGTCGGAAATATTCTGCAGGATACTCCCTCATCGAGAAAATACTGGCATTTCATAAAGTTGATGGGTAGATCTGCAAGCCATGTTGCGCTTGAGGTTGCATTGCAGACACATCCAGCAATTACTCTCATTTCAGAAGAAGTTGAAGCTAAAAATATGTCACTTTCCAAGATTGTTGAAAACATTTGTGAAGTAATAATAAAGAGAGCGGCAAATGGGATAAACCATGGAGTGATTGTAATTCCAGAAGGATTAATTGAATTCATTCCAGAAATGAAAAGACTGATTTCTGAACTGAATGATTTAATGGGTAAATTTGGTGAAGATATTTCCCAGATGTTCTCTTTTGAAGAAAAGAAGGACTTCATTTACAAGAAACTTTCTGCCGATGCTGCAAAACTGATGGCATCTTTACCGGATGAATTTGAGAGAATGCTTTTATTAGACAGGGATGCTCACGGAAACCTTCAGGTTTCACAAATACCAACTGAAAAGCTTTTGTTAATGATGGTGGAAGAAAAGATAAATGAAATCAAGCACCATCCTGAAGAAGTAAAATATCTCAACATTGACGAAAAGGGAATTGAAAGGATAAAAAAGTTTAAATTTGCCACAAACAATCATTTCTTTGGATATGAAGGAAGATGCGGTGCACCAAGTATTTTTGATGCCTCCTATACATTAAATTTAGGGTTATGTGCAGGCTCTTTAATACTCGATGGTAAAACGGGTTATATTGCTACTGTAACAGATTTTGATAAGGGTGGAAGCGTGCTTGCTCTTCCACTTACTGGGCTATTGAATGTGGAGAAAAGGCATGGTAAGAATGAGATGGTCATAAAGAAAGGTCTTGTAGAAGTGGATTCTCCAGCATTTAAGTTCTTTGAAAAGAGAAGAAAAGAATGGGCAGAAAAAGATCTTTTTGCAAATCCAGGACCAAGGCAGTTGTGGGGACCAACATCCAGACAGATACCATTCACTGTGGCTTTAAATAGAGGCTATTCCTCTCTCGATTTTAATATTGGAAAGGAATATAAGATTTTTGATTGATGAATTAGCGGCAGTTTAACTGCCGCTAATTTTCTTTCTCTTGCTAATTTAAAAAACAAAAAATACTTGCTCTTTTTTACTCTTTCATTTTATAATATCTTTGCATAAACTTGTCAGGGAAATCAAATGAGTAAAAAAAACGAAAAACAGAAAGAAAGCTTTGAGGAAAACTTAAAAAGGCTTGAAGCACTTGTAGAAAAAATGGAAGAAGGACCTCCATTAGAAGAGGCTTTAAAGATATTTGAAGAGGGAATGACTTTAGCAAAAAAACTTGAAGAAAGGCTCTCAAACATTGAAAGAAAAGTGTACGAGATAAAAAATATGGGTAAAATCATTAGAAACGAAGAGAAAGAAATACAGATGGGCCTTTTTGAGGAGTAATAAGGGGGTTGTCAATGGGAGTAAGAGCTACAAGAATCCCTGTAAACATTAAGGCCAGATACTACCTCAAGAATTTTGAAGGAGAGGGAAGAATAGTAGACATTTCTACTGGAGGAATTGGTATGGAGGTAAGACAGATCTTTGTACCGGGAGATCTTGTGAGAATAGTCTTCAGGATACCAGATAGTACAAATGCAGAAATTGACTTCTGGGGAATTGTAAGAAATGTTACAGGTAATCTCATAGGAATCAATTTTGAGGAAATTTCAAATGAAAATAGGGAAAGAATCGATAGATATGTTGGAAATCTCCTAATTCAATCCGGGAAGAGTGCAAGAGAAGATTATTAGCCGGGGTAGTATATGAAAATAGGTCGTTTTTATTTAAAAGAAAAAAATCTATTCTTTTATGGAATTGTAAAAGGGGAAAAGGTATATCAAACTAAAGGAATTAATTCTCACACATTACTTGAAGAATACAATTTGGGTGAACTTGAAATATTAACCCCATCATTGCCAACAAAAATTGTAGCAGTCGGGTTGAATTATAAAGATCATGCAGAGGAACTCAAGATGCCGCTGCCCCACGAACCCCTGATTTTCTTAAAACCACCCTCAAGTATTCTTGCACATAAAGGCAGGATTGTTTATCCAGCCATATCAGAAAGGGTAGATTATGAGGCAGAATTGGCTGTCGTCATTGGTAAAGTAGCAAAGTCAGTGTCTAAAAGTGAAGCAAAAAACTATATTCTTGGATATACAGCCTTTAATGATGTTACAGCAAGAGATCTTCAGAAAAAGGATGGACAATGGACAAGAGCCAAAAGCTTTGATACCTTTTCTCCATTTGGACCATTTATAGAAACAGAGATAGAACCTGACAATTTAAGGATACAATCTATTTTAAATAATGAGATAAAGCAGGATTCATCAACATCCAATATGATTTTCGGAGTTGAAGAACTTGTAAGCTTCGCAAGTGAGGTTATGACACTTTTTCCGGGGGACGTTATTGCTACAGGGACACCCGCAAGAATAGGTCCGATGAACAGAGGGGACAAAATCATCATTAGAATCGAAAAACTTGATGATCTTGAAAATTATGTATATTAATGGAGCAAAAGGTTGTCTTGCAAAATTGCAATGTAAGATAAGCTAGAATGAATAACCACAACTATAAATGTGGTATTCATATCAACAAAATAATTTTACTTTCTTTAAAAAACTGACTATATTTTATATAAAGAATAAAACAGGAGTTTGAGCTATGTTGATACCAATGGTTATTGAGCAAAGTTCAAGAGGTGAAAGGGCGTATGATATTTATTCACGCCTCTTAAAAGACAGAATAATTTTTTTAGGGCAGCCTATAGACGATGATATAGCAAACCTGATAATAGCCCAGTTGCTTTTTCTCGAAGCAGAAGAGCCTGAAAGAGACATAAGTCTCTATATTAATTCACCGGGTGGCGTTGTCTCTGCAGGACTTGCAATATATGACACAATCCAGTTTATAAAAAGCGACGTTTCCACAATCTGTATAGGTCAGGCTGCCTCAATGGGAGCAGTGCTACTGGCTGCCGGTAAGAAGGGAAAAAGATATGCACTTCCCAATGCAAGAATAATGATTCACCAGCCATCGGGTGGCATTCACGGACAGGCAAGCGACATAAAGATTCAGGCCGAAGAAATGTTGAGGACAAAAGCCATACTCGACAACATTCTTTCAAAGCATACCGGCCAGCCCATCGAGAAAATTGAAAAGGAAACAGAAAGAGACTTCTTTATGTCATCGGAAGAGGCAAAAAAATATGGAATTGTTGACGAAATAATTGAAAAAAGGAAGTAAATATATGGCAACTAAAAAATACTCAGGCTATTCATCTACAAGAAATTATGGAAAGCCAGTATGTAGTTTCTGTGGAGCTGGTTATGATGAAGTGAGAAAAATGATTGCAAGCAAAGATGGCACTTATATCTGCAACAATTGTATCGAAAGTTCATATTTCCTTTTGCATAAAGAAAAAAAGAACGAAATGAGGAATGCTATAAAATCACTTCCAAAACCAAAAGAAATAAAGCAGTTTTTAGACCAGTATGTTGTTGGGCAGGAAAAAACAAAAAAGGTTCTATCCGTTGCAGTATACAATCATTACAAAAGAATTCTTTCAGGAACAAATCTTCTTAATGATGTGGAAATAGAAAAATCTAATGTTATACTTGTTGGTCCCACAGGAAGTGGAAAAACACTCCTTGCAAGAACACTTGCTAAAATGCTCGATGTTCCTTTCGCAATAGCCGATGCTACCACTCTAACAGAGGCTGGATATGTTGGAGACGATGTTGAGAATGTCCTCTTAAGACTGATACAGAACTCTGCTGGAGGAAATTTTGATCCTGATTCTCCAGATTTAACAAAAATAGTTAAAAAAGCTGAAATAGGAATAGTATATATCGATGAAATCGATAAGATCTCCCGCAAGAGCGAAAACCCATCAATCACAAGGGATGTCTCGGGTGAGGGAGTGCAACAGGCATTACTTAAAATTGTGGAAGGAACTGTGGCAACAGTCCCCGCTCAGGGGGGAAGAAAACACCCTCATGGCTTTAATATTCCCATTGACACAACAAACATACTCTTCATTGTTGGTGGCGCCTTTGTGGGCATAGAGAATATCATAAAACAAAGGATAAACAGAAAAGAGGTTGGTTTTAATGCAGAGTTGCAAAAAACATCAAATGAAAGAGAGGATATCCTGAAATATCTGATTCCTCAGGATTTTGTAAAATATGGTTTAATTCCGGAACTTGTCGGTAGATTACCTGTTGTCTCAACATTGACAGAACTTACAAAGGAGGAATTGAAAAAAGTGCTTACCGAGCCAAAAAATGCAGTGATAAAACAATATCAAGAATTATTCAGGCTGGAAGATGTAAAACTTGAATTTACAGAAGATGCAATTGAGGAAATAGTAAATAGAGCACTCGAGAGAAAAACAGGTGCAAGAGGATTGAGAGCAGTAATGGAAGAAATAATGCTCGATGTAATGTATGAACTCCCTTCTTTAGAAAACAAGAAATACTGCAAGATTGACAGAGGGGTTATAATTGAAGGGAAAAAACCAAAAATTGCCTGATAAGGAGAAGAAATGGAAGTAAAAAGATTGCCTCTTATTCCACTTAAGGGAGTGGTTGTTTTTCCATATATGGTGGTTCCTTTGATTATTGGAAGAGCTAACTCTGTAAAAGCCCTGACATATGCGTATGAAAATGGACTCCCGCTCTTTCTTTCAGCTCAGAAAGACAAAGAGATAGAAGAACCACAACCCGATGACATTTATGACGTTGGATGCACTGCGAATATAATAGAAATAATTAATATGCCAAATGGCATGATAAGAACACTTGTAGAAGGAGTAAGCAGGGCAAAAATAAAAAAGTTCATTAATGAGCAAGAATTTACAATGGTAGAGATAGAAGAACAAAAAACAATTACTTACAATGACAATGAAGTTGAAGCACTTATGAGGACAGTTAAGGATAAAATGGTTGACTATGTCAATATTAATTCAAGAATTCCAAAGGAGTCCCTTCCAACAGTAATTGCACTGGATGATCCTGAAAAAATAATTGACGCAATTATGGCAAATGTACCATCTCAAGTTGCTGACAAGCAAAGTATTCTTGAAGAAAATGATATAAAGAAAAGGCTCTCAAAAACCCTTGAACTTCTTATCAAAGAAATTGATCTCTTAAAGATAGAAGAAGATATTAACAAGAGAGTTCAGGATAGACTGGAAAAAATGCAAAAAAAATTCTTTCTCAATGAACAACTAAAAGAAATAAGGAAGGAGCTTGATGAGGGAGAGGCACTTGATGAGGGAGTTGCTGACCTGATAAAAAGGGCAAAAGAAAAGAAAATGCCAGAAAATGTGAAGGAGAAATTTGATTCTGAAATTGAAAGACTGAAGAAAATTCCAAATCTTTCACCTGAATATACTGTCCTTTATAATTACATTGAATGGCTTGTTGACCTACCCTGGAACATTTTTACAAAGGACAACAAGGATTTAAAATTTGCGGAAGAAATTCTTGAAAAAGAGCATTACGGATTAAAAGAAGCCAAAGAAAGAATCCTTGATTTCATTGCCGTAAGGCAGCTAAATCCGAAATCTAAAGGACCAATAATATGCTTTGTCGGGCCTCCGGGCACCGGTAAGACCTCACTGGCAAAATCAATAGCTCATGCCCTGAATAGAAACTTTGTGAGAGTTTCTCTCGGTGGAGTAAGAGATGAAGCAGAGATAAGAGGCCATAGAAGAACCTATGTCGGTGCATTACCCGGCAAGATAATTCAGATGATGAAAAGAGCAAACTCAATGAATCCAGTGTTTCTTCTGGACGAAATCGACAAGATGAGTATGGATTTCAGAGGGGATCCAAGTTCTGCACTTCTTGAGGTTCTTGACCCTGAACAAAATCATACTTTTAATGATCACTACCTTGCACTGGAATTTGATTTATCTTATGTGTTTTTTATCACAACAGCAAATAATCTTTATAATATTCCAGACCCATTAAGGGACAGAATGGAAGTCATTGAAATTCCGGGATACACAGAAATAGAAAAAAAGGAAATTGCAAAGCATTTTCTAATTCCAAAACAATGTACAGAAAATGGGCTTGAAAACCTCAAAATTGAATTTAATGAAATATCAATTCTGGATATAATAAGATATTACACAAAAGAGGCTGGAGTAAGAAACCTTGAAAGAAATATTGGTAAAATAATCAGAAAGATAGCAAGAGAAAAGATATCAAAGGATATCAATTCTGTAAGGGTCACATCAAAGACAGTCCAGAAATACCTTGGGGTAAGAAAATTTGACTTTACAAGAGCACAGAAAGAACCGAGAGTTGGTGTTGTAGCCGGCCTTGCATGGACAGAAAACGGAGGAGATGTCCTTTACATAGAAAGCTCAATCTTTAAAGGGAAAGGTGAATTAATCCTTACAGGTCAACTCGGTGAGGTAATGCAGGAATCAGCAAAGATTGCACTCTCCTACGCAAAGTCCATTGCTGACAGATACAATATTGATCCAGCTTTATTCAAGGAATATGATATACACATCCATGTTCCGGAGGGGGCAATACCGAAGGATGGTCCATCGGCAGGGGTAACAATGGTAAGCTCTATAGTTTCAACCCTTTCATCACGAAAGGCAAGAAATGACTTTGCAATGACAGGGGAAATAACCTTAAAGGGGGACATACTACCCATCGGAGGTTTAAGAGAAAAGCTTCTTGCAGCAAAAAGGGGAGGTATATTTAACATAATCCTTCCAAAGAAAAATGAAAAGGATGTTAGCGAAATTCCTGAACAGATAATAAAGGATTTAAATATATTTTATGTGGAAAGAATTGAAGAGTTGCTCGAAAAAATACTGATATAATCTAAACTGATTAAAACAGAGTGCAATTGTCTTTACTGGATATAGATGAATAAAAATTTAAAATTTTTTTCAAGAAATACTTGACAAAAACCGAAAATATATCAAAATATAAAGGTAAACTAAAAATTTTTATCAGAGGAGTTGATATGATGAGAAAATTTTATATTTCATTATCCATAGCTGTCGGGCTTTTCGCATCTTCACATCTTTTTGGTGCACATAATATTACAAACGTTGATGTTATTGATGAACTTGGCCCGGAAAGCATTCCGGAACTAATAGAAGTTATAAGAGATTCATCTCCTGAAAATGATGAGGTAAGGGTTAGAGCATTACAGAAGCTCAGCGATTTAAAAGCAAAAGAAGCAATAGATATGCTTATCGAGATACTTGAGACAAGAAGGTTTGTGGCGGGAGGCAAAGAGATTTACAACTGGAAATTAAAAGTAATGGCTGCCAAAGCACTTGCAAATACTGATGACCCGAGAGCTGCATTACATCTTGCTGTGATGTTAAGAAAAGATAGTGATATGACTGTAAAAAGAGCCGCAGCTCAGGCACTTGGAATTTTGGGAGAAAGAGCAAGAACAAGAAACACACTTGATATTATGCATTCTGAACTTGAAGTTGCAAGAGATAACGGGCTTGCAAATGATTTATCTGAAGCACTTGGAAAGATAGGAGATAAATCATCTTTTCCTTACCTTCTCAAGGTAACACAGGGAAAGTATTTAAACTATGTGAAGGAAACTGCCCAGAAAGCGATTGCAAACATAAAATGGAATGTGCCATCAGTGTTTGAAACCCAGCAATCATCAAGCGAGAGTTCTAAGGAGAAAAAATAATATTCTTTCCGAAAAAAATATAAAGCTTCTATAGTAAAAATTTTTTTCCAGGTCAAGATAATGGCTAAACGTAAGCAATCAGAACTTGATTCAATTGTAGAAAATTATATTGAAAAGAAAAAGTTCAAAGTTGCACTGGCAGAACTGGAAAAATTACAGGAAAAAGAAGAAGTAAATGGCAGGATTCTATATTATCTTGGAATTTGCAATGCGAATCTCGGCGAATTCAGAAGAGCCACCGAACTCTTAGAAGAAGCATTAAACCACTCCGACCTTTCGTTAATTTTTCAAATTCATTCGCTTCTGTTACTTGGCTACCTTTATACTGAGCTAAAAGACTATGAAACCGCCGAAAGATCCTTAAAAGATGCACTTGAAACAAATCCCCAAAGCTCAACTGCTTACTCTGCACTGGGTTATATTTATTATCAGATAAAAAGATACGACCTTGCAATATACAATTTCAAAAGAGCCATTCAGATAGATCCTAATAATGCAAGTGCACATAACAATCTTGGTTATACTTACCTTGAAATGAATATAAATCTCTCCGAGGCTCTGAATGAGTGCAAAAAGGCAGTCGCCCTCGACCCCAAATCTGCAGCCTATCACGATAGCTTAGGCTGGGCATACTATATGCTCGGAAACTATGAAGCTGCAGTTGATGAACTCGAAAAGGCATTAAAATTACCCACTAAATATAAAGAAGTTATAGAAGAACACTACAAGAGTGCCATAAAAAAGAGAAATGAAATAAGTCGGGCATAGTCTGGGCCCGCTCTGGTAAGAGCGTGCAAAAATCCGACTATTCTCGAAGTGGCATTTTATCTTAAGGGATTTTAAAGTGGGAAGAAAAGAAAGGCCAATTATTGCTTTCTTGATGAACCAGTTTGAAAAACTTATAATAGTATTCTCTGGAGAAATGTTGTAGAAGTATCAAAAGAAAAAAATATAAATACCATATTCTTCGTTGGTAAAAACCTCTTATCCCCATATGACTATGAGAAACAACACAACGTTATTTATTCACTAATAAACAGAAAAAACATTGATGGAATTATTGCCGGAGAATTTCTTAAGACATTCATTACGAAAGAAGAACTTGAAGAATTTTTAAAAAAGAGATTTTCAAATATTCCACTCATTACGCTCGGATGTAAGTTAAAAGGTATTCCAGGTGTTCTTTTAGACCAAAAAAATGGTGTAATAGAAGCAATAGAACATCATAAAAAAGATGGAAAGGTTGCTGAAAGAGAAAATTATATTTTAAATACCGAAGAACTAATTCCAGATAAATTCTTTGAGGGGGAAACACATTTTTCTGCTGCAATCCTTCCATTATTCTTTGAGGAAGAACATTTTGGTTATATAGTAATTAATCCCCTTCCCGAGGACGATATACTAAAGGAAAAGTAAATTTTAGCATCTTACCAAATAGTATTTACCTTTCTCAATGCCACAAAGTAGCTGAAGCTTGATGGAAATACAAAAAATCAGTTATTCCTAACCATTCATCGCAATATAATTAACCTTTACTCCCTCTATTGAACCAAGCTTTTCCTTCATTTTCTGATGTTCTCTCTCATCCCCGACAAGCTGTAAAATCAAAAGTCCCCTGTCAGAATAAACATTATTCTCTGTTTCATGAAGACCCAGACGGGTCTTGATAAGAGAACCAAATTCAGTTAAAACCTTCTGAACATCAATCGCCTCTTTTACCCTGTTTGTGAGAAGAACCAGCATAATGTAATACTTCATAGATCCATCCTCCTATCTTATTATATTTGTCAAGTTTTTTTTCAATATTTTTTTAAAAAATTTTTTAACCTTCCGTTTTTCCC
>JBMFQR010000044.1:0-11546 GCA_049968515.1 Brevinematia bacterium
TAAGTAAACCAAAGGATTATTTACTTGATTTTTCAAAGGATAAGGCAGGAACTCTTTCAGAAAAGGCTGAAAATATTGGTGAAAAAGGAGACGATTTAACCCAGTACTTTTTGGGACAGGCAGCTGGGAAAATAAGAGCACGACAACAAGGTGGCTGGTTATGGTTCGGGAGTAGTTGTCTGGTAACCTCTCTTGCCAGTACTTTTGTTCACTTTTTTGGGTTTATTCCGGGTTCTTTAATTGTCGCATGGTCGTATAATTCGACTTCCCTTCCTCCTCAAGATGATTTCATTGGAAAGGATGAGAAATACATAGCAGGATATAAAGAGGGTTTCCAGAGTGAAAAAAAGGTGATAAACCTGATTAATTCATCTATAGGATGCTGTGTTGGGGGGACAACTGGAACACTTTTGTGGATTTTACTTTTTGCTCCGAAAGATTAGGGTTCTCCTAGACTCTCTTCTTCATCGTCTGTTGAGGTATTGTTGGTTCTTGCATTCGGAATATTCTTATCTTCTTCGAAAGGATTATATGCAGTGTAAAATTTGCTTTTTTCTGGTGTTACAAGTTCTCCATCCTGGGTTAAAAACTTTACTGGAATTGTTTCAAGACCTTCCTCTATAGGTTTGTAGACCATAAAGTGCAGATGGGGTCCTGTTACTCTCCCTGTTCTACCACTATAACCGATTAAATCTCCTGCTTTTACCACATCCCCTACCTTTACCTTGCTTCCCGAGAAATTTAGATGTACATACTGTGCAAATGTCCCATCATCATGTGCAATTGTTATGTAATTTGAGTGTGCTTTATATCTTCTGCTTCTACCACCTACTCTTGATGTATCCTTTACTTCCACCACTACTCCTCCTCTTGCTGCATAGACTGGAGTGCCAATTTTCATCCCAAAATCGATTGAATATTTAAGCCAGCCCTTGTGTGTGTATCTTGTTTTGTAGGCTTGAGTTACTTTACAGGAGTCACCATTTTTAAAAGGCAAAAGATAAGGATAATCTTCATTAACTTTTACCCTTGAAGGATCGCCTATTATCTTTTTTACTCTAAATAAAGGCTCATTATCGTTTGTATATGAAAAAAGATAGTTGGAAAAGCTGTTTTCTGGAATGATGAAAACAAACTTTTCCCTCGTTTTCTTAAAGCTTATTACTATCTGATACGGAACAATATTCGGGTTATCAGCAAAGAAGCTATAAACTCTTCCTTTGTTTTCATAAAAAACTTTCACATCTGTAGAATTTGCATAAGTATAAGCAGAATAAAAAAATACAAGAATAACAATCAGCTTTTTCATCTTTCTCCTTAACAAATGTAGTTATATTAATGAACGAGTTTACTCGCAATAAGCTCGTTCGTGATATATATTATAAAATAACCTCTATCTTTTTGCCACTTTCTTTGATATAGCTTTCTTCAGGGCTTTTCTCATAGTGTTAACAGGTGGACTGACTTCTGTCCACAACTCAAATTGCTTTATTCCCTGAAGTAAAAGCATATCTATTCCCGGGATAACTTTACACTTCTTTGATTTTGCTAGTTTTAAAAATTTTGTTTCAAAGGGGTTATAAACAATATCCATAACAATCTTTTCCTCTGGAATTTCATCAGTTTCAAGTATTGAATTTGAGATTTCAGGTGTCATTCCAACAGGAGTTGTATTTATAATAATGTCAACTTCGTTCATAAAGTTCTTCCATTCTGATAAATCCCGTGTTGTCAAGCAATCATCAGAAATTTCTCTACCAATCTTTTTAAAAGAATTAAAAATTTCGGCTTTGATTTCTTCTCTCTTTTCTCTGTTTCTTGCTACTATAATAACCTTTGAGGGTTTATCATAGTAGAAAAGAGAAAATATTCCAGCCCTTGCGGCACCGCCAGAACCAAATATTGCTATAGTTTTATCGGTTATCTCTGTCTTATAACTTAAAGCCTTATAGAACCCAAAAGCATCAGTGTTTGTGCCAATTAGCCTTCCGCCTTTATTGATAATTGTGTTTACCGCCCCTATCAATCTGCCAATTTCTAAAATTTCGTCAAGGTATTTTATTACTTCTGTCTTAAAGGGGATAGTTACACTGCACCCCTTAATGCCGAGTGCCCTAATTCCCCGGATGGCATTCTCAATATTTTCGGTTTCAAAAGCCACATAAACCGCATTGATTTTCAATTTTTGAAAGCCAGCATTGTGTATACAGGGAGAAAGACTGTGATGTACTGGATTACCAAGAATACAATAAAGTGAAGTATGTGAATCAATTTTCAAGCTTCTTCTCCTCTTCTTCAACTTCTTTTATTTTATCGACTCTACGTTGGTGTCGTCCGCCGTCAAAATCTGTAGAAAACCAGATATCTATAATCTTTGATGCCATCTCTTCTGTTGTCCTTTTTCCTGCAAGGACAAGGACGTTCGCATCATTGTGTCTTCGGGAGTATTCTGCTAAATATTCATCCAGACACAGTGCAGCCCTTATCCCCCTGATTTTATTGGCAACTATTGAGGCGCCTATTCCTGATGAACAGACAACCACACCTCTTTCTGCTTCCCCTCTGCTTACAGCTCTTGAGGCAACTTTTATCGTGTCTGGATAATCCATACTTTCTTCAGAAAAAGTACCGAAGTCTTTAACCTCGAAGCCTTTTTCTAAAAGGATTTTTTTTACGAATTCCTTCATTTTATACCCTGCGTGATCAGAAGCGATTGCAACTTTCATTTTTCTCTCCAGAATTATGATAGATTTTTTAGATTATAATTTCAAGGTATTTGTTTTTGAAATCTCTCCATACCAGTAGCCACTTTTTTTCACAATTCTTTTTTGTGTTTGATAATCTACATAAACAAGCCCGAATCTTTTCGATAGACCTTCATTCCATTCAAAATTGTCCATAAAAGACCAGACAAAATATCCTCTAATATCTGCACCTTCTTTTACTGCTTTATACATTGAGAGAATATGGGATTTAATGTATTCAAGTCTTTCATTGTCTTCAACTGTTCCATTTTTTACCTCATCTTTGTATGCCGCACCATTTTCGGTAACATAAACTCTTGGATTGTTATATTCATTCTTTATAGTCATAAATAGGTCGTAAAAGCCTTCTGGATAAACCTCCCATCCCATATCGGTAAGCTTTATGCCGGTATATTTTGCCTGAATTGGCATAAAACCGGTAAAGGGGTTTTTTGAATGTTTTATGAGAAGCCTTGTGTAGTAGTTTACACCTAAAAAGTCTGTTTTCTGTGATATTATTTTTAGATCTTCTTCAAGATATTTTTCTACTTTCCACAGGAAAAATCTGTTTTTTTCAAAAGCCTGTGGATATTTTGCCTTGTAGATTGGATCCATAAATAATCTCAACATATAGTCCTTGGCTTTTTCTGTTGCTTTAATATCATTCTCATCATTTGTTGCAGGATAAGCCATCATAAAGGCATTTGTAATTCCAACTTTTAGTCTGGGAGATATATTTCTTATTCTTTCTACAGCAAGCCCATGGGCTAAAAGTAGATTATGTGGGATAATAAGCGATTTGAATGGTTTTTTGTGTGCAGGTGGATGTGCTCCAAATATATGTGCCATAAAATAAGTAACAATAGGTTCATTTAGAGTTATCCAGTATGTTACCCCATCCTTTAATTCTTTTACAATTCTTTCTACATAATCAGCATAATAAAAAGCCAATTCTCTTTTGTACCATTCACCCTTCTTTTCCAGTTCCAGTGGCAGGTCCCAGTGGTATAATGTAGCAAAAGGAACAATATCTGCTTTTATAAGTTCCTCAACAAGCCTTTTGTAAAAATCTATTCCCTTTTGATTTACTTTTCCTTTTCCCTCCGGAAATATTCGTGGCCAGGAGATAGAAAATCTATAGGCTTTGTATCCAAGTTCTTTCATCAGTTTTACATCTTCTTTGTATAAATGATAATGATCACAGGCCACATCTCCTGTTGTGTTGTCTTTTATTTTACCCTTCTTGTGGGAAAATACGTCCCAGTTTGATAAACCTTTTCCATCTTCATTCCATGCCCCTTCAATCTGATATGATGAAGTAGCCGTACCCCAGAGAAAACCATCCGGAAATCTAATTTTACTCATTTTTCCCCCTAATAATCTATAAATCTCTCCAATATTTCTTCGTAATTGTCAATTCTTCTGTCTCTGAGAAATGGCCACATTTGTCTAACCTTTTCTACTCTTGTTAGATCAATCTCAGCATAAATTATTTCTTCTCTGGTAGAATTTGCCATTTTTATTATCTCTCCCTGAGGTCCACATATAAAGGAACTACCCCAGAAGTCAATTCCTTCAGAGACGTCATCAACTTTCTCATTCCCAACTCTATTTGCTGAAAGGAGATAAACTCCATTTGAAATAGAATGTGCTCTTTGGACTGTAATCCATGATTCAAGCTGACGTTGCTTTTCATCCTGTGAATCTGATGGTTCCCATCCTATTGCCGTAGGACAGACAAGAATTTCTGCTCCTTTAAGGCACATTATTCTGGCTGCCTCACAATACCACTGATCCCAGCAGATTAGGACACCAATTTTTCCAATGCTTGTCGAAATAGGATTAAAACCAAGATCGCCGGGTGTAAAATAAAATTTCTCATAGTATTTTGGGTCATCCGGAATGTGCATCTTTCTATAAATACCGGCAATCTCTCCTTTATCAAGTAGGACTGCTGTGTTGTGGTAAATGCCTTTTGTCCTCTTTTCAAAAATTGAGATGAGTAGGATTAGATTGAATTTTTTGGAAATCTCTCCGTAGATTTTTGTCGATTTTCCCGGGATCGTTTCTGAAAGTTCAAAAAATTTAGCATCTTCCTTCTGACAGAAATATAAAGAATTATGAAGTTCCGATAATACGATAAGATCTGCTCCAGATTTTCTTGCCTCTTTAATACTGGAAATGTTTTTATCAATATTGTATTCTATATCCTTTCTATAGGAAGATTGGATTAAAGCCACATTAATTTTGTCAGTCACTTTTTTACTCCACAAGCCTTAAAGCGGTTGATTGAGCTTTATCCTCTTCGAGGATAAAGTTAGCTACTACATTCTTCAATTCTTCAGCCTGTTTCTTGTTTAGTTCTACAGAGCTTCTTATTTTCTCTATTGCCATTGAGAGTGAGGAGAGGCTCTCTGAATGGGTGCCCGTGGCTTCAACCATATTTACTGAGATATCTCTCAGTTCTATAAGAGCCTTGCTAAAATCTTCAGTGGCATTCTTTTGTTCACTCATTGCAATCTTGACCTCTTCTGTAATCTTCACAAGCTCCTGTGTGGCTTTCAATATCTCTTTGGCTCCATTTGATTGCTCCTGCATTGCAATGTTTAACTGAGATATTATATCCACATTTTGCTTTGAGTAGGCAGTTATCATATCAAGCCCCACACCAGCCTTTTCGGCAAGCTTTACTGATTCCTCAATCTTGGAAACTATTGAGGAGACAACATCTCCAATGTCTCTGGCGTTTTTGTTTGTATCTTCAGAAAGTCTTCGTATTTCATCTGCTACAATTGCAAAGCCCTTGCCTGCTTCTCCTGCATGAGCGGCTTCTATTGCTGCATTCATAGCAAGTAGATTGGTTTGTTTTGCTATATTGGAAATTAAACCAAGAAGCTTTAATATTTGCAGGGAGTAATCAGAGACTTCTTTTATAGAGAGGATTGATTCTTTTACTGCTTTACTACCTTCAAGAGATACATTGTTTAGATTTACAGAAATATCTTTTGTCTTATTTGAGAGAGTTGCAGTGTTTTCAATGTTTCTAACCATTTCTTCAATAGAACTTGCACTTTCTTCTACAGCTGATGCCTGTCTCATCATACTGCTTGCTATACTATCTATGTTTCTTGCCATTTCCTCAACTGTGGCTGTAAGTTCCTCAATGCCACCTGCGGCATTATCGATTAGGCTTTTTACCCCTTTTATTGTTTTTTCTATATTATTGATATTGTTTTTTACATTTTCTTCCATAATCAGAGAGGTCTCATCAGTTGAATTTGTGAGTAGATCAGATGAAATTTTTACCTTTAGAATGTCTCTATTCAATTTTTCAAATAAAAGGTTTACAAGATTTGCAATCTCTCCAATTTCATCTCTTGTGTTTATTTCCAGTCTTTTTGTCAGATCGGCTTTTTCTGTACCAGAAATAATATGATAGATTTTTTCTTTTATGTTGTTCAAATTTTTTATAATATATTTTATTGCAATTCTACCAACAAGCCAGATTATAATCAGATTAATAATTGCAATGATTATTATTGTGTGGTTAACTCTGCTTAATTCGCCTTTAATTATATCCATATATGTTGAACCTACGACTATCCAATTATATCCGGGAAGCTCTACAAAATATGCCAGCTTTTCCTTTCCCTTATCAACACCTTCCATTTGCTCTTTATATTTTATTATTCCGGTTCCTTCCTTTATCATCTTCTGAATGTAAGGTAGATCAATCACATTTTTACCTTGTAGATAGGGATGAAGAACAAGATTTCCCTCAAAATCAAGCACAAAACATTCCGTATCTTCACTTTTAAGCTGATATTCAATTATTTCCTTTATTTCTTTTGTGTTTACAAAGTATTCCAAATCCTCTTTATATATTGAAGCAACAATTATCCAGTCCATTTTTTCAAAATATTTAAAATATCCTATTTTCCTTTTTTCTTCCTTTTCCCCTTTGTTTTTCCATGCATATTCAACAAGACCACTCTTTCTTTCTGCAATCCTTCTCATTGTTCCATCACTGAATAGGTCTTCTCCTTCGTAGCTCGGATGGATTAAAGCAATTAATTTTTCAGGAAATTTACTTCTATCGAGAACATAAAAATACCCACTTTTCCCAATTGTTTTATTCTTAAGTAATTCCCTGACCTTTTCTACAAAGTCTTTTTTCTTTAATTTTCCCTTTTCATACGTTTCATATAGCGTATTTACTTTTAAAAGTTCTTTTTCTGTAATCCTTTCAAGATAATCCCTTGCCTGCATTGTTAACAACATATTTAAGTTTTCGGAAAAGCTTTTTGTTTTTTCGATGAGGATGTTTTGGCGGGCATTACTTGCATTTGAATAAATAATAAAAGAAAGCACACCGACGATTAACATAAAGATGACAACATTTAATAATATGAAAACAAGAGTGATTTTTGTTCTCAATTTTATATTTTTAAGCATTTTGTCCTCCCGGCACCTATCGAGTTCCAATCAGCCTTTTATTTTTAGTATATATTAAAAAATAAAAATTTTCTATAGTTTCGGAGTTGTTGATGGCTTTTCTTTACTGAATTTAAATAAAATTTTTTACTTTTATTTTGAGAGAATTTTCATTATCCTTTCAAGTTCTTCTGTGGAGAAATAATGTATTTCGATTCTGCCCCTTTTTCTGTTTCCTTTTATTTCAACCTTTGTTTCAATTGCCCTTGTGAGCTCATCTTCAAAGTTTTTCAGAAAAAAATCTCTCTCTTCCAGGGATGTTTCACGTGAAACATTTTTCTCTTTGATAGAAAAATTTTTTACCTGCTCTTCCGCCTCTCTTACAGAGAGCTTATTCTGAATGATATAGTCTGTAAATGCGATCATCCTGTCAATATCTTCAAGACTTAAAACCACTCTTGCATGTCCTTCTGAAAGTTCTCCACTAATAACCTTTTCCCTAACATAATCAGGTAATTTTAGTAGCCTCAGTGTATTTGCCACAGAGCTTCTATTTTTCCCAATCTTTTTAGCAAGTTCGTCCTGTGTTATAGAAAGCCTTTCTAAAATCTCCTTGTATGCAAGCGCCTCTTCAATCGGATTAAGGTCTTCTCGCTGGATATTTTCTATCAGTGCAAGTTCCAGTCTCTCATCATCGGTGCAGTCCCTTATTATTGCAGGAATTTCGCTCAGATTTGCAATCTTTGCTGCCTTCCAGCGCCTTTCTCCAGCCACAATTTCGTAACTGTCATTACCTAAATCGCTTACAATTATTGGCTGGATAATACCATTTTCTTTTATTGAGGCTGCAAGTTCTTCTAAAGCCTCTTCGTCGAAATTTTTTCTTGGTTGGTATCTGTTTGGAATAATTTTGTCGAGAGGGATCTTCACAATCTGATTTTTTTCAATCTCACTAACTGAATTTTCATCCATCAATGCAAGCATTCCTTTGCCGAGACCATACTTCATTGTATTCCTCCATTCCTGGAAAGAAATTCTTTCCCAAATTTTTCGTATGCCTCTGCTCCATGACATCTCGGGTCATATTCAAAAATGTCTATTCCGTGGCTTGGTGCTTCGGATAATCTTACATTTCTCGGTATTAGTGTGTTATAAAGCTTTTCCTTAAAGTATCCTTTTATTTCATCTACAACCTGTTTTGCAAGGTTTGTTCGCGGGTCATACATTGTTATCAGAACCCCTTCTATGCTCAACTCCTTATTTAATGCACTCTTTACAAGCTTTATTGCTTTCAAAAGCTGAGCAAGTCCTTCCATGGCATAGAATTCGCTCTGCATTGGTATCAAAACACTATCGGCAGCTACAAGACCATTTAGAGTGAATAATCCGAGAGAGGGAGGCGTGTCAATGATTATAAAATCAAAGTTATTTTTGATATTTACGAGAGCATTTTTCAAAATGTATTCCTTTTTGGGAAAGGAAAGCAATTCTGCCTGTGCACCTGCAAGATCAAGATTTGATGGAATTAAATAGAGGTTTTCATATCTTGTTTCCATTAAAACATCTTCAATCTTTATTTTTCCAATCAAAACCTCATATATGCTATCCCCTTGTCGCGATTTTAAATCAACTCCGAGACCACTGCAAGAATTTCCTTGAGGGTCTATGTCAATAAGAAGTGTTTTTTTGTTATTTCTTGCCAGAAAGGCGGAGAGGTTTATTGCTGTTGTGGTTTTACCAACCCCACCTTTTTGATTAGCAATAACTATAACTTTGCCCACTTGTAGCCTCCTGTTTTAAATAAAAAAGCATACTTAATTATAAAGCAAAAAAATCTTAAGGGCAAAATTTTGTCTTAATTTTGTTCTCGTTTAAATTGGTGGTATTTCTGATTTAAATCTGTTCTTATCTTGTCTTTGTCCTAATTCTTATCAAAGTCGGTTAATATTTATGTCGTTGTAGTCGTAGGTAGGGTTGTCCAGTTTCTTGATTTTTCCTCTATCTAAAACTTCTCGCAGCCTCTACCATATTCTTGAGTGAGGGGGTGACCTCCTCAAATTTTCTTGTTTTAAGCCCACAGTCCGGGTTTATCCATAGATTTTCATATGGTATATATTTTAGCATTTCTTTTATTATAGATTTTAGTTCAGTTGTAGACGGTATCCTTGGCGAATGAATATCGTAAACCCCCGGGCCTATTTCTCTCTCTTTTGCATAGTCTTTTATAGCCGCAAGTATCGAAAGGTCTGATTTTGCAGCCTCTACAGTAAGAACGTCGGCATCCATTTGCTCTATAAATTCTATTGTGTCAGAAAATTCGCTATAACACATATGAGTGTGAAGCTGAATCTCTGGCTTTATTTTTGCTGTAGCGAGCTTGAAAGCTGAAATAACCCACTCAAGGTAGCTTTTTAATTCTGATTTGCGTAAGGGAAATTTCTCCCTAAATGCTGCCTCATCTACCTGAATAACCTTTATGTTTTTACTTTGAAGCTCTTCTATTTCCTCTCTTAATGCCAGTGCAATCTGGTATGCTACATCCTTTATTTCCACATCTTCACGACAGAATGACCAGTTTATTATTGTCGCAGGTCCTGTGAGTATCGCCTTTACCGGTTTTGTGGTAAATGACTGGGCAAAACTTATCCATTTAACTGTCATTGGCTCTTTTCTCTTAATATTGTCATAGATTATTGGTGGCTTTGTAGCTCTTGTTCCGTATGACTGGACCCAGCCATTTTCTGTTGTGATGATACCACTCAGAAATTCTGCAAAATATTCCACCATATCATTCCTTTCAAATTCGCCATGAACAATGACATCTATACCGATTTCTTCTTGAAGCTTTATAACCTCCTTTATCTTTTCTTTAATAAAGCTTTCGTATTCGTTTAGTGTTATCTTTCCTTCTCTATATAGCTTTCTTTTCTTTCTCAGTTCTTCTGTCTGCGGGAATGAACCTATAGTTGTTGTGGGAAGGGGAGGTAAACTTAAGTTTTCTCTCTGAAGCTTTTTTCTTTCACTTCTACTTAAAATTCTTCTAAAATCTTCTTCTTTAATATTTTTTAATTCTGGATGGATGGGCACTTTATTCTGAAAGATTTTTTTGTTTTTCTGAAAAATATCGCTTTTTTCTGGCTCTTTCATTTGAAGCAGAATTTTAATCTCTTCAATCTCTGCAAGTTTTTCTACTGCAAAAGAGAGTTTTTCTTTAATTTCCTCTGGAATTCTTTCTTCATCTGCAACTGTATAGGGGACATAGAGAAGCGAGCAGGATGTTGAAATGTACAAATCTTTTGCAGGTAAACTTGATAAAATATTTAAGACCTCTTCATAATTTGTTCTCCATATATTTCTTCCATTCACAACTCCAGCCATAAGAATCTTATTTTTATCAAATCCATATCGCTGGATAAGTTCAATATTTTTTTTGCCAGCAACAAAATCAAGCCCGACTGCTTCAAAATTGAGATTCATTATTTCTTTGTAGATGTCTCTTATATCCCCAAAGTATGTCTGGAGAATGGCCTTCATATTCCCCTTTCTGGACAAAAGCAGACGATATATTTCACAGAATATCTGTATGTCTGTTTTTTCAAGATCAGTTGATAATACTGGCTCTTCAAATGAAATAAATGGGATGTCCTCAGTTTTTAGAAATTCAATTATTCTAAGATAGTTCTCTGTTATTTTGTCAAGATATTGAAATGAATTTTCATTTTTTGTTCTGGCTAATTTTATAAAAGTAAATGGCCCTATTAATTCGAGTCTGAATTGAGAAAGAGATTTCTTTACAATACTTATCTTTTCCTTGAGGAATTCAAGATCCAATTCAAATTTTACTTCATCTGAGAGTTTTGGAACAATGTAGTGATAATTTGTGTCAAACCATTTTTTCATTTCATAGGCTTTGAGGTCATATTTTTCATTCTGTAGTCCTCTTGCAACGGCAAAGTACTTTTGAATCTTTGAAAGGTCCGTTTCAAGATATTTTTGCTCAATAGCTCCAAGTAAAAAAGCCATATCAAGCATATTGTCATAATATGAAAAGTCATTTATAGGTATTAAGTCAACATTCTTTGACTTTAATAGTTTGAATTGTTCGGTTTGAATTTCTTCTGCAGTTTTTCTTAAGTCGCTTTCATTTAGCTCGCCCTTAAAATATTTCTCTATGGCGAATTTAAGTTCTCTTTTAAAACCTATTCTCGGAAAACCAATAATTGTTGTTTTCATATCGACTCCTCCTCCTATCTTATTATATTTGTCAAGTTTTTTTTCAATATTTTTTTAAAAAATGTCGTTCCAAGTCAATAGTGGAATAGTTTCTCCAAGAAAGAAAGTGGAAAATATTATGCAGTAACTTTATTA
>JBMFQR010000045.1:0-10525 GCA_049968515.1 Brevinematia bacterium
TTTTTTAAGCTTATCGGACCTGAATCTCTTGTCCATGTATCATTATAAGGAATATCAAGAAGGGCTATATTTTTAACATTTATCTTTTTCTTCTCAAGCCTTTTTTTTAAAACTTCGGGACTTAGTGTGAGAACTAAAAGCTTTTCATATTCTGATATAGCTTTTACTACCTCAAAGTAAACATCTTCAACTTCTTCAACTATATAAGCCCAATCGGTATGACTATCTGGCCAGGCTATTAAAACTCCATCCTGAGCTTCCCACTCGGCAGGTAATCTGTACACAAAGAAATCCTGTTGACTTTATTTCTCAACATATTTTTCAGGATTATGAGCAAAAGCCTCTTTGCAATCCTCCGAGCAAAAATAGTAAGTTTTACCATTCCATTCATACTTAACAGCATTCTCTTCTTCCACATGCATCTTACAGACAAAGTCAAGATGTTTCACATCCTCCCTCCTCTTTTTATAAATATTAAAGTGAAAAAAAAAATTTGTCAATAGATTTTAGCTCAAAAGCTATTTTTTTGTAAAGTGGAAAAATATGAAGAATTAAATTATAATAAACCTTCTTTTTCAGGAGGATAAGATGAAGATAGTTCTTGCATATTCGGGTGGACTTGATACCTCTGTCATTCTCGCATGGCTAAAAGAAAAATATTCTGCCGAGGTTATAGCCTATGTTGCAAATGTCGGACAGAAAGACGACTTCGACTTCATAAAAGAAAAGGCTATAAAAACAGGTGCATCAAAGGTTTATGTTGAGGATTTAAGAGAGGAGTTCGCTAAGGATTTTATTTTTAAGGCTATACAAGCAAATGCTGTCTACGAATACAAATATATGCTTGGAACATCTCTTGCAAGGCCACTCATAGCAAAGAGACAGGTCGAGATCGCCTTAAAGGAAAAAGCTGAGGCTGTAGCTCATGGGGCAACAGGCAAGGGAAATGATCAGGTAAGATTTGAATTAACATACAGGGCTCTTGCACCCCATTTGAAAATCATTGCTCCATGGAAGGAGGAAGGCTTCTTTAAAGGAAGAAATGAGCTGATTGAATATGCAAAATCAAAGGGAATACCCGTACCTGTAACCCTCGAAAAGCCATACAGTATGGATCCAAATCTAATGCATATCTCCTATGAGGGAGGAATACTTGAAAACCCGGAGAATGAATATGACACCTCAATGTTTCAGATGGGAGTCGATCCGGAAAAAGCTTTGGATAAACCCGAGTATGTTTCAATACAATTTGAAAAGGGTATACCAGTCGCAATAAATGGAGAGAAGCTTTCTCCCCTAAGTTTACTCAATAGAGCAAATGAGATAGCCGGAAGAAATGGAGTTGGCATTGTTGATTTAGTGGAAAACAGACTTGTCGGTATAAAATCGAGAGGAGTATACGAAACTCCCGGTGGTACACTTCTTGTCGAGGCACACAAGGCACTGGAAAGTATTACACTTGAACGGGACACAATGCATTACAAGCAGATTATTGAATTAAAGTATGCCGAGATGATATATTACGGGCAGTATTTTCATCCATTAAGAGAGGCACTTGAAAGCTTCATAACCGAGACACAGAAGGTAGTAAGCGGAGAGGTAAAAATGAAGCTTTACAAGGGCAACTGTATTCCAGCCTCAAGAAAATCCAAAAATTCCCTCTATGACATAAAGCTTTCTACATTTGAGGAAGGTGCTGGATATGACCAGAAGGATGCAAAAGGATTTATAAAGCTTTTCGGACTGCCGATGGAAGTTTATGCAAGAAAGCATAAATGGACAAAATAGAATAGATATTGAGGTAAGCTGGTAGCTAATAAACTTTAACCTTTATTTCACCCGGAGCGGCTGGGAGTTTGAAAGGTGGCTCAAAACTATCCCTATAAAGTATAATACCCTCCCCTTCCCCAAGCTCAACAGTGTTGGTATTCTTTCTTATTTTAGATGAACCTTTGTATTGTGCTATGTGAACCTCATTCTCTTTTGATTTTATTACTATCCTGCCTTCACCAGAAATTCTGTAGCCATTGACTTTTATGTTTATTTTTCCATCTATTTCCATTTCGCCACCATCCTGAACCAGACTATTACTACCTACATAAATTCTTGTGCCCGGATCAACCACTATTGTCGACTCCTTATTTGAAATAACCAGCTTTGTGTCTTCTGTAATGAGCGTTGAATCAGGGAAAATCAATTTTTTATCCAAAATCTCTTCCTTCAAGTTCTTTCTTATGATTACTGCCTTCTGCCCCTTTATTTTTAATACCTTTCCAAACGGTTTTTGCTCGATAACAGCAATCGATGAGGAGGAGGAAGAAGAACTGGCAGAAACAAGCTCTTTTTCTAACTTTTTTTCTTTCCTATTGATAAAAGTAACAAGAGAAAGAAAAATAAGCAAAACAATTGTGGTAATAATTGCAAGAGTTAATCTATCCCTACTCATAAAGATAACCTTTTATACCCTTTTCCTCATTTGTAATTGATAGATTATAGATTTTCTCATTGGTATTAAAAAACATATCAATCACAAGAATTTTAAGTTTATATTCTCCTGTCCCGAGATCCCTTAATGCTATCCTATTAATGTAGTATTCCCTGTCATTAATAAATATCTTTGATTCTAAGGGCGAAGTTTCATCGGTGTAAGATATCTCTAAAAAATCACCATTTATTATTTGTCGGCCAGAAATATTGGTGAAATTAACGTGAATTTGCGGTGGTTTTGTATCAACATAGAAATTTTTTGTGATACTGCTTACATTTCCTGCACTATCTGCTGCAAAAATAGTACAGCGGATAAAATCTATATCTCTCGAAACATAAAATCTCTCTTTCTCAACTCTTTTGCCGTTAATCCATACATAATATTTCACGTCAGGATCATCATCAGAAACCTCAAAGTCAATATAAGAATCAAAAAAAAGATACTCTCTCTGACCAATTTTTATGGTTCTTGCTGAAATGGTTAGCTCTGGACTTTTTCTGTCAATCTTGAAGTTATATTCCTTGATTTTGCTTTCCATCCCTGTGTTATTAAAGGTTTTAAAGTAGACTGTATGTTCACCATTGTCAAGATTTTGAGTATAAATTTTTACTTCATCAGATTCTCTGAAGTTTTTCAAATCATTAACATTGTATTTTAGATGCCCTTTTTTTGTCTTAAAGACTGGCTTTAATTTTAAGACCTCGTCTCTTGCCGGTATGGTTCTGTCAAGTACCTCCGGCGGATAAATATCCTTTAAGGTTTCCCTGTTTGGATCATAAGTACCCGCTATCTCAAAAGAGACAAAAGACGATGGCTCTCCCTCAAAACCTTTCCATAGCGGAATTATTCTGAAAAAATACCTTCCCGGCGGAATATCTACTATGTAAAAGGTATTACTTGTATTCTCATCGATAAATAATCTGCCGAAATTAGAATCACTCGCAATCTGAACCCTATATAGATAACCCTCCCCGGATGGCTTCCAGTTAAAATGCATCACCTTTGCATAAGTTGCCTTCCAGAAAATAATGAAGAAAAGAAAAAAAAATCTTAACCTCATCCCTTAATATCCGATGGTTTTCTTAAGTTGCAAAACATTAGAAAAATATTCATAAAGAGCCTGAAGATAATTCACCTGTGCCTGATTATAGCTAACTTCAGAATCTGTAAGTTCCAGCGATGAAGCAGCGCCGGTCTTATACCTTCTGTTGGCAAGGTCAAGCCCAACTTTTGCAAGTCTTACATTCTCAGACTGACTGATAATAAGAGCCTTCGACTGCTCGATCTGTAATATGAGGTTTTTAACCTTTAGGCTTATTCCGTCAAGAACCTGTTTTCTCACAAGCTCAAGTTTTTTAATACTTTCGTCCATCTCATTCTCTGCAGAGTAGGTCTTTGTAAAAGGTATCAGTGTATCAATAGGCATGCTTACCTGAACACCGGCATTCCAGGAATCAACCCACTTTCTTTCCTCATCAGAAGATTTTTCTTTCTTAAAGTCATACTTATAGTTGAAAAATGCCGCAACAGTGGGATATCTACTGGCAGAGGTTATCTTTTTGGACAATTTCAATATCTCAATGTTGTACTCTATACTCTTTAAATCTATATCATTCGAGATGGCAAGGTTTATAGCATCTGTAAGGGATATATCCACAACAATATTTGTCACATCAATAATATTCCCATAAACCTCAATCTCATCATAGTTTGTAATGCCAAGTTGATTACAAAATGCAATCTTTGCAGTAATAAAACCATTCTTTACCCTAACAAGGTTGGGCTGGTTATTTTTATAGGCAACCTCAGCCCTTATCTTATCATAGTCAGAAACAACTCCAGCCTTGTATGAAGCCTCAGCATAATTCCATCTCTCTTTTAAGCTTCTGTCAAGGTCTTCAAGAAGCTTGATATTCTCCTTGATCAACAGAAGATTATAAAAATTTATGGAAATAGTGGTGATAATCTCTCTCTTTTTGTCCTCATACTTTTTTCTTGCAAGTTCAAGATTCAATTTTTTTATTTTTGAGGCATTCCAGAGTTTAAAGCCGGTAAAAATAGGTTTTGTGATTGTAATTCCAGCGCTATAGTTATCCTGAAAAACCTGTTGATTTGTCCTGATGTTCGTAGGCATCATTATAGGAACAGGGACATAGCCTCCCGTAGGCATTCCCCCTTGAATTACTGGCATATTTGTAACAATATAGCCATATTCCGGTGTGGGTATTTTCCCACTCTCAACAGTATCTGGATCAAGATATGTATAACTCCCAGATGCTGATATCGATGGTGTATAGAGATCTCCGAGAGATTGCATATACTGTGCCTCTGCAATCTTCACATCCTTTTCATATTGCAAAAGTGAGAGATTATTTCTCAAAGCAAGCTCAATGGCATTTGATAGAGAAAGTGTTATTATTTCAGTAAAAGCCAGTGAGCAAGAAAATCCTGCCAGAAAAATTGTCAATAAAATTGTTTTCTTAAAATTCATACTTTCCTCTCCATAAATAGTCTCGTATTGTTAAAAGCCAGACTGCTTTTTTTATCCTTAATTTTCACAACAAATTCCTCTAAATATAAATGCCTTTAATTCCTTTATTCCATCTTCAAGCTGATAGCTTTTTAATCTCTTTTTTCCTTTGTTGAATTCCATAAAGTAGGAAAAGAAAAAATGTTCTATACTTATTAAAATTATATCCGCAACTACCCTCGTGTTAATCTCTCTCTTAATATTACCTTCTGTTCTGCCTTTTTCGAGTGCTTCAGCAATAGTAGTTTCAAGCTCATTTCTACAACCTATGATAAAATCCAACAGTTCCTTTAAACTCCTGTCTCTCTTTACAGCCTTAAAAATCTGCTTCCAGATTTCCCCGGTAAAAACACTTGAGAAAAACTTCGATGTGTCTAAATGAAACTTAAATATCCTATCAATTAGCTTATCAAAAGTATTAACAAAATCACCTTTTTCGCTCTTTATATCAGAAATATTTTTCCAGTTTTCTTTCAACATATAAACAACAACTGAAAGAAAAAGTATATTTTTATTTCCAAAATGCCTGTAGATTGTACCCTTCCCTATCTTCAACTTGAAAGCTATCCTGTCAAGACTCGCTTTATAAAAGCCCTCTTTTAAAAACTCTTCTCTTGCCTCATCAAGAATTTTTCTATCAAGCTCACATAGATTATCAAATTTTTCAAGCAATCTAAAACTCCCTTTCCTAAAATCGGACGGACAAGTCCGTCCGATTTTAATATAATTAATTTTAGAAAAAAAGGCAAGAATTTTACATTATTAATTTTTTACATAATAAAAGTCTGGCAAGATTAATATTTTACGTCAGATTTCAACCTCAGTCCATCTGTTTTTTAAAAGAACAACTTGTGTTGAATAACCAGCCTTCTTTAAAGCTTTTCTGGCTTCTTCAAAATATGCATCAATTTTTTGAGGTGTGTGAGAGTCTGAATTTATTATCAAAGGAATGTTTCTTTTATAACACTCCTTAAAAAGCCATTCAGAGGGATAAAAATCATTTATGCTACCCCTTGCAATTCCCCCAGTATTTATCTCAAGAAGGGATGAGCTTTTTGAAAGAACATCGAGAGTTAAAAGAATTTCTTTCTTATACCAGTTTGCTCTTTCAGAAAAAAAGGTACTATTCCTATTGTTTTTCTTGATTAAGTCAATGTGAGCAACAATATCAGGACTGTAATCAACTATCATCTTTCTAACAAGGGAATAATAACTGGAAACAAAGTTGACCACATTCTCATTAAAAATGTTTTTTAATGCATCAATATAGCTTTCAATCTTTCCATCTATTATGTAAAATTTATTCTCTCTTTTGTCATATATAAAGTGTACGGATGAAATATTAAAATCCAGTCTGTCCTTTGTCTGAAAATAAAACTTTTGAAACCTCTTTTCCTCATAATAATCAAACTCAAGCCCGAGATAAATTTCAATTTTCTCCCTGTACTTCTCCTTGAGAAGATTAATTGCATCAAAATATGCATTAAGATTCTCAAAAGTGAGTGTCCAGTCAAGAGCAATGGGAGTAGGAGCATGTCCTGAAAAACCGAGGGATTTAAATCCTTTACCGAGTGCAGAAAGAACATACTCCTCCGGTGCACCAGTACCATCACAAAAATTACTATGAGTATGAAAGTTATACAAGCTCTCTCCTCATTGTAGATATTATTTGTTATAGTCAAAATAGTAAGCTCTAAAAAATAGCACTTTAACTATTTAACTACAATAGAATTATCTATAAGTCTTGTATTTCCTATAAATACTGCAAGTGCTACAACTACTCTTTCCCCAATAAACTTTACATCTTCAAGCGTTTCTGGATCAACAATAGCAATGTAATCAATTCTTGCATCAGAAGCAATTTCAAGAATTTTTCTTTTCATTTCTTCTTTTATCCTGATAGGAACAATCTCCCCTTCTTTAATCATTTTCTCTGCAAGCAATAACGATTGATAAAGACAAACTGCTTTAGTCCTTTCTTCTCTTGAAAGATAAGAATTCCTTGAACTCATAGCAAGCCCATCCTCTTCTCTCACTATTGGAAGCACAATTACCTTTGTATCAATGTTTAAATCTCTAACCATCCTCTCAATTATCTTTGCCTGCTGATAGTCTTTCTGCCCAAAATAGCTTCTATGTGGTTTGACTATATTAAACAGCTTTGTTACAACAGTTGCAACTCCCCTGAAGTGGCCCGGCCTTGAAATTCCACATAGATGTTCTGGCAATCTCTCAAGATTCACATAGGTCTCAAAATCATCAGGATACATTTCAGTAGGAGAAGGAAAGAAAAGAAAATCTATCTTTTCCTTCTTTAAAAGCTCGTAGTCCCTCTCAAAAGTTCTTGGATACTTTGCCAGATCTTCATTTGGTCCAAACTGAATTGGATTGACAAAAATGCTTACAACAACAACCTGATTTTCGCTCCTTGCCTTTCTAACTAAAGAAAGATGCCCCTCATGTAATGCCCCCATTGTGGGAACAAAGCCAATACTTTTCCCCTTCTGTCGCAGGGTTTCAGAAATGCTTTGCATTTCAGAAACCTTTTCTACTACTTTCATTTTTATACTACCCCCTTTTTATTCTCTTTATATATTCTGGCCGCCTCAATAAAAGAGGTAAAGAGAGGATGTGATTCTATAGGAGAAGACTGAAATTCTGGATGAAACTGACATCCTAAAAACCATGGGTGATCCTTTAATTCAATAATTTCAACAAGGCCGCTCTCACTTGTTCCGCTTATAACAAGGCCATGCTTCTTGAATATTTCTACATATTCTGGATTAACTTCATATCTATGACGATGCCTTTCGTAAATCTCATCCTTGCCATAGATCTTATGAGCAAGGGTATTGGGTTTCACCTTTATCTTCTGTGCACCTTTTCTCATCGTTCCACCCATATAAGACACACCCTTCAGATTTGAAAGAAGCTCTATGACAGGATCAGGGGTCTCTGGCTCAAACTCCCTTGAATGTGCATTCTTTATACCGCAAACATTTCTTGAAAATTCTATAATCATACATTGAAGACCAAGGCATATTCCAAAAATAGGTATCTTTTCATTTCTTGCCCTTTTTATTGTTTTTATCTTCCCTTCAATGCCCCTGCTGCCAAAGCCACCGGGTATTAATATTCCATCAATACCTTTATGTATAGCACCTTCATATCCCACCTTTCTATAAAAGTTCCTTAAAAACTCGATGTCTTCATCCCTAACATCCTCAACAAGTTTACAGAAATTCGTAATCATATCCCTTTCATATAAATCTTCAATCCTGCTCCTTTCACTCTCACTGGCAGAAAAAAGCACCTTACCTTCAAAAAAGTCAATTGTGCACTGTTTTAGAACACCATCTTCAAACTCCTCTGCCTCAAGATGCTCCGAATCAATCTTTTCAATCCTTACCTTTAATTTGTTTCCAATCCCGCCGTGAACTAAAGCTGCATCAACACTTTTATATGTGTCTTCAAGATTTACATATTTTCCTACAAGAGCTATTGTTACTTCCTCTTTTGTTGTTTTTATTATCTGAATAAATTTTTTCCACTTTGTGAGGTCTGGTTTCTTATATGGCAAGCCAAGCTTCTCAAGAATAATCTTATCAGCCCCCTGCTCATAAAATATGAGTGGAACTTCATAAACACTGTGATGCACATCGTAGGCTGAAAATATGCTTTCCTCATCTATGTTACAAAATAAAGCCAGCTTGGATTTCACAGAAGAAGGAAGAAGACTTTCCGTTCTGCAGAAGAGAAAATCTGGCTGAATTCCCATTGACATAAGCTCTTTTACGGAATGCTGTGTTGGCTTTGTCTTTATCTCACCCGAACCCTTAATGGTTGGAACAAGAGTAAGATGTGCAAACTTAACATTATTTCTTCCCATCTCAATAGAAAACTGCCTTACTGCCTCAAGAAAAGGCAGGCTTTCAATATCCCCGACAGTTCCACCGAGCTCCACTATTATTATATCTGAACTCTTGCCTTCATCGACTGTTCTAATTCTTCGTTTTATCTCATCCGTAATGTGAGGGATGACCTGCACCGTCTTGCCCAGATAATCCCCCCGTCTTTCCGCCTCAATCACATTCTGGTAAACCTGCCCCGTAGTAAGGCTATTTGCCTTTGTGGTTTCCACCTGTGTAAATCTTTCATAATTACCGAGGTCAAGATCTGTCTCTGCTCCATCAACCGTTACAAATACTTCGCCATGCTGATAAGGACTCATTGTCCCAGCATCTACATTAAGATATGGATCTATCTTCATCATATTGATTCTGTAACCAGCACTTTTCAATAACACGCCAATGGATGCCGCAGTAATCCCTTTGCCAAGAGAAGAACAAACGCCCCCCGTTACAAAGATATACTTTTTTATTGCCATGACATCCCCTCAAAAAAATTTTTCACTCTTTATTATATAAAAAAGTTGTTTTTTGAGCAATTATTTTAATTAAATGTTATAATAATAAACAGGCTGCGGAAATTTTTCTTTTGCAGTCTAACCTTAAACTATAAAGAGGAAAAAAAATTGATCTTCAAATTTTTGATAACAGGTAATGAAGAAAAGATAATCGCATTTGAAAAGGAATTGCTTGCCATTCTTGAAAAAACGTTTTCCCAGAATGATCTTACAAGTCATGAAATTCATTTTTGTGTTCATGAGGCTATATTAAACATTATTCAGCATACATACAAATGGGATACCAGTTTGCCAATAGATATACAGATTAATATTACAGAAGAGGAAGAGAAAAAAATAGTGGAGATTTATATTAAGGATACTGGCAAGCCGATTAAAAAAGAGATACATCCTCCTCATTCTATAAAATCTTTCCAGATGAGGCAGAGGGGATTATATATGATTAGCAAAATAATGGATGATTTTTATATAAAACCGGTAAATAAATCCGGAAATCTTTCATATATGAAAAAAATTGTACTTAAAAAATAAAAAATGAGAGGACTTGCTTGGACACAAAGCTTAATGTAAAGGTCTCTTTTTACAAAGATGAAATTGCTATCATTGATATATCAGGCGAGTTAACCGTATTTACTGACGAATTTGATATACTTTACAAAGAAATTGTGGCATATTTAAAAATGGGAATATATAAGTTTATCTTTAATATGCAAAATCTGAAGTACATAGACTCTTCAGGAATTGGACTGCTTATGAGAGTAGCAAGCATTTCAGCCAGGAAAAACACAAAAATCTGCGTTTTATGTGACCAACCAAACATTTTGAAGGTACTTTCCATCTCAAAAGTAGATGTTTTCTTTCAGCACATACGCTCAATTGAGGAAGGTATTTCTATTTTTGAAGGAAAGTAGTTTTATTTTGAAATCACTGTGGTTCAAACAATTTTAAAGCAAGGTTTCAATTTTGTTTAGATTTATTTTAAAGCGGGTAGTTCCAACAATGAAAGTGGAAATAAAACTCAAAGTTTGAAAGTGGAAAAGTTTAAGAAAAGAAAACCTCCTTGCATGCCGAAAATATCTGG
>JBMFQR010000046.1:0-9884 GCA_049968515.1 Brevinematia bacterium
TATCCTACCCTCCGATAAAAATTTAATCCATTTCCTATCGGAAGGTTAAATCTTTTTTCACTATAATATAGTAATCTTAAATGTGGTTTAATTATAACAGAATTTGAGTTAAAGTCAAGGAATAAAATAAAAACTCCCTCCTGTTTAAGAGTTTTATTATATTTTTATAAACGTGTCGTCCACGCCTATCGGATTGGACCTGAAAATAAAAAATTTTTCAAAAGAATAGAAATGGTCTGAAGAAAAGTTTTATAAAAAAATTTTTTACCCATCCCATTGAAAGCAAAAATATGTTATAATAACTTAAGAAAATTTTCTGGAGAAAAACTATGAAAGCAATGCTGATTAATCAAGTAACTTCTCTATCGGAAAATAAAAATCCTCTTATTCTCAAGAATATAAAAGAGCCTTCTCCTGAAGAAAATGAGATTTTAATTAAAGTTTATGCCTGTGGAGTATGTCATACAGAGATTGATGAAATAGAGGGCAGGGCAACGCCTTCATTTTTACCGATTATCCCCGGACATCAGATTATTGGCATTGTTGTGGAAAAGGGGAAAGCTGTAACCAGATTTAAGATAGGCGATCTGGCGGGAGTAGGCTGGATATATTCCTCCTGCGGAAAATGTGAATTCTGCAAGAGCGGGCTTGAAAATCTGTGCTCTGAGTTTAAAGCCACAGGTCTTGATGCAAATGGTGGATATGCGGAGTATATAAAAATAAATGAAAATTTCGCAATACCAATTTCCGAAGAATTAAAAAAAGAAGACATACCATATCTGGCACCCCTTTTGTGTGCCGGGGCAATAGGTTTTAGGTCTATGAGACTATCAAATTTAAAGAATAACTCAAGACTCGGGCTTTCTGGCTTTGGTGGCTCTGCCCATCTTGTTTTGAAGATGTCAAAGTATAAATTTCCGGATATTAAAACATACGTATTTGCAAGAAGTGAGAGTGAAAGAAGGTTTGCTATTGAGCTTGGAGCAGATTGGGCTGGAGATTTTTCGGATTCACCACCTGAAAAACTCGATGCTATAATTGACACTACGCCAGTATGGACACCTATAATTGAATCATTAAGAAACATTAAACCGGGTGGAAAACTTGTAATTAATGCCATCAGAAAAGAGGAAATAGATAAGGATTCCATTAAGAATATTGATTATCCATTGCATCTCTGGAAGGAAAAAGAAATAAAAAGTGTTGCCAATGTTACAAGATACGATATAGAAGAGTGTCTGAAACTCTGTTCGATAGCAAAAATCAAACCAGAAATCCAAACATTCAAGCTTGAAGAAGCAAACAAAGCCATTTTAGAACTCAAAGAAAGGAAAATAAGAGGTTCAAAGGTCCTCGTCATTTCAAGATGAGAATAAAATTAGCTTTTAAAGCCAATCTAATCAAAAACTGTCTTTCCCTTATTCGATGGGGTTTCTTTTCTCTCCTTATCTACAACCTTATTAAAGTCAGCTTCGGGAGAAAATCTCTCTTCAACCTTGAGATAAATCTTATAAAGTCTCCTCAAACACTCAAGCTTTTCAGACCTGTCTAATTTTGCTTTCTCCACAGCCTCCTTGAGAATAGAAATAGTCTCATCATAGATTTTTAGTGGCACAGGGAATGGATGCCCATCTTTCCCTCCGTGAGCAAATGAATATCTTGCAGGATCAGAAAATCTCGATGGTGTGCCAAAAATTACCTCACTTACAAGAACAAGGGACTGGAGAGTTCTTGGACCCACACCGGGTATAAGCAGAAAGGAGCAAAAATCACTCACTGGCTCGTAATATGCAGTTGTGAGTACTGCCCCAAGCCTTTTCAGGTTTACATCAGCTGGCTTTATATTATGTCTTGCAGGCAGGGTAATTTTTGCTACCTCCTGAAGAGTTTTTTCTGGCTTTTCTTTGGAAATTTGTAGTATTGCATCCTTTGTGGGTCTTGAAAGCTTATCGGTAAGATTCAATATCATCCCCTGATTTTCCCCAACAACACCTGTGTGAGGTTCCTCGTCAAAAGCAACAATGTTGCTTGAAAGCCAGTGATAACGTCTGGCCATTTTTGTGTCAGTATTCATGCCCTGCTGAATTACAACCCATTCTCCCTCATCGGAAAGAATAAAATTGTGTAGATACAGTTGAAATCCATCCTGAATTGCCGTGTTATCAATTTTGGCAGTTAATTTGCTTGCTCTGACAAGCTTTTCTCCATCAAGCCCGGTCTTTTCAGAAATTAAAAGAAGCTCATCCGGTGTATTTCTTGAATACTTTCCTCTTCCACCACAAATATATATACCAAGCTCTTTTGAAACTGGCTGGATGGCTCTTTTAAGTGCACCCATCACAGAGGTTGTAATGCCGGATGAATGCCAGTCCATACCCATAACGCATCCGAGAGATTGAAACCAAAGCGGGTCACTAAATCGTCTTAGAACCTCACTCTTTCCATAGTATGAAACAAGTGCCTCAACAATATACCTTCCCAGTCTTGACATTCTTTCATAAAGCCATTTTGGAACAGAGCCATAATGGAGGGGAAGGTCTGTAGAACCAGTCTTCTTCATAAAACTAATAAGCCTCAAGCTTCTTAATTACAAAATCAACTACATTTCTATCTATATCTTTGCTTTCTTTTATAAACTTTTCGAGTACGACCGATTTCTGAAAAATTCCATCCGGTACAATGATGGGAGACCTTTTTATCTTTCCCGGATGCTCCCCTTCGTCAACACCTTGATGTGAAAAGCCATCCTTTTTTGTCCACAAAATTATCTTTTCATCCTCTGATTTGTTGTAACTCAACTGGAATTCAACTATTTCATTGCCATCATAAAACACAAAAAGGTCAAAATATTTGCTTGTAAACCATCTTCTCTTTTTTTCGCCCGGTATCTGTGAGATATGTTTTATTTCCTTTAGCATTCAACCTCCTTTTTATTATTGAAATGATGTTAAGGGAGGTTCATTTACTTTGCAGACAGATGGGGTTTACGATATTGTCTTAGAGAATGTGATAAACCCTCAAATCATTTATATAATAAAGCTATCACATTCATTTGTCAAGAATATTTGAAAAAATATCTCTTTCATTTTAAAATAAGAAAGGTTTTTGATTTAGTAATGTTTCATACAGGGTAATGATGCCTCTCAGCTTTGTAAACAGGTATGAAATGTAAAATCTATAAAAAAACTTTGAGAGGAATTAAAATTGAATATTAAAAGTCTTACTGATGAACAGATAATATATAAACTTCAGGAAATAAGAAAAAGTGACGTAGAGGCCTTTAAATTTTACTTTGATGAAGTTTTTAATAGATATAAGAACCAGATTTTTAATCTTTGCAGGTACCATGGCTTACAGAATGACGATGCTTTTGATGTGATTCAGGAAACTTTTATAAAATTGATTAAGTTTCTTCCCTCATTTGAAAAGGAATCTGCTTTTAAACCATGGTTTTTTAAGATAGTTCTTAACCTCGTAAGGGGTAAATACAACGAAATTAAGAAGCATAGATTTATTCATATTGAGGAAATTGATTCAACAAATCAAATTTTTGAAGAAAAAGATTTCGAAAAACTTCAAAACAAAGAGTATATAATAAGTATATTAAATAGGATACCAAAGAAATTTAGGGATGTGATTCTCTTAAATATTTATGGAGAGCTTGAGCTTACAGAGATTGCTAAGATACTTGGCATTTCTTTAAGGCAGGTATATAACCGGCTTGAAAAGGGTTATCAAATGCTTAAGGAAATTTTTGGGGAGGATGGTGTTGAATTATAAAAAGATTGAAGAGCTTTTAAGAAAGTCAAAGTTTAAGTTAACCGAAGAAGAATCCAGACTTATATTAAACAATATAATTAACTCTCTACCTGCTGAAGATATTGAAAGATATAATCAGAAGCCTTTATTTAAATTTTTCCTTGCAGGGGCTCTTTCATTCTGCTTCCTTTTAATAATAACCTCTTTTTACCTGTATTTTTCAAATCTTAAAATATCGGGAAGAGCTGAAAGGGTAGTTTTAGAGGAATTAAACTTAAAGAGAGAAATATATGTGAGAAATAAGCTGCTGAGGGAAGGTGACATTATTTCAACCCCTTCAAATAAAACATATAGAATAAACATCAGAAATTTAGCAGAGTTAAAGATCTATGAAAATTCGAAAATAAAGTGTGTGTCATTTGAGGAAACAAATATTATCTTTGAAATATACAGCGGAAAGGCTTTTTTCAGTTGCCAGAAGAAAGAAAAGAGTTATTTTACTGTGAGAACCCCATCACTTGAAATTAAAGTAAAAGGTACCCGCTTTGAGGTAGAGGTAACCCCATCCCTGGAAACTGTTAGAGTGAGTGATGGTATAGTATCTGTAAGGATTCTGAAAGAAAACAGAACCATTGATGTTAAAGAGACAGAAATGTTTACATATTCTTTAAAATCAAAAGAGACTCCAAAAACTGTCCATCTTGAGAAAGAAGAACAAAACTCAAGTGCTGAAGTTAATATTATATATCAAGAGTCCCAGGAAAAACAGAAAGTAAAAAAATCTGAGAGCGTAAACCAGAAAAAAGAAAAAGAGCTGATAGGATTAAATGAAAAAAGCTTTGTCCCCTTTGAAGATAAGGTGGTAACATATGATAAAAATACAGTCTATGTTTTTGCCACAGAAGGAAAGCTTATCCCAAAAACAAAAATAGATTTAGGAAATATTGAAATAAAAAATGTAGTTATAGATAAGAAGATCTTATATATTACCTCTGAAAATGGTAGTATCTATGCCTACACCCTCGATGGCAAAAAGCTGTGGGAAAATAGTAGCACAGGTATTCCGGATTACACATTCAAACCAGTAATATATTCCAACCTGATTTATCTTTCAACTCTGGATAAGGGAATACAGGTTTTTGATCTTAAAGGCACGCTTATTGACACAATTACACCTGAAGTGAGGGGGACAGTTTATAATTCTATTATTGTACAGGAAAAATCACTTATCTACTTTACCAGAGATGGGTATGTTGGAAACTTTGATCTCTCTAGCAAAAAAAATGTGTGGAAGCTGCACTTTAATGAGACAACATTTTTTCCCCATGCAAGTAATGAAGAGATGCTTTTTGTATATCTAAGAAATGAAAACAGGCTTGTTGCAATAAAGACAGATAGTGGCAAGGTTTTATGGTCTTATTATTTTGGCAATAGTTTACAGGCAATTTCTATTTATATTTATGAGGACTTTGTCGTCTTTCCCTGTCTAGATCAGATTTTCATATTTAAGAAACTCACCGGAGAAAAAGAGAAAGAACTCAAGTTTGATTTTACCGTAAAACAGCTAATTACAGAAAAGAATAAAATATACATTCTAACTGATGACACCAGGGTTATACTCTTCAGTATACCTTCTTTGATAAAGATTTATGAAAATAAGTTTGGCAAAAACATAATAAAGTTTTCACATCTTGATAAGAATATCTATCTCATTGGTGATGATTTCCTGCTCGAAGTCCCAAGGTAATTTCTTATCATTTCTGATTCATTGATATGACCGTTGTTGTCCCATAGACTAAAATGTATAGTTTTTCCAATTCTGGTTGGATTTCCGGAAATTTTTCTGAAATCTCTTTTGAGTATTCTGCAAGTTTTGAGACTATCTGTCTTGCCTTTTTCTCATTATCATCATAGTCTTTCAATTTCTGAAGTGAAAAAGCATACCTTATCAAGGATAGATAATAATTCTTCTGTGTTTTTCCAAAATTTTCCGGCAATGTATATTTTTCAGAGGCAATCTTATAGTATCTTATCGCAATATTGTATACTTTATGAGAAGCATAAATATTACCAAGATTGAAGTATAAATCTGCCTCATTGGGAATATACTTTATTGCCCTTTCATAATATTGGATTGCTCTTGAGTAATTTGCACTTTTATAATATGTATCACCGATAGCTTTTGCTCTTAAACCAAGCCCGATGTTTTTGTTATAAGAAAGGAAATAATATCCGTTAACACTGAACTTCTCACCCATACTTAGAGAAAAAAGCGGCGTAAGAAAAAAAACAAGGCTAAATGCCACTGGCAAGCTTTTCAGAAACCTTCCATACATCTCCTGCTCCAAGAGTAACGACTATATTTCTACTGCCAAGAAAACCCTTAAGGCTAACGGGTATATGCTCAAGGCTTTGTGCATAGATTACATTTTTTTCTCCCTTAAGTTTGACAACCTCATCATAAACAATCTTTCCGGAAATATTGTGCTCATTTTTTTCCCTTGCCGCATAAATATCGGTGAGAACTATCTTATCAGCAATGGATAGAGATTTTGCAAAGTCCTTGCACAATATTTCAGTTCTTGAGTAAAGATGTGGCTGAAATATAGCAATAAGCAGGGCATTTTTTCTTGTAGAAAGATTTTTTGCCGCACTGAGGGTTGCCTCAATTTCGGAAGGATGATGCGCATAATCATCAATAACAGTAAGCATATCAGACCTTGTCTTGATCTGAAATCTCCTTTCCGCATTATTAAAGTTGACAAGTGTTCTGTAAATATTCTCTAGTTCTATGCCGTTTGCAAGTGAAGTTGCTATAGCCAGAAGAGCATTATAAACATTATGCAGTCCGGGAATATTTAATATAAACTTCCCAACAAACCTGCCATTCTTGAGGACAATAAAGCTCGAAGAGAATTCGTTAAGTTCTATATTCTTTGCAACGAAATCAGCTTTTTTATTTTTTATCCCCACAGAGATTTTTCTTTTGTTATTTACCTTTCTTACAACAGAATTCAAAGGAGCATCGTCACTATTGTAGATTATCAAGCCATAAGGAGGAATGTTATTTTTAAGATAGGAATAAAAAGCATTTTTTACATTTTTAAAATTTTTATAGTAATCTAAATGATCATCATCAATATTTGTTAATACAGCAATATCTGGATAGAGTTTTAAAAAAGAACCAAAGGCTTCACATGCCTCATATATGAAGTAATTTCCTCTGCCATCATAACCCGAGCCATTTATTTCCTTTAAATGACCCCCAACTGCAAGGGTTGGTTCTCTGTCAGAATTGAGGAAAATTTTTGCTATTATTGAGGTAGTAGTTGTTTTGCCGTGTGTCCCGGAAATGCCAATTGAGAATTTTGTAGATGCAAGAATATTAAGCATTACTGCCCTTTCCATCAAGGGGATATTTAACTCTTTTGCCTTTACAAATTCTGGATTATCCTCTGAAATCGCATTTGTATAAACTACAAGGTCGATATCCCCTGTAATATTTTTTTCATTATGCCCTATAAAAACTTCAATCCCGGAATTTTTCAGATTTTCAGTGGTTTTTGAGGCACTTCTGTCAGAACCTGAAATCTGAAACCCCCTGCTTTTAAGGATTATTGCAAGGGCAGACATCCCTATTCCACCAATTCCAATAAGAAAGATTCTTTTGACACCACTCAGATTTTTCATAAAACTTCCTGAAAGGAATATTTTACAATACTTTTATGTTTTTTACAAGCTTATAAGGGGCAACATAAATTTCTACTCCTCAGCAATAAATTTATCTCTTCAAACTGTTTGCCGTGGCAAGCATTGAATCACTTGTTTGAATTGATTTTGAATTAAATTCATATGCCCTCTGGGCAACAATCATATCAACCATTTCCTGAACGGCATTAACATTTGACATTTCTAAAAAGCCCTGATGAATCTTGCCAAAGCCACTGAGGGAAGGTGTCCCTTCTCTTGCAGGTCCTGATGCCTGACTTTCTTTATAAAAATTTTCTCCTATGCTTGTCAGACCCGCTGGATTAATAAATCTATAGAGAAGAATTCTCCCAACCTCTATATCCTCATCACTTCCTTCAACCTTTACAGTCACAAGACCGTCCTTTGAAATACTCAACGAACCTATGTCAAAGTTTTCCGGCAATACTATGGGAGGCTTTAATCTATAACCCTGTGAGGTTACGATTTCCATATTGCTGTCTATCTTTAATGAGCCATCTCTTGTATATGCCTCTGTTCCATCAGGTAGAATTACACCAATAAAGCCTTCCCCCTCTATTGCAATATCAAGCTTATTTGAAGTATTCTGAAGACTCCCCTGACTGAAAAACTTCTGTGTGGCAGCAGGTCTAACTCCGAGTCCAACCTGAATTCCTGTGGGATACTGGCTTATCTCGGAGGATGGCGTTCCTGCCAATCTTAAAGTCTGGTACAGAAGCTCTTCAAACTCAGCCCTCGTTTTTTTGAAGCCTGTTGTATTAACATTTGCCAGATTATTTGCTATTGTATCGATATGAAACTGCTCTCCAATCATTCCCGAAGCCGCTGTCCACAAGGATCTCATCATATAAACCTCCACTACTATAGACTTCATCGGAAAAATTTGAAATTTTTTAATAAAATAAATCCTTAATTATTTGCAAAAATTAAATCGGAAGTTATAATAATAGTGTTTGTGAAAAACAGGATTTATTATGAAGGAATTTAATATTGTATTTCTTATATGGGTGGCTGTTGTTCTTTTTGCCATCGGATTAATAATTTTGATAATCTTAAAGTTCATTAAAAAAGATACAATACTCGTAACAATTGAAAAAAGTCTGAAGGAAGGTAGTTATAAAAAAGCCTTAAACTTAGCACTCAAAATTGCAAAAGACTCACCAAAAGATTTTCTCATAAAATATTACATTGCACAGGCATATGAGGGACTTAAAGATTACAGGCAGGCTGCAATCTATTATGAAAGAGCATCAATTGCTGCAAGCCTTTCTGCTCAGGAAGAGATAAAGAATCAGATATTTCTTAAGGTTGCAGAGTCTTTCAAAAAAATTAGAAAATACAACGAGTCGATGGGTTATTATGTTCTTGTTTTAGAAAAAGAGCCAAAAAATTTAAAAGCTCTTTTTGGAATAAGCGAATTATTGTTTGAACAGGAAAATTACAGAAAGGCAAAGGAATATCTTGAAACCTATGTTAAGCTAAAACCGGATAATTTAAAAGCCCGTTTTATGCTTGGAAAATCCTCTGCCAAGACAAATGACTATTCCGCTGCAATGGATCATCTCGAATTCATACTACAGAACATAAAGATAAATGATGAGGTTTTGATTAACAATACATCTTTACTCCTTGCAGATGTATATATAGCAACAAAAAACTACTCAAAAGCAATTAACATATTAAAGAAGCTCCTTGATAAAGGTGTCGAGCCTGATGTTGTAACTGTAAAAATAGCAGATGCATATTTGAGAAATAATCAGACAAGAGAAGCAATTGTGTTTGCCCAGCAGAATCTGAGTAAGGTATCGAAAGATAGTCAATGTGAACTCCACTATCTTATTGGGAATGCCTATATGAAGGAAGATGAAATAATGAAAGCCGCACAGTCCTGGCAGGCAGCATATAAGATTAACCCCTCATACAGGGATTTAAGAATTATAGTAAGCAGATATAGCTACCTTATTGAGCACCCAGAACTCGAACCTTTATTTTCAAAAAATGAATCTGCATTTGAAAATTTTGTCCTAAATCTTTTAAATTATCCTTACATAAAACAAATAATTAAAAAAGATAGTTTTTGGGCAATTGAGTCCGGAGATATATGCTATGTTATTTATAGAAAGCCATTTCCTGCAAGTGTTGCAGAGGTAAGCGAAATGGAAAAACTGATTAAGATGAACTTTAAAGCTAATACAAAGTGTATTCTGTTTTCACTTTACGGAATAACAAATGAGAACAATACATCCGGGGATACATATAATGCCGAAAGGATGGATCTTGTTTCCGATATGGATTTCATCAATAGATTGAAAAAAGAAAAAAATCCCGAATAAACTTGTTGTTACAATAATGAGAGTGGAAATAAAACTCAAGGTTTGAAAGTGGAAAAGTTTAAG
>JBMFQR010000047.1:0-9878 GCA_049968515.1 Brevinematia bacterium
CTCAATTAATGGATAGTGAATTAGCTGTCCTGGAATGTTTGATAAAGATTGATAAGGATCTATACCCGTATATAGTATTCTATTCTGTCTCACAAAAGTGTTTGCCACTTCACCAGCAAGAATTATGACTGGCGAACCAAGAGTAGAAGAAGCTAAATTTTTTAAATCTGTCTTTTCAATCTTCTCCTCTGGTAAAGAAGCATTTTGCACTAAAACCACAGGAACATTCCTCTTAAAAATTTTTTTAGCTTTTTTTGAATTTCCTTTTTTGATGAAGAACCCATATAAAATACATAGCTACTTATCTTATCTTTATGTTCCTTTCCCTTTAGATGTCCACTTTCAAAGATAACTTTGCTTCCAGCTTTTCTGTTCGTAAGAGATAATAAAACAGAAGAAGCGGCAGCAAAAGAAGAGCTTATACCATTTATCACTTCAACATTAATGAATCTTCTTAGCAAAAATTCTATTTCTTCCTGTGCCCTTCCAAAAATAAGTGGATCTCCCCCCTTAAGTCTCACAACTTTTTTGCCCATTAAAGCAAATTTGTATAAATTTTTGTTTATTTCTTCCTGACTTACTGAATGTCTGTGCTCTCTTTTTCCTGCATAGATTTTTATTGCTTTTTTGCTTAAATTTAAAATTTCTTCGTTTATAAGGTCATCATATATTATGACATCTGCATTTTCAAGGCAATTTTTTGCTTTAATGGTTAGTAAATTCATTTCACCCGGGCCGGCTCCAACAAGATAAACTTTTCCATAGTCTTTTCTCTCATCCAGTGGGAAAAATATTTTTTTTAGATCGGGACGATCTTTTCTAATAGTTATTGCAAGCTTCCCCTGAAGCGGATGTGTTTCAAATGGCAGAACTTCAGATACTCTATCAAGAAGCCCAAGTCTTTCGAGAGCACATAAGGCAACAATTATTGCATCAACCTTTCCACTATCAAGGATTGATAAACGTTCTTCAATTGTGCCTCTTATACTCACAATTTTTAAGTCCGGACGCAATCTCAAGATATTTTCTTTTCTCAATTTTGAAGAAAGCCCTATTTTAGCACCTTCTGGTAGCTCGATAAGTTTAAGTTTATTTTTGCTTACCAGTGCATCTTCTTTACTTTTGCCTTTAGTTAATGCAGCAAGGTCTATTCCATAAGGCAAAGGAAAAGGTAAGTCTTTTGCAGAGTGGATTGCCACATCAGCCACACCTGAAAGTATAGCTTTATCAAGCTCTCTGGTAAAAAAATCTTCAGGGACATCTTTAAGTAGTGATACACCTTTATGTTTATCTCCATATGAAAGAACTGGAACAAGCTCATAATCTAAATTCAATTCGCTGAAAACCTCTTCTACCTGTTTTAAGGATAGATTTGAATTTCTCGCAATTACTTTTATCTTGTTCATACTAAATCCCTACAAAGTTTATTATTTCTTAAAATTGAGATAAGAAACTTTTCTGTTTCTATAAAGGCAAGTTTTTCTGCCTTTTTTCTTTCTTCTTCTCTTTTTTCCATAGAAGAGATTATTAACCTTTCTGTCTCATGAACATCGTAGTATTTAACATTTCTTAATTCTTTAACAGAACTCTCAACATCATTTGGCACAGCAAGATCTATTATTAAAATATCTTTGTCCAAAGGAATATCGACTTGTTTGACAATTATATGAGGGGCAGATGTCGCACTGATTAATACATCTGTATGAGATAAAACATTTCTAAGTTCATCAAGCTTAAAAACACTTGCTTCATATTTTCTTGAAATCTCTAAAGCCTTTTCATATGTTCTATTTCCAAGATAAATCTGTCTTACACCACACTTTTTGAAGTATTTTAATAGATCTTCGCTTATTTTATTCACACCGATTATAGTAATATTTAAATCTTTAAGAATTGAAAAGTTGTTTTTTATAATTTTATATGCGGCTAAAGAGTGTGATGGTGCACCTTCACTTATTTTCGTTTCATTTCTTATCTTTTTTCCGGCATTAAATGCCTTTTGAAATAAGAGATTTAAATTTCTGGATGTTGTTTTGTTAAACAGGGCTTCTTCGTATGCCTTTTTTATTTGATGAAGGATATAAACTTCACCTATTAAAGGAGATTTTATCCCAGAGGCTAAAGAAAAAAGATGAAAAGCAATGTTAAAGTCATTTTCATAAGAATCTTTATGATTATCATAATACAGTTCAACTCTATCGCATGTCTTTAAAAGCACATACTTATCTGGTAAGCGATTTATGATTCTTTTGTAAAATTCCTCTCTTTCACTTATGGAAAAATGGTAATCTCTTCCATCAAAACCCCACATCCTCTAAAAACTCCCTTATTCTATTTCTTAAAGCTATACTTTTGTTGACATCTGTAGCATCACTTGTTACTGCAATACTCATAAAGCCTCTTTTGTATATCGCTGGAGATATAAAATCAGAAAGAGATGGATTATCACAAACGTTTACAAGTATTTTTCTTCTTTTTGCATCCTTTGAGATTTTTTCATTAAGTTTTGGATTATCTGTACATATATAAACAATTGAAAAACCTTTTAAGTATTTGGCTTTATAAGGTTTTTGAATGAAATAATAACTGTTGAAGTTATCTAACAATTCTTTATCAAACTCTTTTGCAAGAAATGTTATATTTTCTGTATATTGAGAGAGAATTTTAGCCTTTTTTAAGGCAACCTTTCCTCCGCCGATAATGAGGATTTTTTTACCTTCAATATTTATTGCTAAAGGTAGATAGCTCATAAAGCCTCTCTTAAATAAAGTATTCTATAATTTTATTTTCCTTCAAAGCACTTATTATCTGTTTTATAATAAAATCATCATTTTCAGTTTCGTTAAATATTAGATCATAAAAATTTGTCTCAATTTCCTTGCCTATTTTAACAATAAATATCTCGTAAGGAGAATTGAGTAATTTTAAGACTTCATACTCATATTTCTTCAAATCAGCAACATAGCTTACAAATATAATTCCTGCATCCGTAAGAATATGGGAGAGCTCCCCAAGTCTTCTTATTTTCTCTTCTCTATCAGTATTTTCATAAAAGCTCAAATCTTTATCAAGCCCGATGCTTACAGAAGTCATTGAAAGAAAATAAGTATTTTTATCAAGTTGAAAGAGTTCTTTTTCAAGAAGTTTTGCTATCTCTCTAATCTTTTCGTAATTTGTCCCTGTAATTAAAACAAATTTACCCTTATGTCTATGCTTTAGCTCTCTTGCGGTTTGAGAAACATATCCCTTATCCCACTTTCTTTCTCTTTCAATAATTTCATTCTCAAGAGAGAGGATTTTATCTTCAAGTTTTTCAAGAATTATTCCACATCCAGATATACGATATTGATCTATCACAACAAAGCGAGATGTTTTTTGAAGTGTTTGAATAGTATCAGAAGCTATTGGTTTTAAACTTTCAAAGACACATTTGCCTATATCGTATCTTTCAAGCCTATCTTTTTTTGTTAGATTTTCTGGATCTGCTGAATCTATAACATTTACAATTTCTGTTATTTTAAGATTTACCTTTTGTGTGCCAATTTTAGCAAGATAAGGCTTGCCTACGATAAGCGGAGCACTTTCCATCCAGAATATATTTCCAATAAAACGTCGTGAAACAAATGGTTGAAGTTCGTTTTCTTTTGCTATAATTTCACCCGAAGAAATGTAGAAAAACTTGTCTTTGATGGTAAAACCAACGCATTCTCCGGCTTTTGCTTCATCTAAAGAATTTGGAAATACTTCTATACTTTCTATTGTAGATTTCTTTAAAGACGGATAGAATATAACTTTATCTCCCTTTTTAATTTTTCCATATTCTATCAAACCAGCGAGTATTCTTTTTTCATCATCTCCTTTTGTAAATTTATAAATATCCTGTACTGGAAATCTAAATGGTAAAATTTCTGGATTGTCTTCAATTTCCCAGCTTTCAATTTCTTCTAAAAGTGTTTTACCATTATACCATTCTAAATTTTTAGACCTTGCAACAATATTTTCGCCATTTCTGGCACTAACTGGAATAAAAATCTGCTTTTTTTACTCCAACACTCTTAAGAAAATCAGAATACTCATTTACAATTTTATCATATTTTTTTTTGTTATAGTTTATAATATCCATTTTATTTACAGCCACACATATGTAATTAAGACCTAAGATTGAGAGTAGGTAGCCATGTCTTTTAGTATTTTCCTTTATTCCCTCACTCGCATCTATAACAATTATTCCAGCCTGTGCTCTTGAAGCTCCTGTAACCATATTCTTTACAAAATCAAAATGCCCCGGTGCATCTATAATTAAATAATCCCTTTTCTCAGTCTTAAAAAAGCATCTTGCAGCATCTATAGTTATACCCTGAGATTGCTCTTCTTTCAGAGCATCAAGCAAAAAGGCATACTCAAATGTCTTTGCATTTTTCTCACAATAGCTTTTTACAGCCTCAAGTTTTCCTTCAGGAAGAAAATTTGTATCGGCAAGTAGTCTGCCAATAAGTGTACTCTTCCCATGGTCAACATGCCCTACAATCACTATGTTTAGCTGTTCTCTATTATCTTTCATCTTTCCTCCACAACTTTAATAAGTTTTCCCCAACTTTCAACTGCATTACATATACCCATCTTTTCTCAAGGTTTCAAGACTTCCTCCATCTTCTTTGTCCTGCTCTCTTCCAGCTCTTTCCGCTACCTTTGCAAATTTTCCTGTTTTTAGTTCTTCAATTATTTCATAAACATTTTTGGCTGTTGACTCTACAGGCTTTGTGCAGGGAGCACAACCCAAAGATCTATATCGTTTGCCATTACCATTATCAAAGTAGAGTGAAACTACAGGTATATTTTCTCTTGCGATATATTCCCATACGTCAAGTTCTGTCCAATCAAGAAGCGGATGTATTCTAATATGAGATTTTGGTGGAAAACTTGTGTTAAAGTAGTTCCATATTTCAGGAGGCTGATCGGCAATATTCCATTCACTTTCAAGTCCTCTCGGAGAAAAATATCTCTCCTTTGACCTGCTTCCTTCCTCATCGGCCCTTATTCCAACAATAACACCACCAAAAGGCTCTCTATTTTCCCAGATTTCAAATTTCCCGTTATTATGATTGAGTCTATATCTTGGCCACTCTCCTGAAAGTGTATACTTTAAGGCATCACTTTTTAGATTTTTGCAGCAGGTAATTCTATCCACATTTCCATCTGGAAAAGTGAGTTTTTTTTCTAAAGCCTCTCGATTTTCTCCGTATATTAGCTCAAATCCAAGCTCTAATGCAAGTCTATTTCTATACTTTATCATTTCAGGAATCTTAAAGTGTGTATCAATATGAAGTAATGGAAAAGGAATATGACCAAAGAAGGCTTTTCTTGCTAAAGCAAGAAGAACCGTACTGTCTTTACCGATAGACCAGAGCATTACCAGATTTTTGTTTTTAAACTCTCTATATGCTTCACGAAAAATGTAGATACTCTGAGCCTCAAGTTTAGATAATCTATCCATCTCTCCCCCTCACACATTATAATATTGTGCGACACTGAAATACCTTTCTCCAGAGTCCGGCAAAACAGTGATGACCCTTTTTCCTTCCCCTAATTCTCTTGCAACTTTCATCGCAGCATAAACATTTGCTCCTGAAGAAATTCCTGCAAAAATCCCTTCTAATCTTGCAAGCTTCTTTGATGTTATAAAAGCATCATTATCAGCTACTTTAATTATTTCATCAATAATCTCTTTATTTAATACAGAAGGCACAAAACCAGCTCCTATTCCTGGAATTTTATGCGGACCTGGTTTTTCTCCTGACAAAACTGCTGATGAAGCTGGTTCAACAGCTATAATTTTTATATTTTTGTTATAATCTTTAAGGATTTCTCCCACTCCAGTTATAGTTCCTCCTGTCCCGATTCCGGCAACAAAGGCATCCAATTTACCACCGGTAGCTTCAATTATCTCCTTTGCTGTGGTTTTTCTATGTATCTCTGGATTTGCTGGATTATCAAATTGTCTTAAAATTATTGAATTCTCAATCTTTTTGGCAAGCTCTTCAGCCTTTTCTATTGCACCATTCATACTCTCATAAGCTGGAGTAAGCACAACTTCAGCACCATAAGACTTTAGAATATAAATTCTCTCAAGACTCATTGATTCTGGCATTGTAAGAATACATTTATAGCCTTTTACTGCACAGATCATAGCTATTCCTATACCCGTATTTCCAGAAGTAGGCTCTATAATTGTTGCCCCCTCTTTTATTAACCCCTTCTTTTCAGCATCCTCTATCATAGAAAGGGCTATTCTATCCTTTATGCTCCCGCCCGGATTAAAAAACTCAAGCTTGACAAGAATCTCTGCGCTATTTTCTGGCACGATTTTGTTAAGCCTTATTATAGGTGTGCTTCCTATAAGTGCCAATACATTGTCGTAAACATTCTTATATCTCATGTTTGTCTCCTATTTTCCACTGAATAAACAAATATATAAATAGAAAAATTGTATAAAGATATTGTCCAGTAAATTGTAGCCATTCAGGTTTAGAATACCAGCCCAGAATTACATTGAGAATAAGTCCTAGTATACCAGTTTTGTGATCCAGAAATCCTTTAGAAAGATCAAAAACCTTTATTAAGAAGATAGAATCTGAAGCTATATAATTTATACTTTTTAAATATGAAAGAAATTCGTGAATACTATACCCAAGTAAATATCCAGCCTGAAGAATGATATAGGCTAAAGTGACAGTTAATATTTTACCAAAAGATATCTTAAGTGATGAAAAATAGATGAGTAAAACAAGAATAAGTGATGATACCATTCCTAATCCGACTGAAACAAAACTATATTTCCCAACAAAAGCAAATAGAGCAATCTCAAGGCCTTCTCGTAGAACAATAATTATTGACAATAAGAAAATTCCACTTTTTGATAGATTGGATTTTGTTTGCATTTCAATATGAGAGGTTATATCTTTTCCATGTTTAATCATCCATAAAATCAAAGAAGATATTAATACAAGAGCCAAAAAACTTGTAATGCTTTCCCATAATTTTTGATAAACATCCATTATTGAATATAGACTATCAATAGATTTCAATAACAATGCGACCATTACAGACAGAAACATACCAGCAGCACTTCCATACCAGAGATATTTTTTAAGGTCATCTTTTTTTGTTTCTTTCAATACCCGTAAAGCGATCCCGAGAATAAGAAACATTTCGAGCCCCTCCCGAAAACTTATGATAAATCCTTGAAAAAAGTTAACAAACATATAATTTTCTCCTCTATCTAATTATAACCTTATGCAATAAATAACTTAAAACCCCTGTTATGATAGGTATTAAAATCCATGTAAATATAATTTTTTTTACCAACAATTTCCTCGCAGTTAATCCAATTCCATCCTTTATTGCACTTATGGCAAGAATGGCAAAGGTTGTAAACTGCACATAAGGTGTTGGCATTCCAAGTAGTGAAGCAAATATGACAAAGCTTGATGTAACCAAAGAAACAACACCAGCAGAGATTTCACCGAGAGGAATAATTTCTTTTGAAATTGTATTTATTACCCCCTTTCCAAACAAAAACCCGCCGAGTCCAAAAAAAGGTGCAAATATAGCAAGTAAAAATAAAGATGGTAGCGCAAGTCCGGAAATAATAACAGGTGCAACTACATTTGCTACATTGTTTGTTCCTACTGCAAAAGCTGAGTAGCAATCAGTGTATAATATAAAATTTCTAAGTAATTTATTGTTTGCGGCAAATTTTTCATAAAGTCTAAAATTTCTTTCCTTTGGTGGATAGAATAGGCTCATCAGGGCATAAGTAACTCCAAAAGCAAGTAGAGAAAAAACTAAAGCGACACCAAATATTTCTGCCAGCTTTAGAAAATTGGTTTTGCCGTAGTAAATTCCAGACCCGGTAAAGGCTCCAACCATTACAAAACTCGTTGACTGCGGTATTTTTAAAATATTTGCTAAAAACATTGTAGTGCTTGCAGAAAAAAGAATTATTAAACCAGAAATTGGATTATCAAATCCCCTGACAAGCTTTAATGTAAGAGTGTCAACAACTTTATGTCCGACGAGCAAAGCACCTATAAAAAGAAATATGGAATAAAGCAGGATAGCATTTTTTCTTTTAAGTAAGCCACATCCATAAGATGGTGCAAAAGAGATTGAAAATCCACTTGCCCCCATATTTATAGCAAGAAACATTGAAATAGCTACTGTAAAAATGATAATAGTCATTTAATTTGCCTTTTTATGTTTTAATTTTTTATATTTTTCAAAAACATTGTTTCAAGAAGTTTTTTCCCTGTCTCTGTTTTAAAAATTTTTTCTCTTACACCTTCTATAGCATTAAGCTGCATACCATCTTCAAAGATATTAACCAAAAAATCTGCTTCAACTAAAATCTGGAAATCTACCCCATCAATTCTATCATAACTATGATGATTTCCTATAATAAAGGAGACACGGCTTATTATATCATCAGAAATATAAAACTCTCGAAGAATATTTTCTGCAATTTCTGGGCCTTCAATCTCTTGATATTTACCTGCATTTGAATTATATTTTCTTTCTGCTTCTTTTATGCCAATATCATGGAGTAATCCAGCAAAATAAACTACATTCTTCAGAAAAATATCGCTGCCAATCTCTTTTTCAGCAATCAAAGAGGCAAAAGAAAAAACTTTCAGTGCATGGTTTATTCTTTTTACATCGTTACCAAAGTATTCAATCATTTTTTCCATTACCTTAAAATACATAATGACCTCTTATCTTTTATGTAATCCACATTCTTTGTGTTCTGGATTTTCCCACCACCACCTACCAGCTCTGATGTCTTCACCTTCTTTTATTGCCCTTGTACAGGGTGCACAACCAATGCTTATAAAGCCTTCATTATGGAGTTTGTTGTATGGAACTCTATTTTGCTTTATAAAATTCCATACCATTTCCATTGTCCAGTCATAAAGTGGATTGAGTTTGTATAATTTGTTTACTTCATCCCACTCTAAAGCCTCAATATTATTTCTAGTTAAAGCCTGTTCCCTACGAAGGCCACATATCCAGCATTTTCTGCCTTTTAAGGCTCTTGAAAGCGGTTTTACCTTACGAATATAACAGCAGAGTTTTCTATTTTCTACACTATCATAAAACAGGTTTATCCCTTTTTCATTAACCATATTTTCCACATCTTTCCTTTCGGAAAAATAGATTCTGTATCTGAAAGCATAATACTGCTCTGTTTTTTCCATCGTGAGATAACTCTCGTGAAAGAGTCTTCCTGTGTCTAAAGTAAAAATCTCAACTTCTTTAGTTATCGAAAGAAGAAGATGAGTAATTATCTGATCTTCAAGTCCGAGGCTTGAAGCAAATGTTATCTTTTTTGCCCCGAATTTATCAATTGCCCATCTTATTCTTTCTTTTGCATCGAGTTTCTCAAGATAGCTCTGCCACTCTTTTAGTCTCTTTTCCTGCATCGATTAGCCCCTATCTTATCATAACAAGAATCATTTTAGAAAGTTTTAATGCTTCAAGTGAATGAGGAACATTTGCTGGCATAACAATAGCCTCTTTTTCAGAAAGAGTATAAGTTTCACCACCAATCACGATCTTTAACTCTCCTTCAATAACAATAACAGTAGCCTCATACGGTGAAGTATGCTCACTAATTTTCTGACCTCTGTCAAAAGAAAAAACATCAATGTTTCCATGCTCTTTCTTCAAAATATTGAGACTTACTGTCCCTCCACTTTGGACAACAATATCAGTATTCAGATTGATTTTTTCCTGCATTTTAAACTCCTATGATAAAAGTCAAATTTTATCTACTCCAAAAAAGTATTCAAGCTGCTTTTATAACGAAATTAGAAAAATCT
>JBMFQR010000048.1:0-9474 GCA_049968515.1 Brevinematia bacterium
AGGGAAAAACGGAAGGTTAAAAAATTTTTTAAAAAAATATTGAAAAAAAACTTGACAAATATAATAAGATAGGAGGGTATTATGCCAAAATATCTAATTGTCGGTGGTGTAGCTGGAGGAATGAGTGCTGCAGCAAGGTTGAGAAGGCTTTCTGAAAAATCAGAAATTATTGTGTTTGAGAAGGGTGAATACATTTCATATGCAAATTGTGGCCTGCCATATTATATTGGTGAGGTCATTTCAGAAAGAAAGAAATTATTTGTCCAGACAGTTGACTCTTTCAAGAAGAGATTTAATGTGGATGTGAGAGTAAAAAATGAAGTGATTGAAATAAATCCAGCTCAAAAAAACGTAAAAGTAAAAAATTTAGCAACAGGTGAAATTTACACAGAAAGCTATGATAAACTGATCCTCTCTCCAGGTGCAGAACCTGCCATTCCAAATGTAAAAGGGCTGGAAGAAGGAAAGGTTTTTAAACTGAGGAATGTAGAAGATACCGATAGAATCAAGTCCTTCATTGATAATGAAAATCCCCGTAGGGTTTTAATCATAGGAGGAGGATATATAGGTCTTGAAATCGCTGAAAATCTTCACAGAAAGGGGATTTTCGTTACGATTGTTGAAATGACAGAACAACTTATGCCACAGGTAGATTACGAAATGGCATCTATCATTCACCAGCACCTAAAAAGCAAGGGAATCGAATTTTATTTAAATAATTCAATGGTTTCTGTTAGTAACGATGGAAAAAAGCATAAAGTTGAACTCAGCAGTGGAAAAACAATAAGCTGTGATATGATCATTCTTGCAACCGGAGTTAAGCCAAATGTGAATTTTGCAAAAAAGGCTGGTTTGAAAATTGGTGATAAAGGTGGAATTTCAGTAAATGAATATCTACAGACCAGTAATCCGGATATTTATGCAATCGGTGATGCAATAGAGGTTAATAACTTTATAACAGGGAAAAAAAGCTTGATCCCGCTTGCAGGACCTGCAAACAAACAGGGAAGAATTGTTGCAGATAATATTGTGTACGGAAACAAAGTAAAATATGAGGCAACTGTAGGTAGTGGAATTGTAAAGGTCTTTGATCTGACAGTAGGACTAACAGGTGTAAACGAAAAGACATTAAAGCAGGAAAATATCCCTTATCTCTACACAATAATTCATCCCTTTTCACATGCAACATACTATCCGGGAGCATTATCCCTCACACTGAAGGTGCTATTTTCTCCAAATGATGGAAGAATATTAGGAGCACAGTGTATTGGATATGATGGAGTTGACAAAAGAATTGATGTTATCACCTCATTTATACAAAAGAATGGCACTATTTACGACCTTGCAAATTTTGAGAATTCCTACGCTCCACCTTACTCATCGGCAAAAGATCCGATAAATATGGCTGGATTTACAGCTGAAAATATGCTAAAGGGCCTCATAAAACCAATATATTGGAACGAAATAGATTCTATTGAAAACAATGCGATACTGCTTGATGTGAGAACAGTCGAAGAGGTAAATGCAGGGACTATAAAAGGGGCTATCAATATACCTGTGGATAAACTAAGAAATAAGATAGAGAGCCTACCAAAGGATAAAGAGATTATTGTATTCTGCAGAGTTGGGTTGAGAGGATACATAGCCTCAAGAATATTACAGGAAAATGGCTTTAAAAGGGTAAGAAATCTTGTAGGGGGTTATCTCACCTACTCCCAGGCAACCTCACCACAGGACAATCCAGACAAATTTGGTGAGGATTATGACACAGGTCTTGCTACATCCGGGGAAAGTGTGGCTTTTTCAATGGAAGCAAAAGGGAAAACTCTTTCAATTGATGCCTGCGGATTGCAGTGTCCCGGACCAATCATAAAGGTAAAATCAGAAATTGACAAACTAAATCCGGGAGATAAAATTGAAGTAAAAGCAACAGACCCTGGATTTTACAACGACATTCTTTCCTGGGCTAAAGCAACAGGGAACAGGGTAATTTCCTTAAACATTGAAAAAGGAATTGTAAATGCAGTCATTGAAAAAGGAGTAAGTGAAAAAAAGAAGGATAATCTTACTGTCGCAGAAAACGACAAAACGATAATTGTCTTTGACAACAACCTTGACAGAGTCATAGCCTCATTTATTATTGCAAATGGAGCACTCGCAATGGGCAGAAAGGTCACAATGTTTTTCACATTCTGGGGACTCTCTGTATTAAGAAAATCCAAAAAAGTAAAGACCAAAAAAAACTTCATAGAAAAGATGTTTGGAATTATGTTACCTAAGGGTACGAAGGATTTAAAGCTATCGCAGATGAATATGTTAGGTTTTGGCCCGATTCTTATCAGATGGCTGATGAAAAAGAAGAGGATCGAACAACTTGAAAATATGATAAAAATGGCAATTGAGAATGGAGTAAGACTTGTAGCATGTCAGATGTCAATGGATCTTATGGGAATAAAAAAAGAAGAACTCATTGATGGAGTTGAAGTCGGTGGTGTTGCCTCTTATCTTGAGGCAAGCGAACACGCTGACAATAACCTGTTTATCTAACTTATGTCAAAGGAAAGAATTGACATACTACTTGTAAAAAAAGGCTTTTTTGAAACAAGGGAAAAGGCTGCCCGTGAAATTATGGCCGGAAATGTCATTGTAAATGAGGTTGTAATCTTAAAGCCAGGTCTACATTTCAATGAGGATGTACAGATACGTGTGAAAGACACCTTTCCTTATGTAAGCAGGGGTGCACTAAAGTTAAAATATGCACTCGAATATTTTAATCTTCCTGTAAAAGGAAAGGTTGCACTGGATATTGGTGCATCAACAGGCGGTTTTACCGAGATACTTCTCGAGAAAGGTGCAGAACTTGTTTATGCAATTGACAGCGGAACAAACCAGCTTCACTGGAAATTAAGAACAAACCCGAAAGTTGTTGTGATGGAAAAAACGAATGCCCGCTATCTTGAAAGAAGTCAGTTTGAAAAAACTCCAGAAATAGCAACTGTTGATGTTTCTTTTATCTCTCTTACAAAGATCCTTTTACCACTTAAAAACCTGCTTAAAAAGGGCTTCTGGATTATCACACTGATAAAGCCACAGTTTGAACTTGAAAGGGAAAAAATAAAAAAGGGTGGTTTTGTCTCTGAAGAATATAGAATGGAAGCGATAGATAAGGTGTTAAGCTATGCAAATTCAATAGGCCTTGTTTCAGGAGAAGTGATAAGCTCACCCCTGCCCGGATATAAAAGTGGCAATGTTGAGTTTTTGACATATTTTAAAGAAAAAAACTAAGGCTTATATTGACGTTTTCTCTCGGAATATTTTTGTTGTAGATCAAATTTATTAAAAACCCATCCATTAATGAAAAATTATACCTGAAGTTCTTGCCATATCCTCTAAAACCAAAAGTAAGGTAATATTGATTGTTCACATTCCTTTCGGTAGCATTATAGTCCATTAAAAAGCCAATGCTTAAATGACTTCCCGTAAACCTTTCAAGAAATCTGAACCCCACAGCAGGCAAAAGATATAAAGGAGCATTGGTGATCCATAGTGGAGAATAGTCAGTATCATCAATTTTAAATCTTATCTGGTCAAGAAATATATTCCCAAGAGAAAAATAAATGATAGAATCACCAAGATAATAGCTACCCCCAATCTTTATTTCCATAGGATAGCATTCATAAAGCTTATTTCCATACCGAGTTGTCCCCCAGTTTAATTCCACCGGCAAAAGAAATGAAAGTCCCAACTGAAGTTTCTCGAGAGGTTTCCACAATAAACCGGCCTGATATCCAAAACCGATGGTATACCCATTCAGTTCATTGGCAATAACAGGTCCTACCGAAAAACCGAAACTCAAATTTTCAAGCAGTAGATATGAAAATGTAAGCTTCAAAAACCTCAGGTAGAGTCCTGTGTCAGTTTCAGGAGAATAGAAAAGATTTTCAATGGATAAAGCTAAACCAAACCTTTCTTTTGGGTAGATAAAAGACACAAACGAAAAAACATCAAAGTTAAAATCAAACTTTAAAGCCAAAATATCAACTACCTTGAAAGTAGTAAATATCTCATACGAAAATATAAAATTTTTATTTGTAGAATAAAGGGAAGAAACTGCTGCCGGATTATAAATTATTCCAGAATCAGATGAGGCATCACCACAATATGCAGTTCCTATACCAATGCCCTCAGAACCAGCATAAAATCTCTGAAAACTCCTCCATGAGTGGGAAAAAGAGTTTAACAGCATAAAAATTATAAAATATATCTTAAGCTTTTTCATCTCCGAAAAGTCTTGCTTCGACAATCTCACATATAATATGCCCGATTGTAATATGTGCCTCCTGTATACGGGGAGTGTTGCTTGACGGAACATTTATCAGAATGTCACACATTTCTTTCATCTTTCCACCACTTTCCCCAGTCAGGCCAATTACAAAAACCCCCTTACTCTTGCAAATTTTAATTGCCTCTATGACGTTAATGGCATTTCCACTTGTCGATATTGCAAAGAAAACATCATCCTTTTCTGCATCAGCCTCAATCTGTCTTGCAAATACCCTCGAGAAATCATAATCATTACTCACTGCTGTCAATATTGATGTGTTTACACTCAATGCTTCCGCTCTGAGTGCCTTTCTCTCGAGATAAAATCTCCCCACAAGCTCAGCAACAAGATGCTGGGAATCTGCTGCACTTCCACCATTTCCAGCAAAAAAAACCTTCCCATTGTTTTTATAACACTCTATGATTTTCTCTGCTGCATTTTTTATTCTTTCAATGAGAACTCTATCACTTAAAATCCTTTGCTTTAGTTCAATTGATTCAATAAGTCTCTCTTCTATCACAATTTCATCCTTACATGCCAGAAAGCTTCTGGAAAATAAAGTGGCTTATGGTCTCCTGCACATCATTTGGCATACCCACAAAACGAAATGCACAAAAATTCTTCTGATATGCCACAACAACAGCATCAACCTCTATATCCTTCCCTTCTATCATAAATTGAACCCCCTTAATCTCCATTCCAACCGCAATTGAATCTGGAGAAAATGTTCCCACAAGTTCAAGAGCTATTCCGCCATAGCTTATATCTTTTATTACACCTATCATCAACTGAAGATTTACAGGGGACCTGAATTTCACTCCTATCTTCTCATTCGGATTGTTAGGATCAAGCGGAACCCGAGCAAACTTCCTCTGGGGAGGTGCTCCTTTTACCTTCTCATAAATCTTGATAAGATATTCTGAAATAAACTCCCTCGAAGAATTACTTTTTATAAAGCCCACAACACCAAGCTTTATTGCAGATGTAATGTATTGCTTATCAATTGCACCAATGAATAAGACAACTGGTATGTTTTTAATTTCTTCCTTCTCTATATTTTTAAGGTTTTTTATTATTCCAAAAACTTCATCAAAATCCTCCCTCACAACATCCATAACAATAATATCAGGTTTTTCAGAATCAAGCTTATTAAAAAGTGCATCATTGTTCTCAACGTGAATCAACCCTATACCATTTGGAATTAAAGAAGTTACAAATGCATTTCTCACATAATAAGATTGTGTATAAACAAGAACCTTCATTTTATTTCTCCTTTTTCACCTATTATTTTTAATTTTCTATAAACCTCGTCCAGAAGATTCTCCGGTATACCAGACCTTAAGAGATCCTCTCTTTTCAGATTTTTAATTATATCATAATTTAAAAATTTTTGCACTATAATTCTTTTTCTTTTTTCTCCGATACCTTTTATCCCATCAAATATTGACTCAAGGTCTTTTTTTACCTTCAGTTTCCTGAAGTATTCATTTGCAAATCTATGTGTCTCATCCCTTACTTGCTGGAGTATGTGAAGTGCTGGTGAATTTTTAGGGAGAGAAAGAGGTGTATCAGAATCAGGTAGAAAAATCTCCTCCTCTTTTTTAGCAAGAGAAACAACATCAAGTGATATACCAAGCTCTGAAATTGCCGAGAGTGCGGCATTCAACTGCCCTTTTCCTCCATCAATCAGGACAAGGTCTGGAAGTTCTTTATTCTCCCTTTTTAATCTGTTATATCTTCTATAAACCGCCTCATAGATCATCGCACAATCATCAGGAGAGCTTTTTGTCCTGATCTTCATCCGCCTGTAATTCGACTTATCTGGCTTGCCACCATAGAATGAAACAACACTTGCAACAGAATGCTCTCCAAGTATATTGGCAACATCAAAGCCCTCGATTCTCATAGGTGTCTTTTTAAGTCCAAGAAGCTCCTTCAAAAGCTCAAGCCCTTCTGAAGTATCAACCTTCGTCCACAACTGACTGAAATGCAATGCTGCATTCTCATTTGCCATGCCTATAAGGGAAACATCGACTGAATTTTCGGGAGTAATAATCCTTACCCCTTTTTCTGAAAAAAGGTTATTAAGCTGTGATAAAAATACCTCAAACTTTTTTTCCACAACTATCTCTTTTCCTCCCTCGTCCATCTCCTTTATGTAGTCCATCAAAAACTGGGAGAGGATATCCTCCTCGCTTTCTTCAAAATGAACGCTACTGCTAAAACTTCTCTTCCCAACCATTTTGCCATTTCTTATGATTGAAACCACAATTACAACTCTGCCCCATTTTAAATACAGACCGACATAATCCCTGTTAATCTCTTCATTCATAAATACGCTCTGGCTTTCCTCGAAGAGTTTTATTGCTTCAATCTTCTCCTTTATCAATTGTGCTTTCTCAAACATCAGCTTTGAGGCTGCTTCTTTCATTTCCCTCTCAAGCTTTATAATAAGTTTCTTATAATCACCCTTAAGAAAGTCTATAGCTTTGCTTAAATTTTCATTGTATTCATCCTCACTAATTTTATTGATGCAGGGAGCACTGCATCTTTTGATATGATAGTTCAAGCACTCTCTTGCAGGTAGCTTCTTGCAGGTTCTCAGAAGAAATAGCTTCTGGATCAGGTCTATAGACATTCTCACCGACTTTGCACTTACAAATGGACCAAAATAAATGCCATCACTTTTTTTCTCTCTTGCAAAAACAACCCTCGGGAATTTTTCAGCCATCGTAACCTTGATAAAGGGATAAAACTTGTTGTCCTTAAACTGAACATTATATTTAGGTTTAAATTCCTTTATAAGGTTGGCTTCCAATATAAGTGCCTCACTCTCACCTGAAACAGATATTGTATCAATAAATGCAATATTTTCGACCAGAGAGTGTGTTTTTACACTTTCACTCCTTTTCTGAAAATAGCTCAATATCCTCTTCTTAAGATTCTTCGCCTTTCCAACGTATATGACCCTTCCAGAATTATCCTTCATTATGTAAACGCCAGCACTTTCAGGTATATTATCAAGCTCTGAAGGTGTAAAATAACCCCTGTTTTCAATAATTTTCATAATTACCACTCATTCTGGGGATACGCATTTAATACTTTTGCTTTTTCTTTTTTACCAATATGCTTTTTTTCTTCTTCTTTAATCAAATTAAGAAGATTCTCAACATCTGTTGGAGAGTATTGTTTTGGCTGATTCTCTATACTCTGCGACTGAGAGGAACTGCTTGAAGAACTTTGATTTTTCTGAGAGTTCTTATTATCATTCTTATTTTTTTGATTCTGCTCTTGATTTTGATTCTGGTTTTGATTGTTTGTATTGTTTTCTATTTGTTGTTTTGCATATAGAAAATTAAGCAAAGACTTTTTGAATAGGTCTGTGTTTGGATTTTCATTCTCAAGTATATATCTATAGCTTTCAATTGCCCTGCTAAAATCACCCCTCTCAAGAAGTGTATTTCCGAGGTTATAGTATGATTTTAGCTTTAATCTCTCATCTTTAGATTTCAAATTCCTTTCAAATGAAATTTCAGCCTCATCAAACTTATTCAACTTGAAATAAGTATTTCCCTGGTTAAAAAATAACTTTCCGTTGTTCTTTTCTTTGATTAAAGCCTTCTGGAATAGCTCCAGTGCCTTTTCGTAATTTCCTTTCCTGTATTCCTGTACTCCCCTGGTTTTAAAAGAAGCAAACACATTGTCATAATTAAAGATTGAAAAAATAATTACAATCCCAAAAATCTTAAATAGATTTATTCTTTTTTCGGGTAGAAAGAGATAAATAAAAAGAAGTAAAACGGCAATAAAAAGAAAATACTGAAATTGTGGCTCAAGAAACTCATATATGCCAGTTCCAAATTTGCTCTTTTTTATTTCATCTAATCTCCTGATGAGCAGGGAAATATTTCCATAATTTCCATAAATAAATTCTCCACCAGTTTTAGTTGAAATCTCCTGCAAAAGTTTTTCATTCAGCTTTGAAACAACAACCTTATTATCTTTCTTAAGATAATCTACAATATTGCCATTTTCATCATAAAGAGGAATTGTTCCACCTGCTGGAGTTCCTATACCGACAGTAAATATTTTGACACCCTTCTCTACAGCCTCTTTCACCTGTTTAAGCGGCGAGAACTCGAGATCCTCTCCGTCTGTAATTATGACAATTGCCTTGTGAGTAAGCTCACTAAAATCAAATAGCTCAAGTGCCTTCTTTATTGCATCTTCGAGATTTGTGCCCTGCAAATCAATCATTTCGGTAGAAAGCTCACTCACAAAGCTATTTACTGCATCGATATCAGTCGTAAGAGGGAGAACATTAAAAGCGTATCCAGCAAAAGCAGTAACCCCCACCCTATTTCCCTTAAGATTTGCTAAAATCTTGCTGGCAAGATTCTTTGCAGAACCCAATCTATCTGGCAAAACATCCTTTGTGAGCATGCTTCTCGATACATCAAAAACAAGCACAATATCAATCCCTTCAAGAGTAAGCTTCTGAGTTTTATTTCCCCATCGCGGATCAAGCATCGAAAAGATAACAAAGAAAAGCACCAGTATGATAAAGACAGCCTTTAAGTTATAAAAAATAAAATTGATGTCTGAAGTTAAATAACTATTCCTTTCAGAAAGGCTTTTAATAACCTTCTTTCTTAAAAGAAATCCAGCAAGAAGCAACATTAAACCCGCAATAAATATAAAAAGAAACAAAAGACCGTATCTGATATTGGCAAAGTACATTCAACTCCTCTATTTTGAAAAAAATGCACTACAGGAAACTAATAGTTTTTTACCCATAAATTCCTTTTGAATTCATAAGCTTAACATAGTATATTGCCATTTTCCTGTATTTACAATTAAAAATCACTCAATTTATATATACTTAAATTTTAACACAAAATCAAATTTTGTAAAATAAATTAATACTTTTCGCCGTGGTAAGCTTTGAAATTCTGACTATAATTCTTTTAAGGAATAGTCTAAAAAGCCTTAATTTAAAGGGATTGCTTTCTTCCCCTCCAAAACCTCAGGCCCAACAAAGCTGTATCCCTTTTCCAAAAAATATGTTATAATCTCCTATCTTATTATATTTGTCAAGTTTTTTTTTCAATATTTTTTTAAAAAATTTTTTAACCTTCCGTTTTTCCCTA
>JBMFQR010000049.1:0-9097 GCA_049968515.1 Brevinematia bacterium
AGTCGACTCCATCGCTACTTTCACTTCTTCCCTCGGATAAACTCTTATCCTTCTTTCAAGCTCTTCAAAACCCTCCTATCTTATCATACCATCTCCTTTTGTAGTAAGCTTTGCTATAATCATCCTACTGGTCTTTAGCTTTATAATTTTACCTGTTTTTGAAGATACATATAGAAACCTTTCTTCTCAACTACCATATTTTACAAGAACCGTCCTCTATACTCTAAATGCTTTAAAATACTTCCTTCCTGCAATAATTACATTGGCACTGGCTTTATTTTTTATATTTCAAGCGAGAAAAAATGAAATTCTGGAAAGAATTATATTGTGTACTCCATTTTTTTCAAAAAACTATAAACTTGAAAAATTGCTTAAGATTATCAAAAGTCTTGAATTTCTCATTAATAATAGAGTAAACATCTTAAAATCGATTGAAATTACCGCTTCCATAGTAGAAGAAAGCCCCCTGTATAAAAATATCCTGAGCGGCTTAATAAATAAGATAAAAAAAAAAGAAAGTCTCTCTACGGCTATAAAAAATGAAAAAGAATTCACCACTTTTTTCATTCAGGCAACTTCTATAGGAGAAAATTCGGGAAGACTTGGCGAATTATTATCAGAAACTTCAAAATATTATGATAAGGAATTCGAGACAGGCACAGAAAAATTTCTGAGTCTTCTCGGCCCAGTTCTAATAATCATTACTGGCATAATAATAGGAATAATAGTTATAGCACTATTTCTGCGGATTATCCAGCTCCCTGAAATTATAAGTATTTAGCCTTTTTCCGAAAATTATATCATGATAGAAATATGCAAGGCAGAGAATGGAAATCTTACCATAAAAAAAGATGGCAGATTTCTTATCAGCAACTATAATCCAATAAAGGAAATAAATAGATTTCTTGACACAGTAGACTTTAAGAAGAGTGAATTTTACATACTCTTTGGAATAGCTCTCGGCTATCTGCCAGAGGAGATTGAAAAAAGAGGGGTTTCAAGTTCTGAAATACTTATCTTTCTACCTATAGAAGAGGAAAAAAAATTTCTGAACGAAAAATATACCCTCTTAACAGAAAAAAACCTCCCTGCACTCCTCGAAAAAAAGCTTTCTGAAGGAAAAAAGCCAAAAATTATAGCCCTCGAATCCTACAAAAAAGCACTCTTTCAAGAGTTCAATACCTTTGAAAATTCAGTGATATCAAACCTCAAAATTGCAGTCGAAAATATAAAGGTAACCTCATTTTTTTCAAGAATCTGGTTTTTCAACATATTGAGAAATTTAATTTTAGCATTAAGAAATGACTGGAAATATTTAGAAATAAAATGTAAAACAGACCTTCCAGTATTAATATGTGCTGCAGGTCCCTCCCTGAATCTGAAACTTAAGGAAATAAAGGAGAACAGAGAAAATATTATTATTTTATCAGTGCTTTCGGCATTTGAGACATTAAATTCCAATGGCATAAAACCAGACGGAATTATAATTACTGATGGAGGAGTAGCAAATAGTTTATATTTCAGAAATATACCCTCCGATATACTGGTCTTTGCCGACATTTGTGCCTCAAGCAGTTTCCTCTCGAAGTTGAGAAATAAAGTAATAATCCTCAACCTTAAAGAAGAAATCGAAAATCCAACCTTCCAACTTCAGGAACCATCCGTAAGTGTAACTGCAGCAAAATTAGCCAGAATGATTACGAACTCAAAGGTTATTTTTTCAGGTTTTGATATGGCTTACTCACTTAAATATGGGGGCCATTCTTTTCCAAACGTATTTTCGCTACCTCACTTAAAAAAATTTTACAGACTGAATCCAGTTGAAAATCATATGTTTTCATTCCTGAAAAGAGATGATATAATTTTTACAGGAAACAGAATTACAAACAGACAATTCCTACTCCTTTCAGAATCAGTAAAACAACTTCTTTCCGATTGTTATTACCTCGAAAATGAGGTGACTGGAAAGTCATTAAAACCCATCGAAAAAGAAAATCTCTTTCTACCAGAAAATACAGGCAAAGATTTTACAGGTGAAATAATAAAGAAAATATCAAAATTTTTAGAATTCATATCCTTAAACAGAGAAACAATAATTGAAAATCTTTTACTTAAGGAAAGACTTAAAAACCTTAAATATGACAAAATAAAAGAAAATCTTTTAGAAAAAATAACCACTCTTATCAAAGAAGCTAAAATGCTACTCCAAGATTGAGACCTATAATATTAACATAGGTTGTATCCATTGCAATTCCTGTTTTTTTTCTTTCAACATCCCCCAGTGCCCACATAAACTCAACATAAGGCTCTAAAAGAAATCTTTCAAAAAGTATGAACTTGTAACTGACAAAAGTATCTATAAATGGCAAAAGAAAGTTAAATTTAGTTTCGCCGGTATCAGGGTTAGAAGCTAAAACATTATCATAGCCAAATCCCACTTCCAAAGAAGGTCCTTCAAGCCCCTTGTTAAAAATATTATATGAGAGAAGAAAAGAATAAACATAAGAGTCCACCCTGTTGCCAACAGCATTCTTATAAGTCTCAACCACCCCATGTCTCAACTTGAAAGAAAGAAAGCTAAAAAGCTCCTGCTCAAAAGATAAGCCGAATCCATAACCTTCATTACTAAGCCCTTCTGTACTCCATCCGAGATCAATGGCTATTACACTTTTACATCTGTTTTCCTGTGTAAAAACAGCACTGAAAAACAAAACCAGCAAGAGTAAAAGAATTATAAACTTCTTCATAAAACTTCCTTTAAAAATTAATGTATTGTCAAAAGTTTTCCCCTTGCAGGAGCCAAACAATGTTCTCTACCAACTTTCTTTCTCAACGGCAAGAAAGAAAGCCAAACCCGACTGCCCTCTGGCTGTCTGTCACTACGCTACCCCACCTCTTTTAGATGAGGTGTTGAATTTTTTTATCTTTTAACAACATACACTGCTATTATCTAAATTTTATATCTAAAAATTAAAGTAACCTCTCTTAAAAACCAGTATTCATATACTGACTTTTCTCTCTTTCTTTGATACAAGATAAGATTATAGCCATAATCCTGCTGATAATTTGGCTCATTACCCCACGTAAGTATGAAATCCAGACACCTCTCCTTTTCTACTCTGCCACAGGAAAGAATAAGCCCGAATCTCGTAACAGGAATATCAGACCCCCAACCTTCATCTTTAGCCTTTGAGTCATTATAGTGCTGGATATCATAGTCAGACCTGTAAAACAAACCCACTCTATTAAGAAGAAAAGGCAGTATACACCCCACATAAATATGATAAATATACCTGAAATACTTCAAATTATCAGCCTTATCTTCATACATCCATATGTCAGTATCCTTTTTCGTACCTAAAAAATATCTGTAATAAATATACTGCCCGATGTTCAGTTGAAAATGACTATTCCCCTCAAAGAAATCAGCGGTATCAAGCTTTAAAAAGCTTCCCAGATAGTACTTCAGATAGATTTTTGAAAAGCTCTCCATCGCATATGTATTGTCCTTTATGCTCTCATCATAAAAGTTTGAGTAAATACCAACTCCGCCACCAAAAAAATCATTATACCAGCCAGTTCCGAAAATCACACCTGCTGGAAAATCAAGCATTCTACCGAGTGTTTTCCAGCTAAACTCAATATTCCCGTTTAAGGAAATTGGTGAGGCATTAAAAGAAAGCTCTGTCATAAAAGAATCATCCCTAACTGGATAGTTTTCCCTGAAATAAAACTCAAGCTTTGTCATAGGATGAACGCTGATAACCTCATTGAGCCTTCTATATTTTTCACCCTCAAGCAAAAGCAAAAAACCCATCTCGTTGGTTAAACTACCTCTATTCTGCTCATAAAGATACTCCTTGACCATCTGAGGAAAAGAGAGGTTGAATAAAAATAAAAAAATGCAGATTAAAAAAAATCTCATATTTACTCCAAATCGTACGATTTTTTACAGGCTTGAAGTTAAAAGGAGGTGCATTCTGGCAACCCCACACACCGCCGAAGTTGAATCTAACCCAATACATCAAACATATAAATTTTAAAAGAATTTTAAATAAATTGCAAAATTTCTCTGAATTTAATGGTAATATATATAGAGACTTAAATTGAACATTTTTTAAGCAAAGCTTCTAAAGAAATTATTCTTTAGAGAACTTTAGTTCAATTCGGGGAATAAACCGAAAAATTAAATTTCTTAAGCTTTTAATAACGATAATAAACTTGAAAACTCTCACAAAAAATTATAAAATAATTAAGCTTATGGAGGCTGTAAATGAAAAAGATTTTAATTTCTTTGATTTCAGTATTGATATTCTCTGGCCTTTTTGCCCAGAGTGCAAAATCAAAAACAGGCGAGATATTCATCAATCGTCTCAAAGACGGAAATTTTGAGATGGAAAGTCCATTTCTGCGAGTTGTTATTTCTCCAAAATATGGTGGTAAGATTGTATCTCTCGTCAACAAAAGAACACTTGAAGAGTTAATCAATTTTGACACAAATAAATTAGAAATTCCAGGAATAGGAGAGGACTATATTGACACAATATGGCCCGGAAGTGATGTCAAAACTTATAATGTCAAGTCCGTTGGGCTCGGTAAGAATGAAGAAAGTTGTTTTATCGAATTCAATTTTTCAATCAAGGAATACAATGATCAGAAAGACGTACTTTTAAGAAAAAAGTTTACCCTTTCAAAAAATGCCCCTTTAATCTCCATTGAGGTTGAACTAATCAATAATTCGGGTAAGACAATTGGATTAAGATATGGACTTAAAAACTGGTTCAGTTTTGGTGGAAATGAAGCCAATGAAAGAACAATCTGGACATCACACAACAATCAGATTGAAGAGATACCATTTCTTCCAGATTCAAAGGAACATGGTGAAATCTTAAATCCAGATGGATTTATTGGGCTGACAGCAAAAGATGTGAAATCATCAGTTGTCATTCTTTTTGACAAAGAAAATGTAAATAGTGTCGATACATATCACAGTATTGATAAATTAAGCCTTGAAATAAATTGCAAAAGTATCGAACTTTTCCCAAAAAAATCATTTCTTTTCAAGGCTGACATTCTTGTAATGGAAGATATAAAATCCTTCAGTGCTGTAAATTTCAACAATAACATTGTAGGTAGTTTTAAACCAGAAATAAAGGGAAATAAGCTATTTATCTCAGGGGTATTTTACAGATATGGGCTGGAAGAATTAACTGATTTAAAGCTAAAGGTCTCAATGCTTGATGAAAATGACAAGGAGATTGGTGTAATTGCACAGGAAAGAATCTCAACCCTTTCGAAAGAAAACCCATATAGTTTTAATGTATCTACAGATATAAGCAAGCTTAAGTTGTCTTCTGTAAAGATTTTCTATCAGATTTTTGATTCTTCTGATTTACCCATTCTCACTGCAATAAGGGAAGTAGAAATTACAAAGCCAAAAATTACCCCACTGGTAACAGATAAAAATCTTACTGTAAATGTGGTTTTCCTGTTTAATAAGCCATATTTTGAGAATGCCGATTTGAATAATAAAAACATCGAAAGCGCTATAAATAGCTATTCAAACGTATTGAAATTCATAGAGAAGAAATCGAAGATAAAGTTTGATGTATCTATAAGTGGTATATTGCTTTATAATATGATAAAAAACAACCCTGCCTTCATTGAATCTTTAAACCAGCTTATAAGTAAGAAAAATATCAATCTGCTTGCTACCGGTTTCAGCTATCCTATATTTCCGATGATTTCACCAAAAGATATTGAATACCAGATAGAGCTCGATAGAAATCTTAAATCAGCAATTTTTGGGGTAAAGCCAGAGGGCATATTCTTTCCTGAACTTGCATTTGATAATACACCTCTTGAGCCTATTGTGAAAAATCAGATCACATGGTGTTATTTCAGCGACCTCTCAATAATGAAAGGATATAAAGGCTTTCCCGGAATGAATTATTATGCACCATCACGTATTATGAGTACTGGATTTGGTCTAAATAGCCTTATTGTTGACACAAAAGCGAAGCAGATTCTGGAAAGAAAGTCTGAAAAAGCAATATCCGACCTCATAAATTATCTTTTAGAGGTGCAAAACAAGAATAAGGATGGGAAGAACCATGTCGTTCTGCTGATTGAAGCAGAAAAGTGGAATGACATCTCTTTTCTTGATAAGCTATTTGCTGCTCTTGAAGAACTTAAATGGATAAAATTTGCAAGCAGCGATGACATATTTAAAGCATTTATTCCAACACAGATTATCCTTGGGGAAAAAATTTCTGGAAGTATATATTTTGATGTTGAAAAAATGGAAACAGATTTCAGCCCATGGTATATGCCTGAAAGCAAAAAATCTGATTTAAGAAATCTCATTTTTGATACAAGCGATATCTTAAGTAGAAACCTTGAAAAAATCTCTCTTGCCAAACAGACATATCCGGAAAAGGATTTTTCATATGCAATAAGCCTATATGAAAATGGTTTAGAAAACTACACTCTTGCTCTGCAGGAAGGCTATCTAAAAGGCAATAATTCCGAAAATCTTAAAATCGCAAAGAGTCTTATAGAAAAATCAAGAAAAACTGTCGCAGGTGTATATGACCTTCTCATCGGAACTATTAAAGACAAAAAGATTAAAATACCAACATGGAAGGAAAAATCCACTCCATTGCCTGAAGAAGAAAGAGCTAATGCCTTCAATCGTATAAAGACGAAAACAGTAACAATTATCGATAAAAAGATAAATCCAGAAAAAGTTACACAATTTTCTACAATTTCTATTGATTTCAAGCTTCCTGATACATATAAGAATATTGACTACAATAACATCGTTGTAATATTCAATGTGAATAATAGCGACGAAATGTACCAGACAAAAGCGAATCTTGCCTTCAATGGAAGAATAAAGGCAACATTAGGCAATGCTAAGACTGGAGATGAATTGAACTGCTATATTTATTTCAAAGACAACAAGCAAAATTCCTATATTTCTGATAAGATAACAATTGTTGTGGAGTAAGGGAGTTTTTTTTTCCTATCCCCTACTCCCCCTCTTTCTCTCTATTTACATAACCATACTCTTCAAGTTTTCTTAGGAGAGTTTTCCTACCAATATTAAGTATCTTGGCCGCCTTTGATTTATTCCAGTTTGTGTAGTTCAATGTTGAAAGGATGGCATTTTTTTCTATTTCATCAAGTGAGGTACCAACAAAAAATTTAATTTCTTTCTGTTCAGATGAAACATCAGCACTTTTGAGGTGCTTTGGCAGAATATCCTCCGTTATCCATTTTCTGTTACAGAGAATAACAAGATTTTCAATCAGATTCTGCAATTCTCTTACATTGCCAGGCCATTTATAATTCTCAAGTATAAGAATTGCTTCCTGCTTTATCCCTAAAATATTCTTGCCATGCTTTTTATTGTAAAACTTTAAGAAATAATCACAAAGTAAAGGAATATCTTCCCTTCTCTCTCTCAACGGTGGAATATGAATGTTTATAATATTCAATCTATAGAATAAATCCTCCCTGAACTTCCCTTCTGAAACAGCCTTCTTGAGATCCTTATTTGTAGCAGCAATAACTCTTATGTCTACCTTTATTGTCTCCTCTCCACCTACCCTCTCAAACTCATGCTCCTGCAAAACTCTTAAAAGCTTAACCTGAACATTTGGAGAAATTTCACCGATCTCATCAAGAAAAATTGTACCACTATCCGCAAGCTCAAATCTTCCCTTCTTTCTTGCAATAGCACCGGTAAAAGCACCTTTCTCATGGCCAAAAAGCTCACTCTCAAGCAACGTCTCGGGAAGTGCAGCACAGTGAACCTTGACGAGTGGATTTTTAGCTCTTTTGCTGTTTAGATGAATTGCATTTGCTATCACTTCTTTTCCCGTACCACTCTCACCGGTTATAAGAACAGTCGCATCAGTTGGTGCAACCTGCTTTACCATTTTTAATATTTCCTGAAAAGCCTTTGAATTACCAACTATGTTTTCAAAATTGTATCTTTCATCAACAAGCGATTCAAGCTCCTTCTCCCTATTCTTTCTCTTACTCTCTTCAATGGCTCGCTTCAAAACAAGGACAAGCTTTTCAAGATTAACCGGTTTGGTCAAAAAATCATAGGCTCCTCTTTTCATTGCTTCAACAGCTTCATCAACTCCACCATGTCCGGTAAGTATTATTACAGGCGTGTTGCAATCCAGACTCTGAACCTTTTTTAAAAACTCCATCCCAGAAATAACAGGAATTTTAAGGTCAAGAATTACAGCATCGGGGCAGAAAAGACCAAGCTTATCCAGCCCATCCCTACCATCCTCTGAAGTAACAACATCAAAATTTTCCATTTTCAGTGCTGTTTTAAGACCCTCTCTTATGCTCTTTTCATCATCAATAACAAGAATTAACGATTTTTTCATCTTCTAATCCTCAAAGGCTATTAAATATTATGACAAAAAAAAATATATTTTTCAAATAGAAACCAAGTATAAGTTTTTAAAAGGATTATCTGAATTGAGCGATTTTTTTATTTATATATTCAGCAAAAAGATATGTAGTGTGGATTGTCACCATAAACACTGCCTGTATTCCTTATATAACCACAAAAAAAAGCTTTGGTTAAGAGATTGCCAGATAAATATTCATTTGCAATCCACAAGAAAGGTGATAATAAAAAAATTGCACAAGTGGGTTAAATCCCCCCTTTGCAAATAATACGGGGCTGACGGGACTTGAACCCGCGGCGCCTGGCGTGACAGGCCAGTACTCTAACCATCTGAGCTACAGCCCCAAACTTATAGCGGGGAAGGGACTTGAACCCCCGACCACCGGATTATGATTCCGCTGCTCTAACCAGCTGAGCTACCCCGCCAGAATTATTTGCGGGGGGAGGATTTGAACCTCCGACCTCCGGGTTATGAGCCCGACGAGCTACCAGACTGCTCTACCCCGCGACGCATATTATTTATTAATTATAACAAAAAAAGGTGGCTTTGTCAAATTTTTGGTTCGGGAGGATTTTCTTTATGTCGTTCCAAGTCAATAGTGGAATAGTTTCTCCAAGAAAGAAAGTGGAAAATATTATGCAGTAACTTTATTATCA
>JBMFQR010000050.1:0-8538 GCA_049968515.1 Brevinematia bacterium
ACTTAGTTTTGCACAATCCCTAATTTTTGCCCTAAATCTGTCAAAGTCGGGAAAAAAATAGGCTTTAACCAATAAAACTTTGCTTAACAGAATGCTTAGCTCTTAATTCCCTGTTTCACTGTTTCTTCAAACTTTTAACTTTACAAACTTTCAACATCCACATTTCTGTATCAAAATAACACACCTGTATGAAAAAGATACAAATAAACTTGACGATTTTTTATCATTATGTTAAATTTTCTTTGAAACTTAATGTGGAGGAAAATTATGAATCTTGCAAAATTAACTATAAAAGCAAAAGAAGCTGTGGAAAGAGCCAACGAGTTAGCTCTTTCGATGTCACATCAGATGATTGATGTGGAACATCTGCTTTCAGCAATGATTGAACAGAAGGATGGGCTTATACTTCCGATTCTTCAGAATCTTGAAATAAACCTGCAAAAGTTGAATTCTATGCTCAATGACAGACTTTCAAGAAAGCCAAAAATTTATGGTGCCGGACAGACAATGATTTCGAGAGAACTCAACGAGACCTTTGAAAATGCCTCAAAAGAAGCATCAAGACTTAAAGATGAATATATAAGTACAGAACATCTGCTTTTAGGTATGCTACTTGTCAATGAACCGGGGCTACAAGGTTTTTTTAATGAGCTAAACCTGAATTATGACAGGGCTCTACTTGCCATAAGCAGGATAAGAGGGACACACAGGGTAACTGATGAAAATCCAGAAGCTAAATACAATGCCCTTGAGAAATATGCAAGAGATTTGACCGAAATGGCAAGGCAGGGAAAGATAGACCCAGTGATAGGCAGGGATGCAGAAATAAGGAGAACAATGCAGGTTCTCTCCAGGAGGACAAAAAACAACCCGGTTCTCATAGGGGATGCGGGGGTCGGTAAGACCGCCATCGTGGAGGGAATAGCAAGAAGGATAGTTTCGGGTGACGTTCCTGAAGGAATGAAGAACTCAAGGATCTTTGCACTCGATCTGGGGCTTTTAATAGCCGGAACAAAATACAGGGGGGAGTTTGAGGACAGACTTAAGGCATTGCTCAAGGAAGTAACGGAATCAAATGGTGAGATAATTCTTTTCATAGATGAGTTACACACTGTGGTAGGAGCTGGAAGCTCTGAAGGTTCTGTAGATGCAGGCAATATGCTCAAACCTGCTTTAGCAAGGGGGGAAATAAAGGTTATAGGTGCAACAACAACTGATGAATACAGAAAGTATATTGAAAAAGATAAAGCCTTAGAAAGAAGATTTCAGCCTATTATGGTAAATGAGCCATCGATTGAAGATAGCATATCAATCCTGAGAGGTCTTAAGGAAAAGTATGAAGCTCATCATGGTATAAGAATAGCTGATTCTGCAATTATTGCAAGTGTAACTTTATCAGCAAGATACATTACTGAAAGAAGGTTACCGGATAAAGCTATAGATTTAATAGATGAGGCTGCTTCAAAGGTAAGGCTTGAAATAGAAAGCCAGCCACAGCTTCTTGATGACCTTGAAAGAAAGATATTGAAACTTTCCATTGAAAAGCAAGCATTACTAAAGGAAAAGGATAATGCTTCCAAAGAAAGGCTGAATAACCTCGAAAAAGAGCTTGCAGCACTTAATGAAACTAAGAATTCTCTCAAGACCAGGTGGAATAATGAAAAAGAAATAATAAAGAGGATAAAAGAAATCACAAGAGAACTTGACAGATTAAGACTTGAAGAGGAAAAATTTGAGAGACTTGGAGACTTGAACAAAGTGGCAGAGATAAGATACGGGTTAATTCCACAAAATGAAAAGGAACTGAATGATTTACAGAATAAGTTAAAAGAAATACAGAAAGATAATCCATTGCTCAAAGAAGAGATTACAGATGAGGATGTGGCGAAGGTGGTTTCCGACTGGACTGGCATACCACTTAGGAGAATGCTTGAGTCCGAAAAGCAAAGACTCTTACATCTCGAAGAAGAATTAAAAAAGAGAGTGGTGGGACAGGACAGGGCTATATCGGTTGTGGCAAATGCAGTAAGACGTTCAAGAGCTGGCATTCAGGAGGAAAATAGACCCATAGGTAGCTTTATGTTTTTGGGTCCCACTGGTGTAGGAAAGACCGAATTGTCAAAAGCCCTTGCTGAATTTATGTTTGACACTGAAAAGGCACTGGTCAGGTTTGATATGTCGGAGTATATGGAGAAGTTCAGTGTTCAGAGGCTTATTGGTGCCCCACCCGGATATGTTGGATATGAAGAAGGGGGACAGCTTACGGAAGTAATAAGACGAAGGCCTTACTCGGTTATACTTTTTGATGAGATTGAAAAGGCACATCCCGAGGTATTTAATATACTCTTGCAGATAATGGATGACGGAAGGTTAACAGATGGACAGGGAAGGACTGTAAACTTCACAAATACTATAATAATAATGACAAGTAATATTGGTTCAAACATCATTCAGATAAGAGGTTTTGGAATGAAGGATACAAAAAATGACAATGAGGTAAACAATGAGATAATGGGGCTTCTTAAAAATCATTTCAGACCGGAATTTTTAAATCGAATAGACGAAATTATAACCTTCAGAAATCTTAATGAAGATGATATTCTCAAAATAGTTGACATTCAGATTAACTATCTGAAAAAGAGGCTTGAAAATAAAAAGATTAAACTTGAAATCACAGAAAATGCGAGAAAATTGCTTGCAAAAATGGGCTATGATGAAACATTTGGTGCAAGACCTCTCAAGAGAGTGATACAGAGAGAGATACTTGATAAGCTTGCAGTTGAACTACTGGCTGGAAAATATCAGGAAAATAGCACCGTTTATATAGATTCCAGCGAAAGCAGCTTCATCTTTAAGTAAAATGCTTTACAAAAGCCGTTTGATTTGCTAAAATTATCCAATGGAAGCTGGATTTTATATTCACATACCATTCTGCAGGAAAAAATGCAAATACTGTGGGTTTTTCTCCGGTTTTTATCCGGAGAAAAACCTTATTTCAAAATATACAGATTATCTCTGTAAAGAGCTAAAACTTTACAAAGATTCTGGCTTTCTCCCACGCACAATATATCTTGGTGGTGGCACACCTTCCCTTCTTTCTACAAAAGATATTGAAAAAATCACGACCTTCTTGAGAAAGAATTTTTGCTTAGATTATATCGAGTTTACGATAGAAGCCAATCCTGAAGATATTACAATGGATCTGGCAAAATGCTTTATCGACAATGGAATTAACAGGATAAGCCTTGGCTTTCAGAGTATGAATGATGAAGTGTTAAGGTTTTTAGGAAGGATAAACAATTCCACCTCCAACAAAAATAGCTATGAAATATTAAGAAAAGCCGGCTTTGAAAATATATCCATTGATTTTATTTCTTCAATTTTTCAGGATGATGCAACTGAGACAATAAATCAGGTGGTCTCTTTTAATGCAGAGCATTATTCCATCTATTCTCTTTCTCTTGATGAAAACACCCTTCTCTATCGGGAATATAAAAAGGGTAACTTTAATCCAGTTAAAGACGAAGAATATCTTTCAGATTACAATAAAATCAGAAGCTTTATGATAAATAAGGGATATTTGCATTATGAGATTTCAAATTATGCAAGAAATAAAAATTACATTTCTATCCACAACAAAGGCTACTGGGATTATCTTCCATACATTGGCATAGGAATCGGGGCAGTTGGCTTTGTTTACGAAAGTGGAGAGGATTTTAAGGGGATCAGATTTAATAATGTAAAAAATTTCAGAGATTATTTTAAGCTGCTGGATGAAGAAAAATTTCCAATCGCATATAAGGAAGAGATTGACTTTAAAACAGGCATTAAAGAGTTTGTAATGCTTGGTTTAAGAAAAACTCAGGGTTTTAGTTTTAGAAAATTTGAAGGGATATTCAAAAAAAATTTTTACGATTGCTATGATTTTGAAAAGATAAAAAGACTAAAGCTCTATTTGAAAATAAATTCCTTTAGAATAGCATTAAAAACCAGATTTTTTCCCATAATGAATAGTGTAATTTCAGAAATATGGGGTGCAATGCTATAGTCCGGGTTAATGCTGGCAATTACTCCCAGAATTTATTATGTTTTAAGTCAACTATAAGATTTTCTATCTCCCTTTTTATCTTTTCAGTTATCTCTTCCTCTTTTTCCTCTGGAGAAAAGTGAAGAGGCTTACCAATATTTGCAAAATACTTGCCGGAAAGCACAAGCCTTGTCTTATATTCCCTTCCCTCCACCTTTAATGAGGTAGCTTTTTCCTTTACATCCCTTTTCGGAGCAGCAAGTCCTATAGGAATAATAGGACAATTATATCCTAAATAAATCTTTGCAACGCCGGTATAGAATTTCATCAAAGAGCTTTGGTCATTTAAATCTCCCTCTGGGAAGATATAGACTGATTCACCCTTTTTCAAGTAGTTTATCGCCTTTTCAACGACCGTCTTTCTGTGAAATGAAAGAGCATTTATTTGCTCTCCCCATTTTAGAATTGTCTTAAAAACAGGGACTGAAAAACCGGGGCCTATTATCATATGAACAGGTTCTTCCATTATTGTAATTACAAAAAAGGGATCTGTAGATGAAAAATGATTTGAACAGTAAATCTTGGGTCCCTCAAAGTTTAAGTTTTCTCTACCCCAGACCTTAAATTCCATAAAAACATCAAGATATGATTTTACACAGAATCTTATTATCTTGTAAATGGTTTCATTAAAGATGTTCATATACAAGTTCTCTTCAAATGTTTGTTTTCTGTTTGAAACTACACAAATATTTTAAAATAAAATAATAAAATTCGCCAAGTTTTTTTGTCTTATAAGGAAGTGGATTTTGTAATTAGTCATAGTGGCTTTTTAAAGAAAGTCAATTTTGCTATGGTTAATTGGTCCTTGAGCAAAAATTAAGGAGCGAAAAGAAAACAGTAAAACTTCACTATAACTATTTTCTTTCTACAGGGTATATCTTTGTGGCACTGGCAAGTAGTCAGCGCATATTTTCCTACTGGCTTTTTGTTTCAGCAAGAATTACAATTCCGCCGATCAAAAATAGCAGGATTATTGAGGCAATTCCAACCCTATGGTTTTTTGTAATGAGAGTGAAAAAACCAACCATAAAAGGACCAAAGATTGTAGCAAATTTTCCAGCAAGATTGTAAAAGCCGAAGAACTTACCACTTTCATTTTCTGGTATCAAGGTGGCAAAATAACTTCTGCTTAATGCCTGAATGCCTCCCTGAAATATACTTACCATAAAGGCCAGTATGAAAAAGTGTAATTCCTTTGTCATAAGCATTCCGAATGTTGTGATTGTTATGTAGCCACATATTGCGACAAGAATGGAATTTTTTGTGCCTATTTTTTTTGCGAGTCCTCCATATAAAATGGCAAATGGGAAACCAAGAAATTGAACCATTAATAGTGCTATTATAAGTGAGGCTGATGAAAATCCAAGTGAAACACCGTAATCAACTGACATTTTTATAATTGTGTCTACTCCATCGATATAACACCAGTATGCTATAAGAAATAGTATAATCTTTCTATGAGCCTTAAAATTTTTAAATATGGAAAAAACCTCTTTTATTATTGAACCAGAAAAGTATATGTGTGTTTTTCTTTCTTCCTTTTGAAAGAGCAGTGGGAGTGAGAAAATTAGCCACCAGAGTCCAACCATAACAAAGGATATTTTCATTGCAAAAATTTTATCCACTGCAGGATTATGGTATAAGAGAATTGAAAAAAGGAAGAGTAATCCACCGCCAAGATAACCGAGAGCAAATCCCATCGATGAAACAATATCAAACCTTTTTTCTGTAGTTACCTCTTTTAACATTGCATCATAAAAGACATTAGCTCCAAAAAAACCTATAGAACCTGTTATATATAATATCAACGTTAAAAGCCAGTTTTGAGTTATAAAGTAAAGAAAACAGGTAGCTAGCACACCAGCCATTTCGAGGATAAAGAGAAATGTTTTCTTTTTAATTTTTAAGTCAGAAATTGCTCCGAGAAAAGGGAAAGAGGTTGCAATCAGGAGTGATATTAATGAGTTTCCAAGGCCGAGATAAAATGTGGAGAGTGTGTTTGAATTTTCACTGGCAAACTGAGTTTTGAAAAAAATCGGGAAAAAACCAGCCATTACTACAGTAGCAAATGCACTGTTGGCAAAGTCATACATTGTCCATGAAAGCTCTTTTTTGCTGAGATTAAAAAAAGTTTTAGCTTTATCCATTTTTGTAGCTCCTGAAATATCGTCTGCTTTACACTCAATTTTTACTTGAGCCCTATATCAAGTATCATCATTATTATAAATCCAGCTATTGCACCCATTGTAGCTATGTCTGTGTTTTTGTTCCTTTCTGCTTCTGGAATAACTTCCTCTATAACTACATAAATCATTGCACCTGCTGCAAATGCAAGGGCATAGGGAAGAATACTTCTTGCAATAGATGTCGAGAGAAAGCCAGCTATTGCAGCAATTGGCTCAACTATTCCAGAGAGCTGCCCATAAAAAAAGCTCTTCAGTCTTGAGTTTCCATCCCTTCTGATAGGAAATGCTACTGCCATACCTTCTGGGAAGTTTTGAAGTCCTATCCCGATTGCCAAAGCTATTGCTCCATATATTGATGCACCGGGGACGTTTTCACCGGCAGCTCCAAAAGCCACTCCTATTGCAAGTCCTTCTGGAATGTTGTGGATTGTAATTGCCAGAATGAGGAGTATGGATCTGGAGAGTTTAGTCTTGAACCCTTCTTTTTCTTCAATTGGTGCCTCAATGTGAAGGTGCGGCAGAGTTAAGTCAATCAATCTGAGTACAACTGCCCCGAGTAAAAATCCCGCTGCTGGTGGCAACCATACCGGCAATTTTGAGCTTTTTGATAATTCGATTGCTGGCTCAAGAAGTGACCAGAAGCTTGCAGCGATCATTACTCCAGCGGCAAATCCAAGCATAAGATCGAGAAATTTCTGGTTTATTTTCTTGAAGAAAACCACAGTTAAAGCGCCCAGTCCTGTGACTCCCCATGTAAAAATGGTTGCAAGAAGTGCCTGATAAAAAGGGGGAATTTTTATAAATTCTGGCATCTTTAAACCCCGATTTTTTAGGAGTGAAATTATCTCCAGTACACACGTAGTGGATATAAGTTAAGTTATTTTTACTTTGCTGTCAATTTTTCTACAGAAAAATTCTAAGACAATTTACAAAGGATAACGTTTTAATTCCTATAAATTGATAACATTTCCAGTAAGGTTATAAAAAGCCTTGTTTTTGAAATAAGTCTTTATTTTAACATAATTCTCAATTCCAGTGCAATGAGAGCACCCGAGGGTCTCTATCTCATATTTATTCAACTCACTCATGAGCCTTTCCACCTTTTTTTCATCCCACTCCCTCGTGTGAAATCCTCCAAGTATAAGATTGATGGGCAAACTAAACTCACTTAATGCTGAAAGCACTATGTTTGATATGCCTCTGTGAGAACATCCACTTAAAATATTTATCTTTTCATCTTTTTTGATAACTACAAACAATTCATCTAAAAATTCATCTTCCTCAAAACCATTTTCAGTTTTAACAAACATTCCATCAAAATGTGTGTCCCATTTATTTCTTATCTTTATTTCTGTCATAATAAAAAGATCTGGAAACAACTCAATTTTTTCTTTCAGGAATACAATTCTATCCTTGAAAAGCTTATCGTCGTAATGAATACCTATAAATCTCTCTTTGTTTTTATACTTCGGGATAAAAAATCCATCCTTCACATAGATTTTAGCCTTTGAGTTAATTCTTAAAAAGGCTAAAAGCCCGCCTGCATGGTCATAATGCCCGTGGCTTATTATAAGAGCATCAATGTCTGAAATGTCAAGCCCAAGAGTTTTAGCATTCTTTATGAAATTTTCACTCTGCCCTGTATCAAAGAGAATCTTTTTGTTATTATGCTCTATAAATATAGAAAGCCCATGTTCGGCAATAAGCCCCATTTCAAACACAGTGTTTTCAATAAGTGTTTTTATAGTCATATCTTACCCAGCAAAAATCAAAAATTAATATATCTTAATGGTGATGTCCATGGCCCATGCAGGCATCTTCAATACTGAGTTCCTTAAGCTCATTTTTCTTAAATTTTTCTATAACTTCATTTAATGTGATAGAATCTGGAGAGTAATAAACCTTTATACCCATCTCATTGAGCCCTGATATAGCCCGATAGCCCATCCCACCACAGACTATAGCGTTCACTCCTTTCCTACTCAAGGTGGTAGTTGGCTGACAATTGCCATGGGTTCTTCTGTCATTATCGCTTCTGATCACCTCAAGATTACAGGCTTCATCATCGTAGATGGCATAGTATGGTGCACTGCCAAAATGTCCGTACACCCTTGAGTTAAGGCCATTATCTTTTTCTACTGCAACTGCTAATTTCATAAATCTTTACCTCCATAATTAGCATATGCTAATTATAATAAAAATCTTTATTTTTGTCAAATGACAGGGATGTTCCAAGTCAATAGTGGAATAGTTTCTCCAAGAAAA
>JBMFQR010000051.1:0-8054 GCA_049968515.1 Brevinematia bacterium
TGCACTATCATTGTAAATTTCTCTAAATACTTCAATCTCTGATAAAATAACAGGACAATTATTTGCCATTGCCTCAACTTTTTCTATGATTGAGAAGTAAAACCAAATAATAGAAAACTTTATAAATCTTTAAAAAATTATTGGCTAAGAGCCCCACAATTTTTTTATAAAGAGTAAAACTTTTTGAAAAAAGTTTTCAACAAATAGGCTAATCAAAATTTATTAAAAAACCAAATTTTTATTGCAAAGCAAACTTTATTATTTTATAATATACAAAACAGGGAGACAATTTTTGCGTTTTATGTTGAATCCTCTCTGGATATACCAACTTTAAGGATAGAAATGGTAAATAGAAAAATTACAATTGGTCTTTTCACGGACTCTATTTCCGGAGCAACAGACTTTGAAGACAATATATGGAAGGGTGTTTATGATTACACCACAGAAAAAGATATAAACCTTATATGTTTTCCCGGGGATAATATAATTCTGAATAAAGAGAAGAAATTTGCAAATCCAAGAAATTTAATCTATAACTATGCCTCTGAAAATATACTTGATGGCCTTATTTTAGCGACTACAGCCATAACAAGTTTCATTTCTAAAGAAGACTATAAAAATTTTATAAATAGATTCAAAAATATACCTGTCGTAAGCATAGGGAAAGCCCCTGCCGACATTCCAATGTCAATTATTGATAATAAAAGCGGTATGAGAGAACTTATTTCCCATCTTATAGAAAAGCACAGAAAGTCAAAGATAGCATTTATAAGTGGGCCTCTTGACAACCCCGATGCACAAGAAAGGCTTGAAGCATATCAGGAAGTGCTTAAATATTATGGCATTCCTTTTGATGAAAAATATGTCTTCAATGGAACATTCTTGGTAGAATCCGGAGCAAAGGCGATCGAAAGCTTTATAACCGAGAGAAAGATAGATTTTGATGCCGTTGTGGCTGCAAATGACCAGATGGCTTTCGGAGCAATAAATGCCTTAAATCAAAGAGGGATAAAAATTCCCACAGATGTTGCCGTAACCGGCTTTGATGATACAATTGAGGCTTCATTTACATCCCCCCCTTTATCTACAGTTATGCAGCCAGTCTATAAACAGAGTAGAAACGCTGCCGAGCTACTTCTCGATCTAATAAAAAATGGCTCATCAGAAAAACTAAGAATTTTAAAAACAGAGATGAGAATCAGGCAATCCTGTGGCTGTCTTTCGGAAGAACTGGAGAACATAAAAGAGATAGGCATTTTAAGTGAACCCATTGAAAATAAGAAAAGCCATCTCCTTAATAAACTTAAAAATAGTAAAATTGATGGAGGGAATCTGGCTTTTATTGTTGACTCCATCATAAATGAAATAGAGAACAAAAACGATAGTTTTATCAGTGATTTCAATAGCCTCATCAACGATTTTTTGACATCTAAAAAGGAAGTTAGGCCCCTGCAATCATTAATTTCTTCATTGAGAAGTGAATTAGTTGCCATCTATAGTACGGAATTTGAACTTATAGAAAGATTGATGCATAAAGCAAGAATAATAATATCCGAGGCTTTAATAAGAGAACAATCTGCAAAAAATATAGAAACCCTTATAGTAAACAATACCTTAAGACAGGCAATATTTTTGCTGAGTGGAAATTTTGAATTAAAGGACTTCCTTGAGAATTTTCAAAATGCACTAAAAAATCTTAATATTCCTGCTGGATATATAATGCTAAAGCAAAATGATAAACTCGAGTTTCTCTATGGCTTTCAAATAGGAAGAGGAGTGTTAAAACCTGAACAAAAACTGATTGATGAAAAAGATTTGTTACCTTCAAATGTGTGGCCCGAAAAGAGATTTGCCCTGATTGTATTTCCCCTGCTTTTCAGAAATGAGACTTTAGGAATTTTACTCCTCCAGATAGGCTCTATGTACTCGTTTGTTTATGAGACACTCTTTGGTCAGATTTCAAGTTCACTGAAGGGAGTAACACTCTTTGAAAAAAGCAGAAAAATAGAAGCAGAGCTGACTGAAAAGAATAAGAAACTCGAAGGACTTATGATTCCAATGCTTAATAGTATTGAAGAAATATCCAGTATCCTAAAAGAAAGGGAAAAAATGTTGGGTCAACTAAATGATGCCACAAGGGAAAGCTACGAAAAACTTTTTAGAACGAATGAAATCATTGAGTCAATCTCAAACTATACAAACAAGATGATTGAAATCATAAACATCATAGACGACATATCGATGACAGTAAATCTTGTGGCACTTAATGCATCAATAGAATCAACACATGCCGGTGAGTATGGAAAAGGCTTTGCAATAATAGCCAAAGAGATAAAAAAGCTTTCTGATTCAACAAAGAAAAATGCAGAAGAAATTTCAAACACCCTGAAAAATGTTGTGAAAAATATAAAGGAATCTATGGTCTCCGGTCAGGAAACCTTAAAAATGTTTAAAGATCAGGAAAAAATTATTCTTGAGCTTCTTGACTCCCTTTTGGCTGTCTCTGATGAAGTAAAAAAGCTATCTATAAGCAGTAAAGAAATTCTCGAAACTATGAAGTCATAATTTTTCTGAAGTTATGGAGGTATTTATGGCAAAAAAATTACTGGTGTTTATTTTTGCCTCTCTTTTTCTCTCCTGTAATTTGAACCAGAATGTAAAATCTCCTTCAGGTTCAGGTGATTTCATCTCCTCTACAAATATAAATGCCTTTGAAATGGCAAAAAAACTTGGAAAGGGTGTAAATATGGGTAATGCACTTGAAGCATATCCTGATGAAAGCTCATGGGGCAACCCTATAAAGGATGAGTACTTTACTCTGATGAAACAGGCCGGTTTCGACACTGTAAGAATACCAATCAGATGGTCAACAAGAGCACAGACTACCTCACCATACACAATAGATAGTAACTTTTTCCAGCGAGTTGACCACGTTGTAGATACTGCCCTGTCAGCAGGACTGAATGTGATTATTAACATTCATCACTATGAAGAAATTATTTCTGATCCGCAAGGACACAAAGAAAGATTTTTGGCTTTATGGAGACAGATTTCTGACCACTACAAGAACAAGCCAGATAATCTGCTTTTTGAGGTTTTAAATGAACCATATGGCTCACTTGAAAGCTACTGGAAAGATTTTATGACAAATGCAATTAAAGTTATAAGAGAGAAGAACCCTACAAGGATTGTTATTATTGGTGGAATTAACTGGAATAGCATAGATGGCCTTACAAATCTCTATGTACCCCAGAATGACCCCTATATAATAGCAACATTTCATTTCTATGAGCCATTTGTGTTTACCCATCAGGGAGCCGAATGGGGAGGAAGCATAAGCAATGTTTCAAACATAGTCTGGCCGGGACCACCAGCCACACCTGTAAATATTCCAGCCGGTCTTGATAGCTGGATATCAAACTGGCTTGTTGACTATAATACAAAGCAGGGTGCTGAAAATCCGGCAAGCTCAAATCAGATTATCTCAAGACTCAATACTGTATCAAACTGGTCTGCCAATAAAAATGTACCTGTATGGCTTGGAGAATTTGGAGTATATGGTAGATATGCTGACATAAACTCAAGGGTAAGATGGACACACTTCGTAAGAACTGAATGCGAGAGAAGAAATATTAGCTGGTGCTACTGGGAGTTTTCTGCCGGTTTTGGAATATACAATCCTTCTACCGGACAATGGAATAGCCAGCTAAGTAATGCATTGGTGGGAGAATGACATAAACTTTTTGTGGGTGCCATCTACCAGCACCCACAATTTGATTATTTAAAACCTCAGGCATCTTTATGAATTTTAATCGGAATTCTATTTCTGATGCCTGCATAAATTATCGGTATTGCAACGAGAGTAACAAGTGTAGAAACCAGAAGTCCACCGAGTATTGATAGAGAAAGTGGGGAGTAAAGTTCAGCCCCCTCTCCAAGTCCCAAAGACATTGGTATAAGTCCAAGTATTGTTGTTAACACAGTCATAGCAATAGGCCTTATTCTTCTCACACCAGCCTCCACAGCCACTTTATCCGGTTCTCCACCCTCCTTAAGCATATCATTCATAAAGCTTATGAGTATGATTCCATTATTTACAACTATACCGGCCAGCACAACCACTCCTATGAATGAAACTGTACTAAGAGTCTTTCCAAAAATGAGCAATGAAAGTACAGAACCAACATACCCAAAAGGCACTGTAAACATTATAACAAAGGGAGCAATATAGGATTCAAACTGAGAAGCCATTATGGCATATATAAGTATAACTGCAAGAAGCAAAGCAAGACCTATCTGCTGGAAGGATTCCTGCATATCCTTATATGAACCTCCATACTCAATAGAAAATCCTTTTGGAATAAAGACCTCTTTTCTTATGGTGGATTTTATTTCCCTTGCAAGGTTATCAGGTGTCCTCTCATAGTTATCAAGAGAGATTGTAACAACTCTTCGGTTGTTTTTTCTGTAAATAGCAATAGGGCCTGTCCCCTTTGCCTCATCTACAATCGATGAGAGAGGTATAAGTCTTCCTACAGGAGCAGGAATCTGAATGTTTAAGACATCTTCTATACTCATCCTGTCTTCTTCCCTGAGCTGAACAACAACATCAATCTGATTACCCTCAAGTTTCATCTGTGTGGCTGTTTTACCACCAAAAGCAGTTTTTATCACCTGACTTAAATTGTAAGCATTCAGACCAAGTTTTGCAGCTATCTCCCTGTTAATACGGAGAGAAATTTCTGGCAGGGCATCAGATCTGTTTGACTCTGGATTTCTCACCCCCCTTATCCTTGAGACAACCTCTATGATTTTTTTCACAAGCCTGTCACTCTGTTCAAGATCATCTCCCTGAACCTCTATAGTCAAAGCAGATGTTGTCATTGCAGCCCCAGGACCCCACATTCTTATATTAACCTTTGCTGGAAAGTCCTTCAAAGCATTCCTGATATTTTCCATTACCTTCGCAGTCGGAAGCTTCCTTCTTTCCTTCTCAACAAGCCCGACCCTTATGGATGCAGTATATTCACTACCGCTCCCTCTGAAAAGGCCGGGGGAATTTATTCTGACAACGAGGGAATCAAGATCGCTACCAATAGTTTTTACAAGCCTTTTTTCTATCTCTTTTGTAAGCTTATCGGTATATTCAATTCTCGTACCGGTGGGAAAAGTCACACTTACATTAAACTGACCTGCATCGCTCTGTGGCATACCCTCTTTACCCACAAGTATTGTTGCTACAACTCCTACAATCAGAAACGACGAAAATATCAAAGCAAGAGCCCTCTTCTTGTGTCTCAAACCCTTCTCAAGCCACTTCTGATAAAAGGCTACAAATCTGTTCCAGTATTTCAAAAAGCCATCCTCAAGAGGCTTTAAGAGACGGTTTTCTTCAATGTGAACAAGCTTACTGGCAAGCATAGGTACAACGGTAATAGAAATTATAAGAGAGCACAGTAAAGAAATTGACACGGTCAGTGCAAGGTCTCTAAATATTTGAGCTGTAAAACCCTGAACAAAGATTATCGGAAGAAACACTGCCACAGTTGTGAAGGTGGAAGCCAGAACTGGCAGCATAACCTCCTCCGAACCCTTTATTGAAGCAGAATATTTGCCTAAGCCTCTCTGCCTGTGATAAAAAATGTTTTCAAGTACAACTATTGAGCTATCCACCATCATTCCAACACCAAGTGCAAGTCCACCGAGTGAAACTATGTTAAGCGTCACATTGAAAAAGTACATTGCAATAAATGTCGTAATGATAGATGTCGGTATTGAGATTGCAATAATGAGGACAGTCCTTACATTCCAGAGGAAAAGAAGAAGAATTAAAATCGCAAGAATACCTCCCTGTAGTGCTGAATCCCTCACATTCCTGATCGAGTTTTCAATGGATTTTGAGTCATCCTGTATAATTGAAAGTTTCACACCCGCTGGTAAATTCTCACTGATTTCCTTCAGCTTCGCCCTTACATTTTTTGCAACCTGAACAGTGTTTTTACCGGCTTCTTTATAAATTAAGAGATTCACTCCCGGTTCACGGTTTATCCTCACTATCCCTTGAGATTCGCTCGGTGCAAAGTAAACATTTGCAACCTCTCTCAATCTAACCGGAACACCATTTTTGACACCAACTATCACATTTTTTATATCCTCAAGACTTTTAAACTCCCCTTCTGTTCTCAAGATATACTTATATACTCCCTCATAGGTATAACCTCCAGCCTGATTCTGATTTTCAACCATAAGCAGTGTGGTTATTGTGTCTATTCCTATTCCATAAGCCTGTAATCTATTTCTGTCAACATCCACTCTTACCTCTTTTTTCACGCCACCCATAATGGATACATTTGCCACTCCAGAAACCTGTTCAAGTTTTGTTTTTACCTGGGAATCGGCAATGTCATACAGTGCTTCCTGATCCTCAATCCCGGTAACAGAAATATTCATCACTGGAAACATTGAGGACGAAAACTTAAAAACACTTGGTGTTCCTGCAGAATCAGGCAAAGCTTTTCTCACAAAGTCAAGTTTCTCCCTTACATCACTCGCCCTCGCATCAAGGTTAGCACCCCAGTTAAAAAATATAGTTACAACAGATTGTCCCTCCGTAGATGTCGACTCAATATGATCTATCTCATTCACTCCTGAAACTGCACCCTCAATAATTCTCGTAACCTGCTTTTCCACCTCTTCAGGTGAAGCACCTTCATATGAAGTTATTACAGAAAGTACAGGAAATTCAATGTTTGGCAGTTCATCTATTGGCAACCTGCTTAATGCTACAACTCCAAGTATCATTATTGCAATAAGCCCCATCATCATTGTGACAGGTCTTTCAACTGCTGTTTTAGGTAATGACATATTTCCCCCTGTTATTCTTTAAGCGGATTGATGGGAGTCCCATCCTTTAAAAACTCTCTTCCGAAGGTAACTATCTCTTCACCTTCTCTTAATCCCTCCAAAATAGCTGCATTTTCTTTGTAGGTGAATGCTATTTTCACCTTCCTCACAACTGCCTTTTTGTTTTCATTTACATATACAGCAAATTCATTATCTTCAGTTTTGATTATAGCACTCATTGGAACAACTACTATGGAAGGTTCTTCCCTCAATAGAATTGAGACATCTCCATACATTCCTGAAAATAACTTTCCCTTCGACTGGTATATCTTTCCCCTCACGGTTAAAGTTCTGCTTACGGGATCAACAGCCATATCCTTTCTGTATATTTCTCCTTCAAATATCTCATCCGGATATGCAGTAACTTTAAGATATATTTTCTGGCCAATCTTTATATCCTTAACATATCTCTCAGGAACAGAAATAATCACATCCATATTATTTATATTTCCCACGCTTGCTATTGCAACAGTACCTGCAGATACAAGCTGACCCGGAACAACATAGATGGAAAGCACATAACCGCTGATAGGTGATTTCACCGGGGCAAGTGCATATTCCACTCCCGGCTGGGATCTATCGACATATGCAATCACCGTGTCTTTAGCAACATACTGCCCCTCAACCACCCTGATTGAGGCAACTCGACCGGGAAGGTCGGAAAAAACCTTAACCTCTTCCCTACCAACAAGTTGCCCTGTAAGGTCAAGAAACTGCTTCATCTCTTTCTTTTTTACGCTATCCACAAGCACACTTACTACCTGCTCCTTCCCCCACTTTCCCTTCTTCTGTCCACAGGAATAAAAAGCTAATACCACAAACACCAATAGCAACAACAATGTAAGACTTTTTCGCATTTTTCCCTCCAAAAAGATAAAAGTGGACGGACAAGTCCGTCCACTTTTAATATACCATCGAAATGAAAATTCGTCAAGGAAAATAAATAAGAATTTTTAATAAAATGCATTTTCTAATCTTACCAAAGACGATATCGGGACATCTATATGTTGATCACAATACTTTTTGTAGGATTATATTAAAAAAAATAAAAAAAATTTAGTCCAACAAAAAAAATCCCGACTTTGACAGCTATTAGGGTATAATTTGTTATTTTGCAGTAAGTTAATTTTTCAAAATGGAGAAAATTGTCC
>JBMFQR010000052.1:0-8016 GCA_049968515.1 Brevinematia bacterium
TTTAGTTCATTACTCACAAAGCTATCTTTTAGAATGTTTAGAGAATTAAGCTCTATTTTGCTTATTAAGCCTTCAGGTAAAACAAACTTTATTAACTCTACAAGATTATTTTTGTCAGAGAAAAACTGTATGAAAAAATTGTTATGTGGTGTAGCAATAGACAAAAGTTGCCCCTTTTTTAATTTATTATAAGATGGGTGGATATAATATGTCAAGATACAGGTTCAAAGTTTGTAAGGTTCATAAACTTGAAAGTTCAGGCTTAACTAAAGCTTGCAAGATTTTGGCAAGCTTAAGACTTTTACAATACACCAGATATGGCACAAAGATAGGTTTACGGACTATTTAAATTTTTTTTTACATAATCTTCATCTGATTCAGAATGACATCAAATAAACTTGTTACTTCTGGATAGTACCTTGCTGAAGTTTAAGGGACAAACATTATATCAAACTCACAACGTTAAGAATTTTAAAAAACTTTTTAAAATATATTAAAGAAGGTTGAAATTTTTTTAAATATGTTTTAAAATAAACCGAAACTGAAATAATTTTTTTGGAGGTATATATGTTGAATGAGTTTTTCAAGGATATTCCTGAAATTAAGTATGAGGGCAGCAAGTCAAAAAATCCACTGGCATTCAAGTATTACAATCCCGATGAAAAAGTTGGTGATAAAACAATGAAGGAACATTTGAGATTTGCGGTAGCTTTCTGGCATACGATGACAGGTACAGGTCAGGATCCATTTGGTGTTGGTACAATGATAAGATCCTGGGATAAGATTACAGATCCTATGGAAAAGGCAAAGGCAAGGATGAGAGCCTGTTTTGAATTTGCACATAAACTAGGGATTCCTTTTTATTGTTTTCATGACAGGGATATTGCTCCGGAAGGAGAGAATTTAAAAGAGACCAACAAGAACCTTGATGAAATGGTAAAACTTGCAAAGGAATTGCAACAGGCTACTGGTATTAAGTTGCTCTGGGGGACGGCAAACCTATTTTCACATCCAAGATATGTTCATGGAGCTTCAACAAGCTGTAATGCTGATGTCTTTGCATATGCCGCTGCTCAGGTAAAAAAAGCTCTTGAGATTACACTTGAGCTTGGTGGTGTGAATTATGTCTTCTGGGGTGGAAGAGAAGGTTATGAGACATTGTTGAATACAGATATGAAGCTTGAGCTTGACAATCTTGCAAGATTCCTGTCAATGGCTGTTGATTATGCAAAGGAGATTGGCTTTAAGGGGCAGTTTTTGATTGAGCCAAAACCAAAGGAACCAACAAAGCATCAGTACGACTTTGACTGTGCTACTGTCATAGGGTTTTTGAAGAGTTATGGGCTTGATAAATACTTCAAGCTTAATATTGAAGTAAATCATGCTACTTTAGCATATCATACCTTCCAGCATGAATTAAGACTTGCAAGAATAAATAATATGTTTGGTTCAATTGATGCAAACCAGGGTGATTTGCTTCTCGGGTGGGACACCGATCAGTTCCCCACAGATGTTTATATTACAACTCTTGCGATGTATGAAATCTTGCTAGCTGGTGGTTTTAAAAATGGAGGAACAAACTTTGATGCCAAGGTTAGAAGGGGATCTTTCGAGCCAGTTGATCTATTCTATGGTCATATTGCCGGAATGGATGCATTTGCTAAGGGTTTAAAGGTTGCGTATAAGCTGATAGAAGATAAGGTTTTTGAGAAATTTATAGATGAAAGGTATGAATCTTATAAGAAGGGTATCGGTAAGCAGATAGTTGATGGTAAAGTTGGTTTTAAAGAGCTTGAGAAATACGCTTTGGAAAACTCAAACATTACAAATAAATCAGGTAGACAGGAAATGCTTGAAACAATTCTCAATCAATATATTATGAATGTAGATTAAGTTTTTTGGGGAATTTTTCTGAGATATTCTGGAAAATTTCCCCATCTGTTTTATTTAGGGTTTATATTTTAGAAGTCCTCTGCTGGGTGGATAGTTTGGTAACATGATGTTATCAGAGTTGTGTTAAATGATGTCTATCTATTTTGTTTATAAATAATGAAGCAATTGTCAGGGTAAATAGTAATTAAATAAATTTGCTAAAGTTATTTTTTTATGTTAATATTTATGAATACTATTTTTTCGGGAGGAATACATTGAAAAAAGATGAACCTATTACCCATGGCTCAATAAAAAATTATAACAGAAGAAAAATAATCTCTCTCTTAATAAGTAAAAGAGAACTTACAAAGCAGGAAATTTCCTTGAAAACCAAGATAAGTATTCCCACAGTCACGGCTAATGTTAATGAGCTTATAAAGGAAGGAATAATTGAGGAATCCGGTGTTGCAAGTTCGAGTGGGGGAAGAAAACCGGTGCTCGTAAGGTTTATACCTGATTCGAGGTTGTCATTTGGTGTGGATATAAATGTAGAGAGGGCAAAGATTGCACTTGTTAATCTTGACTGCAAAATTCTCGATGAAATTACTTTTTCAATAGCTTCATTTCATAAAATTGAAGAAATGGTGAAAAGAATTTCAAAAGAGATAGACAGGATGATAGCGGAGAATAAAATAGACGAAGGAAAGGTGCTCGGAATTGGATTTTCTCTTCCCGGTACAGTGAATGAGAAGAAGATGTTGCTGGAACTGGCGCCAAATTTAAAAATGAAGAATATAAACTTCAAGCAGTTCAATAGTATTTTCCGTTTTCCTTTCTATATAGAAAATGAAGCTAATGCTGGCGCTATTGCCGAGCATATTCTTTCAGGAAGCAAGATTAACAATTTTGTCTATGTCTCGATTACTCAGGGAGTGGGGACAGGTGTGATCATAAATGGGCATCTTTACAAGGGTAAGAACCAGAGAGCTGGGGAGTTTGGACATATGGTTATAATTCCAGAAGGAAAGCAATGTAATTGTGGAAGGAAGGGTTGCTGGGAATTATATGTTTCGGAGAGAGCTCTGCTTTCCAGTTATGCAAATGAAAGCGGTGAGAATGTAGGTCTCGATGATTTTATGAAAAAGGTTTATAATAAAGACAAAATTGCGACAGAAGTGTGGAATAACTATATAGAATATCTATCCATAGGCATTGAAAATATGATTTTAGGTTTAGATCCAACAGCTATAATTATTGGTGGAAATATTGCTAAATATGAAGATTTGCTTGTAGAGCCAATTAAAAGCAACATCTTTAGTAAGGATGGTTTTGAGGGTGTTGATGATGTAAAGATTTATTGCTCAAAATTTGTTTCTGAGGCTCCACTTCTGGGAGCAGCATTGTTGCCTATTCAAAAGGTTATCAGTTAATATTTATAAAATTTTGGAGTTTTAAATGGACGAAAAAAAAATAAAGGAACTTACCAGAATAGCAACAAATGTCAGGAAAAATGTTCTTACAGCTGTGTACTGTGCAAACTCAGGTCATCCGGGAGGCTCATTGTCTGTCACCGATATTCTTACAGTGCTTTACTTTGAGGTTTTAAATATTGATCCTAAGAATCCAAAGTGGGAAGATAGGGACAGATTTGTACTTTCCAAAGGGCATTGTGCCCCTGCTCTTTATGGAGTTCTTGCTGAAAGAGGTTTTTTCCCCAAGGAAGAAGTAAAAAACTTTCGTTGTGTTAATAGCTTTCTTCAGGGGCATCCAGATATGAAGGGGGTGCCCGGTGTTGATATGTCAACAGGTTCACTTGGTCAGGGCTTATCTGCCGCGAATGGAATGGCTATTTCTGCAAAGATATGGGGTAAGAGTTATCATGTTTATGCAGTGATGGGGGATGGTGAGCTTCAGGAAGGAGAAATCTGGGAAGCGGCAATGTTCGCAGCTCATTATCGGCTTGATAACTTAACAGCCTTTGTTGATTTTAATGGACTTCAGATAGATGGTGATATAAGGAAGGTTATGAATCCTTTACCGATAGACGAGAAATTTAAGGCTTTTGGCTGGAATGTCATAAACATTGATGGGCATAACTATGCTGAAATCTATGATGCCATAATGAAAGCTAAGGAATTAAAAGGAAAGCCCACCGTTATAATTGCAAAGACAGTGAAGGGTAAGGGAGTATCTTTTATGGAAAATGAGGCTTCTTGGCATGGGACTGCCCCCAAACAGGATCAGTATGAAAAAGCAATAAAAGAGCTTGATGATTTTTTAACTAAATTAGGGGATTAAAAATGGCTGATAAGATAGCAACAAGAGAAGCATATGGTAGAGCACTTGCTGAGCTTGGTGAAAAGTATAAGAATATTATAGTACTTGATGCAGATCTATCAAAATCTACAAGGACTGAGCTTTTCAAGGCGAAGTTCCCAGAAAGGTTTATAAATTGTGGTGTTGCAGAAGCAAATATGATGGCAACCGCTGCTGGAATTGCAACCTGTGGAAATATTGTATTTGCAAGTACTTTTGCGATGTTTGCAGCAGGCAGAGCTTATGATCAGGTGAGAAACTCCATAGGCTATCCACACCTGAATGTTAAGATTGGAGCAAGCCATGCAGGTATAAGCGTTGGTGAAGACGGAGCTTCACACCAATGTATCGAGGATATTGCCTTAATGAGGGTTATTCCCGGCATGACTGTTGTTTCACCATGTGATGCAGTATCAACAAGATTTCTTGTTGAAGAGGCAATAAAAATAGATGGGCCTGTATATTTAAGATTAGGAAGACTTGCAGTTGAGGCTGTTTATGAAGGAAATCCCCAAGATTTCAAGATTGGGCAATCAATAACACTAAGGGAGGGAAAGGATCTTACAATTATAGCAACGGGTCTTATGGTCCAGCAGGCTCTTATGGCTTTTGACATCCTGAAACAAAAAGGTATTTCTGCAAGAGTTATAGATATGCATACTATCAAGCCAATTGATGAAAAAGCCATAGTAAAAGCTGCCAGAGAAACAGGGCTAATAATTACCTGTGAGGAACATAACATAATGGGTGGACTTGGTAGTGCAGTTAGTGAGGTTGTCTCGGAAAATTATCCAGTATTGGTCAGTAAAATAGGAGTGAGAGACCAGTTTGGTAGATCTGGAGATCCTTCTTCATTATTGAAGAAATATGGATTGACTGCTGAAGATATAGTTAGTAGGGCAGTTGAGTTATTAAAGAGAAAGTAATCATTTACGCTGCTACGTAGAGTGTAATGTAATTGACGCTTTTTGAGGTTTATTAAAAAAAACTTTTAAAAATTCTCTTTGGAGGTTTGTATGGAAAGGTTAATTTTGTCTCTGGGTTTGGTAATGATCTTTCTTTTTTCCTGTCAGTCAACCAGCAGTGTAAAGAAAAAGGAGCTTGACTATAAGGCAGACAAGCTCTGTGCTCTCACTTTTGATGATGGTCCAAGTGTGGATTTAACTCCGAGAGTGCTTGACAAACTTGAGAAGCATGGCGTTGTGGCAACATTTTTTGTTATAGGTATGCTTGTCAATGAAGACACTCAACCTGTACTAGAAAAAATGGTTAAGATGGGATGTGAGATTGGCAATCATTCATGGGCATGGGATAGTTTAAATACGAAGTCTCCTGAGGAAATCAAGACCTCTATCCAGAAAACAACTGATGCAATAAAGAAGTATACGAAAACAACACCAAAATTTTTCCGTCCCCCAAATCTTGCGGTAAGTGAAACAATGTATGAAAATATTGATCTACCATTTGCAGAGGGTGTGCTTGGATTTGACTGGAATGGTTGTGAAAACAGAACTGCTGAAAATATTGCTAAAAATGTACTTAGTGGTATGAGGGATGGTGCAATAATTTTGCTTCATGATGTTCAGCCCGAACCACATCCAACCCCAGAAGCACTTGATATACTGATTCCAGAATTAAAGAAGCAGGGATATGAGTTTGTAACTTTGAGTGAGCTTTTCAAGAGGAAGGGTGTTGATCCAAAATCTGCAAAAGGCAGGATGTGGAAATACGTATTCTGAGAGTTTAAACCAGATTGTTCGTCCTTTAAGCTGAACAATCTGCCTCTTTTTCATAAATTTAGAAGGAGGCTTTATGCCATATTTTATAGGTATTGACATAGGGACATCTGGTACAAAGACAGTTCTTTTTGATGAGAAAGCCAACACCATTGCTTCTTCATTTTATGAGTATCCACTTTACCAGCCAAAGATGGGGTGGGCTGAGCAGGATCCTGAAGACTGGTGGAATGCTACTGTTCAGACAATCAGGGATGTTCTTCATAAGAGTGGTGTAAAGGCAGGAGAAGTTAAAGGTCTGGGTTTGTCCGGTCAGATGCATGGACTTGTGCTTCTTGATAAGAATTATAATGTGTTGAGACATTCAATTATATGGTGTGATCAGAGAACTGCAAAAGAATGCGATCAGATAACCGATCTTGTCGGAAAAGAGAAATTAATAGAGATCACTGCAAATCCAGCCCTAACAGGTTTTACAGCCTCAAAAGTAATGTGGGTAAAAAATAATGAGCCTCATATTTATGAAAAAGCTTATAAGATTTTATTACCAAAAGATTTTATAAGATTTAGATTGACCGGTGAATTTGCCACCGAAGTTTCTGACGCCAGTGGGATGCAGTTTTTAGACATAAAGAATAGAAAGTGGAGTGACTTCGTTCTTGAAAGACTCGGTATAGACAAGAATCTTCTTGCGAGAGTTTATGAGTCTCCTGAAGTGACTGGAACTATTACGAAGAAGGTTTCCGAGCTTACTGGTCTTGCCGAGGGTACTATTGTAGTTGGTGGAGCTGGGGATCAGGCGGCTGGGGCTGTCGGTAACGGAATTGTTAAACCTGGAGTCGTATCATCTACAATAGGAACTTCCGGCGTTGTTTTTGCATATATGGAGAAGATTTCAATTGATAGCAAGGGGAGGGTACATACCTTCTGTCATGCTGTACCGGGTGCCTGGCATGTTATGGGAGTTACACAGGGTGCAGGCCTTTCTTTAAAGTGGTTCAGGGACAATTTCTGTAGCTCTGAAAAGGAAGTTGCTCTACATACCGGCAAGGATTCTTACGATGTTATGAATGAAGAAGCTGCAAGGATTAAACCAGGAGTTGATGGATTGATTTACCTTCCTTATCTTATGGGTGAAAGGACGCCTCATCTTGATCCATTCGCAAGAGGTGTGTTTTTTGGGCTTTCTGCAAGGCACACAAAGGCTGATATGTTGAGAGCAGTAATGGAGGGTGTGGGATATAGTTTGAAAGATTGTATGGAGATTATAAGGGAAATGGGAATAAAGGTAAAGGAAGTAAGGGCATCAGGTGGAGGAGCAAGAAGTATTGTGTGGAGGCAGATACAGGCTGATATGTTTGAAACGGATGTGTATACAGTTAATTCTCAGGAAGGACCTGCCCTGGGAGTTGCACTTCTCGCAGCTGTTGGTGCGAAGTATTATAAGAGTGTTCCTGAGGCCTGTAACGCAACAATTGTAACCACTAGCAAACTTTCCCCCATAAAGGAAAACATAAAGGTATATAGCAAATATTATGAAGTTTACAAAAGCCTATACAATGATTTAAAGGAAGAGTTTAGAAAGCTGTAGAGGCACAAAAGTTAAGTGCCTCTACAGGCTATAGAAATCTTATAACTTCTCTCCATTGTAAGTTATAGAATTGATTATATCTTCTACAATTTTAACTGTTTTTTCCGGAAGTCTTCCGTATTCAAGTTCTTCGTTGAACCTCTGCCCATTATGTGTCATCCACCATAAGAGATCCTTTAGCTGTTTTGCCCGGGTCTTTGGTCTACCACCATAGTTTTGTTCTTTATAAACTATTATCCATGTAAAGGTTACAATAGGATAGCCATCTTTAGCATCTGTGTTAACAAGAGAAACTATTGTATCTTTTGGAATATCTGTGTCCGCTGCCATTGATACAGCTTTTAGTGTGGCATCAATGAAGTTTCCGCTTTTGTTCTTTAGCATTGCGAAAGGTATTTTATTTTGCTTTGCATAGGCAACCTCGACATACCCAATGGCACCCGGCGTTTGTTTAACATAGCCAGCCACACCAGGATTTCCCTTGCCACCGATCCCAACTGG
>JBMFQR010000053.1:0-6951 GCA_049968515.1 Brevinematia bacterium
ACCTATACCGGTTGATGGTATATGTGTAAGAATCGGTGCAATGAGATGTCATTCCCAGGGATTAACCATAAAACTTAAAAAAAATGTTCCACTGAATGAAATCTATGATATAATAAAAAATTCAAACGAGTGGGTCAAAGTAATTCCCAACAATAAAGAAGAAAGCATAAAATTTCTGACTCCGGCTGCTGTTAGCGGAACACTAACTGTTCCTGTTGGAAGGATAAGGAAAATGAATATGGGAGAAGAATATCTTACCTGCTTTACTGTTGGTGACCAGCTTTTATGGGGAGCAGCAGAACCCATAAGAAGAATTTTTAACATTGTGCTTGAGTTTATAGAAAAGTAGGAGGGAAAAATGATTGGTTTTAAATCGCCCGGCAAGGGAAATACAAAAGCCACCGTCGAACTCTCACTAAAGGTTGCAGATGAACAGGATATAAGTAACATAGTTTTCCCTTCTGTAACTGGTTATACTGCTTCTTTTTTTAAAGATGTGGAAAACAAAAATCTCGTATGTGTAACCCATGCTCAGGGATTTTCGGAAAAGGGGTTAAACGAAATGCAAGATAAAATAAGAGAAGAATTATGTAAAAATGGGTTTAAGATATTAACCACCACACACGTATTAAGCGGAGCAGAAAGGGGGTTATCAAGAAGATTCGGGGGCATATATCCTGTAGAAATCATTGCAAACACTCTCAGAATGTTCGGACAGGGAGTTAAGGTTGCTGTAGAAATCTCGGTTATGGCACTTGATGCCGGTCTCATACCCTACGGGAAGAAAGTTATAGCCTTGGGTGGGACAGAAGAGGGTGTAGATACTGCAGTTATTTTAATCCCCTCCCACGCCTCAAGTATTCTTGAAACAAAAATAATCGAAATTCTGTGCAAACCTGTTAATTTTTGACTTTTTTTTATGAGTGGTTTATAATTTTCTAACCTATGAGAAAATTCCATTTCCATTTAAAAACTTTTCTCAGCCTGATTCTTAGAATTTTTATACCATAAAAATAGATAATTTAATAGGTGGCAAAATCATTTGTACTCAGCAAAAAATTGTATAATGTATAAAAATTTTCATTTCAGGTTTACAAAATAAAAAAGTTTGGTGAGGGTTCAAAATGGATAAAAAAGAAGCTCGAAGGCTTTTTTTCGTCTCACTTTTCGAGCTTTTAACCAGAAGAATCAGAGCAAAGGTTGTTTTATTTGAAATTGCTGTAATTTTTTTGGTCTCTTTCTCCCTCGGACTGATGTTCACACTCTACCTTGAAAAGACCCTTTTGCAAAAAGCCGATGTCTTCTGTGAAAGAATACTAAAAGACCTGTCCAAGTCCATTGAATACAATTACATTTCAATACCAGCAGCTGATGAAGCCGTAAAATCCTTTCAGAACACTATCGGATTGATATATCTAGGATATAATGGAATAATTGTCACAGGAGATGAGCTAAAGAATGTGCACCTCTTTTCCGGATATAATATCTCAAAAGAAACACTGAAAGAAATCGAGAAAAGGGCAAAGCAATACGAGACCTTTCACAAGAATGAAAACATTGTTGAAGCAACACTTGGTAATAATCTTGTGGTTAGAGTTTATGAATATTATATGCCAGTAATTGTAAATTCGAGAAGAATTGGGAACATAGTTCTATGGTATTCTGAAAAAATAATAAGAGATGAAATAAATACAATAAAGCTTTTAATAGTATTTGTGACAGTTGTTGTAGCACTTTTTGCAGTTTTCCTTTCAATAAAGGGTGCTGACAACATTGTTAAGCCAATTATACAGCTTACTGATGGAGTAAAAAGATTTGGATTGGGCGAACTTAATGTCAAACTTCACATTCCAGTTAAGGATGAAATAGGAATATTAGCAAAAAGTTTTGAAGAGATGGTTGTTTCTGTCAGGGAAAAGCTGGAAATGCAAAAGTTTGTTTCTGGTTCTACTATAAAGATGATACAGAAGACAGTCTCAGATAATGTAATTGTAACTGACAAAAAGTCAAAGCCCACAGAAAGAAAGGAACTCACAATGTTTTTTTCTGACATCAGGGACTTTACTTCAATGAGCGAGAAGATAGACCCACAGGAAGTCGTCGACATTCTCAATGAATATCTTGACGTTCAAACAAATATCATTCATAATTTTCATGGTGATATTGACAAATTTGTCGGGGATGAAATAGTAGCAATATTTGAAGGTGAGGATATGTGTGTGAATGCCATTATGGCAGCCTGTGAAATCCAGAAAAGGCTGAAAGAAATGAATGAAGAAAGAAAGAAAAAAGGATTATCAAGTGTACATGTGGGCGTGGGAATAAACACCGGGGAGGTTGTAAGAGGTAGCATAGGTTCACATGATAGAATGGACTATACGGTAATAGGTGACAATGTTAATCTTGCCTCAAGACTATGCAGTGCTGCCGGTAAAGATGAGATAATAATATCAAAGAACGTTTATGAAAGAATTCCAAAAGAAAAAAATATATTCAAGTTCAAAAAACTTGAGCCAATTGAAGTAAAAGGTAAATCTCAGCCAATTGAGGTATTCAGGGTTGAATATTAAGCTTATCAGTAAAGAAGTTAACGAAACCTTTCTTTTTGGAAAAAAGCTGGCTTCCGGCAAGCTTTTAGAGTTAAAAGATGCAAAAGTATTTCTTTTAATTGGAGAGCTTGGTAGCGGCAAAACTTCGCTCGTAAGGGGATTTTGTTCTCACTGGAAACTTGACAGACTTGTAAGCAGTCCATCATTCACAATCATAAATGAGTATTCTTCTGATAAAGTAAAAATCTCACACATTGACTTATATAGAATAAAAAGCATAGAAGAGATTGAAGAGCTGGGAATAAATGAAATAATTTACAACTCAGACTATGTGTTTATTGAATGGCCTGAACTCATCATTGATAGTCTTGGTAATAATTATTGCACTATCACTTTTTCATATGGAGAAAATGAAACAGAAAGAGTTATCAACCTGAAAATATAGCCCTTATCAACTGATTTATATCTCTTCAAGAAAATCTTTTCCCTTCTCCTTAAGCTCCCTTAAATTTTTAATCCCTGTCAAAACCATTGTCCTTTTTAGATCTGCTGTAATTTTATCAATATACTGTCTTACCCCCTGAATACCACCGCCGACAGCATAAATCATAACAGGCCTCCCCACCATAACAAGATCAGCCCCGAGCGCAATAGCTTTAAACACATCAGCCCCACTTCTTACTCCTCCATCGTAAATCAACAATACTCCATCTCCTACACTATCTCTTATTTTCTTCAATGCAGTAATCGGTGGAATGATTGCTTCACTCACCCTTCCACCGTGATTTGAGACTATTATTGCCTTTACACCGGCTTTCACTGCTAACTCTGCATCCTTCTCAGAAAGTATCCCCTTTAACACAAAAGGTAGTTCTGTAGAAGCAACCAGTTCTTTAAGCTCTTCAGGACTCTTCGTAGAAGTATTCTGATCCTTCATTTCCATTGTCAAAAACGAAGCTGCATCAATATCCATCCCAACAGCCAGAGAACAAACCTCTTCTGCTGCTTTTATTCTTTCAATAATTAATGAATTATCATATCTCGGCTTAAAAATTGGTATGGCCATTCCAAAATTCTCAAGAATTACCCTGATAAAAATCTTATATTTTGTTGGAGTCGCACCATCCCCTAAAAAACCAATGGTTCCAGCATAATTTGCCCCCTTTACTATTGCTCTCGCAAGTTCAAGTTCACTTATACTACCACCAAGGTTGGTTATTGCACCCGTTATGGGAGCTGGGACAACAGGAGTATCAAGAGGAAAACCAAAAATTTCAGTTTTTACATCCGGGTTAAAATTTTTATGAATGTATGAGGGCACTATATTTATCTCTCTTAATTTCTCCACTGCCTTAATAAAACCATTCCCATTGCCAATCGAACCAACACCCGGCATCCATCCCTTACACTTCTGCCCATCACAGTCCTGACAGACTGCACATTTTCCGTTAAATTTTATCTTTGCTCTTTCAAGAATCACATTCTCCGGAATGTTTATATCCGGTTCCTGCTGATATGCACTCCTTATCCTGACCGATTGAATTGCCCTGTTGGAAGCAAGAATTGCCTCCCTGTATGTCGGAGCTGCAACTATGATATGCCCCTGTTTGTCAAGATTGTTCTTTGGAGGAAAAATTCTATCCTTTATTTTTGCATCGAAAAATATATTCATTACATAATTTACCGACTTTGCTTTATCAAGCCCGGAAATTTCATTTATAATACCCGGAGGTGCAATTATTGCTCTCTCTATGGAAACCCAGTTCTTTTTGACTTCAAGATCCTTCGGTGGCAAGCCGAGAGAAATATAGATTATGTTTTCCATAAGATTTATTCCACTCGAATATGGAAATGTGTAGGTAGACATAAAACCACCGGACAATCTTGCAGCAATCTCCCCGATGTAACACCCAGAGTTTGACACTTTGATGTCACCTTTTGCTGCCCCTGTATTTATACCTATTGCCTTTATTCCTTTCTTGAAGGTATCAATGGCATAATTAATAAGATCCTCCCCCAACCTGCTCGGCATTATATGGCCGGTTTCCACAAAGTATGGATCATATTCAATAATTCTATCAGCCACACCGGTAATAAATATTTCACCATTGTAAATCAATGCATCAATAGAAAGCTCTGGAGCATCAATGTACTGTTCAATAATAACCTTCCTCTCCGAAGAATGCTGAAGAGCAAGCTCAAATGCCTCTTTTAAATCAGCAAGATTAAAAACCCTTCTAACCCCCCTCGCTCCCATATTTCTGACTGGCTTTATGACACAATCTGTCTCCATCCTTTCCATTACTTCACAGGCTTTTGGATAATTATCAACCACCTCAAAGTCAGGAACAGGTACCTTCGCATTTCTTAATGCCTTCCTCATTTCAAACTTGTCAGTTGCCTTTATGGCAACCTCAGGAGCAATACCCGGCAAATTCAGTCTCTTTGCACAGAGAGCAACAGTATAGGAGGCATCGGTTCCAACCGTAAGGACTGCACTGATTTTTTCCTTCTCATTATTAAACTTTTCGAGAAGAATGGAGGTCATTTCAGCATCAAGTGTGCTCGACTGGATAAAATAATCCGCTTCCTTAACTCCAACAGCCTCAGGATTTCTATCTACAACCACAGTCTTTAAGCCGAGATTCTTTGCTGTAAGAATTACAGGAAGCTGGAGTAGACCGCCTCCTATAATAGCAATGGTTTTTCCTTTTAACTCCACAAACATCTCCTTCAGACAGTTCTTTCCTCAAGTATAACAATTGCTGTTGCAACTGTTTTGCTATGAGAAAGGCTCACATGTATCATAGGACTACCAGCTTCTTCCCAGTATTGTTTTGTTTTACCATATAGTGTAATGTAAGGCTTTCCATTTCTTCCATTTCTTGTCTCAATCTCATTAAAAATTAGCACTCCATCTCCAAAACACTTAAAATAAGCCTCTTTTGCACAAAATCTCGCAGCAAGATGTAAAAAGGGGTCTTTTTGAGAAAAAGAATACTCAATCTCAGCCGGTGTAAAAACCTTCTCCATGTATTTTCTTTCTTTATTAGAAAATACTTTAACAATCCTTTCTATTTCTATAATGTCAATTCCAATTCCTAAAATCATTCAAATTCCATCCCTTTCCTTCTGCAATATCTTCGGGTGTAAAACCCTCATTATTTCTTATTTCATAACTAACATTATGTTTAATCAGAAATTTTATTAGCTCAAATTCCTCTTTTTGAACTACATAATGAAAGGCTGTATTGCCCTCATTGTCACAAATATCAAGAGAAGACTTCTCTATCAAAACTTTAGCAATTGAATTAAATCTGTTGAGTATTGCCCACATCAAAGCAGTTTTGCCATCTTTATCCTGCAAATCAGGATCTGCTTTCAAAAACAAAAGCTTTTTTACCATCGAAATATTTTGATTTAATGTGGCAATCATCAAAGGAGAAAAACCATCATTATCCTGATGATTCAAATCAACCCTATGTGAATTAAGAAGATCAAGCAGCTTTTCATTGTTATTCTCAACAGCCCAGAAAACTGCCGTCCAGCCATCCCTGTCTTCTATATTAACATTTGCATTTTTATTCACCAGCTTTTCTGCAAGCTCATAATTATCCTTTTTGCAGGCTTTTATCAATGCAGTTTCTCCTTCATCCTCATCTGTCAAATCCAGATCTATCTTTCTATCTAAAATTAAAAATGCCCTTTCAAAATCTTCATTCTCAATATATTTCAAAAGGCTATAATCCTTTTTCAATAACACGAACATATTTACTCCATATCCTTTCTCAAAATAGCAGAAAAAGATCTTCCCTTGAGTTTTCTTAAGATAGTTTCCGCATCCTTTTTGCTTAGATTTCTACCTACAAAGACCTTATAATAAGGGTATGTTTCCTTAAGATAAGCATCAAAATTTTTCCTTTTTAATCTTTTTATAAGATTATCTGCAAACCTTCTATTCAAAAAAACTCCAGCCTGAAGTATATAATTTTCAGTTCTGGTAGAGAAAACTATATTCGTGATAACAACATAATTTGTAATGTAATTTGTTTCATCTACATAGTTTATATCTATAATTTCATTTGTAACTACAACCTCATTTGTAATTTCAACAACGTTTGTAAGTTTGATGTTTACATTTAAAGGTTCGGTCTGTGAAAAGAGATAAATCCAGGATAAGATAAAAACTGAAAATACAAAAAGCCTTTTCATAAAACATACTCAAAAATTTTGTTTATTATATTAAGAGAAGATGAAGGGTGTGTCAAATTTTTTGGAGATGAGTAAAGCATCTGGAATAAAACCTTTAAAAAATTGCTCATTTCAGATTGACATAATACCAATATATGCTAAAATAAATTATGTTAACATTAACAGAATTTATCAGATTTTTTTCTTATTC
>JBMFQR010000054.1:0-6722 GCA_049968515.1 Brevinematia bacterium
AGGAGTTATTCAACAGGCTACTTCTTGCAAGTGTAAACTCGAAGGCGGTTACTTATGCGGAGCTGACTGGATAGCCATCATGCTCCTCCCTTAGGCTTTTCTTGATTTTAAAAACACTAATATTATCTTTCCCGAACAAATATAGTCCTGTGTTGGCAACTCAATTTTAATCTTAAACAAAAAACTATTTAATTTCTTGTGCAATTTTATTCAATATATTATAATAAAATGTATTTTTATAATCAGCTGTTGCTTTATGAGGTCATTAATTTTAATTTAGGAGGAAATAGATGGCTGTTAAGGTTGCAATTAACGGTTTTGGGCGTATTGGCAGACTTGTTTTTCAGGCTCTCTGTGATCAGGGTTTACTTGGAAGCAAAATTGATGTAGTGGCTGTTGTGGATATATCCACAGATGCAAACTACTTTGCTTACCAGCTAAAATACGATTCAGTTCATGGAAAGTTTAAGCATAATGTAACTACAGAAAAAAGTGACCCATCAAAAGAAGAAGCTGATATTCTTGTTGTAAACGGTCACAAAGTAAAATGCTTGCTTGCTCCAAAGAATTTGAATGAGCTTCCCTGGAAAGCGCTTGGTGTTGAATATGTTATTGAAGCAACAGGGTTGTTCACGTCTTCTGAAAAATCACAGGCTCACATCGATGCGGGGGCAAAAAAGGTTATCATAACTGCTCCGGGAAAAGGTGATGTAAAGACAATTGTTATGGGAGTTAATGAAAAAGAATACGATCCTGCAAAGCATAATATTGTTTCAAATGCAAGTTGTACGACTAACTGTCTTGCTCCCATCGTATATGTTTTGCTGAAAGAAGGTATTGGCATAGAGACCGGTCTTATGACAACAATTCATGCCTACACTGCAACCCAGAAGATTGTTGATGGTCCCTCAAAGAAGGACTGGAGAGGTGGAAGAGCAGCAGCAATCAATATCATTCCATCAACCACAGGAGCTGCAAAAGCAGTTGGTGAGGTTTTGCCAGATGTAAAAGGAAAAATGACTGGTATGGCATTTAGAATTCCAGTTGTTGATGTTTCAGTTGTTGACCTCACCTTCAGGGCAGCAAAGGACACCTCTATCGAAGAGATTGATGCTCTTATGAAAAAGGCTTCGGAAACATATCTTAAAAACATTCTTGGCTACTGCAATGAAGAGGTTGTATCCACAGACTTTATTCACGATGAGAGATCCTCTATCTATGATTCCCTCGCAACTTTACAGAACAACCTAAAGGGTGAAAAGAGATTCTTTAAGATTGTTTCGTGGTATGACAATGAATGGGGGTACTCTAACAGAGTTGTGGATTTACTAATGTATATGGTGAGTAAGGATAAATAAATATTTTCAGGGGGTGGAATTTTTCCACCCCTTTTTATTAAAGAAAGATGAAAGAATTAAAAACTATAAGAGAAAGAGTAAGTTTTCTGCTTGAGTTTATAGAAAATAAGAAAATCGAAGTTGGCATCACCCATCCCATAACAATTGTTGCAATATCAAAAACTTTTTCCCCCGAAGACATTACAGAGGTTATTAAGGCTGGTATAAAAGACATTGGAGAAAACAGGGTTCAGGAAGCTGAAAGCAAGTTTGAAAAGCTTTCAAATCTTGAATTTACAAAACACCTTGTGGGGCATCTCCAGACAAACAAAATAAATAAAGCATTAAAGATTTTTGACTGGATACATTCAATAGACTCTTTTGAACTTGCAGAGAAAATTTCAAAGAAGCTCTCTGAAATGAATAAAACTCTCCCTGTTTTGATTGAAGTGAACACATCCTTTGAAAAAACAAAATTTGGCATAGAGCCAGAAAAAACTATAGACCTTGCAGGAAAAATTCTTGAGTTAAAATACCTCAACCTTTCAGGTTTGATGACAATAGGTCCTCTGACTGATGACATAAAAAGGATAAGAGAATCTTTCAAACTCCTCTATAATCTTAGAGAAAAGATGAAAACCCACTTCCATAGAGAATTTCCGCATCTTTCTATGGGTATGAGTGATGACTTTGAGATAGCGATAGAAGAAGGGGCAACAATTTTAAGACTCGGAAGAATAATATTTGGCAGACGAATCTGATTTATTTCCTGAAAATGGAAAATTGAGAAAGTTTATTTTCACAGACAAGTATGCATTCTTCATCTGGCTGCAAAACATCTTTTTCAGACCGATTGTCTCTATCAAGAATATGGTAGTTTTTCAATAAGTCATTGCCATCGGGAGAAATTACTTCAATTCTATCACCTGATTTAATCTGATTGGCAGCTCTAATTAGATATTCATTTTCATTAATGACTTCCATCACATAGCCCAAAAAAACCTTGCTCCTTTCATAGCCCTTGAAAGTGGTATGAGTGGCAAGTCTGTTTTCTTCAAAGAAAAAGCCTGTTGTATACTCCCTGTGGCTTATCTTGTTTAATTCTTCAATCATTGAAGAATCAAAGGGCTTATTCTTTATCACAGAATCTATGCAATGTCTGTAAACCCTTGTCGTATTTGCAACATAGTAAATGCTTTTCATTCTACCCTCTATCTTGAAGGAATCTATACCAGCCTCTATAAGCTCCTTCATAAATGGGGCAAGACTTAAATCTTTAGAACTCAGTATTGTTGTCGAAAAGTTATCTTCAATTTCAACCGGTAAAAAATCCTCACGCCTTGTTGTTTCAACAAGATAATAACTCCATCTGCAAGCTTGAGAACAATCCCCAAGGTTTGCATCTCTTGTTCTTTCAATTTTTATGGCTTCTGGTTTTTTCCCGGGGCGATAGAGTGAAGGGTTTGTAAAATAGTTGGAGAGCAAACACCTACCTGAATATGCAATACACATTGCTCCATGAACAAATGTCTCAAGCTCAATATCTGTCTTATCCCTTATGGCTTTAATTTCATTGAGAGTTAGCTCTCTGGCAAGAACAATCCTTTTTACACCCAGTTTCTCATAAAATTTAATAGCCTCACTATTCAAAGTATTTGCCTGTGTACTAATATGAATGGGAATCTCGGGGAACTTTTCCCTTAAATAGCTTAATGCCCCAATATCGGAAATGAGAATCCCATCAAGCGGAAGCCTTGAAATCTCACCAACAAATGACTTGAAAGCCTCAAAATGTCCTTCGTGAAGAAAAACATTTGCGGTAAGATAAAACTTTTTTCCGTGAGTATGGCAATAACTTAATGCTTCATAAAGCTCTTCAATGCTAAAATTCTTTGCTCCTTCTCGTAGTGAAAAACCCTTAACCCCGCCATATAATGCGTCTGCACCATAAGCAATTGCAAATCTTAGCTTGTCAAAGCCTCCAGCTGGAGAAAGTAGCTCAATCTTCCTCGTCCTCTGTTTCGTTATCACCTTTCATTTCCTCAAACATATTCAGTTCCTCAATCAGACGTCTTACATTTTTTACCATTCTTAATTTCTTCTGTGTGTTCCTCTGAGAATCAGAAAGAATTTTCTTCATTTCAGAAAGATTATTTTTAGCTCTTGAAAGTAGATTTTCTAAAGCCTTATTTTCATCCAGTGTCAACTCAATCTCCTGATTTGCATTAGCGACAACCTCAAGCTTTGACAAAAGCTCCTCATCCTCTACGTCGACAGGAAGTCTAATATTTCTTCTCAATACAACAGAACCCTCTCCAACCTTACATTTCAATATCTTTCCATCCGTTTCAATTATGAATTTTGTTCCTCTCACAGCAGCAATGGCAACATCAGTTTGTACACTGAACTTTTCTCCTTCTTTCAATTTATACGTGATATTTAAAAGCACCCTTCCTTTCTTTACCTTAATCTCCTCAAGACTCTTTTTAAGTTTATCGATTAAAATCAAGCTGTTTTCAACAATCCTAAAAACCCCTCTCTTTGGCATCATAACATCACAATAAGATTCGCTGCCGGTTTTTACCATTGAAGATTCATAAAGTTTCATTTCAACTTCCGGTTTTTCCCATTTATTACCATTATCCATTGATACCCTTACGTCTCCAACATACATAGAAAGTAGATAACACTCCTCTATATCTTTTGAAAAGGTTAAAGAGAAAATTAACATCAAGAGAAAAATCAGAACTTTCTTCATTTATTCCCCCTCTAAAAGGCAAAAATTTAACTCTAATATTTATTTTAGCACAATTCCAGAGAAAAATACAAGTATAATAAAAAAATTACATTTTATCAGGTGCAGAAACACCAATCAGTCTGAGCCCTAAATTAAGAACCTTTTTCGTTGCCATCACTATAGCAAGCCTTTTCTTTGTTGTAGCTTCATCATCAGTTATTATCCTGTAATGATTATAGTATCTGTGAAAAGTCGAAGCGAGGTCCTCAAGATATTGTGTAATTCTATGTGGTTCAAGAGATATGGCTGAATCAAGACACACCTCCGGAAATCTAAGAATTCTTAAGGCAACATCTCTGGCTTCTTCATTCTCTATACATCCCTTCACATCCACATCAAGTTTTTTTTCGAGATTTCTTAAAATTCCAGAGATTCTTGCATGTGCATACTGTACGTAATACACAGGGTTTTCTTCTGACTGCTTCTTTGCAATCTCTATGTCAAAATCAAGAGGTGTATCGGCCTTTCGCATTACTAAAAAATATCTTGTAGCATCAGCACCAATCTCATCAATAACCTCCTCGAGTGTTATCATTTCTCCGGTCCTTTTTGACATTCTTACTGGCTCACCATTTCTAAAAAGTGAAACAAGCTGTCCAATTATAATCTTAATCTCTAAAGCACGCTTCAACTCTTTTGCAAATATTTTAATTGCTGCCTCAAGCCTGTTTACATAACCATGATGGTCTGCTCCAAGAATGTTGATAAGGGTATTAAAGCCTCTTTCTATCTTATTCTTGTGGTAAGCAATATCTACAGCAAAATATGTGAACTCACCGTCATTTTTAATAAGGACCCTGTCCTTGTCATCGCCAAATTCAGTGGTTTTAAACCATAAAGCCCCATCCTTTTCATAACAATGCCCGGAGTTCTTTAAAAACTCGAGAGTTTCTATAACTCTGTTACTATCATGAAGGGTTTTCTCTGAAAAATAATTATCAAAACTCACTCTGAAGCATTCAAGTGTTTTTTTTTGTATTGAAAGCAGGTTTTCCACAGGGTCGCCATCCATTTTAGCTATCTCTTTAATATAGCTGCCATGATATCCATTCTCAGGAATAGGTATTCCTCTACGGACTGCTTCAACACTCTGCCTTAGAAGTTTTACCTGATTTCCTGTGTCATTAATATAAAATTCCCTGTAAACCTTTGCTCCACAGTAGAGAAGCAAATTGGCAAGAGAATCCCCTATGGCTGCCCATCTTCCATGCCCGATATGCAGCGGTCCTGTAGGATTTGCACTTACATATTCAAGCAGGATATTTTTATCACCAAGGTAATTGTTTTTACCATAATCCTCTATTTTTATTGCATCGAGTATGGAATTTTCAAGCACATTATCGGACACAAAGAAATTTATATAGCCCGGACCTGCAACCTCTATTTTAGAAAAAACCGCTCTATCATCAAGCTCTCTGGCAAGAACCTCTGCTATTTCCTTCGGATTTCTTTTTATCAATTTTGCACTCGAAAGTGCAATGGTTGTGGCATAATCCCCAAAGTCCTTCACATCTGGATAACTAACTGGCACAAAATCCACACGAACCTTAAAATTCCTCTCAATCAAATCTAAAATCTTTTCCTTCAAAACATCTTTAAATGCCATTCTCTCTCCATAAGAAGTATTAAGATAAAAGATTTTAAGGTAAAATTGTAAAATAGTCAAAATTAATATGGCGAAGTATTCATCATTGATTAAAGCAATATTGAAAAAAATTTTTACTTTATTATTGAAGAAATATATAATCTTACTGGAGGATAAAAATGCATATTCACCATATCGGGATCTGGACAGAAAATATAGAGCTAATGAAAAATTTTTACACAGAGTTCTTTGGCTGTAAAGCAGGTGAAAAATACGAAAATAGAGCTAAAGGCTTTGAGTCATACTTTTTGAATTTTGAAGACGGCTCAAAAATTGAACTTATGCATAAGAAGGAAATTTTTACTGCAGGTGAAAGCGAAAAAATCTTTGGTCTTGCACACATAGCAATAGAGGTTGAGAATAAAGATAAGGTTTGTGAATTAACAGATAAATTGAGGGCTAAAGGCTATAAAATCTTTTCAGAACCGAGAGTTACTGGTGATGGGTATTATGAGAGCTCTATCCTTGACCCAGAAGGAAATATGGTTGAAATTGTATGTGTGCCATAGACTATATGCTTTTGCTACCTGAAAATGTAGGGACAATTTTCTCCATTTTGAAAAATTAACTCCCTGCAAAATAACAAATTATACCCTAATAGCTGTCAAAGTCGGGAAAATGATTCACATAGTTTCTTCCAAAGGCAGAAAAGATAGATATACAATTTTATCCAGAAATATGCACACACTAATTTCAAGCTATATAAAAGAATACCATCCACATTACTGGCTTTTTGAGAGTTAGACATCAGATAAGCATATCTCTGTAAGAACTGTTCAGAAAGTTTTTGAGAGAGCTAAGAAACTCTCTGGAATAAAGAAAGATGTTTCAATTCATTCGCTTAGACACAGCTTCGCTACACATCTTCTTGAAGAAGGTGTTGATATAAGGTATATTCAGGCTTTACTGGGACACGAAAGTTTGAAAACCACAGAGTTATATA
>JBMFQR010000055.1:0-5733 GCA_049968515.1 Brevinematia bacterium
TAGGGAAAAACGGAAGGTTAAAAAATTTTTTAAAAAAATATTGAAAAAAAACTTGACAAATATAATAAGATAGGGAGGGTGATAGGTATTATTATTACAGATGGCTTGAGTGTAGTGAAAAAATTTTTTCCAATTTATATTTTCCCGGTGCTGGTTACTGGGGAGAGGAGCTTCATAGAGGACCTACAAATAAGGATATGGTTATAGACTACTCCGATGGCAGTGGGATTAATATAAATGAAAACAGTGTTGATGAGACAAAAGGACTTGGAAGGACTGGAAGTGCTGGTGTGGACTACAATGGAAATGGAAAAACAAATAACTCTGGATTTTTGATGGACTTAAATCCAGAACCTGGTCAGAATGCTACAAACACCTTATCTGACTATAATGATTGGGCTAACATAAACCTTTTCTTTGCCAGAACTTATCTTGGTGATATACAGGGGGCAAGGATTAAGGTAAATGAAAAACTTGTTTTATTACCTGATAGGGTTGGAGATGATATTCAGCCGGTTATTGTTGAGACACTTATGCCACCTAAAAGAAGATTGAAGAGATAAATCAATGAAAAATAAGGCATTATTTATTTTAATCCTTTTTCTTTTTTCATGCAGGGGGATTCACTTAAATATTCAACAGCCCTTAACCTTTAAAGAAGGTAAGATAAAATCTGCAGTTATAAAGGATGAAAGGCTTGAACTCAAGGTAAAAACTACGTCTGGCTATGCGAACATCTTTATACAGCCCTGGAAGAAAATTGAAGGGATTAGCTTTTCACTGAATGGAATGGTTCTTAAGTCATCCCCGATAGTTTCTCCAGCTGGACTTTCGAGAATTTTATCTTTTTACAAAAATGATAGACTGGTATTTTCAATTGGCAATAGAGTGAAAGAAAATAGCATTCTCCCCGGTGGTTTTAAGATTAAAAGAGGAGATTTGATTGGTGAAGAAACCACTGGTCCTATCTGGACGGGAATAAGGCTTGAAAGAGAGGGTGAGAGTTTTAATTTATTACCCGGACAGATTTTGGAGCTGAAGGCAGAAGAAAGGGGTTTTTATTTTCTATTCTTAGGGGCATCCCTGCCAGATTCAAAACAGGAAAGAAGCGATATTGTAGTTGAGAAGGCACCCTTTAGTGCAGATTATATAATTTTTCTACCTTCTTCAAGCGAATAACTTGACTAAAGTAATGCGTGAAATTCTAGCAAAAAATTTTGCTGTGGCTTGTAACCGGGTAGTTTGCTTAACTCTTCTGTATAATATGCAAAGTTGATATGTAAGAATGGGATTTCGATTCCAAAACCGAGGGTTGGGTAGCCCTTGTACAATCCAGCTCTTGCCTTTAAGATGGATAAGAATGTTACTTCAGTGCCAAATTTTAGCTTTAGCAGGTAATTTTCCTCAAAGTAAAATGCATCTGAGAGGTCAAAATAGAATGTCCAGTCTTTAATTCCATACTTCAAAAAAAAATTCTTCAGTCTGTAGCTTAAGCCAAGATTAAAACTTGCAGGATAATATGTGGGTTCTATTGTTCTGTTGGATATATACTGAAAGTTTGTATCATAGGCGCTCCAGGAAAAATAGGTATTGAACCAGTTCTTTACAACAAAACCCACGCATATGTATTCGCCTTTAAATAATATTCCAAGGTCTGATCCTATAGCCTGTCCCCAGAGAAAACCTTCTTTGAAGCCTGAGGCAAAGAGATCAAAAGCTTCAAGAAGGCTGAGATGTGGATTTTGATATTTTAATCTGTTGATATATTTAACATTTATTCCGGCATATGTTGTTACATTTTTTCCGAAATAGAATGGAATATCAAATTTCTTGCCGAATCCAGAAAGAAATACAAGATCTGAATATATAGATGCATCAAGGTAGGGTAATATTCCAGAAAAGTGTGAGGAAAGTGATGTGTTGAAATCATTGTATATTAAGAATCCAATACCTTCTGTCATATAACCGAAAGCCAATGGACCATTCACTCCTGCACACACATTTAATTTGCTCAGGATAGGTGCAATTTCTGGAAGAATTGCATAAATATCGGTATTGCCCCTCATTTTTTCATAAATGGTATAGTATTCATAGAGGTCGTAATTAAATCTTATTCCATTCCTTACAAAAGAGAAGTAGCTTTTTGATGTTACGCCAAAAGAGGCTGGATTCATAAAAACCATTCCAAACTTATCATATGCCACAATTCCAGTCCCACCCGCTCCCATTATTTCTGCTGGCAGGGATAATTCCTTTTCTCTTTCCAGACAATTCAACATTCCGTATATTGTCATCAAAATCAGTAATATTTTCTTTTTCATTTTTACCTGCTTATAGGTTGAAATAGTTTGAAATTACTTCTGATATATTGGTCATTGAAGGAACAAGATTGGTTAAATCGTTTACATTTGTAATTCCAGCATTATTAAGATCATTTGTGAAGGAATCATAGTCATTTGTATTATATCCGGCATCAGAAAGATAGTTTATTATCATATCATCATTTGTAATCTCAATGTTTGTAAGAGAAATATTATTTGTTATTTCATAAATATTTGTGAGGGATAAAAGGTTAATGTTTATGTTTGTATCTGGTAGGGTGAGATTTGTTATTATTTTATCCATTTCAGATATTACCCCATTAAAAAAACTGGAAAATGACACAATTAAATTCCTTGTTTCCTCAGAATGGAGGTTATTTGTTACATAAAGAAGGCTCTGGTCAGCTCTACTTATGTTTTTTTTCCTATTTTCATACTTGATTGTTATTTTTTTTGTATTATTTACGACGCCTATAACTTTAAATGGATTTGGATTTTCTCCCGTCAACTCATTTATTTCATTCAAAACACTCGAGTTGTTTGAATCAATTTCCATTTTTTCATTTATCGATATAAGATCATTTGTGTCATTTACAATATTATTGTTTGAATTGAAGTCAATAAAGTCAAATATTGAAAAAAAGTACCCAAAAAAATAATAATTGAGATTTACATTTACATCATCATATCTTATTTTATTGTCTGTTTCCTTATTTATTATTTTGTAAAGATTTAGCCACACATATCTTGATACATCATAAAGAGTATTTAAATTCCCAAACTTTGAGGGGTCATTATTCTGGATGGCATTGTAAATATTCGTGATAGAAATCCTCATAAAAATATATGAGGTGACCTTCCCTTCAATTGCCCTTGATTTTGTGGGAGAGAGGCTTTCTGCTCTTGAATATGCTTTAAAGGCATTTTCATAATCCCCATTCTCAAAATATTCATCTCCCATTGCGATGAGGGTATCACTATCATAGATTTCATCTATATTTTGAGGGTTTGTGGGTGAATAGACATTATAAGCACTGCAACCTGAAAAAATAAGCAGGGCTGTTAAAAATATTTTCTTCATAATTTCCCTCCATACTAATATACTTTTTTTATTGATTTTATCGGAAAAATTTTGCTAAAAATTTGGCTCTACAGAAAGTCTCATTTTAAATTCTATACGAATAAAAAATCTTTCAGTTGAGACATTATATAAAATGAACCGGTAAAGACATAAAAAAATTCCTCTCCATTTTTAAATTTAAACTCTTTTATATTATTCAGGAAGAACAGGTTTTTTAATCTTTTTGTTTTCAGAGTGTTATAGAGTTCTTTACTTCCGGCTGGCCTAACAGCAGTAAAATCAAAAAGGATAATTTTATAAAACATCTTTCTGTATCTGTAGATTATTCTTGCAATTCTATCAATTTCTTTGTCTATGAGAATTCCCAAAAAAAGTATTATCTTTTTACCCTTTGCAATATTATACATTTTTATGTTTTCAAAAAGTTTTCTTAAAGAATCATCATTATGTGCGACATCAAATAGAAAATTTCCTGCAATTTTCATTCTAAAGGGAAGTTTTATTTCTGCAACCTCTCTTAAGATGCTTTCATTTAACTTTTTAAAGTGAATAAAGAATGCAAGAACGGCAAGTAAGAAATTTTTTACAAATTCGTCAGATGGAGTTGAGAGTTTTATGTTATTGACCTTCAGTCTTTCCCCCGGGATTTTTATTGAAAAATCAAATAAAGCTCCCTCTATTGTCCTTTCTTTAATCCTGTAGTTTGCTATTTCTGGAAAATAGAAGAAGCCAGCCTTCCTTTTCCTTGCTACTTTTTTTAATACCAATAATGCTTCTCTTTTCTGTTTTGATGAAATTACAGGAGTGAGATTTTTAATAATGCCAGCCTTTTCATATGCAATTTTTGAAAGAGTATTACCGAGAATTTTTGTATGATCATAGCTAATAGGAGTTATAATTGATAGAATAGGTTTGCAAAAATTGGTGGCGTCAAGTCTACCACCGAGACCTGTTTCAAGCACAATATATTTGCAGTTTTTCCTTGTGAAATATATAATTGCAATGAATGTGAGAGCCTCAAAAAAGGTGAGTTTTTCTGAGATAATTTCTTTTTCAAATTCGGTAATAAGAGCTGCAAATTCATCATCTGAAATTTCAACTCCATTAATTGAAATTCTTTCATTTATTTTTGAAATATGAGGTGATGTATATAGCCCGGTATTTTCTTCTGTGTGTTTATGTATAAGCCGTGAGAGATAGATGGATGTGCTTCCTTTGCCTTTTGTACCAGCTATATGGAATATTTTTGTCCTGCTGTAATCGATTTCAGCGGAGTTTAAAGCAATTGTAATCTTTTCGGGATTATAGTTTTCCTCTTTGTATTCTGAAAACTTCTTTTCATAATTGATAAGTGTTTCGATAAAATTTATGGCTTCGGAGTAATTCATTAAACCTGCCCGTGAAACACATTTTCTTCGGAGGGAAAATTTCCTTTCTTTACCTCACTAATGTATTCCGAAACAGCCTTTCTTATAATTTCATAAAGATTTGTGTAGGCTTTGTTGTGTTTGTAGCTTTTGTCCTTTTCCATTCCAAGCATATCTGTTATTACCAGAACCTGTCCATCAGTAAATCTGCCTGCTCCTATTCCAATTGTTGGTATTTTTATGCTTTCAGTTATAGCCTTTGCTGCCTCTTCAGTGGTTTCTTCTATTACAATGGAAAATGCCCCAGCTTCTTCAAGTGCCTTTGCATCTTCTAAGAGTTTTTTTACTTCTTCATCAGTTTTGCCAGCCACCCGGTAGCCATAAATATTTACGGATTGAGGCTTGAGTCCAATATGTCCCATCACTGGAATGCCTATTGTTGTCATTGCCCTTACCACTTCCGATAGCTCTTTTCCACCCTCAAGCTTTACAGCATTTGCTCCAGTTTCCTTGATAAGCCTTCCAGCGTTTTTTACACTTTCTTCCTTTGATGTTCCATAGCTTAAAAATGGCATATCAGCCACAATAATAGAGTTTGATGCTCCTTTGCGAACAATCTTTAAATGATATATCATTTCTTCCATTGTGACATTTAGAGTATTTTTTTCTCCCTTTATTACTGTTCCAAGTGAATCACCAACAAGAATTATGTCAATTCCCGCATCTTCAAGGATTTTGGCAGTGAGGAAATCATAACAGGTAAGCATTGTTATTTTTTCTTTTCCCTTTTTGGCAATGATCTTGTGTATCATAATATTCCTCAAATGATATATTAAATTATATTATATAGTTTTAATTTTAGCAATTGTTTAAAGAAAATCCTCCCGTGTTGTTACAATAATGAGAGTGGAAATATAACTCAAAGTTTGAAAGTGGAAAAGTTTAAGAAAAGAAAACCTCCTTG
>JBMFQR010000056.1:0-4289 GCA_049968515.1 Brevinematia bacterium
CCAAAATCCCTTATATCATCACTTTTCACCGACTCAAAATAAAATGTCGTAACATCAACTTAGTTTTGCACAATCCCCAATTTTTGCCCTAAATCTGTCAAAGTCGGGAAAAAGAGTTAAAAGTTATAAAGTTTAAAGTTGGAAATAATAGTGAAGCTAAGGATTAAAGACGAAGCTTTCTGTTTAACATTCGTCTGCCGTTTAGACTGATTTTTCGCAAGGATTGGCATAGAGAGGAGGAATTGGACAGATTAATCTGCAAAATGAATTTTCACTTTTAATCTGGAAGGACTTCACTATTGAACGCGGATGACATTTCTACAATGTTTTTACCAGAGACGCCGGATAGATTTATTAAATCATTCTGGAGAATCTTTATTATCCTTATAACCACTGGCTTTAAGAGTAAGTCCCCATATTAAATACGGCCTGTTTGTTAACAGAAAATTTTAAGCAATGTTAAAATCCGAGCTTTATCTCTGCTTCACTCTTTCTAAGATAATTTGGTTCAAGCACTTCGGGGGGTATGGTGTTATTTTTGAGTTTCAAAGTTTCAATGGCCTTCTTACAGATTGCATTTCCCTTTATATTTGCTTCTGGCAGAAATATTTTATTCTGAAAATCAGCTTTATCAAATATTTCTTTATACTTTAATAGCCCATCTCCCAGAAAAACAGCCCTTTTATAATTTCCACAAAGTTTATTAATCATCCCCACTAGTTTTTCCGGTGCAATATCCATATCCTCTGAAACTCTCTTTTTGCCATCAAGTATGGCAGAGAAGACCCTGCCGGTTCTTGAGTCTATCACCGGAATAAAGACTGTTTTTTCAGAAGAAAGCCTCTCCTCATAGGAATAAACGAGCAATTCAAGCGAGGATAGTGGTATTACATTTTTCCCCGCTGCCCATGCAAGTGTCTTTATGATTGTTACACCTATTCTTAGACCAGTGAATGAACCAGGACCTATCCCGACAGTAAAATAATCAATTGTTTTTAAATCAAGTCCAAGCATTTTCTGAATGGAGTCTATGGCAAAGGTTATGTACTCATCAGTATTCCCAAAATCAAGAAAGTTTGTCTCTATTATTTTATCATTATCAAGAAGGCCTATTGAAAAATTTTTTGTGGAAGATGTATCAATACCAAGTATTTTCACATCTTACCTCTTTTTTTGAAATATAGAGAGGCTTGTATCTCCGTAATTTCTGACTTCTAAAAAATAATGGTGGAATTTAAAATCCTCTCTGTTGTTGTGTTCAAGTATGAAAAACCCCCCTTCTTTAAGCAATCTGTCCATCAAGCCAATAAGAGAATCAAAAATCCAGGATAGGTCATCATAAAAGGGATCGGCAAAAATAATATCAAAGGGAGTGATATTTCTCGAAATAAAAAGATCCTCAATCTGAGTAGCATTATGCTTTATTGTCTGATAAGAAGTTCTGTCTGGCACAATATTTTCAAGGTTTTTCTTGAGAAGAATATAATTCTTTGGGTTATTCTCCACAAAGCAGCAAAAAGATGCACCATTTGAAAGGGCTTCAATACCTACAGCCCCTGTTCCTGCAAAGAGGTCTAAGAACCTTGCTTTGTTCAGATAAGGATGAAAGATATTTACAACAGCCTGCTTGACCTTTTCAGATGTAGGTCTTATGCCATTTCTGGGAACCAGTATTTCTTTGCCTTTGTAAATTCCGGAAACAACCTTCATTTTCAACCTGTTCTGATTAAAGTACCGACCTTTTTACCAAGGATAGCATTTTTTATGTTGCCACTTGTGAATATGTCCAGTACAAGGACAGGTAAATTATTTTCCATGCAGAGTGTAATGGCTGTGGAGTCCATAATCTTTAACTGCTTTCTTAAAACATCCTGATAACTTATCTCTTCATATTTAACTGCATCTTGATACTTTTTGGGATCCCTGTCATAAACGCCATCAACCTTTGTTGCCTTCATCATTATTTCTGCATTTATTTCTATTGCTCTCAGTGATGCAGCCGTATCTGTAGAAAAATAGGGATTGCCGGTTCCACCTGCAAAAATGACAATCCTGCCCTTCTCAAGATGTCTTATAGCCCTTCTTCTGATAAAACTTTCAGCTACAGAAGAAACAACAATTGCAGATTGTACTCTTGTTGCAACATGAAACTTCTCTTCAAGAACCGATTGTAAGGCTAAAGAATTGATAACCGTGGCAAGCATTCCCATATAATCAGCAGTGGTTCTCAAAATTCCATACTTTTCGGAATCAATCCCTCTGATGATATTTCCACCACCGACTACCACACCAATCTCGGCAGAAAGCTCATAGCCCTGATAAATCTGCTCTGCCACCTTAGAAATAGCCTCATAATCAAGCCCATCATTTTTTCCACCGAAGACCTCACCGGAAACCTTGATGAGAACTCTTTTATACATTTGACTCCTCCCCAATAAGGAAGAAAGGATTATAGCCAGCTGCTACAATGCTACAAGCAAAGTGATAATTCTCTCTTTCAGGACAAATATTACAGTGAAACCCTTACAAAATTATAAAGGTTTATCTTCACACCATTTGATTTTTCAAAATCCTCAATTACTGCTTTTACCTTTTTTTCTTCATCGAGTATGAAGGCCTGCTCAAGCAAGACCACATCAGCGTAATATTTTTCAAGCTTTCCTTTCACAATATTTTCTATCACCTTCTCCGGCTTGCCGGTCTGTCTTGCTTCTTCAGTAAACTGGGATTTAACTTCCTCAAGTTGTTTAGCTGGAATACCTTCAGCGGTTATAGCAATGGGGTTCATTGCAGTAATCTGCATTGCTATATTTTTTATTATCTGAGAGGCAGCTTCATTTTCAACACTCGTATCATAATCAAGAATCACAGCAACCTTGTTCAGGTGAACATAAGGGAAAAGCTTTGCCTTTGCATTTATAAACTTCCATTCAGAGATTAAGATATTCTCTCCAACCTTTGCTATAACGTTTCTTCTGAGTTCTTCTAATTCTGAAGGGAGAGTTGTCGAAAAATCATAACCCTTTGTGAAAATAATTTTCTTTACCTCTTCAACAAAGTTTTTAAAATCGTCTGTCTTTGCTACAAAATCAGTTTCGCAATTTACCTTTAAAACTAACCCCTTTTTCCCCTCAACAACATATGTGGAAATACCCTCTTTCGCTTCTCTTCCAGCTTTTTTGTCTGCCTTTGAAAGTCCCTTCTTTCTCAAAATTTCTATTGCTTTGTTTATATCTCCACCTGTTTCCTGCAGGACAGATTTACAATCAACTATACCTGCACCTGTTTTTTCTTTTAGTTCCTTAATCATTGCAGCAGTTATTTCCATTGATTCCTCCAGAAATTTACTTCACAAGAGTTTCTTCTAACTCTTCAACTTCTTCATAGCCAGCTTCCAGCTCTTTAGTTTCTTCCTCAACCACCTCTTCAAGTTCAGTTTCAACATCCTTTTTGGCAGCAAGTGTTGAACCCTCTATTACTGCATCTGCCATAAGAGAGGTGAGAAGTTTTACGGATCTTATTGCATCATCATTACCTGGAATGACATAGTCAAGAAGGTCAGGATCGCAATTTGTGTCAGCTATACCAAAGACCTTAATACCAAGCTTCTTTGCTTCCAGAACTGCATTAATCTCTCTTTTTATATCAACTACCCACAAAGCAGCCGGCAATTTTCTCATTTCTCTCAAACCTTCATAAAAAGCCTTCATCTTTGTAAGCTCTCTTTCCATTTTAAGCATATCTTTTTTGAGAAGAGTATCTTTTTCAGTTTCAAGTCTCTTTTCAAGCCTTTTCATCTTATCTATGCTTTTTTTGATGGTTGAGAAATTGGTGAGTGTACCACCGAGCCACCTTTTTGTTACATATGGCATTCCACATCTTGTTGCTTCTTCGAGAATCGAACTCTGAGATTGCTTTTTTGTTCCTACAAAAAGGACAAGCCCATCCTGTGCCACAATATCTTTCATGGCATTGTAAGCAATCTTAAGCTTTTCCATAGTGAATCTTAAGTCAACAATATGAATGCCATTTCTTTTCATAAATATATACTGCTTCATCTTGGGATTCCATCTTTTGGTCTGATGCCCAAAATGAACTCCGGCCTCCAAAAGTGCACTCATCAACTCCTTTTCATCATAAATCAAACTTGCCATTATACTCCCTTCCTGAACAAAATTTTAGCTAAAAGTATAGAATATTTTTCAAATTAAGTCAATTTTTTGTTAATTCCAGTGCTGAAAATGTCGTTCCAAGTCAATAGTGGAATAGTTTCTCCAAGAAAGAAAGTG
>JBMFQR010000057.1:0-4175 GCA_049968515.1 Brevinematia bacterium
CTTGAGAGGGGATTTGAGATAAGACTCATCTCTGATGTTACTGGTTTAAGTATTGAAGAGGTAGAGAAGATAAAAAATAGTTAAAAGTTGAAAAGGATAGCAAAGCTTTGTGTTTAGCAACAATTTGTTGTTTAAAGCCGATGTTTTACAAGAATTGGCAAGGCTACTGAATCTGTGAGAACTTCTGTCATTATTGAGAATGATGGATATTTTTTGTTGGTTAGCGTTGCCGAAGGCAATGGCTGAAAAAATGTCAGAGAGTGATTCTGGTCTCCGAATGCAAGGAGGTAGAGTTCTGTCCGATTTCATTTTGAAACAAAAAGCCATCCTGCAAAGCAAGCTAAGAAGCGGGATAGCGTAAGCGACAGACTGCCAGAGGGTATAAGTCTTGTGCTGGCTTTCTTTCTTGCCTTTTGTAAAGAAAGCAAGAGAGGTTTTTGACAATGCGGAATTTTTAGCAAAGAGGTCATTATGAAACTATTTAACCCAAAAAATATTTTAATTTCTGGAATCATTAGTTTGGTTGTTATTCTCTTTCTTGTTTACTTTGTTTTTAAACCTGTTAAAGCTGATTTTATGAAGCTTAAGAAGGATAATCTTAACTATACTATCCTTGCAAACTGCAGTGTTGATTACCCGAAACCTCTCGATATTAAAGCCTCTTATGAGGTAGAGGTTTTGAAGATTTACAAAAAAGAGGGCAATAGTCTAAAAAAGGGAGAACTAATTATTCAGCTTGATGATACAGACGATAGAAAAAATCTAAGCCTTGCCTCAAACAATATTATTTCTCTTCAGAAAAAGATTAAGAATGTAAGAAATGTAGAATTACCAAATCTTAAAGAGAGGGAAAGAGAGGCATCTTTTTCTTTAAAACAGGCACAAAATGATCTTGATAGAGCCAGAGAACTGTATGAGGCTGGAGGCATTTCAAAATCTGATTATGAAAAAATACAAAATAACTATGAGATAAAACTCTCCCAGTATAACCAGTTAAAAAATACTCTTGAAAACTTTGAAAATAGTGGTGCACTTGCTGAACTTAATACTCAACTTGAGAATGCTAAAGTCGATTATGAAAACATAAAGAAAAAGTTAGATGAGAAGAGGATTACTTCACCTTTCAATGGGAAGGTATTAAAGATTAACGTTCAGACTAAAGAAAAAGTTGGAGCGGGTAAATTGATTGCTACTATTATTGAAAATACTAACTGGCTTTTAGTAATGAATGTTGAACAAAGGGAACTTGCATTCTTAAAGCCAGATATTAAAGCAAACGTTAAGTTTGAAGCATTCCCTGATGAAGTTTTTAATGCCTTCGTGTCTTATGTCTGCACCCAGATTGATAAGGAGAAAGGAACCTGTGAGGTTCGTCTTGAAGTAAGGGATAAAAAGGCTGATATGATAAAATATGGAATGACAGGTTATGCAGAAATATATGCAAAAACCTTTACAAATGTTATAATTATCCCACAGAGATTTGTAAGGGGTAAAAATTCAGTTATCCTTTATGATAAAGGAAAAGCCTTGCTTACCAACATCAACCTACTTCCGGCTGGAGAGGGGAAATTTTTGACAACAGACCTTGATGAGGGATTAACAATTATTGACCTTGACACCAAGAAATTAAATAAAAAAATAAAGCTTGCTAAAGAGGTAAAAAATTGAAATCATTTGAGTGGAGAATTGCATTAAGGTTTTTAATAAAAGGCAGATTTCAGACTCTATTCATTGTTTTTGGAATATCTATTGGTGTTGCCGTTCAATTTTTTCTTTCCTCTCTCATAGGTGGGCTACAGAAAAGCCTTATAGAAAGAACGGTCGGAAATACAGCCCATATAATTATCTCCCCTGAAAGTTTTATTCCAAAAAGCTTTGTAGAGAATTCTTTTTCAAATGAGCCGGTTTACAAAAAAACTCTCGAAATAATAAGCTGGCAAAAATACTATGAGTTTTTTAAATCTCAAAAAGGGGTTAAGGTTGTTTTACCAGTTATAAATGGGCAGGGTTTTATAGAGAGGGGTGATGCTATTTATTCGACTGTTATAAAAGGTATACAATCTGATGAAGCCAAGATTTTTTATAAATTTGATAAAAATATTCTTTTTGGCGAACCAAAAGTAAGTGGAGAAAATTCAATAATTGGTAAAGAGCTTGCAGACAATCTTAAACTTAAAGTGGGGGACTCTTTTTACCTTAAAAATGACAGAGGACAGAGTATAGTCTTAACAGTTTCAGCTATAATAGACCTTGGCTCATCGGCTGCAAATAATATTGTCTTAATCTCTCTTGACAGGGCAAGAAGTTTTTTAGGAATTAACGGGATAAGTGGGATAGATCTCCAGATTTTTAACGTGTTTAAAGCAAATGAGCTTTCAGAAAAATGGAGAAAGGAATTTTCAAGAATAAAGATAGAATCCTGGCAGGAGAAAAACAGAGAGCTTCTTACGGCACTTCGTTCTCAAAGTAGCTCTTCTTATATTATCCAGTTTTTTGTAGTGCTAAGCATATCCTTAGGTATAGCAAGTGTACTTGGAATTTCAGCAGTCCAGAAATCAAGGCAACTCGGTATACTTAAGGCTTTAGGTGTTAATGATAAAAGCTCATTTAATATTTTTTTAATAATGGGGGCTCTTCTTGGCTTAAGTGGTACTGTTAGTGGTATTTTACTCGGTATTTTCCTTGCTTTTGGTTTTATATATGGCGCCAAAGGGGTGAGCTTTTCACTTGATATAAATATAGTAAATATTTTAACACCTGTGATTCTTTCGCTTTTATCAAGCGTTGTTGCCTCTGTCTTTCCAGCAAATAATGCAAAAAAACTTTCACCTATTGAGGTTATAAGAAATGGATGAGATAATAAAGGTTGAAAATCTATACAAGGAGTTTGGTACAGAGGTTAAGACCATTGTGCTTAAGGGGATAAATCTGAGTTTTAAGAGGGGAGTTTTTACTGCAATGATAGGGCCATCTGGCTCTGGAAAGACCACATTTCTTAATGTTATAAGTCTTCTTGAGCCACCTACCTCTGGAAAATTAACAATTGATGGGATAGATTTTTCAAATAAGAATGTGAATGAAAGTTCATATTTCAGAAATGAGAATTTTGGGTTTGTGTTTCAGTTTCATTATTTACTTCCAGAGTTCACGGTTTATGAAAATATTTTAATGCCATTTTGGATAGAGAATCAGAAAATAGATAGTAAAATTGAGAGAAGAGTAAAAGATTTAATGAAGAAAATAGACATCTGGAAGATAAAAGATAAATACCCTTCACAAATATCAGGCGGGCAACAACAGAGGACATCCATAGCAAGAGCACTTGTCAAAAATCCAAAAATAATCTTTGCCGATGAACCAACCGGCAATCTTGATAAAGAAACGGGGAATACAGTTCTTGAAATAATGCTTGAAATGATAAAGGAATATAACTCTACCCTTGTAATGGTAACCCACGATAGAGAGATAGCCTTAAATGCTGAAAGAGTTATTGAGCTTGTGGATGGCAAGATTTGTAAGTCCTTTGTTGTAAAAGAGGAGGGGCTTGAAAAATCAAAGAAGATTCTTGAAGATAGAAGTTGCACGATGGAGTAGTGATCATATTTCAATAAGTTCATAAGTAAGATTATAGCAACTTTTGTAAAAACATCAAATATAGTATAAAAAGAGATTTTAAATGACTATCCCGTTACCGTCTTATTCCTTCCTGATCTTTTCGCCTTATAAAGATAAGAGTCAACCCTTGAAATAAAATCATTCAACTCTTCTTTATCCTTAATTTCCCCTACTCCAGAACTTATAGTTATATTCTCTTTAAGATAAAAATCTGTCTTTTCTGTTAGAGTTCTTATCTTTTCAGCCACTTCAACTGCTCTTTTTAAATTCGTATTTGAGAGAATAACCAAAAATTCTTCTCCACCCCATCTTCCGACAAAATCTGTTTTACGTGTATTATTTTCCCGACTTTGACAGATTTAGGGCAAAAATTGGGGGTTGTGCAAAACTAAGTTGAGGTTACGACATTTTATTTTGAGTCGATGAAAAGTGATGATATAAGGGATTTTGGTTTCAGCAAGGACAGAGGTTTACTTGACGCCAAAAAGGATAGAAGGGCATTTTGTGATGTGTTTTATAGCCTTTTTGCTTGAAAGGGAGCTTGAAGCAAGGTTAAAGAG
>JBMFQR010000058.1:0-3849 GCA_049968515.1 Brevinematia bacterium
GGCTTATTTTAAAGAGTGTAGAAAAGGAGGGAGAGGAGGTAGCTATGTCAACAGCAGAAGTATTGATAAAGAAAGGTATTGAGCAGGGTATAAGCAAGGGAAGTTACGAAACGAAGATACAAACGGCAAAAAGGATGCTTGAGAGAGGTTCTGACATTGAGTTTATTGCAGATGTAACTGGTTTAAGTATTGAAGAAGTAGAAAAGATTAAGTATCAATCGTAAGATATAGAGCCAGGAAAGGTGCGGCTTTTATTTGAGAAGATAAAGAAAGTAAGTGTTATCTGAAAAATTTATGGAAAAGGGGGCTATTATGCAAAAAGCAATATTAGCCTCACTCATTCTTCTTCTGCCACTTCTTGCTTATACAAAAGAGGATGGATACATAAAAAAGCGTGAGGAGATGGTAAAAACTCAGATTGAAGCAAGAGGAATAAAAAACACAGAGGTGCTTAAAGCACTTCTCGAAGTTCCCCGACATCATTTTGTGCCAGAATATCTCATACCAAGCGCCTACGATGACCGTCCATTACCAGTCGGTTTTGGACAGACAATCTCACAGCCATATATTGTAGCTCTTATGACAGAGCTTATTAACCCACAGAAAAACTTTAAAGTCCTTGAGATCGGTACAGGTTCAGGATATCAGGCAGCAATACTATCAAAGCTTGTCAAAGAGGTCTATACAGTAGAGATAATCTCAAATCTGCTTTAAACGGCAACGAAAAGATTTAAGGAACTGAACTATACAAATATTTACACATTATGGGAAGATGGTTACTATGGATGGGAAAAGCACTCACCGTATGATGCAATAGTTGTAACCTGTGCAGTCGAATTTGTCCCGCCACCTCTGATAAAGCAGCTAAAGCCGGGCGGTGTAATGGTTGTCCCGGTAGGCCCGCCATTTTATACACAGGAGCTTCAACTTATAAAGAAACAGAAAGATGGAAAGATAAAGACAGAGATTATTGAAAGAGTCATTTTTGTAAGTATGACAAGAGAGAAAAGGTAATGAAAAAATCTCTCTCAATATATATTTTAATATTCTTTACATCCGCCCTCATAATATCGTCAGAAATCTTATTTTCAAGAATCTTCTCTATTAAAGAAGGACATAGTTTTATCTCGCTCTTAATAAGTTTAGCATTATTAGGTTTTGGACTTTCGGGCACACTGCTTTCATCTATAAAAACAGGGTTGAAACTAAATTTTTCAATCTTTCTATTGCGGTTTTTATTCTATCAATTCCAGTCGGATTTTTTCTCTACTCAATTATCCCCTTAAATATACTCGAAATCTTATGGGATATAAAACAGGCATTCTACTTTCTTTTTCACTTTCTTGCCTTACTCATACCCTTTACAGCAGGAGGGCTTGTTATCGGGATAAGTTTCCTCCTTGAAATCAGTGTAAGCAAAGTTTACTTTTCAAATCTTCTCGGCTCTGCACTTGGAGGAATAATGCCACTAATGCTATTGAGATTCTTTCATCCTTATAACGCCCTTATAATATTGCTTTCATTCTATCTTCTTATTTTTAGTATCTCCTTAATATTCTTTAATAAAAGGCAGTTTTTTATTTTTATTCCAGCTTTAATCATCCTGCTTTTAGTTTTTCATCTTTCTGTACTTAAACTTAATCTCCTCGAATACTCACAATACAAGGGAATAGCCACGGCATTAAGGCTACCGGAGGCAAAGTTCATTAACAGAAAGATAACACCCTATGTTATAATAGAAGTCATTGAGGCAAAGGGCTTAAGGAGAGTTAACGGACTATCTTACAATTTTAAAGGTGATATTCCACCACAAAGGGTAATCTACATTGATGGAAACCAGAGCGGTATAATTCTTAAGTCAACAAATTCCTCTGATTTAGAATATCTAAACTGGTGCTCTCAGGCACTCCCCTATTCAATTCTTAAAAGGAAAACCAGCCAGAAACTTCTTATCCCCGGAGCTGGTGGTAATGAAGGAATTTATAGGGGTATTTTATCTGGCTTTGAAAAGATTGTCGTGGTTGATGAAAATAAAGAACTTGTAAATATTTTTAGGAAAGAAGCAGCTTTAAATCAAAAGAATGTTGAAATTCTTAATCTCGAAATTAGGAACTTCTTGAAGACCACAAGAGACAAATTTGACATAATAGAGATAAATCTTTATGATTCTTCCACAAGCTCAACAATCCAATCCCTGAGCGAAAACTACCTCTATACAATAGAAGGTCTGTATGATGCTTACAATACTCTTTCTTGTGATGGGATACTATCAATTACAAGATGGGCAATCTCGCCAGCAAATGATGCAATAAAGCTATTTGCTACCGCAATTGAAATGTTTGAAAAATATAAAATTAATAATTATAGAGAAAAAATTGCATTTATTCGTTCTGCAAACACTGTGACACTATGCCTTTCAAAATCAAGCATTTCAATTGAAGATGTAAGAAAATTCTGCAAAAAAATGTATTTTGACATACTTTATTGTAATGGAACAGGTAAGGTTAAATATTTCAAGCAAAAGGAAGGAATAAGTCGGGAAATCATTGAAAACATTTTATCTGACAAGAGAAAAGAATTTATTAAAGATTACCCTTTTAATATTTCCCCACCTTCTGACAATAGGCCTTTTTATTACAACTTCTTTAAAATTAAAACTCTAAAACTTATAATGACTCAATCAAGATATATACTTCCCTTCTATGAGTGGGGTTATGGAATTCTGTTGATTCTGCTCACTTTTGTAATTCCTGTAAGCCTTATTCTGGTTTTAGTCCCAGTAGTCCGGATAAAATCACACACGTTGGAATTAAAAAACTATTATGCATATTTCTTTCTTATAGGTATTGCCTACTTTTTTGTTGAACTCCCTCTAATACATAAGCTTACACTCTATCTTGCTTATCCTGTTTATTCATTTTCCATTGTACTTACTTCACTGCTGTTCTTTAGCGGGCTTGGAAGCTACTTTTCCGGAAGAATGAAGCCACAACAAAAAAAACTAATTTTTATTATCCCCCTTACAATAATTCTTTCCAATCTTGCAGTTGATTTATTATCACACCACTTTCCAAATCTTTCACTTTGGCAAAGGTTTTTAATTACACTAATAATTACAGGTTTTCCAGCTTTTTTTATGGGTTTCCCATTTCCTTCAACAATTGAAATACTAAAACAGAAAAAAATGGAAGAGATAATCCCTGTTGTATGGACTATCAATGGTTTTGCATCTGTATTAAGCTCTCTGCTGGCCTCAATTTTTTCTATGAGCTTTGGTTTCAGTCTTGTCTTGCATATCTCGGCAGCAATTTATGTTATTTCTGGTTTTATATTTATAAATTTTAACTGATAGGATGGTATCAAAAAAATTTTTTAAAAAAACGCTTGACAAATTTCATTTTTTTGTTATTATTAAAGTATAAGATTATATAAAAAAGAATTTTCAAATAAAAAATCCCTTCTTTCAAATATTAGAAAATACTCAGTTTTCTCAATTTCTGGAATCAGAATATTTCCAATTATTAATTATAGTTTATAGCTTCGGGGTAAATTTTGTTTTTCTCTCCTTATATTAGGAGTTTTAGTTTAAAAATTTAGAAAAATTTCCTTATTTTGTTCTTATTTTTGGTAATTATAGTATAGAGGGTAAATAATAACGTGAAGTTTTTTAAATTTAGTGTCGATACTTCAATGTCTTCTTATTGTGTAATTCTGGTATTTCGGAGGTTTTATGCCACACTTTTTTAAAATGATGACTTTTGTGATATTTTTATCCCTCTCAACAAACTTATGGGCAATATATTACTCCAGTGATTTTACATCTCAGCCTGCAAACTGGACAAGTAAACT
>JBMFQR010000059.1:0-1483 GCA_049968515.1 Brevinematia bacterium
AGGAGTTATGAAGAGAGTAGTGTTAGTGTTAGTTACCATTGCTCTTGCTATGAGCTTTGGTTTCTCTGCCGTTAAACCTTATAACGGCGAAAAGGTTAACTTGATTCTTGCCGTTTTCCCAAGTCTTGATGCTGCTTATAATGCAGCTCTTCCTGAGTTTTACAAGAAGTATCCTAACATCAAAGTTGAAGTAAGGGCTCTCGGTTATGGTGATCACCACAACATGCTTGTTACAGCACTCGCTGCTGGTAAAGGTTTACCAGATATTGCAGTTGTTGAAATCGGTTATGTTGCTCAGCTCGGTGCTGGTGGTGGTTTTGAAAATCTTATGGATGAACCTTACAATGCAGGTCAATTCAAGAAAGATTTTACTCCTTACAAATGGGCACAGGCCTCTTTAGGACCAAAGAATCTCTTTGCTATGCCAGTTGATATCGCTCCTGGTTGTGTATGGTATAGAAAAGACGTCTTTGATATGAGAAAAGTTGATATCAACAAAATCGTTGATATTGAAGATCTCTTCAAAGCTGGTAAAACCCTTACCTTCGACGCTGATGGCGATGGAAAAGTTGACCACTGGTTACTTGGTGGTGCAAACTATATCTTCAATATGATCTTCTTCTCATCACCACAAAGATTCTTTGACAAGAATGGAAAACCAGCTTTAACAGCTCCAAGAATCAAACTTGCAGTTAGCTGGGCAAAGAAGTTCAGAGATGCAGGATATGATGCAAAGATTGGAGACTGGTCAAATGAATGGTATGCTGCATTAAAAGAAGGAACAATCTCATACACACCATCAGGTGCATGGCTTGGTGGACACTTAAAGAACTGGATCGCTCCAGATGCAAAAGGAAAGTATAGAGTAGCAGAACTTCCAAAACTTTCAAAGAAAGACAAGAAACCTATGAAGATGAGCCAGGGTGGATCATTCCTTGCTATTCCAAAGAAAATACCAGATGTTAACAAAGCTGCTGCTTGGGAAGTTATAAAGTGGTTCTGTACAAGAGTTGATGCACAGCTTGTTGCATATGACAAAGCAGATGCATTCCCAGCATATATGCCAGCTTGGAAAGATAAAATTTTTGAAGAAGGAATTGATTACATTGGTGGACAGAAAGCAAGACTTCTCTGGAGACAGATTGCTATGGAAATTCCAGAAGTTTATGTAAACGAGAAGGATTCTATAGCAAACTCCATACTTTCACAGGCTCTTTCAGAGGTTCTTGAAGGCAAGAAGGATGTTGATACAGCTCTGAATGATGCTCAGAAAGAACTTGAAAGCAAGATGGAATAAGTTTATAAGGGTTTGGTTAATTAGAATTCTTTACGATTAATTTGACTTTTAAGAGGGTGTGTCGATTGGTACACCCTCTTTTCTTTTGAGGAATGTTGATAATGAGATGTTTTTCCCGACTTTGACAGCTATTAGGGTATAATTTGTTATTTTGCAGTAAGTTAATTTTTCAAAATGGAGAAAATT
>JBMFQR010000060.1:0-1369 GCA_049968515.1 Brevinematia bacterium
TCTTGTTTCATTCTCATTTATATCCACAATATATTTTGTGGAATTATTGATTGAGTCGGATGTAAAATCTTCAATACTCCAGAGCTTTCTGCTAAAATATCTTGGCTGTGTGAAAAGGGATAAGTAGACATAAGTGTCAATGTTCTTGCTCGAAAAGAAAGAGATGGTATTTGAAAACCCCCTTTCATCTTCAAGAGTAAAATCATATATTGAGTAAGAGTTCTCGAGTTTTCTGAAAGGATTGTCTATTAAAGCAAAATAAATCTTCTGTCCGGAAGAATAGACCTTCTCCACAGTGTTTGTAATTTCATCGTAGTTAGCACCTCTGAAATCTATAGCAATTTCCAGAGAGTACATAAAAGGAAAATTTATAGTGATGAAAAGAAGCAGAAAAATTTTTTTCATAAAGTTACCCTGCGTTAGTAAAAGCAAGAGCAGCCGAACCGAGTATACCGGCATCATTACCAAGTTCTGCAAGTTTAATTTCAAAGCCCTCGTATGCATAGGGTATGGAATACATTCTTGCATAAAACTTTACTCTATCGAGTAGAAAGTCTTTTGCGCCTGAAACTCCTCCTCCAATAATACATAATTCCGGATTTAGGATGTTTACAAGGTTTGCAATTCCAATGCCCAGATATCTGCACATTTCCTCAAATAATTCGAGAGAAAGTTTATCACCGGACTTTGCCTCTTCGGTAATTACTTTCGCACTGAGATTGTCTGGATAGAACTTGATTAATGAGGTTTTGATGCCTTTTCTTATTAGCTCTCTTGCCTTTTTTATGAGTGCCTGTGCAGAGGCAAAACTTTCCCAGCAACCATGATTTCCACATCCGCAGAGCCTGCCATCTGGCGAAATAAGCATATGCCCCACTTCTCCAGCACATCCATTCCTGCCATGATAGATCTTTCCATTTATGAAAATACCAGCACCAATGCCAGTGCCGACTGTTATTAAGACAAAATTTTTTCTCCCCCTTCCTGTGCCAAAAAGAAATTCCCCCGTTGCTGCGTTGTTGGCATCATTGTCAACAAAAGCTGGTAGCTTAAATTCTGAAGCCAATTCTTCAGCCATAGGATAGTTATCAAACACCTTGATGTTTGAGAATATGGTAATTTTTCCTTTATCGTCAGCTATACCCGGTACTCCTGCTCCGATAGCCTTTATTTTTTTGTCCTTATTTCTCTCGATGAGTGTTTTAATTGAATCCTTGATGTTTTGCATAACTACAGAGGTTGAATTTGCTTCTACCCCTGTAGGTATCTGTAACCAATCCATTAGCCTGCCCTCATTATTAACAACACCGGCTTTTATAAATGTTCCTCCAAGATCAACACCAATACAATAACTCATTTTAAAACTCCT
>JBMFQR010000061.1:0-1194 GCA_049968515.1 Brevinematia bacterium
AAAGGTCTATAATGAAGATATTTATAATTATAACAAAGAAATAAAAGTATTTCATATATGAGATACTTTACAAAACCTATCATAGATTTCTATATTGGAGTCGGCGTAAAGTTCTTTAACCAATCTTTTACAGGTGATGCAGCTTATCTTAACTCTCTGGGTTATAACTACAGAGGATTTGGTTTTGCAACAATGGTTGGAATTAACTATTTTATTACCGATAATTTTGCAATAAATCTTGAAGGCTCATATTATGGATATGGTGGCGGTTTGATAGGAGTTCTTTATAAGTTTTAATTAAATATGGCTCGTTTATTTTATTAGACGGGCCATCCACACTTAAAAGTTATTTCATTAGAAATCTGATTCTTTGTTAAAAAAGAAGGTTTTACTGATGCAACATGAAAGTTGCGTAGATTTATGGAGTAAATTTTTAAAAGCAATATGCGAGATTGACATAATACCAATATATGCTAAAATAAATTATGTTAACATTAACAGAATTTATCAGATTTTTTTCTTATTCTATTCTTTTAATACTGCTTGCTTCCTGTCTCGAAAATAATAAAAAAATACCTGAAGCAAAAAAAGGAATTATAGACCTAACAGAAGTTGACTTTGAAAAAATTGACTTCATTATACTTTCTGGAGAATATGAATTTTACTGGCTGGAATTAATTTCTCCTGAAGATTTTAAGACAAACAATCTTAATTCATATGAATTTTTTAAACTCCCCGGTATATGGAACAACAAGTTATATAATGGAAAAAAGCTAAATGGAGAAGGTTTTGCTACATTTAGACTGAAATTTATATTGAGTAAGCCAGAAAGTTCACTCGCAATGTATTAGTTTAATCATCCGATAATTAATTCTTAATAATTAAGAATGAAAAAGGAGAATAGCGTGGAAATTTTGGAATTTAAAGATAAGAAACTTTCTTTAAAAAATGACGGATATCTATCTTTATTTTTTATTGGAGTGGGAAGTGCTTTTACAAAGAAACATTATCAGACGAATTTGTTGATAATAAAAGGGGATAAACACCTTTTGATAGATTGTAGAACAAAGTGTCCACAAGGTCTATACAATATAGGGTTATCAGTAACAGATATAGAAAATTATCTCATAACACATTCCCATGCTGATCATATAGGCGGGCTTGAAGAAGTGGGACTTATCAATAGATATTTTG
>JBMFQR010000062.1:0-979 GCA_049968515.1 Brevinematia bacterium
GGAAGGTTAAATCTTTTTTCACTATAATATAGTAATCTATTAAATCTCATTTCTGAAGACAAGAAGAAGAGATTTAAAGACATTACAAAGATGGAGGAAGTGAATAGGTACAACTATGGATTTGTTGCATTTGCAAAGTTATGGAATATGCTGGGTATATCAAAGATGTTAAATAAAGTAATTGAAGGAAAGAAGATAGAATTTGATTTTAGCAGGATAGTATTTTCTATGGTTGTAAACAGATTACTTGAGCCATCGAGCAAGCTATATCATTATAATCACAAGGATAGATATTTATTTGTTAATGAAGAGATTGAGTTACATAATATTTACAGGTCATTGGACTTGCTTGCTGAGAACAAGGAAGAGATAGAGTTTAAATTATTTGAGAAGGAGAGGAGTTTATTCAATCTGAAGCTTGATATTGTATTTTATGATGTTACGACATTTTATTTTGAGTCGGTGAAAAGTGATGATATAAGGGATTTTGGTTTCAGCAAGGACAACAAGGTGAATGAAGTTCAGGTTGTAATGGGGCTTTTGATTGACAGAGAGGGCAGGCCGATTGGTTATGAGCTTTTCAGGGGAAATACAATTGATTCGAAGACGATGATAAATGTGATAAAGAAACTGAAAGAAAAGTTTATGATAGACAGAATAATTTTTGTAGCAGACAAAGGATTAAACAGCAAGATAAATTTGAAGGAATTAAAGGAGAACGGTTTTGACTACATTGTTAGCGGAAGATTAAGACAGATGCCTGAAAATATTCAAAAATCTGTTTTAAACAGGGAAGGATACAAGGCCTGTGTGGGCTATGAATACAAGGAGCTTGAATATACAAATCTTGTAAGTTATACTGATGAAAATGGGAAGAAGCACACAAAAGCTATGGAAGAGAAGCTTATCTGCACATATTCTTCTGAAAGGGCATTAAAGGATAGAGCTGACAGGGAAAGGCTTATTGAAAAGGCGAAGA
>JBMFQR010000063.1:0-794 GCA_049968515.1 Brevinematia bacterium
CAGTGCTTGCAGCGATATTTTTGCAAGCTAGAGTGTTTTTCTCTACCATAGCGGTAGAGGTCTTGGGAAAGACATTTAGGACAAACTATTTTGTCCATGGGGAACCTCCTTTGAAGATATTTATAATTATAACAAAGAAATAAAAGTATTTCATATATGAGATACTTTACAAAACCAAAAGAAAGTGGAGGATATTTATGAAGAAATTCTATTTTTTATTCACTCTGATCTTTTTATTTTCCTGTAAACAGCTAGAGCTTCTTGAAGAAGATTCTTATTACGTTGAAGGAACTTTAAATGGTACACAGTACAAATTTACAAGATTAACGGAAGGAAAATATGTGTCAGTCGGAAATATCACAAGGATTCAGGCTTACGATTCAGAATCTGACAAAAACTGGTTAATAACATTTCCAGGCAATACAACTGGCTATTTTGAAAATCAATCAACTCTAACAATTCAATTCAGAATAGCTACAGGCACATACTACACAGGAAATGGTCAACTGAATGTAACAAAATACGAAAATGTAGGCGGCATAATAGAGGGGACTTTTGTCTCCACAAATGCAAAATATTATTTAAATGGAGTAGAACAACCAGGAGTTTATCAAATTTTTAATGGTAGTTTCAGGGTTAAAAGAATAGACAATCTATAATCTTTCTTGTTGACAATTTTAATGTTTATTATTAAAATCCATCCGGTGGATGTGGTCAATGTGAAACATCTTGACTTTGTCTGTAAGATGCATGTGGAAGAAGAGAATGCTGTTAAGTATGAATGGAATGGTAAA
>JBMFQR010000064.1:0-727 GCA_049968515.1 Brevinematia bacterium
GGCGCTCAGCTGCTTAACACTTAAATTCAATGTTTAGCTGATTAAAACTACATTCCTTCCAATAATAATGAGACGGTTTTGTAACCATCGAAACGTACGTCTATGCTACCGTTCTTTTTTTATTTTAACAATTATTTCTTGTTGGATTTCTAACTTTTCAATCCACATTTTCTATAACTATATATTTATCAATTTAATTGTTGAATGCTAAATTCTATATGAAAACAAGATAAATGTAATAGTCGGTCAAAACCGACTACATAATACCCATCAGTTATTCAATCTCCATAGTGATCTCTTTTTAATTTTTATGATTTATTTTATTATTATTTTTAATTTTTTGCAATAATTAACTTTGCTCTTTGAGCACTTATATTTGATATATGAAAAGCGAGTGTAGGAAAGAAAATAAATTAAAATTTTACATAAAAAAAATTTTTTTTGTGACATAAAAATTTTTTTGGACCCAGGTCCAGACCTTCCCGAATATAATGGAACCCAAGTGAAGCTTTTCAGCACGATCCATATGAATTAAATTTGTGAGCGTATTAAAAATGAGCGTAATTAAGTGCAGACATTTAAAAATGTGTCAGAAAAATCAAGATTTGGTCATTCCGTTTGTGATGGATCTATGAGGGGTTTTAAAAATTATGGAACGATTACGCCCATTTTTTTTTGGGGTTCTTAGAATTGTTAAATTGTATCATTTGAACACAATTTGAACTAA
>JBMFQR010000065.1:0-641 GCA_049968515.1 Brevinematia bacterium
ATTGATCAATTGGTTTATAATTTATAATTTAACGGAAGAGATAAAGATAATTGAAGGAGGAAAATAATTATAAATAAAAACGAAGTTAACACTGCTTTTGAAATCTTGCTTGAGGAGATTGAAGAGGTCTTTAATGTCATAAGCAAGGAAGGGGAAGAGGCTTTTAAAGCCAAAGATTTTGATAAAGCAAAGTCACTTATTGAACGTGGCGACCGTCTCAAATCTTTCAGGGAAAAGGTTAAATCCCTTCAAAAGGAATGGCAGACGATTTTTAGTGAAGGAATCTCTTCTGAAATTCGAAAAAGGCAAGTGAAAGGCAGGTTGAAAAAGGGATTGAGAACTCCTACGGATAAATTTGTAATACCCATTTTAGAATCGCTTATTGAACTCGGTGGAAAAGCAGAAATGAAAGATGTTTTAAAGCTTGTGCATGATAAAATGAAGAATATTTTAAATGAATATGATTATAAACCCCTTCCTTCTAATCCAAAACAGAAGCGATGGGAAAATACTGCTCAATGGGCAAGGCAAACAATGGTAGATGAAGGTCTGCTGGCAATCAATTCCACGCGAGGTATATGGGAAATAACTGAAAAGGGAAGAAGATTTTATGACGAACACAAAAGTACACCCTGAAGCCA
>JBMFQR010000066.1:0-624 GCA_049968515.1 Brevinematia bacterium
TCATTATATTTTGAAAGCAAATAGGCAAGAGATCTTGCCGTTCTTCCATTGGCAAGATCGCCAACTAAAGCAACACTTATTCCATCTATCCTTCCAAGCTCCTTTTTTATTGTGTATAGATCAAGAAGGGATTGAGTCGGATGCTGACCTACTCCATCACCCGCATTTATCACCGGAATTTCTGAAACCGCTGCAGCCCTTTTTGCAGCTCCTGTTTCATAGTGCCTTATTACAATTACGTCCCCATAGCCATTAAGCACTCTTATAGTATCTTCAAGCGTCTCACCCTTGGCAGCTGATGAAAAGCTTGCTGCATTTTCGGTCGATATTACACTTCCGCCAAGTTTTATCATTGCTGCCTCAAAGGATAATCTCGTTCTTGTAGATGGTTCATAAAAAAGGGTAATGAGTATCTTGTTTTTCAGAACAGTTTCCTGATGAGACAACTTCTCCATCTCATTGGCCATTGAAAAGATCAAATCCAGATCTTCCCGTGAAAACTGCTGTGATTCAATTATATGAAAAAAACGCTTTTTAAATTCCATAGGTTTTATTATAAAGTAAAAATTTTTTTTATTCAATTTTTATCCAGCCCACATATCAAAGCTGAAAAGAAGAGATAGC
>JBMFQR010000067.1:0-609 GCA_049968515.1 Brevinematia bacterium
ATGTTTCTTGGAGACATATTCATAGAATCGAAAAAAAATGCAATTGAGTGATGTCCGTCTGTCCGTCTGTCCGTCCGTCTGTGAGCACGATAACTCGAGTAAATTTTGAGCTATAATAATTAAATTTGGTTTGTGGCATCTTTTTTGAAAATTAAGGACAAGTTCGACAATGGGCCCAATCGGTCCATAACTTCGGGTACCTCCCATAGAAATTTCTATAAATAATTCTAAATTGATACCATGACAATTAGCAAAACAACTTTACAACTTTGTGTTTTGAAGAAAAATAAAAGCAAACAGTAACCAGGTATAAACTCATCTAAAATCAAAATTCAAACTATTATAGAATAAAAAAAAAATTTGTCAATCAGTCCAAATGACTGATGGGTATTATGTAGTCGACTTTGGCTGACTATTACATCTATCTGGTTTTTATTTAGATTTTCTATTTAAATTAAAATAATTTCCCCTAATATGTTTAAATTATTAATTACGTTCGATGTACGCACTAAGTTAAACAAACGAAGACAGTGCTCGAAATTACTCTTGCCGAAGTGTTTAATTAATATATAAATAAATAAAAAATTAGTAAAAATTCGTTGATTTGTT
>JBMFQR010000068.1:0-582 GCA_049968515.1 Brevinematia bacterium
TTCACATTGTTGAAAGATTGCTCTGCTGCAGGTGCCACGACAGAATTAAATCCTCTGTTCTGAATGTTCAGAATTCCTACACCCTGGATTTCATTACATACAGTCACACACCTTCTGCAGGAAATGCATTTTGCAGCATATCTTACGATGGCAGGGCTTGTGTCATCAATGTAATTCTTGGACTTTTCTCCCTCAAACCTGCATTCATCTATCTGTATAATTTCGCCTAACTTTTGAAATTCACAATTTTGATTTCTTACACAGTTCAAACAATTCCTTGGATGATCAGACATCAAAAGCTCATAGATAACTCTAACAGCATTCTTTACCCTTTTTGTGTTTGTTCGGACAACCATTCCTTCTCTGACAGAAGTAATACATGAAGCCACAAGGTTTTTTGAACCTTCTACCTCAACCACACACATACGACATGAACCAAGACTGTGTACATTTTCCAGATGACAGAGATTGGGAATCAAAATATTATTTTCTTTTGCTGCTTCAAGAATTGTAGTTCCTTCTTCTACACTTATTTTTTTGTTGTTTATAGTTAAACTTATTTCCATATTACTCCCTCCTATC
>JBMFQR010000069.1:0-574 GCA_049968515.1 Brevinematia bacterium
AAAGGATAAAATTAGGGCATATAGCTTAAAATAAACCACAATTTAAATCTTTTATCCTACTTATCTCATCTTAATTTAGTTAAGAAAGAAGGTGAAAGAGGAATGAGAAAATTTTTTCTTCTTCTTTCAGTTTTCCTTATCTTTTCCCTTTTAATTTCAGGATGTGCACCTAAAAAGGATACAACTCCACCACATGCACAGCAAGTCTGGCAAAAAACCTATGGAGGAAGCGATTCTGGTGATGAGGCCTCTTCAATACAGCAGACGAATGATGGAGGATATATTGTTGCAGGATGGACAGATTCTTTTGGTGCAGGATCTGCTGATTTTTACATAATAAAGCTTGATAGTAATGGGAATAAGGTTTGGGAGAAAACCTATGGAGGAGAGTATTATGATTGGGCTTCTTCCATACAGCAAACAAAAGATGGAGGATATATAGTTGCAGGAACGACAAATTCTTTTGGTGCAGGATCTGCTGATTTTTACATAATAAAAACAGATTCAGAAGGAAATACAGGACCATATCCTACTCAGTGATAAGTGACGGGTTGGGGAGCAGGGAGAGAATCCT
>JBMFQR010000070.1:0-545 GCA_049968515.1 Brevinematia bacterium
CTGCAAGGTCTTTTATGAGGTTTTCAACTAATTGTTTATCGAGGTTTTTGAACCTGTAGAAGAGTGTAGAGAAGTCTGGTATGGGTTTATCTGGGAATAGGTCTTCAAGTAAGTCTTGAGTGTCTCTGAAAGAGAGTTTGAGGAAGGTTTTGAGGATAAGGGCAGTGAGAATAAGCTTTGTGTGGTAGACGGCTGGTCTTCCTCTTTTTTTATGTATCTGCTGTATCTCGAGGTTTTTTCAATGTATTCTATTATGAACTTTACAATTTGTTTATATTTTTTGTTCTCCATTTTAACCTTTCTCTTCCTTTTGGGAAGATATTTTACTATTTTTCAAACAGCCTTTTATAATATGTCCAATATAATGTGCCAAAATATTTCCTTATTAAAGCTGGCGAATCTATTAAAAATTTTTCATCTATGCTTTTAGAAGATATTCCTTCTCTACTATATATAGCTAATATAATATCAACATATTTTGGTTTTGATTTTTTCCATACTCTTAAATTGAATTCATAATCTGCCCAAATTTTATATTTTAAATT
>JBMFQR010000071.1:0-540 GCA_049968515.1 Brevinematia bacterium
CTTTTAAGACCCTCGGAAAGGTAATAATAAGCATTTTTAAAGTCTTTAACTTCTCTATAAGTATCCCCAAGGTTTAGCATACTCTACCACTTCCGTGATAATCTCCATATCTCTCATCTATCTCAATCGCTTTTTTATAGTATTCAATAGCCCTTTTATAATCACCTTTATTCACATAGATATTTGCTATATTGTTGTAAGTAGGGGCTTTATCTTTTTCATTTGTCTTTAACCTTAAGGATTCTTCGTAATATTCTAATGCCTTATCAAGTTCCCCTTTTTTATAAAAAATAATTGCTATGTTATTAAGTTCATGTGCCTCTTGTTTTCTATCTCCCAGTTTTTTTGCTAAATTAAGGCTTTTACTGTGATAAAAAAGGGAGTTGTCTAAATCACCTTTTTTTTCATAATTAATTCCAAGAAAAGTATAAATAACCATTAATTCATCATCTTTTGTTGCATAAGACTCTGCCTTTTTAAGATTATCAATAGCAAGGCCTATCTGCCCAGTTTCATAATAAGCTCTTCCCAAGCAGAAAT
>JBMFQR010000072.1:0-539 GCA_049968515.1 Brevinematia bacterium
CCAGATATTTCTTTTCTTGTCAGCTTTGTGTTTTCGATTTCTTCTATATAAATTTTTCCTTTATATTCTGTATTTATTCTCAGTATCGAACGAATAAATGAAGTTTTCCCTATTCCGTTATCCCCAACAATTAATGAAATGCCATTACTGACAATTTCAAGGTCGGGAATGATAAGGCTACCAGTTAAAAAATCCATCCTATAATCTATTATTCTTATCATACTATCAAAAAATGAATTGAAAAGAGTGCGAAAAGAAATAATCTGTTATCACGGTAGAAAAGCTCTACCGTGATAACTTTTAAAATCTAATATTTATTTTTGTGGTAAATTCTGTAAGTTAAGTTGTGGCAATGAAGTAGAAATACCAAGCTTTTCAATAGCCTCCTTGTTTTTCTCAAGTTTAAACTCTTCTTTTTTTGAAGCCACAAACTGGGCAATCCACTCCTGAACTTTTCTATTGTATATATCCTGCTCAGCATATCTCTTTATCTGATCTGCCTTCATGCCAAGTTTCTCAAACTGAGCCCTGTTTCTGTT
>JBMFQR010000073.1:0-533 GCA_049968515.1 Brevinematia bacterium
CTTTGAGAAGCTGATTTAATATTGAAAAATAGAAATGAATTATATCTGAACTTTTCAATCTGATAATTCTTGATAAAGTTAAAAACTCACTCTTATTATTTACATCAAGCTTTGAATATATTGAACCCAGATGTCCCTACTTTGACAGATTTAGGGTAAAGAAGTTTGATTATTATGTGATTCAGAGTAGTGATATGAGCTTGAAACAAGATTAAAGAAAAAAAATTAGATAAAGAAGAGATAGATAAAAGAGGCATTAAACTCGAATGTAGGGACAATTTTCTCCATTTTGAAAAATTAACTCCCTGCAAAATAAGAAACTAAACCCTAATAGCTGTCAAAGTCGACAAAAAACTACAATACTGTATCCCGATAGACAAAAACTAACTTTTTAATTTATTTAGATTTTTTTGTGTCATGGTGTTGCTTTCGCAACACAATGACACAAAAAACTTCTCTACCACGATACCTGCAAAAATGTGTTTGTGTCATTATTATCTCCAGTTCCAAGCTGGCCAAAAATATTATCTCCC
>JBMFQR010000074.1:0-517 GCA_049968515.1 Brevinematia bacterium
GATAGGGAAAAACGGAAGGTTAAAAAATTTTTTAAAAAAATATTGAAAAAAAACTTGACAAATATAATAAGATAGGGAGTGGTAAATTCCCTTCAGATGAAATAATGCTTGCTTGTCTTAAAGAATCAGGAGCTGAAGCTATAACTGTAGCAATAAGGAGGGTGGATTTAAAGAATCAAGACAATTCCGATATATTAAGGGTTTTGAATCCAGAGAAGATTTTTATAATTCCCAATACCTCTGGAGCTACAAATCATAAAGAGGCTGTTAGAACTGCTTCCTTCGCAAGAGAGATGGGATTATCGAACTGGGTAAAGCTTGAGGTTACACCTGATCCGAGGTATCTATTGCCGGATCCGGATGAAACTTTAAAGGCAGCAAATATACTTGTAAAAGAAGGTTTTGTCGTCTTGCCATATATAAATGCAGATCCGGTGCTGGCAAAAAAGCTTGAGGATGTTGGATGTGCCGCAGTTATGCCACTTGCTGCACCTATAGGTACTAATAAAGGTCTTAC
>JBMFQR010000075.1:0-509 GCA_049968515.1 Brevinematia bacterium
GAATCAATATGAACTATGTGTAACTGCAAGAAAATTTAAGAATTTAATGATCTTTGGATGTTGGTGGTTTTTAAACACTCCCAGTCTTATTGAGGAAATAACTAAGATGAGAATTGAGCTTCTTGGTTTTTCTTTTATTCCTCAGCATTCTGATGCCAGGGTATTAGAACAGCTTATTTACAAGTGGAAGAATAGTAAAGAAATTATTAAGAAAGTGGTTTATGAGAAATATCTTGATTTGATAAAATCAGGTTGGATTTTAAAAGAAGAAGATATAGAGAGGGATCTCTCTCAACTTTTTAGAAGAAATTTTGAGGAATTTGTTCTTAAAAAAATATAAGTGATTTTATTGTGGGAGCTATTCTTGCAAGTATAGCAACTACTCTTCCAGAGATAAGTGTCTCTATAATATCCTCTTTTCAGGGTAAAGGATCTTTAGCTTTAGGCAACGCCCTTGGGAGTGTTTTGTTTAATATTGCAGTTATTCTTGGAATTTCCTCCGTATTTAG
>JBMFQR010000076.1:0-509 GCA_049968515.1 Brevinematia bacterium
AATCTCCATTCTTGAAACGTCGGAACCATTCCCTACATGATTTATCAGTTGGAGCATTGTCAGCATAAACTTCCACAAGCATTCGATGCGCTTCAGCTGCAACTTTCTTCCAATTAAAACAGAAAACTAAAACCTCCTTCAAATGCTGCTTAGTTATCACAAAATTGCTCATAATTAACTCGGTGAAAAACAAGGTTTTTATTATAAAACCCGAAGCAATATGAACTGAATTTTATTGACAGATGTCTAACCTCGCTGAAACTATCGACATCAGCTGTTAATATTCAATTTTCATAACAGCCAGAGCCATCTTTTGAAAACGGACCGAACTAATTTGTACACGCAATAACTTGTTATTTTGTTACTTTTAGTTATTCATGATGTTTCGTTTATAATTGTTATATTATTATAATTACTGCCATAGTATTTATTATCATCATAATCATTAATATAATTTAAATAACAATTATCTGAATATTTTTAGAGCATGATTACTCTTGTCTTTGAGC
>JBMFQR010000077.1:0-504 GCA_049968515.1 Brevinematia bacterium
TGGCGTTGATGGTCTTCCATCTTTAGAAAACAAAGGCTTTATGTCAAACGCTTACGCAATACTCACAAAAGAAGGATGGGTCGTAATAGACAGTCTTTCAACACCTGAACTATCAAAAGAGTTTTATAAAGAGCTTATGAAAGTAAAAAAAGCACCTGTAAAATACCTTATAATCACCCACTACCACCCTGACCATTGGTATGGAGCATCTACATTCAAAGAAGCTGGAGCTACTGTAATAGCCCATAAAAATTTAAACGAGTTTTACAAATCTCCAGAATCAAAGATGGTATTAGAAGAGTCTAACAAAAGGTTTGGTGGGCTTTATAAGTCTGTTAAACTTATCCCTGCAGATATTGAGATTACAGATAAAAAGGAAATTCAGGTAGGAGAGTATAAAATCTCTATCATTTCTATGACTCCTGCCCACACAAACAACGACATAGTCGTTTTTATACCAGACGAAAAAGTTCTTTTTGCAGGAGATTTAGTATACATAAACAG
>JBMFQR010000078.1:0-503 GCA_049968515.1 Brevinematia bacterium
ACGGATCCGACCAATATTTCTGGCACCTACTGTTCACCTATTTAGCGAATTACGCCAAATTAACCTCAAGTATCTTCATAATTTGTTGAAATTGAGTATAACAGATTTTTTGATTTATTATTTTTTTTATTTTTTTTTTTATTCGAATTTAGTTACAAAATTACGTGTTTTACAATGATTCTTGCAAGGCCATACAAGGCTTGTCTGCAGAAAAATTAATTTATCTAATACAGTAACTACCGGAACAATTTTGTGTGTTGCTGCTTGGTGTACAATTATCTCATTACAATTTTTATCAACATTTAATTAAACATTTTTTACGTTAAACAATATTACAGGTTTTCATTTAGTTATTATTTTTATATTTATAAATTTTATTTATTAAACATTCGCCTTTTGTTCTTCTACCAAAAACCGCTTCAAATTCGCCTTCCTCTTACTAGCCGTCACGGCATCCATCACATGGACTGGCAGCTCATTTCAAATTCTCGGTAGTTGGCATT
>JBMFQR010000079.1:0-501 GCA_049968515.1 Brevinematia bacterium
TTGTTTAAAGGCTACGAAAGGAAAAAATTTAAAAATAATTAAATAATAATTATAATTAAATAAAATACAAAAATAAGCACTTTAAACAGTCGGAATTTTTTTTAAATTTTTATAAAATAAAAAATTATTTTTATTTCTTATTATTTTTATTATACACGTCGCCAATGCATTGGCAAAGTGTATATTGTTTTTGGTCATACGTTTGTAACACCCAGAACGAAGCACCGGAGACCCATCAAAATATATACGGTTATGATCAGGACGACTAGAGAAATTGATCTAATCAAACATTGAAATAAATAAATATTTAAATATTTTTAATGAAAAAAAATTTGTTTTTTGACGAATTGACTGCATTTTATTATTTCGAACAATATAATAAATATAAATCTAATTTTTATTAAAATTTAAATTGATTAATGTAAAGAAAAAAACAAAAATAGAATTTTTTTTTCGGAAAACAGCTGTTTCATTTGTTTTATTTTGGCGCTGATCAAATAC